>NZ_JBIVZV010000003.1:0-487833 GCF_044759735.1 Streptomyces sp. NPDC100445 | reverse complement strand
TCCTGCGGCTCGGTAGGCGACCGTGACCGCCCCACCTGCCGCACGCAGGTGCCGCCGCGCGCAGCCGGTGGGTGCACTGCCTGCCGGTGCCCTTCGGCGGGTCGCGCCGTACGCCAGTACGCCCCCCGGGGGCAGGTGCCGCTCCTGCGGCTCGGTAGGCGACCGTGACCGCCCCACCTGCCGCACGCAGGTGCCGCCGCGCGCAGCCGGTGGGTGCACTGCCTGCCGGTGCCCTTCGGAGCCTCGCCCTGTACGCCTGTACGCCTGTACGCCCCTACCCCGGGGACCGGCCCACGCCGTGCCCGGGTACGTCCGCGCAGAGAGATGGCTTGCCGTGCGCAGGTGGCGGTCAATGGCAGCGCCTCTCGGTGGCCTTCGGCCGCTCGCACAACGCGGCTGTACGTCCCCGTCTCCGTCTTCGGGGGCGCCCTCCCTGCCGCTGCCGGTGGCCTTCAGCGGCTCGCCCTGCCCGTGTGCTCGCGCCGTCCGCCGTGCGCCTCCGCCCACTGGGCCCTTCCCTGCCGCCCCTTGGGCGGCCCGCGCTGTACGTACTGGGAGAGCGCCCCACGCCGTAGCCAGGAACGTCTGCGCCACCCCTGCTGGCTCGCGCCCTGCGGCCCGCGCCTCCGCCTGGGGACCGGGTTTCCTCCTGTGGCTCCGTCCCTGGCCGCAGGCGGGCAGTGACGGGCGAGCGGGCCTGTCTGGCGGTGGTCCTCGGTGGCTGGCGCCCTGCGGACATGCCTCTCCGCCCCGGGGGGCGTCCCTCGCGGCGCCACCCCTGTCGGCCGAGCGGCCTGTCTGCCGGTCGCCTTCGGCGGCTCGCGCTGGATGTTCGCATGTTCCCGCGCGCCTTCGCCCCCGGGGAGGCATCCCTCGCGCGCCCCGCCCGGCCCGCAGGCCCCCGCTGGGCCGACGCCTGTCTGCTGGTGGCCTTCGGCCGCTCGCGTCGTACGGCCGCGCGTTCCCGCTCCGGGGACTGGCATGGGCCCGCGCGGGCGGCTGTAACTAGGGGCCGGCGGCGTGCGCCCGCACCTCCCCGCTGCGCTTGCCGTGCGGCCGTGCGGCCGTGGACGTGGGAACGCCCGGTGGGCCGTGGGTGCGGTCCGCCGGGCGTTCGGGTGTTTCGGGGCTCAGTCCTTGATCTCGCAGATCGCCGCGCCCGACGTGACGGACGCGCCGACCTCGGCGCTCAGGCCCTTGACGGTGCCCGCCTTGTGCGCGTTGAGGGGCTGCTCCATCTTCATGGCCTCCAGGACGACGACCAGGTCGCCCTCCTGGACCTCCTGGCCCTCCTCGACCGCGATCTTGACGATCGTGCCCTGCATGGGCGAGGCGAGGGTGTCACCGGAGGCGACGGGCCCGGACTTCTTCGCCGCCCGGCGCTTGGGCTTCGCGCCGGCCGCCAGACCCGTGCGGGCCAGGCTCATGCCGAGCGAGGACGGCAGGGACACCTCCAGGCGCTTGCCGCCGACCTCGACGACGACCGTCTCGCGGCCCAGCTCCTCCTCCGCCTCGATGTCGGCGGGGGCGGTGAAGGGCTTGATGTCGTTGACGAACTCGGTCTCGATCCACCGGGTGTGGACGGTGAAGGGGTCCGTGGAGCCGGTGAGCTCGGGAGCGAACGCGGGGTCGGTGACCACCTTGCGGTGGAAGGGGATCGCCGTGGCCATGCCCTCGACCTGGAACTCCTCCAGGGCGCGGGAGGCCCGCTGGAGCGCCTCCGCGCGGGTGCGACCGGTCACGACCAGCTTGGCCAGCAGGGAGTCCCAGGCCGGGCCGATGACGCTGCCGGACTCCACGCCCGCGTCCAGCCGGACGCCGGGACCGGACGGCGGCGCGAACGTGGTGACCGTGCCGGGGGCGGGCAGGAAGTTACGGCCCGGGTCCTCGCCGTTGATGCGGAACTCGAAGGAGTGGCCGCGCAGGGCGGGGTCGTCGTAGCCGAGTTCCTCGCCGTCGGCGATGCGGAACATCTCGCGCACCAGGTCGATGCCGGCGACCTCCTCGGTCACCGGGTGCTCGACCTGGAGCCGGGTGTTGACCTCGAGGAAGGAGATGGTGCCGTCCTGGCCGACGAGGAACTCGCAGGTGCCGGCGCCCTCGTAGCGGGCCTCGCGCAGGATCGCCTTGGACGCCCGGTACAGCTCCGCCACCTGCGCGTCGGACAGGAACGGCGCGGGGGCCTCCTCGACGAGCTTCTGGTGGCGGCGCTGGAGCGAGCAGTCACGCGTGGACACGACGACGACGTTGCCGTGCTTGTCGGCCAGGCACTGCGTCTCTACGTGGCGCGGCCGATCGAGGTAGCGCTCGACGAAGCACTCGCCGCGGCCGAACGCGGCGACGGCCTCGCGGACCGCCGAGTCGTACAGCTCCGGGACCTCCTCCAGCGTCCGGGCGACCTTCAGACCACGGCCACCGCCACCGAAGGCGGCCTTGATGGCGATGGGTAGGCCGTTCTCCCGGGCGAACTCGACGACCTCGTCGGCGCCGCTCACGGGGTCGGGGGTGCCGGCGACCAGCGGGGCTCCGGCGCGCTGGGCGATGTGGCGGGCGGCCACCTTGTCGCCGAGGTCGCGGATGGCCTGCGGGGGCGGGCCGATCCAGATCAGGCCGGCGTCGAGCACGGCCTGGGCGAATTCGGCGTTCTCCGAGAGGAAGCCGTATCCGGGGTGGACGGCGTCCGCACCGGACTCCCGGGCGGCACCCAGGACCTTCTCGATGTCCAGATAGCTGGTGGCCGGGGTGTCACCGCCCAGGGCGAACGCCTCATCCGCGGCGCGGACATGCAGAGCGTCCCGGTCCGGGTCGGCGTAGACGGCCACGCTCGCGATCCCGGCGTCCCGGCAGGCCCGGGCCACGCGGACAGCGATTTCGCCACGGTTGGCGATGAGCACCTTGCGCACGATTGAGGCTCCCTCCTTGAAACAAGCCGAGTTTAGGGACTGCCGACACGGCTCTTCGACCCGTCCCCACTGGTGAGCTTGCCCACACGGAGCGTGATGCGAGGCTCGCCCTACCCGCGAAAGCCCTTGTCGCACCGCCGTACGCAGGACTCCTGCGGAAAACCCTAGCCCCGCCGTGTGGTCAAGGTCTCTGTGAGAGCGTGCTGCGGCCCACTCCGATTCTTTGTCGAGTCCCTACGAATGGCCCAATGATTCTTTGCTGGCGCACGAACCCTTGTCCCCGGGTTTACCCGTTAGTAGCGTTCGAGCTGTCCCGAACGTACCTGAGGTAACAGGCTGCTGGTGTGAGAGTGGGTGGGGGCCGGTGGTGCGCAGACCGGTGGCGTGGCTGGTGGCGGTCGTCCTGCTCGCGGAGGCAGTGCTCGTCGCGGCGCTGAACTGGTTGCTGGGGACGGTCGTCGACCACCAGCACATGTCCCTGGCCGGCCTCGACCCGTCCGTGATGGCGACGTCCTCCAAGGTCGGCGGTGTCCTCTTCGGCGCCTACTTCGCGCTGTGCGCGCTGGTCTCCCTGCTGGTGGCGGTCCGCGACCGCGCCCCGGCCGATTTCGGCCGGGTCCTGCTGATCAGCGCGGCGGTGGTGCACGGCCTGCTCGGCGCGTTCGTCTGGGGTCTGGTCGGCTGGACGGCGTTCCTGTTCATGGTCGTCGTCCTCGCGCTGATCGTCCTGCTCCTGATGACGTACGACCGCGCGGCCGGGCCGGAGAGCGCCGCCGGCCCGGAGCCCGGCGCGGACGGCGGACCGGCCGTGTGGACGCAGCCGGGCGTGTCGTCCGGCGGCGCGGGCGCGCCGGCGGACCGCACCGAGGAGCCGCGGGACGGCGACGACGAACCGCAGGACACCGTCCCCGCCCAGGTCACGCGCCCGGCGCCCACAACTCCGTGATGCCGACGCCCAGCCGGGCGAGGAGCTTGCGCACCAGGGGCAGGCTGATGCCGATCACGTTGCCGTGGTCGCCCTCGATGCCCTCGATGAACGGCGCCGACCGGCCGTCCAGGGTGAACGCCCCGGCGACGTGGAGGGGCTCGCCGGAGGCCACGTAGGCGGCGACCTCCTCGTCGCTCGGCTCGCCGAAGCGGACGACCGTGGAGGCGGTCGCCGACACGTACCGGCCGGCCTCGGTGTCCCACACGCAGTGGCCGGTCTGGAGCACGCCGGCCCGTCCGCGCATCGCCTTCCAGCGGGCGACCGCCTCCTCGGCGTCGGCGGGCTTGCCGAGCGCCCTGCCGTCCAGCTCCAGCACCGAGTCGCAGCCGATCACCAGGGCGCCGCGCACCTCCGGCCTGGCCGCGACGACCGACGCCTTCGCCTCGGCCAGGGCGAGCGCCAGCTCCGCCGGGGTGGGGGCGGTGACGGCGTCCTCGTCGACGCCGCTCACGATCACCTCGGGGGCGAGGCCCGCCTGCCGGAGCAGGCCGAGCCGGGCGGGGGACTGGGAGGCGAGCACGAGTCGCCTGCGGGGCGTGTCAGTCATGCCGTCAGGTTAGTCAGCGCCGGCCGGCGGGCTCACCTCAGACCGATGACGACCATGACCAGGATCATGGCCGAGGCCACGAAGAGGCCGAGCCGCCGGAGCATGTCCTGCGCGTCGCGCAGCTCTTCCGGCGGCTCGTCCTCGGGATCCGACCACAGCATCCCTCCAGCGTGCGGCGCCGGTGGCCGGGGTGCCTGAGTACCCGTACTCAAGTTGTGCCGGGCCGCTCCTCAGGCCGGCCAGTAGGTGCGGGTCCAGGACGCCGGGCCCGGCGCGGGGACGCGGGCGGCCGCGATCCGTGCCGGGTCGGCCCACGCGTCCGCCGGTCCCTCCGCGCCGGACGGCGCCACCGCCGCCGCCGCGGCGCGGACGCGGACCACCGCCAGGGCGGCGGCCAGCTCCTCGGGGGTCGGGTTGCCTCGTACGACCTTGATGTTCATGACCGCTCCCGGGGTCCGCGGGCCTAGAGGGGGATGTTGCCGTGCTTCTTCGGAGGCAGGGATTCCCGCTTGGTGCGCAGTTGACGCAGCCCGCGCACGATGTGGGCGCGGGTGTCCGACGGCATGATCACCGCGTCGACGTAGCCGCGCTCGGCCGCGACGTAGGGGTTGAGGAGGGTGTCCTCGTACTCCTGGATCAGCCGGGCGCGCACCGCCTCGGCGTCCTCGCCGGTCTCCGCCGCCTCGGCGATGGTGCGCCGGTGCAGGATGTTGACCGCGCCCTGGGCGCCCATGACGGCGATCTGGGCGGTGGGCCAGGCCAGGTTGAGGTCGGCGCCGAGGTGCTTGGAGCCCATGACGTCGTAGGCGCCGCCGAAGGCCTTGCGGGTGATGACGGTGATCAGCGGGACGGTGGCCTCGGCGTAGGCGTAGATGAGCTTGGCGCCGCGCCGGATGATGCCGTCGTGCTCCTGGCCGACGCCCGGGAGGAAGCCGGGGACGTCCACGAAGGTCAGCACCGGCAGGTTGAAGGCGTCGCAGGTCCGCACGAACCGCGCCGCCTTCTCGCTGGCGGTGATGTCCAGGCAGCCGGCGAACTGCATCGGCTGGTTGGCGACGATGCCGACGGGGCGGCCCTCGACCCGGCCGAAACCGGTGAGGATGTTCGGCGCGAACAGCGCCTGCGTCTCGAAGAACTCGGCGTCGTCCAGGACGTGCTCGATCACCGTGTGCATGTCGTACGGCTGGTTGGCGCTGTCCGGTACGACGGTGTCCAGCTCACGGTCCTCGTCGCCGACGGCGAGGTCCGCCTCCTCGGGGAAGACCGGGGGCTCGGAGAGGTTGTTGGACGGCAGGTACGACAGCAGCTGCTTGACGTACTCGATGGCGTCCTTCTCGTCGCCGGCCATGTGGTGGGCCACGCCCGAGGTGGTGTTGTGGGTCCGGGCCCCGCCCAGCTCCTCGAAGCCGACGTCCTCGCCGGTGACCGTCTTGATGACGTCGGGGCCGGTGATGAACATGTGCGAGGTCTGGTCGACCATGACCGTGAAGTCGGTGATGGCCGGCGAGTAGACGGCACCGCCCGCGCACGGGCCGACGACCAGGCTGATCTGCGGGATCACCCCGGAGGCGTGGGTGTTGCGGCGGAAGATCTCGCCGTACGCCCCGAGGGAGGCGACCCCCTCCTGGATCCGGGCGCCGCCGGAGTCGTTGATGCCGATGACCGGGCAGCCGGTCTTCAGCGCGAAGTCCATGACCTTGACGATCTTCTGGCCGTAGACCTCGCCGAGGGCCCCGCCGAAGACCGTGAAGTCCTGCGAGAACACGGCGACCGGCCGGCCGTCCACGGTCCCGTACCCGGTGACGACGCCGTCCCCGTACGGGCGGTTGTGCTCCAGCCCGAAGTTGGTCGACCGGTGCCGGGCGAACTCGTCCAGCTCGACGAAGGACTCCTCGTCGAGCAGCAGCTCGATCCGCTCACGGGCCGTCAGCTTGCCCTTGGCGTGCTGCTTCTCGACGGCGCGCGCCGAGCCGGCGTGTGTCGCCTCGTGGATGCGCCGCTGGAGATCCGCGAGCTTGCCCGCGGTGGTGTGGATGTCGATCTCGTCGATCTCGTGACGCTCTTCCGGCTCGGACATCGGGATGCGGCTCCCTGCCTGCTCAAAAGGGGGGACGGTTACTCATCCGTAGGGTAGTGGCGTGCCTACCGATCAGCACTGCGTCGTTTACCACACCTAGGGTGGCTTGCATGACGCCGCGCGATCCATCAGACGACAGCCGCTGGTCCGACCTGGACCGCCCGCCCCTGAACGCCACGGCACTGCAGCGCGGACTGGTCCGGGAGGGCAGCCTCTACCGCACCGTGGAGGTGGTGCAGCGCACCGGCTCCACCAACTCCGACCTCGCCGCGCGGGCCGCCGCCGGCACCGCCGGGGAGGGCACCGTCCTCGTGGCGGAGGAGCAGACGGCCGGCCGGGGCCGGCTCGACCGGCAGTGGACGGCGCCGCCGCGCTCCGGCCTGTTCTTCTCCGTCCTGCTCCAGCCCACCGAGGTGCCGGTGGCCCGCTGGGGCTGGCTCCCGCTGCTGACCGGCGTCGCCGTGGCGACCGGCCTGTCCCGGGCGGCCGGCGTCGACACGGCACTCAAGTGGCCCAACGACCTGCTGCTGACCGTGGACGGCGAGGAACGCAAGGCCGGCGGCATCCTCGCGGAGCGGGCCGGCACGGACGGCGTCGTCATCGGCGTCGGCGTCAACGTCACCCTCCGGGCCGACGAACTCCCGGTCCCGCAGGCGGGCTCCCTGGCCCTGGCCGGCGCGATCGGCACGGACCGCGACCCGCTGCTGCGGGCGGTGCTGCGCTCCCTGGAGGACTGGTACCGGCGCTGGCGCGCCGCCGGCGGCGACCCCGCGGCCAGCGGCCTCCAGGCGACCTACACGGCGGGCTGCGCGACCCTCGGCCGGACGGTGCGCGCGGAACTGCCGGGCGACCGGTCGCTCGTCGGGGAGGCCGTGGCGCTGGACGGCGACGGGCGGCTGGTCATCGCCACCGGCGAGGGCGTGCAGGAGCCGGTCGGGGCGGGCGACATCGTCCACCTGCGACCGGCGTGACGGCCGGGCCGGTGACCGGCTCGGCGGGCCGACGTCCCAGCCGACGTCCCAAGGGGGCGGGAAACCGCGCGATCGGCCACGATGGACGAGGCGGCCGACGACGGTGACACGCCGCCCCGGCCGGACGCCGGGGCCCCGGGACCGCTGGTCCCGGTGGACGCCCGCCGCAGCTCCGGGCACCGTTCCACCCCCGAACGACAGGCGTGCCGCCGGCCGAACCCGACGGAGTGAGCTGGCGCACACCTGCCGTAGAGTTGAGCGCGGTCGTTACCTGACCGCGGCAGATCGGAAGGGCAGCAGGCGTGACCGTCGACGACACGGGCTCCGGCGCGGGCGGGGACGGCCGGTTGGACCCCGACGCCCCCGACAGCGGCGAGGACCCGCTGGCCCTGCGACTCGAACAGCTCATCCTGGGCGCCGAGCGCCGCTACACCCCGTTCCAGGCCGCGCGGAGCGCCGGCGTCTCCATGGAGCTGGCCTCGCGGTTCTGGCGCGCCATGGGCTTCGCGGACATCGGCCAGGCCAAGGCTCTCACCGAGGCCGACGTCCTCGCCCTGCGCCGCCTCGCCGGCCTGGTGGAGGCGGGCCTGCTCAGCGAGGCCATGGCGGTCCAGGTGGCCCGGTCCACGGGGCAGACCACCGCCCGGCTGGCCGAGTGGCAGATCGACTCCTTCCTGGAGGGCCTGACCGAGCCCCCCGAACCGGGCATGACCCGCACCGAGGTCACGTACCCGATCGTCGAGCTGCTCCTGCCCGAGCTGGAGGAGTTCCTGGTCTACGTCTGGCGCCGCCAGCTCGCCGCGTCGGCCGGCCGGGTCGTGCAGACCGCCGACGACGAGGAGATGGTCGACCGCCGGCTCGCCGTCGCCTTCGCCGACCTCGTCGGCTTCACCCGGCTCACCCGCCGGATGGAGGAGGAGGAGCTCGGCGAACTCGTCGAGGCCTTCGAGACCACCGCAGCGGACCTCGTGGCGGCGCGCGGCGGCCGGCTGATCAAGACCCTCGGCGACGAGGTGCTCTACGCGGCGGACGACGCCGGCACGGCCGCCGACATCGCGTTGCGGCTGGTGGAGACGCTGTCCAACGACGAGACGATGCCGGAACTCCGGGTCGGTATGGCGTTCGGCACGGTGACCACCCGGATGGGCGACGTGTTCGGCACGACGGTGAACCTGGCGTCCCGGCTGACCTCGATAGCCCCGCGCGACGCCGTCCTCGTCGACAGCGCCTTCGCCGAGGAGCTGATCCGCACCGGTGAGGCGCCCGCCTCGGAGGCGGAGGCCGCCGAGGCCGCGGCCGCCGCGGAGAAGGAGGGCGAGGACCCGCCGGTGTACCGCTTCGCGCTCCAGCCGATGTGGCAGCGTCCGGTGCGCGGGCTCGGCGTGGTCGAACCGTGGCTGCTCACGCGCCGCGACGACACCCCCTGACCACGGCCGTCAGCCGCCCGTGCCCACGCACAGGGGGATCACCGGCAGGCAGAACTCACCCGGACCGTGCCTCGGCGGACGGTGACTCGACGAGGGGCTCGGCGCGGGAGCGGGAGCGGGCGGCACGGAGGGCGTCCGTGCGGGCGGGGTGGGACCGACCGGACCGCCGCTCGGGGCATCGGTCGGTACGACGCTCGGTACGGCGGTGCCCCCGGCCGGTGCGGTGTCCCGTGCCGTGGCCGGCGGGGTGCCAGGTCCGGTGCCCGGCGGGGTGGCCGTGCCCGCGGCGGTGGTCGTCGGTGCGTCCGATCCGGTGGTGGCCGCCGGTGTCGCGCCGCGACCCCGGCCGCCCATCACGGAGGCCGCCGAAGGCAGGGCGACGGGAGCGGCGGCGAGGCCGGCCCCGGCCGAGCGGTGCGGCGCCCCGCCGCCCGGACCGGGCCGGGACTCGGCCTCCGCCGTCCCCGGGGCCCCGACGCCCGAGTCCGGTGCGACCCGGACCAGGCCGAGCACGCCGGCCGCCAGCGCGAGACCGCCGACGGCGAGCAGCACCCCTCGCGGCCGCGGCCTGCGGTGCCGGCCGCGCCGTGGCTGCTCCCGCTCGGTCGCGGTCCGCGCAGGTGTCGGTGTCATGGGTCCCTCCCCGCCGCGCGCCCCGGGCGCGCCATGGCGGAGCACGCTATGCGCTGCCGTGGGCGATACGGACCGGGACCACCGGTATGTCACTCGAACGGGTGTAGCCCCCCGCACTTCACGTGCGGGGGCGGGGCTGCGATGATCGAGCGGACGGTCAGTTAACCCGCGTTAACCGGAGGGTGTCATGAGCGAGGAGCGGTTCGGGGAGTTCGTGCTGGTGCGGCGGCACGGACACGTCGCGGAGCTGGTGCTGGACCGGCCCAAGGCGATGAACGCCGTGTCGACGGAGATGGCCCGTTCCCTCGCGGGCGCGTGCGCCGCGCTCGCCGCCGACCGGGACGCCCGGGTGGTCGTGCTGACCTCGTCGCACGAACGCGCGTTCTGCGTCGGGGCGGACCTGAAGGAGCGGAACTCCTTCACCGACGCCGAGCTGGTGCGGCAGCGGCCGGTGGCGCGGGCGGCGTACACCGGGGTGCTGGAGCTGCCGATGCCGACGGTGGCCGCCGTGCACGGGTTCGCGCTGGGTGGCGGATTCGAGCTGGCCCTGTCCTGCGACCTGATCGTGGCCGACCGTACGGCCGTGGTGGGGCTGCCCGAGGTGTCCGTGGGCGTGATCCCGGGCGGCGGCGGTACGCAGTTGCTGCCCCGGCGGGTCGGGGCGGCCCGCGCGGCCGAGCTGATCTTCTCCGCACGCCGGGTGGAGGCGGCCGAGGCGGCCGAGCTGGGTCTGGTGGACCGGCTGGTGGAGGAGGGGCGCGACCGCGAGGAGGCGCTGGCCCTGGGGGAGCGGATCGCCGGGAACTCCCCGGTGGGCCTGCGCGCGGCCAAGCGCGCCCTGCGGCTGGGCCACGGGCTGGACCTGCGGGCGGGCCTGGAGGTCGAGGACGCGGCCTGGCGCTCGGTGGCGTTCTCGGGAGACCGGGCGGAAGGGGTGGCCGCCTTCAACGAGAAGCGCACCCCCCAATGGCCCGGCGAGTAACCCGCAACCGGCCGGCCCCCTGAAGCAGCGCGGGCCCACCAGCGCCCTGAAGCACCGCCAACCCACCAGCGCCCTGAAAGAGCGCGGCCCCACCCGGGCCCTGAAGCAGCGCCGGTCCACCAGCGCCCTGAAGGGGCGCGGGGAACTGCGCGCCCAGCCGAAACTGACCCGCAGCCGAACCGGACCGGACCGGTCCCGGGGGCACTCCGAAGTCCCCGGCGACACCAGCTCCCTGAAAGGGGCGCGGGGAACTGCGCGCCCAGCCGAAACGCACCCGCACCCGAAAACCGCACCCAAACCGCACCCAAACCCCGCACCCGTGCCCTACCGCCCCCACAAGTCACCGCCAGCGCAAATCACCCAATTCCTCCCTAACCTGGATGGATGGCTGAGGACAACCGGCTAGCCGCAGTCGTGGCGCTGGCGCAGGGCATGGCGGCGGCACACACCCCACGGGAGTGCTGGCAGGCCGCCGCGGTCGGCGCCTGCCGCGCCCTGGACGGCAGTTTCGCCGCGCTGTCGGTGTGGGAGCGCGGCCTGGGCCGGCTGCGGGTCCTGGTGAACGTGGGGGACCGCGCTCCGGACGAGGAGCAGTTCCCGGAGTCCGAGGCCTACCCGGTGCACCAGTTCCCGGAGATCACGGAGTTCCTGCACGAGCGGTGGGCGGGCGGCGGCGGCCCGAACGCGTGGGTGGAGACGGCCGAGGGCGCGGCCGCCGGCACCCCCGGCTACCTGCACCAGCGGGTCGCCGCCCTGCGCCGCCGCGGCCGCGGCTGCTGCGTCGTCGCCCCCGTGGTGCTGCACGGCAGGGCGTGGGGCGAGCTGTACGTGGCCCGCGCGGTCGGGGAGGCGCTGTTCGGCCGGCCGGACGCGGACTTCGCCACGGTGCTGGCCGCGGTGGTCGCCGCCGGGATAGCGCAGACCGAGCGGCTGGAGGAGGCCCGCCGGCTGGCGTTCACCGACGCGCTGACCGGCCTGGCCAACCGCCGCGCGGTGGACGTGCGCCTGGAGGAGGCCGTCGAGCGGCACCGCACGGAGGGGGTGGCCGTCAGTCTCGTCGTCTGCGACCTGAACGGGCTGAAGCGGGTCAACGACACCCTCGGCCACGCCGTCGGCGATCGCCTCCTCGAACGGTTCGGCTCGGTGCTGTCGCTGTGCGGGGCGATGGTGCCGGGCGCGCTGGCGGCGCGGCTCGGCGGGGACGAGTTCTGCCTGCTGGCGGTCGGGCAGCCGGCCGACGACGTGGCCGAGGCCGCCGGCGAGCTGTGTCGGCGGGCGGCCGAGCTGGAGCTGGGCGAGGGGGTGGCGTGCGGGGTGGCCTCGACGGAGGACCCGATCGGGGAGGTGCGGGACGCCCGCCGGCTGTTCCGGCTCGCGGACGCGGCGCAGTACCGGGCCAAGGCGCTGCGCGCGGACCGGCCGGTGGTGGCGGGCCGGGACGGGCCGGACGATCCGGTCGTACGGTTGGCGGACGAGGCGCCGCCGCCGCGCGGCGAACGGCGGCGGTTCCGCGGGCGCCGGCCGTGAGGCGAAGCCCACACCCCGCGGTAAGGGTCGCACCGGCACTCCACTAGTGACACCGCCACATTCAATGCGTACGCTCCTGAATATGGATATGCACACTGTGGTGGTGGGGACGTCCGGTCTCACGGCGTCCGACGTTCTCGCCGTGGCGCGCGGCGGTGCCCGCATCGAACTGTCGGAACAGGCGGTGACGGCCCTCGCGGCGGCCCGCGAGATCGTGGACGCGCTGGCGGCCAAGCCGGAGCCGGTCTACGGCGTCTCCACCGGCTTCGGCGCGCTGGCGACCCGGCACATCAGCCCGGAGCTCCGCGCCCAGCTACAGCGCAACATCGTCCGCTCGCACGCCGCCGGCATGGGCCCGCGGGTGGAGCGAGAGGTCGTCAGGGCCCTGATGTTCCTGCGGCTGAAGACCGTCTGCTCCGGGCACACCGGCGTCCGGCCCGAGGTCGCGCAGACCATGGCCGACGTGCTGAACGCCGGCATCACCCCGGTCGTGCACGAGTACGGCTCGCTCGGCTGCTCCGGCGACCTCGCCCCGCTCTCGCACTGCGCGCTGACCCTGATGGGAGAGGGCGACGCGGAGGGCCCCGACGGCACCGTCCGCCCCGCGGGCGAGCTGCTCGCCGAGCACGGCATCCGCCCCGTCGAGCTGCGCGAGAAGGAGGGCCTGGCCCTCCTCAACGGCACCGACGGCATGCTCGGCATGCTGATCATGGCCCTCGCCGACCTCGACACCCTCTACAAGTCCGCCGACATCACCGCCGCCCTCAGCCTGGAGGCGCTGCTCGGCACGGACCGGGTGCTCGCCCCCGAGCTGCACGCCATCCGGCCGCACCCGGGGCAGGGCGCCAGCGCCGCCAACATGCTCGCCGTGCTGGAGGGTTCGCAGCTCACCGGCCACCACCAGGACGACGCGCCGCGCGTGCAGGACGCCTACTCGGTGCGCTGCGCCCCGCAGGTCGCCGGCGCCGGACGTGACACGATCGCGCACGCCCGCCTGGTCGCGGAGCGGGAGCTCGCCTCCGCCGTCGACAACCCGGTGGTGCTGCCCGACGGGCGCGTGGAGTCCAACGGCAACTTCCATGGCGCGCCCGTGGCCTACGTGCTGGACTTCCTCGCCGTCGCCGCCGCGGACCTCGGCTCGATCGCCGAGCGCCGTACCGACCGGCTGCTGGACAAGAACCGTAGCCACGGCCTGCCGCCGTTCCTCGCCGACGACGCCGGTGTCGACTCCGGCCTGATGATCGCCCAGTACACGCAGGCGGCACTGGTCAGCGAGATGAAGCGGCTCGCCGTGCCGGCCTCCGCGGACTCCATCCCGTCCTCCGCGATGCAGGAGGACCACGTCTCCATGGGCTGGTCGGCCGCGCGGAAGCTGCGCACCGCCGTGGACAACCTCACCCGGATCATCGCGGTCGAGCTGTACGCGGCCACCCGGGCCGTCGAGCTGCGCGAGGGCCTCACCCCGGCGCCCGCCTCCCGGGCGGTCATCGAGGCGGTACGGGCCGCCGGTGTGCAGGGGCCCGGTCCGGACCGGTTCCTGGCGCCCGACCTGGCCGCCGCCGACGCGTTCGTGCGCAGCGGTGCCCTGGTGACGGCCGCGGAGAAGGTCACCGGCCCGCTGAGGTGAACGTGAGGGGCCCCGGCCGCGGCCGGGGCCCCATCCCACACCTCGCGCTACGCGCCCGCCGGACGGGGCGTCACTTCAGCTTGGCCGCCTGGGCCTTCACGACCGGGGCGGACACGGTGTAGGGCTTCTTGCCCATCATGGCGCCGATGTTGATCGTGGTGTAGGTGGCGAGGGTGGCGCCGTGCCGCACGACCTCGGCGTGCAGCGGCAGCGCGCCGTCCTCGCCGGTGTCGTTGCTCGCGGTGAAGGCCACCGAGGCGTCGCCCGTGCCGGAGGACTTCTCCTCGGCGACCTTGGTGAACCGGCCCTTCTCGCCGTCCTGCCGGCCGGAGAAGCCGTCCGCGCAGGCCTTGACCGCGTCGGAGACCGACGTCAGGGCCCGCTGCGCGCCGTCCCCGTCGTACGAGGCGAGGGTGACGACGGTGACGTCCACGTCCATGGACTTGTGGAGCGCGTCCGCGAACTTGCCGTCGGCCAGGTCGTCGCCGGAGGGAGTGCCCGCGGCGGGTGCCTTCTTGGCCTGCGTGGCCATGCGGCTGGTGGTCGCCGCCGGGTCGCCGGGCGCGACGCCGGTCAGCGCGCGCAGCACCGGCTCGCACCGCGCGTCGCCCGAGGTGACCTGGTCCTTGGTGGGCAGACCGCCCTCGACGGCGCCGACCTTGTACCCGGGCACCTCGCCCTCGGCGATGATCAGCTTCTTCAGTTCCGCGGCGCTCGGCGCCTCGGCGGCCGGGCTCGCCGCGTCCTTGCCCCCGCCGTCACCGGCGTCCTTCGGGGTCTCGGCGCAGCCCGTGACCAGGGCGAGCGACAGCACGCTCACCACCGCGGTGGCGCACAGCCGCACGCCCGATGATCTCTTCATGGGCGAACTATGTGCGGGCTGCCAAAGACTCGTCAAGGATGATTAAAAGCCCAGGCGTTCCCGGCGTACCGAATACATGACGAAACCGGCGCCCACGGAGAGGAAGAGGCTCCCGCCGACGACGTACGGGGTCGTGTCGGGGCTTCCCGTGTCGGCGAGTTCGGAGCCGTCCCGCACCTCCCGGACGGTGTCCGCCGGGCCGGCGGTGTCGGTCGTGTCGGTGGTCGCCGCGGTCACCGCTCTCGCCTGTGTGACGCGCGTCGGCGCCGACGTCTCCACCGCGGTGCCCCGCGGGGCGTTCTGCGAGGCGTTGGCGGAGGGGACGAACCACAGGGCGCACAGCACGGTGCCCGCGGCGGTGGCGGTCAGCAGCGGACGGCGAACGGATGACACGGAATATCGATCCCCTTGTGACGCTGGCGAATTGGCCGTGTGGGGCGATGTTAGTGAAAGGCGCGGGTCACAGGAAAGTCACGGGAGGTTCCGGCCGTACGCTCACGGCATGACCATTGAAGAGACATCACGTTTTGTACGGCTTCGAGTGGAGCTGGTCCTGGAGGTGCAGGACGACGACGAGGTCACGAAGGCCGCGCTGCGCCGGCTCGCCGCGGACCCCGAGCTGCCGGAGTCGGAGCGGGCCCAGGCCGAGAGTGCTGTGACCGAAGACACCGCGGAGGCGCTGGCGTACCTCGTGGACCCGTTCGACCTGGTCAGCGAGGTACCCGGGGTGGAGCTCCAGCAGGCGTCCTGGTCCAGCGAGCGGGTCGACTACGACCCCGACTCACCCGAATGGGACCTGGACGAGGATGATGGGCGGGACGACGAGGAAGAGGGCGGCATCGGCTGAGCTTCCCGGGGCACCCATGACCCCGGACGGCAACCGCCGTCCGGGGTTTCGTCGTCCCAGGGGACGCACGGACCGGATCCCGCGCCACCCGCGGACACCGCTCCGCGAACGTGGTGTGCCCCACAGGGCCACTCGATGTGGAACGGGACCGTACGGCCGTAGCGTTGAACGTTCTTACGGGGACACTCGGGGTTTTTTCGCGACTCGGCAATGATGGAGAAGCTTGTGATGACGGACAGTAAGCGGCGCAGGGGCCTGGTGGCCGCGTCCGCTCTGCTCGGCGGTGTGCTGGTGCTCACGGGGTGTTCCGGTGGCGACGACAGCGCCTCCGGCAGCGGCAGCGGCGACTCCTCGCAGGCCCAGGCCGACGCGGCCGCGGCGAAGAAGACGTCGGAGGCGCAGATCACGATCACGCCGAAGGACGGCTCGAACAACGCCTCGATCAACAACTCAGCGGCCGTCAAGGTGAGCAAGGGCACGCTCACGTCCGTCACGATGACCACGCAGGACGGCAAGACCGTCGCCGGCCGGCTCTCCGCCGACCGCAAGAGCTGGCAGCCGAGCGTCCAGCTGGAGCGGTCCACCACCTACCGGCTCGCCGCGGAGGCCAAGGACTCCGCGGGCCGCACGGCCCACGAGAACGCCTCCTTCACCACCGTCTCCCCGGCCAACAGTTTCATCGGCTCCTTCACCCCGGACAACGGCTCCACGGTCGGTGTCGGCATGCCCGTGTCGATCAACTTCGACAAGGCGATCACCAACAAGGCCGCCGTGCAGAAGGGCATCACGGTCAGCTCCAGCAGTGGCCAGGAGGTCGCCTGCCACTGGTTCAGCGCCAACCGCATGGACTGCCGCCCCGAGGAGTACTGGAAGGGCGGCTCCACCGTCACGCTGAAGCTGGCGCTCGACGGCGTCCAGGGCGCGAGCGGTCTCTACGGCGTCCAGCAGAAGACGGTCACCTTCCACGTCGGCCGCAACCAGGTCACGTACGTCGACGCGAAGACCAAGCAGATGAAGGTCACGCAGGACGGAAAGGTCGTCAAGACCATACCGATATCCGCCGGTTCGCCCGACAACAAGACCTACGAGGGCCAGATGGTGATCTCCGAGAAGTTCAAGGAGACCCGGATGAACGGCGCGACGGTCGGTTTCACCGACGACGACGGCAAGGGCGAGTACGACATCAAGGACGTCCCCCACGCCATGCGCCTGACCACCTCCGGCACCTTCGTGCACGGCAACTACTGGGGCGCCCCCTCGGTGTTCGGCAACCTGAACACCAGTCACGGCTGCGTCGGCCTCCAGGACAAGAAGGGCGCCGGCGACCCGAACACGCCGGCCGCGTGGTTCTACAACCACTCGCTCATCGGTGACGTCGTCGTCGTCCGGAACACCGGCGACAAGACGGTCGCCCCGGACAACGGCCTCAACGGCTGGAACATGGACTGGACGCAGTGGAAGGCCGGTTCGGCCGTCTGACGCCCCACCCCCAGCTCTCCCGGTGCCGCCCCCCAGGGGCGGCACCGGCGTTTCCGGGGCCCGGCCACGGCTTCTCATGCTCCTCTTATGCCGGGCTTATGGTCCCATCAGGGTGCGTCCCTAGCTTGCGGGCCATGTTCTTCACCTACCTGAGGCGCGAACTGCGCCGCCGCAGAAAGGCGGCCCTCGTCGTCGCCTCCGGGCTCGCGCTGGGCATCGCGCTGGTCATCGTGGTCGACTCCGTGTCCAGCGGCATGGGACGGGCCCAGGACAAGGTCCTCCAGTCGCTGTACGGCCTGGGTACGGACATGACGGTCACCAAGGCGGCCACGCCCACCGCCGCCGGATCCCAGCAGCCCCGCTTCCGCTTCGACGCGCGCGGCGACGACCGGGGCGCCACCCAGAGCAGCGACCGGGTCCGCGTCCAGGGCTTCACCACCCTCGCGTCCTCCACGGTCGGCGAGGTCGCCGGCCAGCGCGGCGTCGCGCAGGCCGTCGGCGGGCTGAGCCTCAGCGTCGTGAAGGTCAGCGGCCGGTTCACCCGGGGCCAGTTCCAGCAGAACGGCGCGAGCGGCGGCTACCAGCGGGGCGGCGGCACCGGCGCCCCGCAGGGCGAGGTGAAGGGCGGCGGCGCCGACTTCGACATCAACCAGTACACGGTCTACGGCACCGACGTCACCAGGACCGGGCTCGGCCCCCTGACCTCGTCCAGGATCACCGCCGGCCGTAGCTTCCGCACCACCGAGACCGGCGCCGCGGTGGCCGTGGCCGACGCGGCGTACGCCAAGCGGAAGAAGTACGCGGTCGGCTCCACCGTCACCGTCAAGGGCACCGCGTTCAAGGTGATCGGCATCGCCACCGCGACCAGCGGTGACTCGGCGGCCGACCTGTACATCCCGCTGAAGCGGGCGCAGACCCTCGCCGGCGAGAAGGACAGGATCACCACGATCTACGTCAAGGCGGCCGGCTCCCAGCGGATCGACGCCGTCAAGAGCGCCATCCAGAGACACGTGTCCGGCACCACGGTCACCACCTCCGCCGACCTCGCCAAGACCGTCTCCGGCTCCCTGTCCACCGCCTCCTCCCTCGCCACCAAGGTCGGCACGTGGCTGTCGCTAGCGGTGCTGGTCGCCGCGTTCCTGGTCGCGGGCCTGCTCACCTCCTCGGCGGTCTCCCGCCGGGTCCGCGAGTTCGGCACGCTGAAGGCGCTCGGCTGGACGTCGGGCCGGGTCACCCGTCAGGTGGTGGGCGAGGCCGTCGTCAACGGCCTGGTCGGTGGCGTCCTCGGCATCGCGCTCGGCCTGGCGGGCGCGTACGCCGTGACCGCCGTCAGCCCCACCCTCCAGGCCGAGTTGGGCACAAGCACGGGAGGCGGCGGCTTCGGCGGCGGCACCGGCGGACCCGGCGGCGGCTTCGGCGGGCCGGGACGCCAGGCGGCCAAGTCGCTGGAAGTCACGCTGAGCGCGCCGGTGAGCGTCACGACGATCGCCCTGGCGGTCGGCCTCGCGGTCGCCGGCGGCCTGATCGCGGGAGCCTTCGGCGGCTGGCGGGCGTCCCGCCTGCGTCCGGCGGACGCGCTGCGACGGGTGGAGTGAGGGCCGGCCGGCGACACGACGACGCGCACCACCTCGACCACCCCAGGAGCCACGCACATGTACGAACTGAAGAACGTCACCAAGCGCTACACCAGAGGCAAGGACGCCGTCCACGCCCTGGACGGTGTCGACCTCACCATCGGCGACGGCGACCGCCTCGTCATCCAGGGCCCCACCGGCGGCGGCAAGTCCACCCTGCTCCAGATGCTCGGCGGCCTGGACCGCCCGACCTCCGGTGAGGTCGTCCTGGACGGCACCGACCTGTCCGGTCTCTCCGAGGCCCGCCTGACCAGGGTCCGCAGCGAGAACATCGGCTTCGTCTTCCAGTCCTTCAACCTCATCCCGACGCTCACCGCCCAGGAGAACGTCGAGACCGCCCTCGTCCCCCTCGGCGTCAGGGGCCGGGAGCGGCGCGACCGGGCCGCCGAGGCACTGACCTCCGTCGGCCTGGGCGAACGCCTCGCCCACCTACCCTCGGAGATGTCCGGCGGACAGCAGCAGCGCGTCGCCATCGCCCGCGCCCTGGTGAAGAGGCCCAAGGTGCTGCTGGCCGACGAACCGACCGGCAACCTGGACGAGAGCATGCGGGACGAGATCATGGACGTGCTCGAACGCCTGTGGAGGGAGCACGGGCTGACCTTCATCATGGTCACCCACGACTCCGCGCTCGCCAAGAAGGCCCCACGGCTGGCGACCCTGCGCAAGGGCAGGATCACGGTGAAGGAGAACGCCGACGCCTGACGGTCTCAGTGTGGAAAAGGTCTGCACCGGCCGCTGTTGCGGTGCCGGCGTTCTCTTTCGATGGTGATGTGCTGTTGAGCAGTTGTGATGCTGTATCGGCCCGGACGCGACCGGCGTTCGGGCGCCGATAACCGGCGTTCCATTCGGCCAAGGCTTCAGGTTGACGTCCGTCCTCGGCTCAGCACCGTCACCCGCGTGGGACGAAGGGCCCATCGGCCGGATGTGCGAACGCTCGCACTGTAGTCCTTGTGGACGACACCGCCCCCGGATCCACCGGGAACCTCAAGAGCTGGACGCTCAGATTCTGACCGCCATCTGAGGCGGCGTCGGTGCCTCACCCACCGGTAGCCCGACACCGACGGCCCGCGGGAAGCCCACGCCTCCCACGGGCCGTCCGCCGTCCACCGGCCTCAGGCCGACCGCACCGCGTGGGCCGCGTCCGCGCCCCAGCTGGCCAGCAGGCGCAGGGAGGCGGCCGAGTCGGAGTCCGGATCGGCGTGGTAGGTGATGAGGGACTGGTCCGAGCCGTCCGTCAGCCGGAAACTCTCGAAGTTCAGCGCCAGCCCGCCCACCAGGGGGTGGTGCAGGTGCTTGACGCCGTGGCTCTTCTCCTTGACGTCGTGCGTGGCCCACAGCCGGCGGAACTCCTCGCTCTTCACCGACAACTCCCCGACCAGCGCCGACAGCCGCGGATCGTCCGGGTAGCAGCCCGCGTCCATGCGCAGGGCGCAGACGATGTCGATCGCCTTCTGCTCCCAGTCGGCGAACAGGTCCCGGTAGTCCGGACACAGGAAGACCAGCCGGGCCCAGTTGCGCTCGCCCGGCGGAAGCTTCGCCCAGTCCCCGAAGAGCGCCGCCGCCATCCGGTTCCAGGCGAGGATCTCCGCGCGCCGCCCCACCACGTACGCCGGTACGCCGTCCATCGTGTCCAGCAGCTGCCGCAGCGCCGGCCGGACCTGCTGCTGCCGCGCCGCCGGCTTCTTCTTGTGCGCCTTCGGCTTGGCCAAGCGGGTGAGGTGCGCGTGCTCGGCCTCCGTCAGGCGTAGGGCGCGGGCGATGGAGCCCAGCACCTCCGCCGAGACGTTCTTCCCGTTGCCCTGCTCGAGCCGGGTGTAGTACGCCACCGACACCCCGGCCAGCTGCGCCAGCTCCTCGCGGCGCAGCCCGGGCACCCGGCGGTGCCGTCCGAAGTCGGGCAGACCCACGTCCTCCGGCTTCAGCCGGGCGCGCCGACTGCGCAGGAACTCGCTCAGCTCCGCCCGCCGGTCCAGCGTCCCGCCGGTGATGGCCACTGCGTCCGGCCGCTCGTCCCTGCTGTCCATACGTCCAGTATTCCTGGTCGTACGCACAGGAGCCTGACCCCGCCGGTGGTAGGCACGGCGGTCGTACGCAAAGGCGTGGTCTGGGTGGACCGCCGTCCGCGGGGCACGCTGGACACCGTGCCCGGCCGGACCGCGGCCGGGCACGCGAGACAGCTAGGAGACCCCCGGCATGACCACTGTTGCCGCGTACGCCGCACCCGCCGCGAAGGCCCCGCTGGAGCGGACCACCATCGAGCGCCGCGCGGTCGGCGAGCACGACGTCCTGATCGACATCAAGTTCGCCGGCATCTGCCACTCCGACATCCACCAGGTCCGCGAGGGCTGGGGCGAGGCGATCTTCCCCATGGTCCCGGGCCACGAGATCGCCGGCGTCGTCTCCGAGGTCGGCCCCGGCGTGACCCGGTACCAGGTCGGCGACCGGGTGGGCGTCGGCTGCATGGTCGACTCCTGCCGTGAGTGCGAGAACTGCCTCAAGGGCCTGGAGCAGTTCTGCGTCAAGGGCATGGTCGGCACCTACAACGCCGTCGGCCGCGACGGTGAGACCACCTACGGCGGCTACTCCGAGAAGATCGTCGTCGACGAGAACTACGTCGTCCGCATCCCCGACGGCCTGGCCCTGGACGTGGCCGCGCCGCTGCTGTGCGCGGGCATCACCACGTACTCCCCGCTGCGTCACTGGAACGCCGGACCCGGCAAGAAGGTCGCGGTCGTCGGCCTCGGCGGCCTCGGCCACATGGCGGTGAAGATCGCGCACGCCATGGGCGCCGAAGTGACGGTCCTCTCCCAGTCGCTGCGCAAGAAGGAGGACGGCCTCAAGCTGGGCGCCGACCACTACCACGCCACCAGCGACCCGAAGACCTTCGAGGAGCTGGCCGGCAGCCTCGACCTGATCGTCTCCACGGTGTCGGCCCCGATGGACTTCGGCGCGCTGCTGTCGCTGCTGAAGGTGGACGGCGCCCTGGTGAACGTCGGCGCGCCCGAGGAGCCGATCGCCCTCAACCTGTTCTCGGTGATCGGCGGCCGCAAGACCCTGGCGGGTTCCATGATCGGCGGCATCCAGGAGACCCAGGAGATGCTGGACTTCTGCGCCGAGCACGGCATCGGCGCCGAGATAGAGCTGATCAGCGCCGCCGAGGTCAACGAGGCGTACCAGCGGGTCATGGACAGCGACGTCCGCTACCGCTTCGTCATCGACACGGCGACGATCTGACCGACGGGCCTTCGCACCCTCGCGGAGCGGGGCCGGCGCGACACGCCGGCCCCCCGGACCGCCCTCCCGCGTCCTGAGCACACGGGCCCTACCGCTGCGCGTCCACCCCGCCCCGCCCCGCCGACCCGGGCATGGAATCGCCCGGAACCCTCGCGTGTTGAGGGGGTGGGCGTGAGAAGCCGGCGGTGTGCGCGTCGAGCGGCCCGAGTGACCGAGTGGACGAACAGTGGAGGGCGACAATGGCTGCGCAGACGCAGAGGGCCGTGCTGGCGGGCGGATGCTTCTGGGGCATGGAGGAGCTGATCCGCCGGCTCCCGGGCGTGACCGCGACCCGGGTCGGCTACACCGGCGGCGACGTGCCGAACGCGACGTACCGCAACCACGGCACGCACGCGGAGGCCATCGAGATCCTCTTCGACCCCGAGCGGACCGACTACCGCGCGATCCTGGAGTTCTTCTTCCAGATCCACGACCCGAGCACCAAGAATCGCCAGGGCAACGACATCGGCTCCAGCTACCGCTCGGCGATCTACTACGTGGACGACGAGCAGAAGCGGATCGCCGAGGACACCATCGCGGACGTGGACGCCTCCGGGCTGTGGCCGGGCAAGGTCGTCACCGAGGTGGAACCCGTCGGCCCCTTCTGGCAGGCCGAGCCCGAGCACCAGGACTACCTCCAGCGGTACCCGGACGGCTACACCTGCCACTTCCCCCGGCCGGGATGGCGGCTGCCCGCCCGCACCGAGGGCTGACCGGTGCGGCGGCCCGGCGAGCCCGGCCTGCCTGGCCCGGGTCAGCCGGGGAGGCCGGCCGGGCTGCCGCCGTTGGCCTCGTACCCGGCGACCGCCAGCGCGCGGTAGACGGCGAACTCCGCGGCCGGGTCGGCGCACAGCGTCCAGGGCAGGGCGCCGACGTGACCGTCGACGTGCACCAGCTGGTGCATGGCCTCCGCCCAGCGTTCGGCGCGGACCAGGAAGAAGACCAGCAGGTGCCGGACGTGCGGCAGCGTCGGGTCGTCGGAGCGGGCCGCCTGCACCGCGTGCAGCGCGCCGTGCACCGCCCGGGTGACGACCTGGCTCCGGTGGAACCCCGCGACCAGGTTCACCTCCGGGAGGTGCTCGAACACCGCGAACAGCGGCAGCGCGGCGAGCAGCGAACCCCGCGGGGCGCGGGCGGCGGCGGCCTCGGCGAAGGCGTACGCCTGCTCCCGCGAGCCGTGCCACTTCTCGCACCAGTAGTGCAGCGCGGCCAGGTGCGCGCCCATGTGGTGCGGGGCGCGGTCCAGTATCTTCAGCCACAGCTGCGCGAACTCGTCCTCGGAGTAGGCCAGTCCGCGGGCGATGGACAGCTCGACCAGGTACGGAACCGGGTCGCCGGGGGCCAGCAGGGCGGCCGTCGCGCAGGCGGACCGGGCCTCCTCCATGATGATCCGGAAGTCGTCCGTGCCCGGTGTCGACGTCCGCCAGGCCTGCTGCACCAGGAACTCCGCGTGGACGGCGGCGCCGCCCGCGTCCTTGGGCTGCTCGGCCCGCCACACCCTGAGCCACTGCCCGCCCGGCGTCGTGTGTATCCCACCCGGGCGCTGCTGGAGCTCCAGGGCGGCGGCGCCCGCGAAGGCCTGCACCCGCTGCCAGCGCAGCTCGCCCCCGGTCTCGGTGCCGGCCAGCAACTGGGCGGCGGCCCGGTGATCCTGTGTGCGCTGCACCAGTTCCAGCACGTCCAGCAGGTCCTGGTCGGGGCCCGGCAGGCGCACGTCCAGCTCCTCCTGGCGCACGAAGCCGTAGTCCTCCGGGTCGGCGGCGTCCGGGTGGCCCGGGGGAACCTGCTCGATCACCCCGCGCCCGCGCCGCAGGACCGGGAGCAGGACGAAGCCCAGCATGAGCAGCGCCATCAGCAGCCAGAGAATCGCCATGCCCCAAGCGAACCAGACGCCGCCGACAATTGGCGAACCCCGCCGCGTACCTGTGGAAAACACTGGACCGGGGCATGACAGGGGCGTGCGGGCGCGGTCCGTCGGCACAGGGATATCCCTAGCGCCGGTGCCGCCGCAGTCGGGCGGGACTCACGATCCGGCCGGGCGCACTACGCTCGGTGTACATGAGCGACAGGCACATCAGTCAGCACTTCGAGACCCTCGCGATCCACGCGGGCAACACCGCGGACCCCGCGACCGGCGCGGTCGTCCCGCCGATCTACCAGGTGTCGACCTACAAGCAGGACGGCGTGGGCGGGCTGCGCGGCGGCTACGAGTACAGCCGCAGCGCCAACCCGACCCGGACGGCCCTGGAGGAGAACCTCGCCGCGCTGGAGGGGGGCCGCCGCGGTCTCGCCTTCGCGTCCGGCCTGGCGGCCGAGGACACGCTGCTGCGTACGCTCCTCGTCCCCGGTGACCACGTGGTCATCCCCAACGACGCCTACGGCGGCACCTTCCGGCTCTTCGCCAAGGTCGCCACCCGCTGGGGCGTGGAGTGGTCCGTCGCCGACACCAGCGACCCGGCCGCCGTGCGCGCCGCGATCACCCCGAAGACCAAGGCCGTCTGGGTGGAGACACCCTCCAACCCGCTCCTCGGCATCACCGACATCGCCGCCGTCGCCCAGGTCGCCCACGACGGTGGCGCGCGGCTCGTCGTCGACAACACCTTCGCGACGCCCTACCTCCAGCAGCCGCTGGCGCTCGGTGCCGACGTCGTCGTGCACTCCCTGACCAAGTACATGGGCGGCCACTCCGACGTGGTCGGCGGCGCGCTGATCGTCTCGGACCCGGGTCTGGGCGAGGAACTGACCTACCACCAGAACGCCATGGGTGCCGTGGCCGGCCCCTTCGACTCCTGGCTGGTGCTGCGCGGCACCAAGACCCTCGCGGTGCGGATGGACCGGCACAGCGAGAACGCCACACGGATCGCCGACATGCTGACCCGGCACCCCCGGGTGACCGACGTGCTCTACCCGGGATTGCCCGACCACCCCCACCACGAGGTCGCCGCCAAGCAGATGAAGGCGTTCGGCGGCATGGTGTCGTTCCGGGTCGAGGGCGGCGAGGCGGCGGCCGTCGAGGTGTGCAACCGCGCCCAGGTGTTCACCCTCGGCGAGTCCCTCGGCGGCGTCGAGTCCCTCATCGAACACCCCGGCCGGATGACCCACGCCTCCGCGGCCGGATCGGCGCTGGAGGTACCGGGCGACCTGGTACGCCTGTCCGTCGGCATCGAGAACGTCGACGACCTGCTGGCGGACCTGAAGCAGGCCCTCGGCTAGGCACCCGGTCTCACCAGCCGGTGACCGGCGGGGTCGTCTGCGACGGCGGCTCCGCCCACGGGCGCGCCCCGGCCGCCCACACGGCGAACGCGACGGCCGCGGCGCACGCCAGCAGCCACAGCACCCGGCGGGCGAGCCGAAGCCGCCGCAGCCGGCGCTCGCCCCGCCGTACCGCCTCCGCGTACAGCTCGGGCGGCACGGGTGCCGCCGCCCGCTCCATGATCCGCCGTACGGCGGCCTCCCGCTCGGCCCGGTTCACCGCGCCCTCCCGCCCCTCACGACGGTGCCCGCCGGGTGCGGGGCGGCCGGCCGGGCGGGGTGCAGGAGCGTGGCCGCCGCGCGGTCGCAGACGGTGTGCACGCGGTCGGCAGGCAGCCCGAGCAGCGCCGCCGCCTGTTCCTCGGCGACCCCCTCGTACAGCCGCAGCACGAGGATCAGCCGGTCCCGCGGCGGCAGCGCGGCGAGCGGGCTGCCCGGATCGGGCCGGGCCCGGCCGGGGACGCCGTACCGGTACCAGACCGTGCGCGCGAACCGCCCGGCGAGGTACTGGCGGGCGCAGTCGTACGGGTCCTCGCCGTGCAGCCGGTCCCAGCGGGCGTAGGTGTGCGCGAGCGCGCGCGTCAGCAGGCGCCGCGCGCGCGGGTTGGCGTCCGGCGCCTCCGCGGTCAGCAGCGTGGCGGCGTGCAGCAGGCGTCCGGCCGCGCCGGCGACGAACGCCTGGAACTCCCCGGCCCGGCGGGCATCGCGGGCCACCTGCCGATCACGCACCGGACCTCCCCCGGCCAGGGGCCCTGTCCGGTACGGGACGGGTGGACCGCGTACGACTGAGGACCCGGTCTCATATGAGACCGGCGGCGGCCCGGGGTCAAGGGCCGGGAGCGCGTCGACCGGCCGGTGCGCCCGCGCGGCGGGCGTCGGGGACCGCTCAGGCCGTCGGCGGCTGGTCCGCCGCCGGGCCGCCCGGCGCCGCCATCCGCGCGGAGAGCGCGCCGTTGAAGCGGGTGAGGAGCGTGCAGAACTGCTCGCGCTCCTCCGGCGCCCAGTCGTGTGTCAGCTCGGCCATGAGCTGACGTCTGGAGGAGCGCACCTCCTCCAGCCGGGCGGCCCCGCGCGGCGACAGCTGGAGCACCACCGCGCGCCCGTCCTCCGGGTGCGAGGTGCGCTTGACGAGCCCGGTGTCGACCAGCGGCGCCACCTGCCGGGTGACCGTGGAGGAGTCGATGCCCATGCTCGCCGCGAGCGCCTTGACACCCATCGGACCCTCCCGGTCGAGCCGGTTGAGCAGCAGGTAGGCGGCGCGGTCCATGGAGTTGCGCACCTGGCCGATGCCGCCGAGCCGGGTCTGTTCGGCACGGCGGGCGAACACCGCCACCTCGTGCTGGAGGGTGTCGAGGAGACCGGTGTCACCGACGGTCGTCATGTCCATCGACATTTCAGGTGTTGTGGGCATGGCCGGAGGCTCGCTTCATGAAGGCTGCTGGGTTGGGGGACAGGGTACGCGGCCCGGGGCCGACCCGTACCGGCGCTGCGCGAACCCGGTCTCGCGGCTTGGTCACAGCCGTCGTCCCCGCGCGTGAACTGCGATGCTGGAGCCATGAGCTACGGCACGGCCGGTACCTTGCGCTCCGTCACCCTCGACGACGTACGCGGTGCCCAGAAGATGCTCTCGGGCGTGGCCCGCGTGACGGCCATGGAGGGCAGCCGGCACCTGACCCGGCTGGTCGGCGCGCCGGTCCACCTCAAGTGCGAGAACCTCCAGCGCACCGGCTCGTTCAAGCTGCGCGGCGCCTACGTCCGGATCGCCGGGCTGCTGCCCGAGGAGCGGGCGGCCGGCGTGGTCGCGGCGAGCGCCGGCAACCACGCGCAGGGCGTCGCGCTGGCCTCCGCGCTGCTGGGCGTGCCCGCGACGGTGTTCATGCCGCACGGCGCGCCGCTGCCCAAGGTCAGCGCGACCCGGGAGTACGGCGCCGAGGTGCGCCTGCACGGCCAGGTGGTCGACGAGACGCTGGCCGCCGCCCAGGAGTACGCGGCCCGGACGGGCGCGGTGTTCATCCACCCCTTCGACCACCCGGACGTGATCGCCGGGCAGGGCACGGTCGGCCTGGAGATCCTCGAGCAGTGCCCCGAGGTGCGCACGATCGTCGTCGGTGTCGGCGGCGGGGGGCTCGCGGCCGGGATCGCGGTGGCGGTGAAGGCGCTGCGGCCGGACGTGCGGATCGTGGGCGTGCAGGCGGAGGGCGCGGCGGCCTACCCGCCCTCGCTGTCCGCGGGCCGCCCGGTGTCGGTGCGTAACCCGGTGACCATGGCCGACGGCATCAGGGTGGGCCGGCCGGGTGTGGTGCCGTTCGGCATCGTCGAGGACTTGGTCGACGAGGTGCGCACGGTCAGCGAGGACCAGCTCTCGGCCGCGCTGCTGCTGTGCCTGGAGCGGGCCAAGCTGGTCGTGGAGCCGGCCGGGGCGAGCCCGGTCGCCGCGCTGCTGTCCGCGCCGCACGCCTTCGAGGGGCCGGTCGTCGCGGTGCTGTCCGGGGGCAACGTCGACCCGGTGCTGATGCAGCGGGTGCTGCGGCACGGCATGGCCGCCCAGGGCCGGTACCTGGCCGTACGGCTGCGGCTGACCGACCGGCCGGGCGCCCTCGCCACCGTCCTCGGGGTGCTGTCGGCGGCCGACGCCAACGTCCTCGACGTCAGCCACGTCCGCACCGACCCCCGGCTCGGGCTCACGGAGGCGGAGGTCGAGCTGCACCTGGAGACCAAGGGCCCCGCGCACTGCGCCGAGGTCGGCGAGGCGCTGCGGAACGCGGGCTACCCGGTCATCGGCTGACCGCGCGGGGGTCGGCGCGCGGGGCGCACGCGGCGGCGGGTACGGCGGAGCCCCCGGCGGTCCCGCTGCGGGGCGCCGGGGGCTCCGGGGTCCGTGGGCCGGGCTCAGCCCGTGTACGGCTCGGCCTTCAGGATGCGCACCGAGGCCTTCTTGCCGTTCGGCAGCTCGTACTCCGCGTCGTCGCCGACCGCGTGGCCGGTGACGCCGGAACCGAGCGGTGACTGCGGGGAGTACGTCTCGATGTCCGAGCTGGCGTACTCGCGGGAGGCGAGCAGGAAGGTCAGCGTGTCGTCCTCGTCGCCGTCGAAGGCGATCGTGACGACCATGCCCGGCGCGACCACGCCGTCCGCGGCCGGTGCCTCGCCGACCTTGGCCTTCTCCAGGAGCTGGGTCAGCTGGCGGACCCGCAGTTCCTGCTTGCCCTGCTCCTCCTTGGCGGCGTGGTACCCGCCGTTCTCGCGCAGGTCGCCCTCCTCACGCGCGGCCGCGATCTTGGCGGCGATCTCCGTGCGCGCAGGACCAGTAAGGTACTCAAGCTCGTCCCTGAGCTTGTTGTACGCCTCCTGGGTCAGCCAGGTGACGTTCTCGCTGGTCTGGGTCACAGGGTGCTCCTCGTCGGTACTGGGAATACAAAGCATCGCCCTACCCAGAAGAATGTTCCCTCTTGGATGGGCGAAACCACGAGCCTAACAATTCACGGCCGAAAGGGGGAGGACATAAGCCATCAGAATGACATCGGCCCAGGTAGGGGCGTACGAGGCCCGGCTGATCCGGGGAGTGTCCGCCCGCTGTCAGCCGGTGTGACAGCCCAGGAGTTCGGCCGTCGTGCCCCGGGCCGTCGTACGGAGGGTGACGACCCGGTCGATCCGCGTGGCCGAGCCGGAGAAGCGGAAGTCGGCCCGGCCGACCTCGGCGCCGTCGGCCGACTGGGACCGCACGGTGCAGTAACCCGAGGCGTCGGCGTCCTTGCGGACCTCCAGGTGCACCCGCACCGCGTCGTCGGACGCCTGGAAGGTGATCACCTGGCCGCTGATCTCGTTCTGCGCGACGTAGTGGTAGGCGAAGTAGCCCACCAGGGCGAGCAGGGCCGCGCCGAGCACCGTCGCGGCGATCCTGAGCTTGCGGTCGGCACGCTCGTCCGAGGAACGGCCGTAGCGGCCCTCGGGCAGCCGCGCGCTCGCCGTACTCATGATCGTCCCTTCCGCGGAATCAAACGTGCCCCGTTTCCGTCACTATAGAAGCCGCCGAACGCGCCGAAGACACGGGGCGCCGACCGACCGAGGAATGAGTCTTGACTGACCAGCTGCGACTGATGGCCGTTCACGCGCACCCCGACGACGAGTCGAGCAAGGGCGCGGCCACCATGGCGAAGTACGTGTCCGAGGGGGTGGACGTGCTGGTGGTGACGTGCACCGGCGGAGAGCGCGGATCCATCCTCAACCCCAAGCTCCAGGGCGACCGGTACATCGAGGAGAACATCCACGAGGTCCGCCGCAAGGAGATGGACGAGGCCCGCGAGATCCTCGGCGTCCGGCAGGAGTGGCTCGGCTTCGTCGACTCCGGGCTGCCCGAGGGCGACCCGCTGCCGCCGCTGCCCGAGGGCTGCTTCGCCCTGGAGGACGTCGACAATGCCGCCGGGGAGCTGGTGCGCAGCATCCGTTCCTTCCGACCGCAGGTGATCACCACCTACGACGAGAACGGCGGCTACCCGCACCCCGACCACATCATGACCCACAAGATCTCCATGGTGGCGTTCGAGGGCGCGGCGGACCCCGAGAAGTACCCCGAGGCCGAGTTCGGGCCCGCCTACCAGCCGCTGAAGCTCTACTACAACCAGGGCTTCAACCGTCCCCGCACCGAGGCGCTGCACCACGCGATGCTCGACCGCGGGCTGGAGTCGCCGTACGGGGAGTGGCTGAAGCGGTGGAACGAGATGGAGCGCACCGAGCGCACGCTGACCACCCACGTCCCGTGCGCGGACTTCTTCGAGGTCCGCGACAAGGCGCTGATCGCCCACGCCACGCAGATCGACCCGGACGGCGGCTGGTTCAAGGTGCCGCTGGACCTCCAGAAGAAGGTCTGGCCCACCGAGGAGTACGAGCTGGCGAAGTCCCTCGTCGACACATCCCTCCCCGAGGACGACCTCTTCGCGGGCATCCGGGACAATGCCTGACATGAGCGCAAGCGTGAGCCTGGCAGTGACGCACCTCGCCCCCCTCGCCAAGGAGCTGGACGAGAACAAGGTCACCCCCGGTGTCCTCGGCTTCATCGTCTTCGCGGTGATGGCCCTGGCCGTGTGGGGTCTGATGAAGTCCATGAGCAAGCACATGCGGAAGGTCGACTTCAAGGAGTCCCCGGCCGCCGACCCGGACCGCCCCGCGGACCGCCCCACCACCCCGACCCCCCAGCCCTGACCCCACCGGACCCAGCCACCCCGACCTCCCCACCTGGGGGTGGCGGTCCGCCGGCGCGCGCGTCGCGGAACCTCGTCCGGCGTGACTCCCGGTGAGGGACCGCGTGCCGGGCGCGGGGTCGGGCGCCGGGGCGCGCCCGGTGTCTGTGTGTCTCTCCGCGGTGCCGGAGGCCGTGGCACAGTGGAACGGTGAACCGACTGGCCCATGAGACGTCTCCGTATCTGCTCCAGCACGCCGACAACCCCGTCGATTGGTGGCCCTGGTCGGCCGAGGCCTTCGACGCCGCCCGCGCGGCCGGCAAACCCGTTCTGCTGAGCGTCGGGTACTCGAGCTGCCACTGGTGTCACGTCATGGCGCACGAGTCGTTCGAGGATCGGGGTACCGCCGAGTACCTCAACGAGCACTTCGTCAGTGTCAAGGTGGACCGCGAGGAGCGGCCGGACGTGGACGCCGTGTACATGGAGGCCGTCCAGGCGGCCACCGGGCACGGCGGCTGGCCCATGACCGTGTTCCTCACCCCGGACGCCGAGCCGTTCTACTTCGGCACCTACTTCCCGCCCGCCCCCCGGCACGGCATGCCCTCCTTCCGGCAGGTGCTGGAGGGGGTGCGGCAGGCGTGGACCACCCGTCGTGACGAGGTCACCGACGTCGCCGGGAAGATCGTCCGCGACCTCGCCCAGCGGGAGATCAGCCACCAGGGCGACAGCACGCCCGGCGAGCAGGAGCAGGCGCAGGCCCTGCTCGGGCTGACCCGCGAGTACGACCCCCAGCGGGGCGGGTTCGGCGGCGCGCCCAAGTTCCCGCCGTCGATGGTGCTGGAGTTCCTGCTGCGGCACCACGCGCGCACCGGCGCCGAGGGCGCCCTCCAGATGGCGCGGGACACCTGCGAGCGGATGGCCCGCGGCGGCATCTACGACCAGCTCGGCGGCGGGTTCGCCCGCTACTCCGTGGACCGTGACTGGGTCGTGCCGCACTTCGAGAAGATGCTGTACGACAACGCCCTGCTCTGCCGGGTCTACGCCCACCTGTGGCGGGCCACCGGGTCGGACCTGGCCCGGCGGGTCGCCCTGGAGACCGCGGACTTCATGGTCCGCGAGCTGCGCACGGACGAGGGCGGATTCGCCTCCGCGCTCGACGCCGACAGCGACGACGGCAGCGGACGGCACGTGGAGGGCGCGTACTACGTCTGGACGCCCGAGCAGTTGCGCCGGGTGCTGGGCGACGACGACGCGGCCCTCGCCGCCCGGTACTTCGGCGTGACCGAGGAGGGCACGTTCGAGCACGGGCAGTCCGTGCTCCAGCTCCCGGAGGCGGAGGGCGTCGCCGACGCCGGGCGGATCGCGTCCGTGCGGAGCCGGCTGCTCGCCGAGCGCGCGCGGCGGCCCGCCCCCGGCCGGGACGACAAGGTCGTCGCCGCCTGGAACGGCCTCGCCGTCGCCGCCCTGGCCGAGACCGGCGCCTACTTCGACCGGCCGGACCTCACCGAGGCCGCCCTCGGCGCCGCCGACCTGCTGGTCCGCGTCCACCTGGACGAGCACGCCCGCCTGGCCCGCACCAGCAAGGACGGCCGGGTCGGCGCGAACGCGGGGGTGCTGGAGGACTACGCCGATGTCGCCGAGGGCTTCCTCGCGCTCGCCTCCGTCACCGGCGAGGGTGTCTGGCTGGACTTCGCCGGGCTCCTCCTCGACCAGGTGCTGACCCGGTTCGCCGATGCGGAGAGCGGCGCCCTGTTCGACACCGCGGCCGACGCCGAGCAGCTCATCCGCCGGCCCCAGGACCCCACGGACAACGCCACCCCCTCCGGCTGGACCGCCGCCGCCGGCGCGCTGCTGGGGTACGCCGCGCACACCGGCTCCGAGGCCCACCGCACGGGCGCGGAGAGGGCGTTGGGGGTGGTGAAGACCCTCGGGCCGCGGGTGCCCCGGTTCATCGGCTGGGGGCTGGCCGTCGCCGAGGCACTGCTCGACGGACCGCGTGAGGTGGCCGTCGTCGGACCGGCCCGGGACGACGAACGGACGTCCGCCCTGCACCGTACGGCGCTCCTGGCCCCCGCCCCGGGTGCCGTGGTCGCCCGGGGCGTCCCGGACGGTGACGAGTTCCCGCTCCTCGCCGACCGCGTCCTGATCGGCGGCGAGCCGACCGCGTACGTCTGCCAGGGTTTCGTCTGCGAGCTGCCGGTGACGGACCCGGCGGCCCTGGAGGCGCGGCTGACGCGCGACTGACCGGACCCCGAGCTGTCCCCGGGCCCGGCCGGCCTCCTCAGCCGGCCTGGGCGCGCATGCTCAGCGCCCGCGCCACGACCGCCTCCAGCTGTGCGTGGTGGGCGCCCTTCCAGTAGGCCCGGCCGCACTCCGCGCACCGCGCGAAGACGTCGTACGACCGCTGGGTGCCGTCCTGGAGCTGGTCGGCGACCTCCTCCCGGGTGGCCGGCCGCAGCGGGCCGTTGCAGGCGGTGCAGCGGGTCCAGGGGCGCAGGTCGGGCGCGAAACGGTCCAGGACGTCGTGCAGCTGGTCGTCGGGCCGGGTGCTGCGGACGAAGGCGCCGGCCCACAGTTCGCGGCGGCGCAGCAGGCCCCGGTCCCGGCTGAGCAGGACCCGTTTCTCGGTCGCGGAGCGCGCGGCGAGCGCCGGGTCGCCGATGTCCGTCGACTCGTACGCCGTGTCCACGCCGAGCAGTCGCAGCCGCCGGGCCAGGGTGCCGAGGTGGACGTCGAGGAGGAAGCGCAGGGGCGCGCCGGGGACCCGCTGGGGGCGGGTTACCTCCTGGACGCGCACGCGCTCGCCCGCCGCCGGGACGTGGGAGCGGGCGACCTGGCGGCCGTCCACGACCAGCGCGCCGACCTCGGTCAGCGGCACCCCGAGGGACTCCACGACGTGGCCGAGGGTCGAGACGCCGTCCGTGGTCAGGGCGGTGGCGCCGGCGCGCCGGGCGGGCGCCACGAACAACTGGAGCGCGGGGGCGACTTCGACGTGGATCTGGGGTCCGTTCACCCCGTCAGGATGGCACGGGCCCGGCCTCAGGGGTTCTCCTCGGGCAGGCCGTGCGCCAGGACGTCCAGGGCGCGGTCGACCAGACGGACGAGGTCGTCCCGGTGGTCCCTCTCCGCCCAGTACAGCGCCGTCTCCAGCAGGGCGCCGACCAGGGACATCGCGTGGACCCGCACCTCCAGGCCGTCCGGGTCGCGGCCGGTGCGCTCGCCGATGGCCTGGCAGAGCGTGCGGCCGGTGACCGACATGCTCTCCCGCACGCGCCGGCGGACCGCGGGAACCTGGACCATCAGCCGGGTGCTCAGCCGGCAGGCGCGGGCGTCCTCCTCGATCCGCCGCCGGACGGCCTGCCGCAGGACGTGGCGGACGGTGTCCGGCCAGGGTTCCTCCGGGGGCCGCCGCCGGATCTCCGCGCGCAGGAGCGCGTCGTACTCGCCGGTGACGACGATGTCCTCCCTGGCCGGGAAGTACCGCAGGACGGTCGACGGCGACACCTCGGCGCGGGCGGCGATCCGGTCGATCGTGGCCGCCTCCCAGCCCCGCTCCTCGATGAGCGCGTAGGTGGCCGCGCGGATCGCCTCCCGGGTCCGGGTCTTCTTGCGTTCGCGCAGGCCGGGGCGGCGCCCGTCGGGGGCGGAGGCGGTGGGCGGGGGTGCGGCCGTCATCCGGTCATTGTCGGCCATCCTCCGCCGACCGTGCCGGGGAGACCCCCGGGGTCAGGCGTGCCGGTAGGCGACCAGCGAGATGCCGACGTAGTGGACGGCGAACGCGGCAAGGGTGAGGGAGTGGAAGACCTCGTGGAAGCCGAACCAGCGCGGTGACGGGTTCGGCCGCTTGATGCCGTAGACGATTCCGCCGGCGCTGTAGAGCAGACCGCCGACGACCACCAGGACGAGGACGGCGATGCCGCCGGTGCGCGCGAAGTCGGGCAGGAAGAAGACGGCCGCCCAGCCCATCGCGATGTAGCAGGGCGTGTAGAGCCAGCGCGGGGCGCCGACCCAGAGGACGCGGAAGGCGATGCCGGCCGCGGCGGCGCCCCAGATGCCCCACAGCAGCCACCGGCCCTTGCCGCCGGGCAGGAGCAGCAGGGTCAGCGGGGTGTAGGTGCCCGCGATGATCAGGAAGATGTTGGCGTGGTCCAGGCGGCGCAGGACCCGGTCCGTCCGGGGGCTCCAGTCGCCCCGGTGGTACAGCGCGCTGACGCCGAAGAGCAGGCAGGCCGTGAGGACGTAGATGCCGCAGGCGAGGCGTCCCCGGGAGGAGTGCGCGCCGGCGGTGAGCACGAGTCCGGCGATGAGCACGGCCGGGAACATGCCCAGGTGCAGCCAGCCGCGGAGCCGGGGCTTGACCGGGTGCGGCAGGGAGATCTCGACGGGACCGCGGCCGGCGGCCGGCGTGTCCGAGGGCGTGTCGGGGGCGGACGCAGTCATGGACCGCATGGTACCCAGCCGGTCCGAAACCGCCCACGGGTGCCACCCTTTGAAGGCCCCGAGGCAAAAAGTCCTTCAGTTGAACCCAACGTGGACGCAAAGAATCGCGGAAACCGTGGGATTCCTCACGCTGCTCACCTGTGATGCCCTCTGGACAGATGGGCACTAAACTCGGATGATCAAATGAGTGCGGTCGGCACCGGATGAGCGGGCTACGAAGCATCCGGGTCGCGGCCCCCACGGGGCGAACAACCCAAAAATCCCTCATCTAGGAGCAATCGTGGCGCGCGACATCGCGGCTCCCACCGTCGTCCCCACCCACCACCAGGAACTGATCTCGTGGGTCAACGAGATCGCCGAACTGACGCAGCCGGACAGCGTGGTCTGGTGCGACGGCTCCGAGGCCGAGTACGAGCGGCTGTGCGAGGAACTGGTCGCCAAGGGCACGTTCCGGAAGCTGGACCCGGTCAAGCGCCCCCACTCCTACTACGCCGCCTCCGACCCGACGGACGTCGCGCGCGTCGAGGACCGCACCTTCATCTGCTCCGAGAAGGAGGAGGACGCGGGCCCGACCAACCACTGGAAGGCCCCCGCCGAGATGCGGGAGATCTTCACCGGCGAACAGGGCCTGTTCCGCGGCTCCATGCGCGGCCGCACCATGTACGTCGTGCCCTTCTGCATGGGCCCCGTCGGCTCCCCGCTGTCCGCGATCGGCGTGGAGATCACCGACTCCGCCTACGTCGCCGTCTCCATGCGCACGATGACCCGCATGGGCCGGGCCGTCCTGGACGAACTGGGCGACGAGGGCTTCTTCGTGCGCGCCGTCCACACCCTGGGCGCACCCCTGGCCGAGGGCGAGCAGGACGTGCCGTGGCCGTGCAACTCCACCAAGTACATCTCGCACTTCCCCGAGTCGCGGGAGATCTGGTCCTACGGCTCCGGCTACGGCGGCAACGCCCTGCTCGGCAAGAAGTGCTACGCCCTGCGCATCGCCTCCGTCATGGCCCGCGACGAGGGCTGGCTGGCCGAGCACATGCTGATCCTCAAGCTCACCCCGCCGCGCGGCGAGTCCAAGTACGTCGCCGCCGCGTTCCCCAGCGCCTGCGGCAAGACCAACCTCGCCATGCTGGAGCCCACGATCTCCGGCTGGACCGTGGAGACGATCGGCGACGACATCGCCTGGATGCGGTTCGGCGAGGACGGCCGCCTCTACGCGATCAACCCCGAGGCCGGCTTCTTCGGCGTCGCGCCCGGCACCGGTGAGCACACCAACGCCAACGCGATGAAGACGCTCTGGGGCAACGCCGTCTTCACCAACGTCGCGCTCACCGACGACGGCGACGTGTGGTGGGAGGGCATGACCGAGGAGCCCCCGGCCCACCTGACCGACTGGAAGGGCAACGACTGGACGCCGGCCGCCGGCACGCCGGCCGCCCACCCCAACGCCCGCTTCACCGTGCCGGCCTCGCAGTGCCCGATCATCGCGCCCGAGTGGGAGGACCCCAAGGGCGTGCCGATCTCCGCCATCCTCTTCGGCGGCCGGCGCGCCAGCGCGGTGCCGCTGGTGACGGAGGCCTTCGACTGGAACCACGGCGTGTTCCTCGGCGCCAACGTGGCCTCGGAGAAGACCGCGGCGGCCGAGGGCAAGGTCGGCGAGCTGCGCCGCGACCCGTTCGCCATGCTGCCGTTCTGCGGCTACAACATGGGCGACTACATGGCCCACTGGATCGACATGGGCAAGTCCGCCGCGCGGCACGGGGGCGACCCGTCGGCGCTGCCGAAGATCTACTACGTCAACTGGTTCCGCAAGAACGACGAGGGCGCGTTCGTCTGGCCCGGCTTCGGCGAGAACTCCCGCGTCCTGAAGTGGATCGTGGAGCGGCTGGAGGGCACGGCCGAGGGCGTCGAGACCCCGATCGGCGTGCTGCCGGCCAAGGGCGCGCTGGACACCGACGGCCTCGACCTGTCCGAGTCCGACCTGGACTTCCTGCTCACCGTCGACGAGGACGTGTGGCGCGAGGAGGCCGCCCTGATCCCCGGTCACCTGGAGACCTTCGGCGAGCACACGCCGAAGGAGCTGTGGGACCAGTACCGCGCGCTGGTGGAGCGCCTGGGCTGAGCGCCCCCGACGACTCCACGGCCGGTCGCGTGCCCTGACCAGCGATCGTCACGGCCGGCCGTGGGACCCACCTGACCGGAAGGGGCCCCGCACAACGGCGTGCGGGGCCCCTTCCGCCGTCCGGGGACGGCATGGTGTGTGGCGCCCGGTCCGCGCGTCGCTGCGGGTGCACGCGGACCGGGGCCGATCGGGGGAGCCGGGCGGGAGGTCAGCGGGTGGTGCTGAGCTCCTTCGGCCCGGACAGCGCGGCGCCGTGGGCGTCCATCCGCTGGGCCGCGAGGATGGCCGCGGCCGTGTCCGCGCGGGAGGCGGCGACGAGGAGCGCGCGTCCGGCGAGGGTGTGGGCGCGCCGGTGCAGGGCCTGCGGGTCGCCCGCCGCGCCCGGCGCCGCCCGCAGGGGGGTACGTCCGTCGCGCAGCCGGGTCACCTGTGCCACGAGGCGCTCCGCGGCCGTGTCCAGGTCCGCGGCCGGGGTCAGCGCGCGCAGTTCGTCGGTGACGGCGAGCAGCGCCGAGAGGTGACCGGCGAGCTGGATGTCCAGCTCCTCCTCGCGTGAGCGGTGCGGGCCGCCGGAAACGGTGCCGGCCATCGTGGTGTGGACCGACTTGGTGCGGATCGGTTCGTACATGGGGATGGCCTCCTGTGCTCTGACAGGAAACCATCCTAGCTTGGATTTCGTCTAAAGTTGAGTCAGGTCACGGAACGCGGTCCGCCGCTGGCCCTCCGTGCGCCACGGCCGCCCGGCCGGGCCGGCTACGGCTGGCCGTACCCGTCCAGGAAGGTGCCGATCCTCGTGACGGCGTCCCGCAGGTCGGCGACGGTCGGCAGCGTCACCACCCGGAAGTGGTCCGGCTCCGGCCAGTTGAAGCCCGAGCCCTGCACGACCATGATCTTCTCCTGCCGCAGCAGGTCCAGGACCAGCTGCCGGTCGTCCCTGACCTTGAAGACCTTCGGGTCCAGGCGCGGGAACAGGTACAGCGCGCCCCTGGGCCGTACGCAGCTCACGCCCGGGATCTGCGTCAGCAGTTCGTAGGCGGTGTCCATCTGCTCCTTCAGTCGCCCGCCCGGCAGCACCAGCTCGTTGATCGTCTGGCGCCCGCCGAGCGCGGCGACCACCCCGTGCTGGCCCGGCATGTTGGCGCACAGCCGCATGTTCGCCAGGATCGTCAGACCCTCGATGTAGGAGTCGGCGTGCGCGCGGGGGCCGGAGATCGACATCCAGCCGACGCGGTAGCCCGCCACCCGGTAGGCCTTCGACATGCCGTTGAAGGTCAGGGTGAGCAAATCGGGGGCGACCTTGGCGGTCGGGGTGTGCGTGGCGCCGTCGTAGAGGATCCGGTCGTAGATTTCGTCGGAGCAGACCAGCAGGTTGTGCCGGCGGGCGATGTCGGTCAGGCCCTTGAGCATCGCCTCGTCGTACACCGCGCCCGTGGGGTTGTTCGGGTTGATGATGACGAGCGCCTTGGTGCGGTCGGTGACCTTGCGTTCGATGTCGGCGAGGTCGGGCATCCAGTCCGCCTGCTCGTCGCAGCGGTAGTGCACGGCCGTGCCGCCGGAGAGGGAGACGGCCGCCGTCCACAGGGGGTAGTCCGGGGCGGGTACGAGGACCTCGTCACCGTCGTCCAGCAGGCCCTGCATCGCCATCACGATCAGCTCGGAGACGCCGTTGCCGATGAAGACGTGCTCCACGTCCGTCTCGATGCCGATGGTCTGGTTGTGCATGACGACCGCGCGGCGGGCGGCGAGCAGGCCCTTGGCGTCCCCGTAGCCGTGCGCGGTGGAGACGTTGCGGAGGATGTCCTCGAGGATCTCCGGGGGGCACTCGAAACCGAACGCCGCCGGGTTGCCGGTGTTCAGCTTGAGGATGCGGTGGCCCGCCGCCTCCAGCCGCATGGCCTCCTCGAGAACCGGGCCGCGGATCTCGTAACAGACGTTGGCGAGCTTCGTGGACTGGATCACCTGCATGTCGTGAGCTTACGGCCCGGTAACGCCTCGTGGGCCGTGTTTTTCATTACGTGAGACACAGAGGTTTGACCGGATATCGCCGCTGACTGTCTCAGGAGCCACTTGCGTCTCTAGAATCCGCTGACATGTCCACGGAACGGGAGCACGAGGCGGCGCCGCACGCCCCTGAGGAGGCGTCCGGCGCGCCGGGCGTCCGGCCGAACGTCTACCACCCGCGGTCCGCCCCGGCCCCGGCCTACGAGGAGTACGCCGACCCCGCCGCGGCGCACGGCTGGCAGGACGCGTACGACGCCACGCGCGAGCTGCCCCCGGTGCCCGCGCGGCCCCTGCCGCGCGGACCGGACGCGGGCCGGGCGCAGCGGCGGCGGGCGGGGCGGCGCGCGGGCGGCCGCCGCCGGGTGGTCGTGCTCGCCGGTGCCCTCGCCGCGGCCGGGACCGTCGCGGCGGTGATCGCCGCGCTGTCCGGCGCGCACACCCCGGCCGGGTCCCGCCCCGTCGACGGCGGGCGTACCGCGGGCGGCACCCCCACCACCGACGGCGCCACCGGCACGTCCGACGCGGCCGCGCCGACCCGGCCCGCGACGTCCCCGGCCGTCACGGCCCCGGCCTCCGCCTCCACCTCCGTCGCGGCGCCGCCGCCGAGCACGGCCGCCGGCCCCTCCGGCGGCACGGCCGCCGGCACCCGCCCGGCCGGGCCCGGGGCGACCCCGGCCGTCACGGTGTCGGCCACGCCGTCCGCGACGGTCACGGCCACCCCGTCCGCGACCGTGCCCCCCGCCCCGACGTGGTCCACCTCCGTCGGCCCGGGCGGCCGGGGCCACGGCCACCGGTGGCCGGGACGGCCGCACTGACCTGCCCGGCGCCCCGAACGTCGGCGCGCGGCGCAGTGGTTGGGTGCAGGGGTGGCCATACCGACGGCGCGGCCGTGGCGGCCCGGCCCGCGAGGTCCCCGGCCACGACCTCCGCCTCCGTCGCGGCCCCGTCGCCGAGCGCGGCCGCCGCCCGTCCCTCCGGCGGCGCGGCCGTGAGCACCTGTCCGGTCGGGTCCCGGGCGATCCCGGCTCGCACGGTCACGGCCACCCCCGTGCCCACCGTCCCGGCGTGGTCCACCTCCGTCGGCCCGGGCGGCCGGGGCCACGGCCACCGGTGGCCGGGACGGCCGCACTGACCTGCCCGGCGCCCCGAACGTCGGCGCGCGGCGCAGTGGTTGGGTGCAGGGGTGGCCATACCGACGGCGTCGCCGACATGTCCGGCCCGGTCCGCACCGTCCCCGGTCGTCACGGTCGCGGTCATCGCCTGCGCCGCCGAGCGCGGCCGTCGTCCGACCCTCCGGTGGCGCGGTCGTGAGCACCCGTCCGGCTAGACCTGGGGCGACCCCGGTCGTCACGGTGTCGACCGCGCCGTCCGTCACTGTGCCCATGGGCCCGACATGGTCCGCCTCCGTCGGTCCGGGCGGTTGGGGGCGCCGGTGGCCGTGGCAGCCGTACTGACCCCTCCGGTACCCCGAACGTCGGTGCGTGGCGGAGCGGTCTCATGCCGGGAGCGTCGTACCGGCGGCGCCGCCGGCGCGTCCCGCGCGGCCGCCGTCCGACCTTCCGGTGGCGCGGTCGTGAGCACCCGTCCGGCTAGGCCTGGGGCGACCCCGGTCGTCACGGTGTCGACCGCGCCGTCCGTCACTGTGCCCACGGCCCCGGCCGCCGCCCCGACGTGGTCCACCTCCGTCGGTCGTGGTGGCCGCAACTGACCCGTCCGGTACTCCGAACGCTGCTGCAAGGGACAGGAGTTGGATGTCAGGGCTGTCGTGTTAGCGCCCGTGATGCGAGAGTTGACCCCGCGCACAGGGAAACCCCTATGACCTGACGCGGCTTCTTGTCCCCGGGCCCTTCGGCGCCTGAGAATGCGCATGACAATCGATGGGCGGCCGGATGCACTCCGGTCGCCCGAGTCGTAAGAGGGGACCCCCACATGAACAAGCCTCTCCTTGCCGCGCTCTCCTCCCTGGCGATAGCCGGGCTGGGTGCCACGCCGGCGATCGCCGCCCCGCACACCGCCGCCCCGCACACCGCCGCCCCGCACGCCGCGGCCCCGCACACCGCCAAGGCCGCCGCGGTGACCGTCAACTTCGCCGGCACCGTCTCGCTCAGCAACTGTTCCGGCTCGGTCATCCGCTTCCCCAACTCCGCCGACACCGACCCGGCCCTCGTGCTCACCAACGGCCACTGCCTGGAGACCGGGTTCCCGGAGCCCGGCGAGGTCATCACCGGCCAGTCCTCCAGCCGTACCTTCGGGCTGCTGAACTCCGCCGGCACCAAGGTCGCCACGCTCCGCGCCAACCAGGTCGTCTACTCGACCATGACGGACACCGACGTCACGATCTACCGCACCACCACCACGTACGCGGCGATCCGCAGCTCCTACGGCATCAGCCCGCTCACCGTGCAGGACACGCACCCGGTGGCCGGCACCGCCATCAAGGTGGTCTCGGGCTACTGGAAGCGCATCTACAGCTGCAACGTCGACGGGTTCGTGTACCGCCTGAAGGAGGGCGACTGGACCTGGAAGGACTCCCTCCGCTACACCTCGGCCTGTGACACCATCGGCGGCACCTCCGGCTCCCCGGTCATCGACACCACCACCGGCAAGGTCGTCGCCGTCAACAACACCGGCAACGAGGACGGACAGCGCTGCACGGAGAACAACCCGTGCGAGGTGGACGCCAACGGCAACGTCACCGTCCGCCAGGGCATCAACTACGCCGAGGAGACCTACAACATCCCGGCCTGCTTCACCACCGGCAACAAGCTCAACCTGAGCGCGTCCGGCTGCACGCTGCCCAAGCCGTAGCCGCCGGCGGCGGGCGGTCACACCGGAGTACGGCGGACCGCCCGCCCCGCCAGCACGTCGGTGCGCCGGCCGTCCTCGATGACGAACCGGCCGTCGACCAGGACGTACGGGATGCCCTCCGGCAGCCTGCGCGGCTCGGCGAAGGTGGCGCCCGGCGCGACCGTCCGCGGGTCGAACAGCACCAGGTCCGCCCGGTACCCCTCGCGTACCAGTCCCCGGTCCGGCAGCCGCAGCCGGGCCGCGGGCCGTCCGGTCAGCCGGGCGACGCACGCCTCCAGTGTCAGCACGCCCAACTCCCGCACGTAGTGCCCGAGATAGCGCGGGAAGGTGCCGTACGCCCGCGGGTGCGGCTTGCTGCCCCGCAGGATGCCGTCGGAACCACCGGTGTGCGCCCGGTGCCGCATGATCGCGCGGACGTTCTCCTCGTGGCCCACGTGCTGGAGGACCGTCGTGCCCAGCCGGTCCCGCAGCAGCAGTTCACGGGCCGTGGCCCAGGGCGTCTCCCCGCGCAGCTCGGCCGCCTCCCGCACCGTACGGCCCACCAGGCCGCCCAGCGCCGGGTCGGTGACCCCGGAGATCTCCACGGTCTCCCACTCCACGGGCACGCCGTGGCAGCCGTCGGAGCCGGTGACCTCCAGGTCGTGCCGGACGCGTTCGGCCGTCCCCGGGTCCGCCAGCCGGGCCAGGACCTCCTTCGGGCCGCCCTCGCCGGCCCAGCTGGGCAGCAGCGCGGCCAGGGTGGTGCAGCCGGGGGTGTACGGGTAGGTGTCCAGGGTGATGTCGGCGCCCTCGTCCAGGGCGCGGTCGAGCAGGGCCAGCAGCTCGGGCGCCCGGCCCCGGTTCACGCCGAAGTTCATCGTCGCGTGGGCCAGGTGCAGCGGGCAGCCCGCCTCCCGGGTCAGGTCGACCATCTCGGCGTATGCCGCCAGGGCGCCGGCGCCGTAGGAGCGGTGGTGCGGGCAGTAGTAGCCGCCGTACGACGCCACCACCCGGCAGAGTTCGGTCAGTTCACCGTCCGGCGCGTACATGCCGGGCGTGTACGTCAGTCCCGAGGACAGTCCGACCGCGCCCTGCTCCAGTCCCTCGGCCACCAGCCGCCGCATCCGGTCCAGTTCGCCGGGGGTGGCCTCGCGGTCCTCCCAGCCGACGGCCAGGGCCCGCACGGTGCCCTGCGGGACGAGGTAGGCCGCGTTGACGGCGATGCCGCGGTCCAGCCGGTCGAGGTACTCGCCCACCGACCGCCAGTCGAAGTCGACGTCGTCGCCGTACCCGTTCCAGCCGGTGATCGCCCGCCGCACCTCGGTCAGCGTGCGGTCGTCCACCGGCGCGTACGACAGCCCGTCCTGGCCGATCACCTCCAGGGTGACCCCCTGCGCGGCCTTGGCGCTGTGGTCGGGGTCGCGCAGCAGGGCCAGGTCGGAGTGGGCGTGCATGTCGATGAAACCGGGGGAGAGGACCAGGCCCTCGGCGTCCAGCTCCCGCACGGCACCCGGCCGCTGGCAGCCCGCCGCGGCGGCCTCCTTCACGATCGAGACGATCCGGCCGCCGTCGACCACGACGTCGGCGCGGTAGGAGTCCGCGCCGCTGCCGTCGACGACGTCGGCGTCGCGGATGACCAGGTCCTCCACGCGGGCCTCCTAGAAGAACGTGCGGACGTGGTCGACGACCGTGCCGTCGGCCTCGGTCACCGGGATCAGCTGCCACTTGTCGAAGATCGTGCACGGATGGGACAGCCCGAAGCCGATCAGGTCCCCGACCGCGAGGTCCGCGCCGGGCGCGGTGCGCAGCCACAGGTGCTGGTCGGACAGGGCGCTCACCTCGATGCCGGCCGCCGGGCGCTCGGTGCCGTCCCGGCGTACCACGTGGGCCACCGGCAGGTCCAGGTCGTAGGCGGCGTCGCGCTTGCCCGCGTTCACGAAGGCCTCCGTGGGCGAGGGCCGGGACACCACCTGCGCCCACAGCCGGAACGCGGGCTCCAGCGCGCCCTCCTCGGGCACCCGGTTGAACGGCGTCAGCCGGTCGTAGTGCACGTCGTCGTGGGAGACGTAGGCGCCGGAGCGCAGCAGCCGCAGCACCGGCCGGGAGAGGCCGGGGACGCCGGCGAGGACGTCGGCGACCACGTCGAACCACTCGCTGCCGCCGGCGCTGACCACGACGGTGTCCGCCCCGGCGAACCGCCCGGCCCGGTCGAACTCCACCGCGAGGCCCACCAGCCGCTCCAGCCAGTCCCGCACCCGCTCCGGGGAGGCGCCCGGCACCTGGGCCTCGTACCCCGCCACACCGACGAGCCGCAGGGTGCCGGTGCCGGCCACCGCGTCGGCGACCGCCACGGCCTCCGTCCCGGTGCGCACCCCGGTCCGGGCGCCCTCGCCCGCGCCCAGCTCCACCACCACGTCCACCGGGCGGGCCGCGCCCCGCAGCGCCGCGTCCATCAGCTCCACCCCGCGCACGGAGTCGACGTAGCAGACGAACCGGAACTCGGGGTCGGCGGCCAGCTCGGCGGCGATCCAGCGCAGCGCCGAGGCGTCCACCAGCTCGTTGGCGAGGAAGATCCGCCGGACGCCGAACGCGCGGGCGACCCGCACCTGGTGCGGCACGGCCAGCGTGATCCCCCAGGCGCCGTGGGCGAGCTGGCGGTGGAAGAGCTGCGGGGCCATGGAGGTCTTGCCGTGCGGGGCGAAGGCCAGGCCGTGCCGGGCGGTGTACGCCTCCATCAGCGCGAGGTTGTGCGCCAGGCGCTCGGCGGACAGGGTGAGCAGCGGGGTGGTGTACCCGTCCTCCGTCCGGAACACGTTGCGGCGCTGGGCCGTCAGCTCGCCGACGGTCAGCCCGTCGGCGTCCGCCGGGAGGCCCTTGAAGCGGTGGTCGACACGTTCCCCGGCCAGGCGGGCGAGCGCTTCCGTGCTCATGGAGCCCCTCTCTCGGTCCGTGCATTGCGATATGTGCAACGGCCATTGCGTGTGGTGCTGACTGGTGTCTAGCATCTCGCCGAACACCGGGTCAACGGAGCACCGTCACCCGGCAATCGACAGGAGCCATCATCGACGACGCTGCTTACGCCCCGGCCGTTGCGCACCCGTGGGACGTCGTGGACGTGGTGACGCTCGGCGAATCCATGGTCACCTTCCTGCCCGGCCGGGCCGGCCGCCTCGCCGACGTGCCCTCCTTCGACCGGGCCATCGGCGGCGCCGAGTCCAACGTGGCCTGCGCCCTCGCCGCGTTCGGGCACACCGCGCGCTGGGTCGGCCGGGTCGGTGCCGACGGCTTCGGCGACCACCTGGTGGAGCGCATCGCCGGCCACGGGGTCGACGTCTCCGCCGTCCGCCGGGACCCCGCGCGCCCCACCGGCGTGTACTTCCGCACCGCCGGGGACCGCGGGACCGGCGCCCACGAGGTGGCGTACTACCGCGAGGGCTCGGCCGCCTCCGCGATGAGCACCGCCACGGTGGACCTGGCCGCCGTACGGGCCGGGCGCGTGCTGCACCTGTCGGGCATCACCGCCGCCCTCTCCGGCGACTGCCTGGAGCTGATGCGCGCGCTCACCGCCCGGGCCCCCGGCCGCCCCCTGCTCTCCTTCGACGTCAACCACCGCCCCGGCCTGCCCGGAACCGACCCGGCCGCCCTCCTGGAGCTGGCCCGCGGCGCCGACCTCGCCTTCGTCGGGGAGGACGAGGCGGAACAGGCGTGGGGCGTCACCGGCGGACCGGCGGCGATCCGCGAGGCGCTGCCCGAACCGGCGGTCCTGGTCGTCAAACAGGGGGCGCGGGGAGCGACGGCGTTCGACGGCGGCCCCGCCTTCCAGCCGGCCCCGCGCACGAGCGTCGTCGCGCCCACCGGCGCCGGGGACGCCTTCGCCGCCGGCTTCCTCTCCGCCACCCTGCGCGGCCTGCCGGTACGCGACCGCCTGCGCCACGGCCACCTGATGGCCGCCGCCGCCCTCACCACCCGCGGCGACCTCGCCGCACCCCCCGCCCGCGCCCACGCCGACCGCCTCGCCGCCCTGGACGACGACGCATGGGGGAGACTTCGACTCGGCCCGGGCTGGACAAAGGCCGACCGGGCCACCGAGGAGGCGAACACCCCATGAGTCAGACCGTCGACCGCGCCCTGAGCATCCTGCCGCTGCTCGCCGAGGGCCCGGCGGACCTCGGGCAGGTCGCCGACCGCCTGGGCGTCCACAAGTCCACGGCCCTGCGCCTCCTGCGTACCCTGCACGAACACGGCCTGGTCTACCGCCAGTCCGACCAGCGCTACCGGCTCGGCGCCCGGCTCTTCGCCCTCGCCCAGGAGGCGATGGAGAACCTCGACGTCCGCGAGATCGCCCACCCCCACCTCGCGCGCCTGAACGAGACGTGCGGACACACCGTCCACCTCGCCGTGTACGAGGAGAACGAGGTCCTCTACATCGACAAGGTGGAGAGCCGCTACCCGGTCCGCATGTACTCGCGGATCGGCAAGCCCGTCGCCATCACCGTCGCCGCCGTGGCCAAACTGCTCCTCGCCGACCTCCCCGAACCCGAGCGCCGCGCCCTCGCGGACAAACTCGACTACCCCTTTTACACCGCCCGTTCCACCCCCAACGCGGCCGCGTTCCTGCGGGAGCTGGAGCAGGTGCGCGAACAGGGCTGGGCCACCGACCTCGGCGGCCACGAGGAGTCCATCAACTGCGTGGCCGCACCGATCCGCGGCGCCGACGGCCGCGTCGTCGCCGCCATGTCGGTCTCCGCGCCAAACGTCGTCGTCACCGCCGACGAACTCCTCACCCTGCTCCCGCTGGTGCGCCGTACCGCGGACGCGATCAGCGGCGAGTACTCCGGACGCACACCAGTGAAGGGCACCCCCGTATGACCGAGAAGACCGCGCTCACCCCGAAGTCCCACACCGCCCCGCCCGCCGCGTTCTCCCACGGCGTCCGCAAGGGCAACATCCTCCAGGTCGCCGGCCAGGTCGGCTTCCTGCCCGCCGAGGAGGGCCGGCCGCCCACGCCCGCCGGTCCCACCCTGCGCGAGCAGACCCTCCAGACCCTCGCCAACGTACGGGCGGTCCTGGAGGAGGGCGGCGCGGGCTGGGACGACGTCATGATGATCCGCGTCTACCTCACCGACGTCGCCCACTTCGCCGAGATGAACGACGTCTACAACGCCTACTTCGCCGAGCAGGGCCTCACCCAGCCGCCCGCCGCCCGCACCACGGTCTACGTCGGCCTGCCCGCCGGCCTGCTCGTCGAGATCGACGCGCTGGCCGTCCTGGGCTGACCCCCGCCCCCGACGGCCCGGCGCCGCCCGCCCCACCCGTACCTCCCGCACGGCACGGCACCCTCCGGGGCGCCGTGCCGCGATCCCCCCTGCCCGGAAGCAGCATGCCGTCACGAAGAGGACCCCCGCATGCCCGTTCCGCTCGCCGCACCCGCCCCCGCCGTACCGCCCCACACCGGGGGGCTGCTCCTCCTCCTCGACGGCACCCCCGGCCTGCTCACGGTCGCGGCCCTCGGTATCGCCCTGCTCCTCCTGCTGATCATCAAGGTCAGGCTCCAGCCGTTCGTCGCCCTCCTCGTCGTCTCCATAACCGTCGGCCTGCTCGCCGGCCTGTCGGTCACCGAACTCTTCGGCACCGTCCAGCGTTCCGACGCCGTCTCGGTCGTCGAGTCGGGCATGGGCGGCATCCTCGGCCACGTCGCGATCATCATCGGCCTCGGCACCATGCTCGGCGCGGTCCTCGAGGTCAGCGGTGGCGCGGAGGTGCTCGCCGGCCGTCTGCTGGGCCTGTTCGGCGAACGCCGCGCCCCCCTCGCCATGGGCCTGACCGGCCTGCTCTTCGGCATTCCCGTCTTCTTCGACGTCGGCATCTTCGTCCTCGCGCCCCTCGTCTACGCCGCCGCCAGGCGCTCGGGCCGGTCGGTCCTGCTCTACTGCCTGCCGCTCCTCGCCGGCCTGTCCATGACCCACGCCTTCCTGCCGCCGCACCCCGGCCCGGTCGCCGCCGCCGGGCTGCTGCACGTCCAGCTCGGCTGGATCGTCCTCATGGGCGCCCTCTGCGGTCTCCCCGCCGTCCTGGCCGCCTGGGCGTACGCCGCCTGGATCGGCGAGCGCGTCTTCGTCCCCGTACCGCAGGACATGGCCGACGCCGCGGAGGAGGCGCGGCGGACCGTCCTGGCCGAACAGCGGGAGCAGGGCGTGGCACCGCGGGAGCACCCGGTGCCGCTCGGCACGGTCCTCGCCATCATCGGCACGCCCCTGCTGCTGATCCTCGCCGCCACCTTCTCCTCCATCGCCCTCGACCCGTCCCCGGGCCGCTCGGTGCTGGAGTTCGCCGGCAACCCCTTCGTCGCCCTGACCGTGGCCCTGCTCCTCGCCTGCTACCTCCTCGGCATCCGGCGCGGCTGGTCCCGCGCCTCCCTGGAGAGGGTGGCGACGTCGTCCCTGAAGCCCGTCGGCAACATCCTGCTGGTGGTCGGCGCGGGCGGCGTCTTCGGCGCCGTACTGAAGGCCGGCGGGGTCGCCCAGGCGCTGTCGGACACGTTCCACGGCGTGGGCCTGCCGGTGATCGCCCTCTCCTACCTGATCTCGCTGGTGCTGCGGGTCGCCCAGGGCTCGGCGACGGTGGCCATCGTGACGACGGCGGGCATCGTGGCCCCCCTGCTGTCGGCGGACCACCACTCCCAGGCCTTCACCGCCCTCGTCGTCATGGCGATCTCGGCCGGCTCCATCTTCGCCTCGCACGTCAACGACGGGGGCTTCTGGATGGTGGCCAAGTACTTCGGCATCAGCGAGCGCGACACCCTGCGGAGTTGGACGGTCCTGGAGTCGGTGCTGTCGCTGGCGGGGTTCGCGGTGGCCGGTGTGGTCAGCGTGTTCGTGACCTGACTGGTTACGGCACAGGGAAGTCGTCCATACTGCCGCCGTGGAGCAGCGCACAGGAGCGAGCAGCAAGCCGTCGGAGGGCGAGCCGTTGGACGCCGAGCCGTTGAAGGCCGAGCCCGTGACGGGCGCCGGTTTCGACCCCGCCTTCATCCCGGGCATCACGGGCCCGTCACCCGCGGGCCCGGTGACGAAGGGCCCCGGGTCGAAGGGGCCGGGGCCGCGGGGCTCCGGGACCCCGGACGCGAAGGGATCCGCCGCCGGGGAACCGGTGGCCGGGGACCCGGTCGCGGACGACCCGGTGTCCGTGGCGACGACCGCCGGCGCGGAAGCGGACCCGTCGTCGTCCGCCGACCCCGCGGACGACGAACGGGCGGACGACGAACAGGCGGCCGAAGGGCCGGTGTTCGAGGCGGCCGACCGGCGCGCCCGGATCGTCGCCGACCACCGGGGGGTCCGCCTCCGCCTGGACGAGGAGTCCTGCGACTTCCGCTGGGAGGAGATCGCCGCGGTGGAGACGGAGTCGCCCCGCTTCGGCAAGCGCTTCACGGTGACCGTGCACACCCCCGACCGCCGCTGGTACCCGATCGAGATCGAGGCGGCGGCCAGGGCGCGTTTCACGGAGTGGGAGTCGGCGCTGGACGCGGTGCTCGACGCCTACTTCGAGGAGGCGTGACCACCGCGGGCTAGCCGCAGTACTGGGCCGCCTTGCCGATGGCCCGGTACATGCAGTCGGCGTTCTCCAGCAGCTGGAGGACCGCGTCGCGGTTCCGGGAGGTCTCCCGCTCGATCACCTCGTCGGGCGGGTAGAACCCGCCCCCGCCGGAGGCCGGATACATCTCGAAGGTGTAGTCGAAGATCTTCTGCGTACCCCACAGGTAGTCGTCGATCGACCCGTCGGTGATGTACAGGTCACTGGACTGCTCGGGCGTGTACCCGTTGCTCGCGGCCATCTTCCGGCCCACCGCCTGGTACGCGGCCGCGTCGTCCGCCGTCATGCCGGACGCCGTGTCCGCGTACGTGTACCCGAACGGCCACAGCACCAGCTCGCTGTAGGTGTGGAAGTCGATCCCGGCCCGGATCTGCTGCCGCCCGCCGACGACCCGGCCGCGCACGAAGTCGGCGACCACCCGCACCTCGGGCGCGGACTCGGCCGCGGACCCGCGGTAGGTCTCCGAGGACGTCGACCCGGAGGAACCGCCGCAGCAGCCCCACTCGAAGTTCCAGTTCCGGTTGAGGTCCGTACCGACGTACGACGAGCCGGCGTTGGGCTGCCGGTTCTTGCGCCAGGACCGGTAGGAACCACTGGCGATGTCGTACTCGCCGCCGTCCGGGTTCAGGTCCGGGACGATCCATATCTCCCGGCTGTCGACCAGACGGGTGATCCGGGGGTCGGTGCCGTACCCCGCGCCCAGCTCGCGCAGCAGGTACAGCGCCATCTCCACGGTCAGGTGCTCACGCGCGTGCTGGTGGGCGGTGAAGAGCACCTCGGGCTCGTCCTCGTCGGTGGCGACGTTGTCGCTGACCTTGATGGCCACGATGTCCCGGCCCTGGTACGACTTCCCGATCACCCGCCGGCTCATGATGCCCGGGTAGGCGGCGAGCCGCTGGTCGATCTCGGCGTTCATCTCGGCGTAGTTGTGGTACTTCGAGTCGGCGCTCGGGAAGTCGTACAGCCGGGCCCCGGCCCGCTGCGGCGCGGCGCCCAGGGGTTGGACGTCGTACCCCAGCCGGCGCAGCCGCTTGATCTGCTCCGCCCGCCCGGAGACGACGACGCTCTCCTCGTCGGCCTCGTCGACGGTGACCCCGGTCGCCTGGATGGCCGTACGGGTCACGGGGGTCGTGCTTTGGTGGATCTCGTACTGCCGGACGTCGTCACCGGAGGGCGCGGCCCGGTGGACGCCGTCCGCGTCGGCCCGGCCGACGGTGGCCGAGACGGGGGCGGCGAGGGCGAGGGCCAGCAGGGCGCCGAGGGCGGCGGTACGTCTGCCGCCGCGCGTGCCGGAGCCGCGGATACGAAGTCGCATGAACTCTCCTTGGGTCTCCAGGAATTCCGGGATCGCCGGAAGTGGGGGGTGGAGCTGGGGAGCGGGGGGTGCGTCACTGCGACGTGCCGACGCGGACCCCCTGTGGGTCCGCTGTGGGTCCGCTGTGAGTTCGCTGTGCGGGTTGGCGCTCATGGTGAGGGGTTGGCATGCCTGGGTCAAGTACGCGTAAGGGTGGCAAGCGGACAGCGCGCCGTCCCCGGGAGGAACGGCGCGCTGCCGGTTCGGTGAGTCGGTGCTCACGCCCGCGGGAGCGGGCAGGGATCAGTGGCGCCCGCCGTGCCGGCCGCCGTCGCGGTGACCACGGTGGTCGCGGTCACCGCGGTCCCGGTCGCCGCGGTGGTCGCGGTGGTCCCGGTCGTCGTCGTTCCAGGAGACGGAGTCGACCAGCCGGCCGCGGTCGTTGCGGAGGGTCGCGGTGTCCTCGCGGTCGTCCCACACCGACTGGCGGCGGTCCTGGTACAGGTCGTTCCGGTTGTCCCGGCCGAAGCCGGTGTGCACGCGGACGGTCGCGTCCCCCGCCAGCCGGTAGTGCCGGAAGGTGTACGTGTGGCCGTCCTCGTCGGACAGCGTCCACCCGTCGAGGTTCACGGCGCGGCGGCTCTCGTTGGAGATCTCCACCCACTCCCGGTTCAGGGGGCGGTCGGAGCGGTCGTGCCGGACCGACGAGGGGTGCTGCACGCCGCTGATGACCACCTCGGTGCGGTGCCAGCGGCCGTGGTCACGGTCGGCGGCCGAGGCCGGCAGGGCCACCGCACCCACGACGGCGGCTGCCGCGGCGGTGGCGGCGGCGAGACGGCGGGCGGTGACGGATACGGAAACGGACACGAAGTCCCCCTTCGCAAGGGCTGTACACACCCCGCCGCCGGGGCCCGGGGGCGTGTGGCGGCGGGATGCGGTGTACGGGTGGCGGCCGGTCGGCCGCACATCCACACCATGCAGCGGCGTGCGGCGCCGAACGCGGAAACGCCAGTGTCCGTTACGGTTCACGCACATTTCTGTGACTCACGGCTGCAATGTCCATTTATGCCCCACCTCATAACTGAGCGCCCAACTCCCCCACCCCGCAGCCCCCCGCTCACCCGAAAGTGAGTAACAGGCTTCCGCGGGGTTGGCGTGCTGCCGTGGGTGGCGAAGGGCGGGAGGTGGGGTGCCCGGTCGTAGACGTCACGACGGTGAGCGATTCGTTCGGCTCGGCTCCTACCGCGGGGCGTCCGCGCCGGGGCGCCGGCTGCGTGGCTCGTCCCGGACATGCACGGTTACGCCCTGGTCCGAGAACTCCGCGAAGTCCTCGACCGTCAGGACGAGACGGTCCTCGTCCAGATCGGCACCGCAGAAATAGCGCGCGCCGGGCGCGCCGGCATACAGCAGGTCCAGATCGGCCAGCACATCGTCCCTGTCGCACAGGAGCGCTTCTCTGCCCGGGGCGTAGGCGACCATGATGAATGGGTGCCGTCCGAGTGGAGTACCGGAGAACCTGCCGACCCACTCCGGTTGGGGGTCTCCTTCATCGAAAGGGACGTGGAGGCCCGGAGTGTCCGTCCAGTCGATTCGGCTAGCCGCCCACGAGAGAGTGTCGAGATAGTCGAAAAGTCGCTGTACCTCTTCAGGGCCCACAACTCTGCACTCATGGCTATTTCGCCATTCCCTCACGAATCGGTTCTCGATATCCAATATCGCTCCTAAGTGTGCGGAAGATGGGCCAACGCCTCGTAGTATGCCTGCTGGGCCGCCTCGGGGTCGTCCTTCCCGACCATGCTCGCTCCGTATTCCCAGCCGTCGCTTCTCTTCGGTCCGTTCCTCACCCACCAATTCACGTGGAAACCCTTCTCCGGATCCCGGGGATCGAAGTCGACGCGCCAGCCACGCATGCCGTCCGGGCTCTGCATACCTGTTACCCGACCGGCATGAGGCCCGATCTCCTGGACGAACGGGACGGCGTCCTGCCCGAGTCCCGCTCGATGACGGGCGTGGTCCCGGGCATCGTTGTAGCTCTCGAAATAGTCCTTCTTCTCCCTGGAGGCGCCGTTTCCGCTCGTGCACTCGGGGGAAAGTCCGAGCGGATCCGCCCAGACATGTGGATTCAGTACGTAGGTGGACGGGTTTGGGGACGGGGTGAGGCCCAGGGGGTCGGGGGTGAGGTAGCGGGCTGTTTCTGGGTCGTAGTGGCGGAAGTAGTTGTGGTGGAGGCCTGTTTCCGGGTCGTAGTACTGGCCGGGGAAGCGCAGAGGCGTGTAGGTGGTGCTGCTTCTCGACCAGGCCGTGGTGCCCCACAGGGTGCTCCGGGTGTGCCAGGCGACGTCGCCCTGTTCGTCGACGAGTTCGCTGGGGGTGCCGATCAGGTCGGTGACGATGGCGAAGAAGCGGGAGTCCACCTCCCGCTGGGGGTCGTCGGCATGGAGGACGCGTTCCGTCTGGGCGAGCGGGCGCGGGCCGTCGTGATCCCAGGTGAGGGTGACCGGGTGGGGGAGGTCGGCGGAGGTCGTCGTCTGTTCGCAGAGGGTGGTGCCGTCCCAGGTGAAGTCCACCCGCTCCCGCACGGTCTCGCCGTCGTCCGCCAAGCGGAACTTGGCCGTGCGGCGTCCCAGCGGGTCGTACGTGTAGCGCCATTGAGTGCCGTCCGGGGTGACCACCGAGGTCAGCCGGTCCTCGGCGTCCCAGGTGTAGCGCCAGGTGTCCGGCTTGCGGGACAGGCGGGTCTTGCGGCGCAGGGTGACGCGGCCCAGGGCGTCGTGCTCGTAGCGGACGTTGCCGGCCCGGGTGACGCGGGTGCCCGCGTAGGTGCGGGGGCCGACCGCCTCTGCGCCGGGGTGGTCCGCCGGCCAGGACGCCCGGGTCTGGTTCCCCGCCTCGTCGTAGGCGTACCGCTCCGTCCACCCCGCCGCGTGCACCGCCGTCACCCGGCCCGCCGCGTCCAGGCCGACGCGGCGGGGCCCGGTGAGGTGGTCCTCGATGCCGGTGAGATTGCCGTCGGCGCGGTATGTGTACGCCCGGCGCACCGCTGTGCGGTCGTGCGTGCCAGTGACGGACTGGGTCGTCAAGCGGCCCAGGGCGTCGAAGGTGTGCTCCAGGGTGACCGTCCCGCCGATCCGGCGGATCAGTTCGCGGCCCGCGTCGTCGTAGGTGAAGTCGATGGCGCGGCCGGACGCGACCATGCCGGTGCGGCGGCCCGCCGCGTCGTGGGACCAGATGGAGACAGCGCCCGTCGGGGTCGTGCGGCCCGTCCGGCGGTCCGCGGCGTCGTACGTGTACGTCAGTGTCCGGCCGTCGACCGTCTCGGAGCGCAGGCGGCCGTGGCGGTCGCGCAGCAGCGTCAGGGTCGTGCCGTCCGGGCCGGTCGCCGCGGCGAGCCGGTCGGTCAGGTCGTAGGCGTAGGTGGTGGTCCGGCCAGCGACGGTCCTGCGGGTGACTTGGCCGAGCGCGTTGCGCTCGAACGTCACCTCCTCGCCGAGCGCGTTCCGGCGGGAGGCCAGTCGTCCCGCCGGGTCGTAGGCGTAACTCAGCACCCGGTCGTCGAAGTCCGTCTCGGAGCGCAGGCGTCCGGCCGCGTCGTACTCGTACGTCCACGTCAGACCCTGCGGGTTCGTGACCCGGGTCAGGCGCAGCTCGGTGTCGTGGTCGAATTCGTGGCGGACGCCGTCCGGGCCGGTGCGGGCCGTCAACAGGTCGAAATGGGTGTACTCGAAACGCGAGACGCCGCCGAGCGGGTCGGTGTGGCTCGTGCAGTTGCCCTCGCCGTCGTACGTCCATGTCTCCGTCGTGCCGTCGGGTGCCGTGCGGCGGGTGAGCAAGCCCTCGACGGACCAGGTGAGGAGGGTGGTGGCGCCGGTGGGGCCGGTGATCGCGGTGGGGAGGCCGAGTGCGTCACGCTCGTAGCGGGTGACGGCGCCCAGCGGATCGGTGATCTCCAGCGGGAGACCGGCGCGGTCGGTGACCACCCGTGTCGTGTTGCCCATGGCATCGGTCACCGTGGTGAGGTGGCCGGCGTCCGTGTGACCGAAGCGGGTCGTCCGGCCCGCCGCGTCCGTCACCGACGTACGGTTGCCGCGCTCGTCGTACGTCTGGTGGATCACCGTGCCGGCCGGGTCGATGACCTTCACCGGCAGGCCCAAGCCGTTGTACTCCGCCCGCGCCTCACGGCCGTCGGGGCGGACGACCCGCGTCAGGTTGCCGTACGCGTCGTACTCGAACGTCGTCGTGCGCCCCAGCGCGTCCGTCGTGGAGCGCAGGTGGTGGTGGCGGTCGCGTGCGTGGCGGACGGTCGCGCCGAGCGGATCGGTCTCCGCGACCACCTGCCAGGTCTCGTTGACCAGGTAGCGGTGCGTGTGGCCGCCGGCCGTCGTCGCCGTCGTGGTGCGCAGCCCCGTCGCCGGGTCCGGGCCCTCGTACGCCAGGGATACGGCCATGTGGCCGGCCGTGCCGCGCTGGGCGACGCAGCGGTCCCGGTCGTCGTACTCGTAGGCGTAGCCGCGGTCGTTGGTGTCCGTCCAGGACGTGACGCGGCCTCGCTCGTCGTAGGTGAGGTGCAGCGGGCGGCCGGAGGAGTTGACGACCTCGGTGAGGTCGCCGTCCGTGTAGCCGAACCGCTTGAGTTCGGTGCCGGTCGCGGTCAAGTGGTAGGCCGTGACGCGGCCGTGCTCCGTGGTGACGCGGACGCCCTGGCCGGCGCTCGTGACGACGCCGACGGGTGTGCCTCCGGCGTCGTACTCGAAGGTGATCCAGTTGCCGTTGCGGTCGTCGATCTGTTCCAGGACCGCGAGGCCGGGCCCCCGGTCGGCGAAGTGCCGGGTGCGGCCGGTACAGGGGTCGATGACCGTGTAACCGCCGTCCACCCGGTCCAGGGGGAGGCGGGGGCCGTGGCTCGCCAGCGTGGGCAGTCCGGGGGCCGGGTGCGGGTACGACAGGAGTCGGCCGTCCTCCGTGACGAAGACGACGCCGCAGGCGTCGATCTCCAGGCGCTGGTCCAGCGTCGAGGACCAGGAGGGGCCGAACCACCGGCCCAGACGGTAGCCGGACTCGGCCCGCCGGGTGAGGAGGAGCGGCAGCACGCCGGAGAGGGCGACGTCCGTCTGCGGCAGGTACATCCGGCCGGTGGCCACGTCGACCGGGTCGCCGCAGCCCTTGACGCTGTTCTCGTCGTGCGAGTGGCGTGCCGGGTCGTGGTCGACCATGTCCCGGGCGGACCTCCCGGCGTCCTCGGCGCCCGCCCGCGCCTCCCGGGCCGCCGCGGTTCGCGCCGCTCGGCGGGCCAGCCCCGCCTGCGCCGCGTCCTTCGCCAGGCCGGCCTCCATGCCGACGCCCTCGGTGCCGAGGAACTGGGTGAGCAGGCGGCCGCCGAACTCCGACGGGTCCTTGCGGAACTCGTCGTACATGGTCTTCGCGGCGTGATCGGGGTGGGCGGCGGTGGAGACCAGGCCGGACAGCGTCATGCTGACGTTCTGGAGGTAGGCGGCCGGGTGGGTGAGGTTGTAGGGGTCGACGGGGTCGAGGCCGCGGACGAAGGTCACCAGGCCCGCCGTGCCCTTGAGGGCGCCGCCCACCACGTGGGTGAGTTCGGTGGTGGCGCTCCGGAAGCCGTCGCCCAGGTCGTCGCGGACGCGGTCCAGGGGCGCTGGTTCGGCGGGGGCGTGGGACAGGGCCTCGCGGACCTTGCCCTGGGCCCGGGCGGCTGCGGTGTTGCGCTGCTTGCGGGCCTCGGCGAGCTGGTGCGCGGCCGCATCGGCGTCGGTCTTGCCCGCTTCGTGGTCCTGCCGCGGCTTCGGTCCCGGGTCCTCGCCGGCGCCGAGCTTCGCCTCGTAGGCGTCGGCCTTCGTGCTGTACACCTCGAACGCCTCCCGCGCCGCCTTCACGCCCTTCCTGTATCGCCTGACGGCCTCCTCGGCCTGCCGCTGCGCCCATTCGACGGTGTCGGCGTACGACTCCAGCGCCCCGGCCGCCGTCGCGCACGCCTCGGCGGCCCGGGCCCACCTGGCGGGGTGGACGCCGAACTTCTCGCGGAAGGCGTCGCCGCCCTCGCCCTGCCAGCCGCCGGAGTCGACCTTCCTGAGTCCCTGGCCGACCTCGGCGAACGCGCGGTGGAAGTCCCGCAGGTGCTTGGCGCTCTCCCGGATCTTCCCCGGATCGCCGTGGACGAGTTCGTCCGCCTCCTCGGTCTCGCCGAGCCGCCGTTCGCCCGGCGTCGCGCCCAGATCGGAGGCGATCCCGTCGCCCCAGTCCTCGACCTTGTCGGCCCAGTCGTGCGCCCCGAGGCGGTTCAGGCCCTCGCCGACCTTATCGGTGGCGTGGTCGACGCCCTCACCGAGGAGTTTCTTCCCGCGGTCGACGAGGTGTTCGCCACCGCTGAGCAGGGAGTTGGTGATGTCACCCAGGCCCATCAGCGCGCCCCGTCCCGCGACTCGTCGTCCGGGTGGCCGAGCGCGTCCCGCAGGTCACCGAGGCCCGCACCCGGCAGCGGGCCGACGGTGTGCGAGGTCAGCGCGTCGTGCCCGGCGGTCTTCCAGCCCTGTTCGCTGGTGTCCCAGGCCCGCTGGAAGGACTCCTCGCTGTAGTCGACATCACCGCCGTACGCGCCCGATTCGGCGATGTCGCCCCAGCCCGACTTCTCCACCTCCTCCTCCGAGGCGTACGGGTTGCCGGCGACCGAGTTGGCGACGACCTTGAACGTGCCCTCCACGTACGTGTCGTCCTCGTAGTACGTGCCCGCCGCCAGGCCCGTCTTCACCGCGAAGCCGTTGCCCTCGGCGATCAGCGCCCGCACGCCCCACTCCCAGCGCTCGCAGAACGACCGGAAATCCCCCGTCAGCCCCTCGTGGCCCAGTTCCAGCCCGGACAGCGCAATGCCGGAGAAGCCGCGCCCGGCCCCGGCCTCACCGACCATGCCCAGCTCCTTCAACTCGCCCAGCGCGTCGGTCAGTCCCTTCGCGATCAAGTCGAGGCCGTGAGCCCTCAGGTTCTTGCCACCGTCGGTCACCGCTCGTCCTCCGCTCCGCCGTCCACCGCCACCTCGTCCGGCACGATCCCGCGCAGCGGGGGGAACACCGCGCCGTCCGGTCCGTCCGCGCAGTCCAGCGCCACCCCGCACGGCACGCCCGCCGCCGGCACGGCCGCGTCCAGCAGGCGGGCGCCCAGCCACCGCTGGTACGGCCACTCCCGGCCGCCCTCGCCCCGGGCGAGCGTGAACCGGGCCAGGGCCCGTTCGTCGGAGAAGGCGTGGAACCAGCGGACACCGCCGTGGTCGGCGGTCAATGGGCCACCGGTGTCCCGGTCGAGGGGGACGAGTACGGCCATACGCCGGAACTCGCCCAGCAGGACGGCGAACGCGCGGCGCCCGCGCTCGACGGCGTCGGCGCCGGGACCGCCGGGCGCCTCCGGGGGGACCGTCACCCGTTCGGACGCGGTCGCTTCCGCGTAGTCGTACAACCGTGACCTGCGGGCATGCCCCGCGGCCTCGGCTCGTGCCCCGTGCTCGGCCATCGCCGGATCATCACATTCGGGGCTCGGCGGCCGCAAAGCGATAGCGGGTCGACCGGCCATGTCCGGCCAACGGGGACGGGGGGTACACGGGGAGGCGCCCGGACCGTGGGGGGTCCGGGCGCCGGATTTCGGGGTGCGGGTCAGGTCACGGCAGGGCGTGCACGTGGGCCCCCACCGCGTTCGACCAGGCGTTGCCGGACGCCGCGTCCCAGTTCGTGGACCAGGTCATCGCGCCGCGCAGGTCGGGGTAGGTCCGGGACGGCTTGAAGGTGCCGCAGCCCGTGCCCTTGGCCAGGCAGTCCAGGGCGTTGTTCACCACGGTCGGGGAGACGTAGCCGCTGCCCGCGCCCTTCGTGGACGCCGGCAGGCCGAGGCCCACCTGGGACGGGGCGAGGCCGCCCTCCAGCTGGATGCAGGCCAGCGCGGTGAGGAAGTCGACCGAGCCCTGGCTGTAGACCTTGCCGTCGCAGCCCAGCATGGAACCGCTGTTGTAGTACTGCATGTTGACGACCGTGAGGATGTCCTTCACGTTCAGGGCCGTCTTGAAGTAGGCACCGGAGGTCGACTGCATGTCGATGGTCTGCGGGGCCATCGTGAGGACGAGGGACGAACCCGCCTTCGACGACAGCGCGCGCAGCGCCTGCGTCATGTAGGTCGGGTTGAGGCCGTTCTCCAGGTCGATGTCGACGCCGTCGAAGCCGTACGTCTGCATCAGCGAGTAGACGGAGTTGGCGAAGTTCGTCGCCGAGGCCGCGTCGTTCACCGACACGGAGCCCTTCTCGCCGCCGATCGAGATGACGACCTTCTTGCCGGCCGCCTGCTTGGCCTTGATGTCGGCCTTGAACTGGTCGGCCGTGTAGCCGCCGAGGCCCGCCGAGTCCAGGGTGAAGGAGACGGCTCCGGGGGTGGAGGTCGCGTCCGCGAAGGCCACGGCGATGATGTCGTAGGCGGAGGGCACGTCGGAGAGCTTCTGGACGGTGGCGCCGTTGTTGAAGTTCTGCCAGTAGCCGGTGACCGCGTGCTTGGGGAGGGTGCCGCCCCCGCCGCCCCCGCCGCCCGTGCCGGTGGACGTGGTGCCGCTCACGGACGCCGACCTGGCCGACTCGCCGGCGGCGTTGGTCGCCGTGACCTGGAAGCTGTAGGCCGTCGAGGCGGACAGGCCGGAGACCACCGCGGAGGTGCCGGTCACCGCGGTCACCTTGGTGCCGTCGCGGTAGACGTTGTAGCCGGTGGCGCCCGACACGGTGGACCAGGACAGGGAGACGGAGGAGGAGGTGGTGCCGGTCACGGAGAGGCCGCCCGGTGCCGCCGGGACCGTCGGGGCGGGGTCGCTGCCGCCGCCGCCGTCGGGGCCGTAGACCGAGACGTCGTCGGCGTAGTAGGCCGCCTGGCCGTACCAGCCGTGGGTGTAGACGGTGACGGAGGTGGTCGACGCGCCGGTGGTGAAGGTCGTCGACAGCTGCTTCCAGGACGAGGAGTCGGGGGTCCAGGTGGAGACGTCCGTGGTGCCGGTGCCCGTCACGCCCAGGTAGGAGTAGCCGCCCTGCACCCACGCGCTCAGCGTGTAGGTCGAGTTGGGCTTGACCGCCACCGGCTGGGTGCACTGGGCGGTGCCCTGGCCCGCCGGGGTGGCCTTGAGGGCGGCGGTGCCACCGTGGGCGGGGGAGGAGACCGTCGCGCCGCTGCCCGCGGTACACGTCCAGTTGGCCAGGCCCGACTCGAAGCCGGCGTTCCTGACGTTGTTGATGTCCGCCGCGGAGGCCGGGCCGGCGGTGGCGAGGCCCGCCACCGAGAGGGCGAGGGCGGTGGCGGCGGACCACGCCGCGATGCGCCGTCCGCGGGGTCTGGGTATGCCTGGTGCGCGGTCCACGGGGAGCCTCCGGTGGGGAGTTGGCGGGGAGAGGGGGAGAGCGCGGTGGCCACCGCTCGCCTCCAAGTTGGTCCAGACCAATCGGGGTGTCAAGAGGTCCAGACCAAACCCGTTCCGGGGCGCCGGAGCAACCTGTACCGGTTTGGCGGGACTTGCGCAGCGAGACTTCCACACCGGCACCACAAACGCTGTTCTCCGGCCATACACCCGTGGATACAGTGCTCAGGTAGTCACGCAATGAAGTCGTCCGGCGCACGCGAGTCACCTCGACGGGCCGGAGGGTGTGAAGAGCGGGGAGCTGCGCGTGCCAACTGCCATCGCCGTGACCAGTGCCGACATGGCACTGCCCGCGCAGGACGAACGGACCATGCCCGCCGCCGTGCTGAGCGGCCTCGCCGACCGGCCCCTGGACCACGCGCTGACCGAACTGCACACCCTCACCGAGCAGTACGGCCATGTCGTCGTCGTCTGCTCGCAGGCCACCCCGGAACCGGTCGTCCGGCGGCTCCACACCCTGCGCTCCCTGCTGGAGAGCGACCGCATCGCCCTGTTCCGGCCCGCGCTGCCGCCCCTCGGCGTCGCCGTACTGGCCCGGCAGTTGCGCCAGCTGGCCTCCTGCGACCTGAGCCCGGGCGTGCTCGCCTCCGCCGGACGGCTGCTCACCCACTACCTGCACGCCGGTGCCGTCCTCGGCTCCGTCGCCAAGCTGGACCGGGTGCCCGTCGGACTCAAGGCGCACGCCCGGTCCTGGGTGCCCGGGAGCCAGTTCGCGGTCGTCGCCCACCCCGAGCCCCAGCTCGTCAGGGTCGGCCCCGATGCCACCCTCGACGGACCCGAGTTCGGCACCTGGATGCTGGTCGCCAAGGGGCAGCTGGAGAGCGACTGGGCCACCGGACTCGGCGCGGCGTGGAACGTGCACGGCCGGCGCGAGGTCCCGCTGCCCGCCGAGTCCCCGGTGTGGTGGGGGACCGGCCGCCTGATCGAGTTCTGTAGCTACCTCGCCGACCTCTCCGTCCTCTACCAGCTGGTCACCTCGGTGCGCCGGACCACCTGCCACTGGTGCGCCATGGACGTCATCGGCGACCGCTGCGTCTTCTGCTCCGCCACCCCGCCCGCCCACGAGCCGCCCCGCGCACCGGACCGGCGGGCACCGGCCTGACCGGCCCGGCCCCGCTCCCACATCCCGCTCGACCGAGTCCCCCAATGAGGTTGCACGGTTCATGAACTCCCGTCAGCGCCGCGGCGTGATACTCCTGATCCTGTCGGTCCTGTGCGCCCTCGGCGCGTTCGCCGGCGTGCTCTCCGTCGTCCACGACGCGAACTCCAAGGTCGGGCCCGAGGTCACCGCCTACCGGGTCAGGTCCGAGGTGAAGCCGTACACCGCGCTGGACACGGGCCAGTTCCAGCGGATCCGGATGCCCAGGCGGTGGCTGTCCGACCAGGCCGTCACGGACCTCGGCCAGCTCCGCGGCAAGATCGCCGTGACCACGCTGCATCCCGGTTCCCTGCTCCAGACCGACATGATCGTGGACCGGCCCGCCCTCCGGCCCGGCCAGCAGGAGGTCGCCATCATGATCGACGCGGCGACCGGCGTCGCCGGCAAGATCACCCCCGGGTCACGCGTCAACGTCTACGCCACCTTCGAGGGGAAGAAGGAGGGCGCCCCCGACCAGTCGAAGATCATCGTCACCGACGCGCGGGTCCTCGACGTCGGCCGGATCACCGCCCTCAACCCCGACCGCGACAGGGACCAGCAGCCCACCGAGGCCGTCCCCATCACCTTCGCGCTGTCCACCATCGACGCCCAGCGCATCACCTACGCCGAGTCCTTCGCCCAGCGCGTCCGGCTGGCGCTCGTCGCCCCCGGCAGCGACACCAGCGTCTCCGACAAGGACCGCACCTACGAACTCGCGACGGACAAGTGAGAGGCGGCCATGCCCACCAGGATCCTCCCGGCCGGCGCGGACCCGGACGCCGTCCGCTCCCTCACCACCCTGCTCAGCCAGCTCCCCGACGCCGAACCGCAGCCTCCGGCCGGTGACTCCACCGGGCTGGTCGACACCCTCGCCCGGCTCGCCGCCGAGTCGGTGGCCGACCTCCCCGAAGTGGTCGTCGTCCACGAACGCATCGGTCCCGTCCCGGCCCTGGAGCTGATCCGGGAGATCGCCCTGCGCTTCCCGGCCGTCGGCGTCGTCCTCGTCACCACCGACGCGAGCCCCGGCCTGTTCGCCGCCGCCATGGACGCCGGCGCCCGCGGCCTGGTCGCGCTCCCGCTGTCGTACGAGGAACTGGCCGGCCGCGTCCAGGCCGTCGCCCAGTGGTCGACGGGCGTACGGCGCCACCTCGGCCACGGCGCCGACGTGAGCGCCGGGGCCGGCGGTACGGTCGTCACGGTCAGCGGCGCCAAGGGCGGCACCGGCGCCACCCTCACCGCCGTCCAGCTCGCCCTGGCCGCGCAGGCCTCCGGCCGGGCCACCGTGCTCGTCGACCTCGACCTCCAGACCGGCGACGTCGCCTCCTACCTGGACATCCAGTTCCGCCGTTCGGTGGTCGACCTCGCCGCCATCACCGACATCTCGCCGCGCGTCCTCGCCGACGCCGTCTTCCGCCACGACACGGGTCTCGCCCTGCTCCTCGCCCCCGGCGAGGGCGAGCGCGGCGAGGAGGTCACCGACCGCGCCGCCCGCCAGATCGTCAGCGCCCTGCGCGCCCGCTACGAGACCGTCGTCGTCGACTGCGGCTCCCAGCTCAGCGGCGCCGGCGCGGTGGCCGTCGAGATGGCCGACACCGCGCTGCTGGTCACCACCCCGGACGTCATCGCCGTACGCGCCGCGAAACGGACCGTGCGGATGTGGGACCGGCTCCAGATCCGCAAGGCCGAGGAGACGACCGTCGTCGTCAACCGGCAGGCGCGGAACACCGAGATCCAGCCCGCCCTGATCGGGCGCATCACCGGCACGGCCCTCGCCCGCACCACCGTCCCCGCCAACTTCCGTGAGCTACAGGGGGTCGTGGACGCCGGACGGGTCCACGAACTGGACGGCAGGAGCACGGTGAAGCAGGCGCTGTGGGCGCTCGCGGCGGAGCTGGGGCTGGCGAAGCCGGGCGAGACCACCCACCGCGGCAGCGGCCGCGGGGCGGCCGGACTGCGGCGGCGGAAGGAGTGAGCGGCCCATGACACGGGAAGGGGACCACGCGGCTCCCGGAGGCCGCGGAGGCCGCGGGGACCGCGGACAGGTCAGCGTCGAGTTCCTCGGGATGACACCGCTGATCGTCCTGACGCTGGTGCTCGTGTGGCAGGCCGTACTGGTGGGGTACACCTTCACGCTCGCCGGGAATGCTGCGGACGAGGCGGCGCGGGCGGGAACCGCCGCACCGCGGGGCGGGGCGCGGCAGGCGGCCTGCTCGGCGGCGGGACTGAAGGACCTGTCGGCCGCCTGGAAGGGGAGTGCCGAGGTGGACTGCAACCCGAGCGGCTACGTGACGGCCCGGGTCACGCTGCGCGTACCCGTCCTCTTCCCCGGGCTGATCGACTTCCCCGTCCGGGTGACCGGCCGCGCCGGGGCGGTCGAGGAGGTGAAGCGCTGAGATGACGTACCGGCGCGCACGACGCGACACCGGCCAAGTGGCCATCGAGTACCTGGGGTTCGTCCCGGTCCTGCTGATCGTGGCCATGGCCGGCATCCAGCTCGGCGCCGTCGCCTACGCCGCCGAGCAGGCCGGCACCGCGGCCCGGGCCGGGGCGCGGGCGGCATCCCTGGGCCAGGACGCCCAGCAGGCCTGCGCGCAGGCGGTCAGCGGCGCGCTGTCGGTGTCCTGCGCCGAGGACGGTGGGGGCGCCGGGTCGGTGACGGTCACCGCCACCGTGTCCGTCCCGCGGATCGTCCCCGGCTGGTCCTTCGACCCGGCCCGCAAGCAAGCCACCATGCCGCTCGACCACCAGCCGAGGAGCAGCACCCCATGAGCCTGCGGGCACGCATCACCACCCCCGAGGACCAAGGCGGCCGGGGCGGCGACGGGCACCTGGTCGCCTCCTACCGGGCCAAACTGCTGGAGGAGATCGACCTCGCCGAGATGAGCGCGCTGGCCGCCGCCGAACGCCGGGCCCGGCTGGAACGCGTGCTGGGGCACATCATCAGCCGCGAGGGCCCGGTCCTGTCGACCGTCGAACGGGCCCAGCTGATCCGCCGGGTCGTCGACGAGGCGCTCGGCCTCGGCATCCTCGAACCGCTCCTGGAGGACGCCTCCGTCACCGAGATCATGGTCAACGGCCCCGACGCGATCTTCGTGGAGCGCGGCGGCCGGGTCGAGCAGCTGCCGCTCCGCTTCGTCTCCACCGACCAGCTGATGCAGACCATCGAACGCATCGTCTCCACGGTCAACCGCCGCGTGGACGAGTCCAATCCGATGGTCGACGCCCGCCTGCCGTCCGGCGAACGCGTCAACGTCATCATCCCGCCGCTCTCCCTGACCGGCCCCGTCCTCACCATCCGCCGCTTCCCGCGCTCCTTCACCCTCCAGGAACTGATCGGCTTCGGCTCGCTCGACGAACACATGGTGTACCTGCTGGCCGGGCTGGTGCAGGCCAAGTTCAACATCATCGTCTCCGGCGCCACCGGCACCGGCAAGACCACCCTGCTGAACTCCCTGTCCGGGCTGATCCCCCCGCACGAACGCATCATCACCATCGAGGACTCCGCCGAACTCCAGCTCCAGCAGACCCACGTGGTGCGCCTGGAGTCCCGGCCGCCGAACGTGGAGGGCAAGGGGCAGATCACCATCCGCGACCTGGTCCGCAACTCGCTGCGCATGCGCCCGGACCGGATCGTGGTCGGCGAGGTCCGCGGCGGCGAGTCCCTGGACATGCTCCAGGCGATGTCGACGGGCCACGACGGCTCCCTGGCCACCGTGCACGCCAACAGCGCCGAGGACGCCCTCACCCGGCTCCAGACCCTGGCCTCCATGTCCGACGTCGAGGTCCCCTTCGTCGCCCTGCACGACCAGATCAACAGCGCCGTCGACGTCATCGTCCAGCTCACCCGGTTCGCCGACGGCGCCCGCCGCATCACCGAGATCGCGCTGCTCGACAGCCACGGCGGGGAGCCGTACCGGCTGGCCACCGTCGCCCGGTTCGACGCCCGGCCCATGACGCCCGACGGCCGGGTCCACGGCACCTTCCGGTACTTCCCGCTGCCCCGCCGCACCGCCGACCGCCTCTACATGGCGAGCCAGCCCGTCCCGCAGGCCTTCGGCGTCGCCCGGCACGCGGACCAGCTCGCCACCCGAGAAGCCAGGTAGGACCATGGAACTGCGCACCCTCGTCCAGCTCACCACCGGCGTGACGCTGCTGGCCTGCGTGCTGGCGGTCGCCGGCGGCCAGCTCTACGCCTCGGGCCGGGCCCGGCGCGCCGCCCTCGCCGACCGCCTCGCCCACACCGGCGCGCTCCCGCCGGCCGGCCGCCGGCGCCACTTCCGCGACCTGGACCGGCGCGTGCGCCGCACCCGCCCCGGCCGCCGGCTCGAACAACGGCTCGCCGCCACCGGCCTCGACGTCACCGCGGGGGAGTTCACCGCCGGCGTCCTCTTCACGGTCGCCGCGCTCTGGCTGATCGGCCAGGCCGCCCTGGCCCCCTTCTTCGGCCCCCTCGCCGGACTTCTCGGCATCTGGGCGGCCGTCCAGTTCCTCAACTGGCAGCGCCGCAAGCGCATCGAACGCTTCATCGGCCAACTCCCCGAACTCGCCCGCATCCTGGCCAACGCCACCCAGGCCGGGCTCGCCCTGCGCACCGCGATCGGCATGGCCGCCGAGGAACTGGAGGCTCCGGCGGGCGAGGAACTCGGCAAGGTCGCCGACCAGCTGGCCGTCGGCCACTCCCTCGACGACGCCCTCGGCGAACTCGCCGACCGGCTGCCCTCGCGCGAACTGGTCGTCCTGGTCACCACCCTGGTCCTGTCCAACCGGGCGGGCGGCCAGGTGGTCTCCGCCCTGCGCAACCTCACCGACACCCTGGAGGAACGCAAGGAGACCCGGCGCGAGATCCGCACCCAGCTCTCCCAGGTCACCATGACCTCGTACGCCGTCCCCGTGCTCGGGATCGGCGCGCTGTTCCTCATGAACGGCGTCCGGGACGGCGCCCTGGACCGCATGACCGGCTCACCGGTCGGCCAGGTCTGCGTGATCGTCGCGTTCGCCCTGTACGCCGTCGGTTTCGTCCTCATCCGGCGCATGAGCCGGATCGACGTCTGAGGAGGACGCCGTGGCACTCCTGCTCGCGCTGCTGACGGCCCTCGGGGTGTGGGGCGCCTTCGCGGGCCTGCGCATGTACCGCGCCGACGCCCGGCTGCCCGCCGACCTCGCCGTCGCCCTCGAGATCGGCGCCACCCGCACCGGCGCCGTCGGCTCGGCCGTCGACCGCATGGGCATGCGCTGGGCCCCGGCGGTGCTGCGCCTGATGGGGCCGCGACGCGTGGCGCGGTACCGCCGCCGGATCGACCTGGCGGGCAACCCCGGTGGCCTCACCATCGACCGCTACGCCGCCCGCCGCGCGGTCTACGGCGCACTCGGCGGCGTCGGCTTCCTCGTCTTCCTCCTGCGCGGCCAGTGGTTCGTGGCCCTGCTCCTGCTGGCCTTCGGGGCGTTCTGGACGGAGGTCGGCATCTGGTCGGCGATCCGGGTCCGCCGGGACGTCATCGAGCGCACACTGCCCGACTTCCTGGACGTGCTCGCGGTGGTGGTCAGCGCGGGGCTCGGCTTCCGCCAGGCCCTGGAGCGGGTCGCCGCCCGCTACGAGGGTCCTTGGGCGGACGAACTGCGCATCACCCTGCGCCAGATGGACCTCGGCATGAGCCGCCGCCAGGCCTTCGCCGAACTTCGGCGCAGGAACGACTCCGAACAGGTGGCCATGTTCGTCACCGCGCTCCAGCAGGGCGAGGAACTCGGCGCCCCGATCGTGGACACCCTGGTCTCGCTGGCCCGGGACATGCGCCGCACCGACGCCCAGAACGCCCGCCGCAAGGCCGCCCGGGCCGTACCCAAGGCCACCTTGATGATCACCACGTTCATGGTCCCGGCCACGATGCTCCTGCTGGGCGCGGGACTGCTGCTGGGCTCCGGGGTCGACTTCGGCTCGCTCACGGGGAAGTGAGGGCGGCGATGACGGTGACCCTGCCCGGACACACCGGCCGCACCGGCGCGGGCGCCGCCGCCTGGCGCCGCCTGACCCACCGCGCCGGGACGGGAACCGGGCCGGGGGCCGGGGCGGCGGGGGGCGGACCGGCGGGACCGGCGCGGCCGGAGGCGCCGCGTCCGTCCGCGGGCACCGACTCCCCGGCCGAGGCGCGGGAGGACGCGGCCTTACGGGACACGGTGCCCGGCGGCGCGGCACCGCGGCATGCGGGCCCCGGCGAGGACCGGGTGGCTGGAGGACCCCTGGAACCCGGGGAGCCCCTGGAACCCGGGGAGCCTCTGGAACCTGGGGAGTCCTTGGCACCTGGGAAGCCCACGGAACCTGGGGAGTCCTTGGCACCGAGGAAGCCCACGGAACCCACGGAACCCACGGAACCCGGGGAGCCCGGGGAGCCCGGGGAGCCCCTGGAACCCGGGGAGCCCCTGGAACCCGGGGAGCCTCTGGAACCCGGGGTCGCCGCGGCACCGGCGGCCGCTCCCGCCGAACCGTCCGAGAAGCTCCAGCTGCGGGCCCTCCAAGCGCTCTGCCGGCAGGTCTTCGGCTTCCGCCTGGCGATGACGGCCCTGTCCGCCCCCGCCGCCCTCCTCAACGCCGCCCCCGGCCTGGGCGTCCGGCTGGTCGGTGCCGCCGTCGTCGTCACCTTCATGGTGTCCTACGTCCTGCTGCGCGACTGGGAACGCTTCGGCCCCCTCCTCCTGCGCCACCCCAGCCTCCTGGCCGCCGACACCCTCTGCGGGGCCTTCCTCCTCGTCTCGGCGGGCCCGGACACCACCCTCGCCTACGTCAGCGTCTGCACCCCGCTCCTGGCCGGCCTGGTCTACAGCTGGCGCGGCGCCGCCGGCTTCGCCTCCCTGGAGGCCCTGATCCTGCTCCTGGTCCACACCACCCTGAAGGCCGGCCGGCACGCCCCGGTCGCCGAGGCCCTCCTCCTGCCCGGCCTGTGCGTCATCACCGGCGCGATGGGCTCCACCCTGCGCGGCCTGATGCTCCGCTTCGGCGCCGCGACCCAGGCCCTGACGGCCGTCCAGGCCCGGCTCGCGGCGACGGAGGCGGTGAGCGCGGAACGCGCCCGGCTGGCCCGCGAGATGCACGACTCGGTGGCCAAGACCCTGTACGGCGTGGCGCTCGCCGCGGACGGTCTCGCGGTCACCGCCGCGGCGGAGCCGCCCGACCCAACCCGGGTCCGGGAACAGGCGGATTTGGTCTCCCGCTCGGCGCGCAGGGCGGCGGCGGAGTCCCGGGAACTGCTGACGGACCTGCGCCGCCACCCGCCGGACCCGGCGGCGGCCGTCCCCCTGTGGCCCGCCCTGTCCGACCACGCGCGCGCCTTCGCCGCCCGCACCGGGCTCCGGGTGACCTGCCACTGGCCCCAGGACGTCGGCGCGCTCCCGTCCCTGCCCGCCACCGTGGCCCGCCCCGTCCTCTCCATCGCCACCGAGGCGCTGGAGAACGCCCACCGCCACGCGTCCGCGACCCGGGTTGACGTCCGCGCCGCGGTCCACGGCGGCCTGCTGACCCTCACGATCCACGACGACGGCACCGGCCTCCCGCCCGGCACCGCCCTGGAACGGCTCCGCGACGCGGGCCACTTCGGCCTGCTCGGCATGGTCGAACGGGCCGCGCAGGCGGGCGCCCGCATCAGGATCGGGCGGGGCGGCCACGAACGCGGCACGGAGGTACGCCTGGACCTCCGCCTGCCGCCGGCCGGCCCCGTTCCCCAGGAAGCCTGAGAGGAGCCACCGTGCGCGCCTCGCACAGCGAACCCCGGCCGGACTTCCCGCCGTCGGCGCCGGACCCGCCGCCGCTGCGGCTGCTGGTCGCCGACGACAACCCCGTGGTCCGCGCGGGACTGACGGCCCTGCTGTCCGGCCGCCCGGACACCACGGTGGTGGCTCAGGCGGCGGACGGCCGCGAGGCGTACGAGGCGGCGCTGCGGCACCGGCCGGACGTCGTCCTGCTCGACGTCCGGATGCCCGGGGTCGACGGAATCTCGGCATTGCCCCACCTGGTGCGGCTCGCCCCCGTCATGATGCTCACCTACAGCCACGAGACGGAGACCGTGCGGGAGGCACTGCGGCTGGGAGCGGGGGGATACCTGGTGCACGGCGAGTTCACGACGGAGCAGCTGGTGAGGGCGGTACGGGACGTGCGCGAGGGACGGCCGCACGTCACGCCGGGCGCGGCACGCGCCCTCCTGACCGGGCTGAGCGAAGGTGCACCAGCACACGGCGCGGAGCAATCTCCCGACACCGAAACGGTTTTCTCCGCCGAACCGCTTTCGCGTTTGCAACGCCCTGTGGGACAGTCGACCCGACCGCGGTTCCGGCTGAGCACCAGGGAGGCGGAGATCATGGACCTCATCGCGTCCGGCATGACCAATCAGCAGATCGCCGCGGCCTGCTTCATCAGCGAGAAGACGGTCAAGAACCACATCAACCACATCTTCGCCAAGCTCCACAGCACCACCCGCTCCCAGGCGACGGCGAAGTGGCTGGGGGTCTCCTGACATGACCCCCCGCCCGAACACCCCCACCCGGATTTGGGCCCGCCCCTGGGCCCTGGGACCCTCCGACGGGCCGGGCGCCGCGCCGTACGCTGCCGGCAACCGAGGCCAAGCTGGAGGGGAACACCGTGAGCAGATGGTTCCACACCACCGTCGCGTACCTACGGTCCCGTGCGGCCCGCGACGACCGGGGACAGACCGCGGTGGAGTACCTGGGCATCATCGCCGTGGTGGTGGCGATCGTGCTGGCGATCACGGGTACGAGCATCGGCCAGTCGATCTACGACGCGATCACCCAGAAGATCGCCCAGGTCACCGGCGGCTGATTCCGCCACGACACGACTCGGGGCAGGCCTTCCCCATCTACCTCACGGTGGTGGCGGGCCTGCTCTTTCTTGCTCTGGCCTACCTCGCCGTCGGCCAGGGCGCGGTGAACCGCAGCGGTGCCCAGACCGCTGCCGACGCGGCGGCGCTCGCGGCGGCCCAGGACGCCCGTGCCCAGCTCACGGCCGACTGGCTGCGCGTGCTGACCGACCCGACGAAGTGGCAGGACGTCTTCGAGGGCAGGGTGCCCGTCGACGACCCGTGCCCGCGGGCCGGACAGCTCGCCGCGCAGAACGACGCCCTCCTGAGAGCCTGTGGGTCACCGGAGGCACTGACGTACGAGGTCGACGTGGAGACGAACAAGTCCGTCGGCCGTTCCGTCGTGCCCGGGACGGAGAACTTCAGGTCCAGGGCGTCCGCGACCGCAGTGGTGGACCGGTTGTGCAGCTTCGACCCGCCCCACGAAGGGGTGAAGGGCGACGCGCTGCCGCGGCTGAGCTGCGACGGGGGCACGGTCTGGGAGCCGGATCCCGACGATCCGTCGGACCTGCCGAAGCCCGAGGACCTCTTCGACGTCCATCTGGGCCGGCTGACAAGCGAACGATGAGTGACGAAGGAAGCGGAGCGATGAGCATTCGGATGACTGCGAAGGTCCGCAGGGGGGTGGTCGCGTGGTCGGTCGCGGCCGGCTTGGCCGTCGGCGCGGCCGGCTGCGGGGGAAGCGGCGGTGACGACGAGAAGCCCCACAGTTCGGCGTCGGCCTCCAAGGCCACCGGTTCCGGCCCGAGCGCCCAGGAAGGACGTACCGAGCGACCGCTCGCCGAACTGAAGGGCTCGGACGGACTCCTGCTCCAGGTCACGTCGGCGCAACGCGACTCGGGAGGCTTCGTCACCGTCAACGGCACGCTGAAGAACGACGGGGCCGGCAGCGTCGTCATCCCCTCCGCCCTGAGCGGCAACGAGACCGAGATCCTCAGGAACGGCAGATCCCTGGGCGGCGCCACGCTCATCGACCCCCGGGGCAAGAAGCGGTACTACGTCCTGCGCGACACCGAGGGCCGCCCCCTGACGACGACGGGTTTCTCGACCCTCAGGGCAGGCGCCGACCTGGCGGTCTTCATGCAGTTCCCGGCGCCGCCCGCCACCGCGTCCGAGGTGGACCTCCAGCTGCCGACCTTCTCCTCCGCCACCATCAAGATCTCCGGGTGAGGCAGCAGTGACCACCACGCCCCGGCTCGCCTTCACGGCCGCCGTCCTGCTGTTCGCGGCGTACGCGCACGCCGCCCCCGCGGTCGCCGACGACGCCGGTCCCAGCGCCCCGCCCGGCACCGCCCCCTCCGCCGCCGCCCCGGTGCGGGTGGACCCCACCGATCCGGACCTGAAGCTCCCGGAGGGCGCCACGCTGGCCGGGGCCAAGGTGCTGGACATCAAGTCGGTCGTGGAGGACCAGAGCGGGGACGAACGGCGCGAGGACACCAACGCCGACGTCACCTTCGCGCTCCAGGCCGAGGTGCTCTTCGGCAAGGACAGCGCCGAACTCGGCGGCGCGGCGAAGGCCCGTGTCTCGGTCATCGTGGAGGAGATCAGGAAGCAGCACGCGACCCGCGTCCGCGTCTTCGGCTTCACCGACGACCTCGGCTCCGCCGCCCACGGCGACGTCCTCTCCCGCAAGCGCGCCGACGCCGTGCAGGCCGTCCTGGACCAGGATCTCGACGACCCGGGGGTCACGTTCGACGTCCGCGGCTACGGCGAGCAGTACCCGATCGCCGACAACTCCACCGAGGCCGGCCGGAAGAAGAACCGCCGGGTGGAGGTGTCCTTCCCGCGCACCGGGCCGTGAGCCCCGTCCCTCACCCGACGGACACCTCCACCCGCACCCCGGGCCGCAGCCCCCACCTCGCCATCGCCCCGGCCTCCGCCTCCAGCACGTGCCGGGCCCGCGGCCGGGGCAGGCCCAGGCGGCCCGGGCGCATCGTGCGGACGGCGAGCACGGTCAGGCGCCGGTCCAGGTAGGCGACGTCGATGGGGATCCGCATCCCGAACGTGTGCACCCCGCTCGCCGGTGTCAGCAGCAGCACCCCGTCGACCGCGTCCCGGCCCAGGAGGCCCCGCGTCCGCGCCCGGTAGGAGGCGGCGATCTCCAGGGGGACGGCGGCGCCGAGCGCCTCCCCGGTACCGGCCCGCAGGACCAGCAGACCACGCCCGTCCCGCCGCCACCCACCCCGCTTCCGGCCCCAGGCCCCCCGCGCACCCCCGCCCGTGCCCGTGCCCTTCCGCATGCGCCGTCTCCCTCCCCCACGGGGAGCGGGACGGCCCCCCGTGCGTAAATGCGTTGCCCTTCCTCCGTCCTCCCCACTACGAAGGGTCCATGACCACATTCGGTGTCGTGTTTCGTCCCCAGCTCCCGCCCGAACGGCTGCGGGCCGTCGCCCGCCTCGCGGACGAGACGGGGATCGAGGAGCTGTGGCTGTGGGAGGACTGCTTCCTGGAGGGCGGGGTGTCCACGGCCGCCGCGGCGCTCGCCTGGACCGAGCGGGTCCGGGTCGGCATCGGCCTGTTGCCCGTGCCGCTCAGGAACGTGGCGGTCACCGCCATGGAGGCCGCCACCCTGGAGCGCCTGTTCCCCGGCCGGGCCGTGCTGACGGTGGGCCACGGGGTGCAGGACTGGATGGGGCAGGTCGGCGCCCGGGCCGACTCGCCGCTCGCCTTGCTCGGTGAGCACCTCGACGCACTGCGCGCCCTGCTGCGCGGGGAGCGGGTCAGCGTGCGCGGACGGTACGTCCGGCTGGACGACGTCGCCCTCGACTGGCCCCCGCCGCACCCGGTCGACGTGCTCGCCGGCGGCACCGGCCCCCGCACCCTCCGGCTCACCGGTGAGAAGGCCGACGGCACCCTGCTGACGGCGACCACCTCCGTGGACGGCGTACGGCGGGCCCGGCGGCTCGCCGAGGAGGGGCGGCGGGCCGCCGGGCGCGACGGCCACCACCGGGTGGTCGTCTACCTCCTGGCCGCCACGGGGGCGGGCGCCGCCGACCGGCTGCGCGCCGAACTCGCCGCCGAGGGGGTCGCGTCGGTGCCGGACGTGGGGGTGGCGGGGGACGCCGCCGAAGTGGCCGCGGCCGTGCGGCGCCTCGCGGAGGCCGGGGCGGACACCGTCGTCCTCCAGCCGACGGCGGACGAACCCGACCCGGAGGGTTTCGTGCGCTTCGCCGCCGAGCGGGTCAGGCCCCTGCTGCCGTGAACGACAGGGGCGTTGTCAGTGGCGCCTGCCACACTGCCCGCATGACCGAAGCATCCGACACCGTCGCCCTGCGGAACGTCTCGGACGAGGATCTGGAGATCCTCTTCGGCTACGAGCACGACCCGGTAGCCGTCCGGCGTTCGGCGTTCACGCCCCGGCCCCGGGACGCCTTCTTCCGGCACTGGCGGGAGCGGGTGCTGCCGGACCCGGACTCCCTGGTGCGGGCGGTCACGGTCGGTGGGGAGGTCGCCGGCAGCGTCGTGTCGTGGACCATGGACGGCCGCCGGTACGTCGGGTACTGGCTCGGCCGGGCCTTCTGGGGCCGCGGCGTCGGCACCCGCGCGCTCGGCCTCTTCCTGGAGCTGGAGCGGGTGCGTCCGCTGTACGCCGACCCGTTCGCCGGCAACACCGCCTCCGTCCGGCTGCTGGGAAGACACGGCTTCGAGCGGATCGGCACGGTCCGGGACGGGGAGCGCGAGCACGTACTGCTGGCCCTCGGGGAGCCCGCCCCCGCGGCCGGCGGGAGCATGGAGAGATGACGGTGGACCGCTCGTTCGAGGACCTCGTGGCCGAAGGTGCCGCCGTACCCACCGAGGGATGGGACTTCTCCTGGTTCGAGGGGCGGGCCACCGAGGCGCGCCCCTCGTGGGGGTACGCCCGCTCGGCCGGGGAGCGGCTGGCCGGCGCCGGGGCCGCGCTGGACGTCCAGACCGGTGGCGGGGAGGTGCTGGACTTCGCGCTGGGCCGGGCGGAGCCGGACCGGCCGGTGCTGCTCGCGGCGACGGAGGGCTGGCCGCCGAACGTGGCCCGGGCGACGGCGCTGCTGAGACCGCGCGGTGTGGCGGTGGTCGCCGCGCCGGAGGACGCGCCGCTGCCGTTCGCGGACGGGACGTTCGACCTGGTGCTCAGCCGGCACCCGGTGCGCCCCCACTGGGACGAGATCGCCCGGGTGCTGCGGCCCGGCGGCACGTACTTCGCCCAGCACGTGGGCCCGGCGAGCGTCTTCGAGCTGGTCGAGTACTTCCTCGGACCGCAGCCCGCCGGGGTGCGGTCCGCGCGCGACCCGGAGCGGGAGCGGGCCGATGCCGAGGCGGCGGGCCTGGAGGTGGTGGGGTTGCGGGCGGAGCGGCTGCGGATGGAGTTCCGGGACGTCGGCGCGGTCGTCCACTTCCTGCGCAAGGTGGTCTGGATGGTCCCCGGTTTCACCGTCGAGGCGTACGAGTCCCGCCTGCGCGAGCTGCACGCGCACATCGGGGCGCGCGGGCCGTTCGTGGCGCACAGTTCCCGGCACCTGTTCGACGTGCGCAAGCCGGTCCGCCGGTGAGCGCGCGCGCCGGCCGGCGGCGGGACCGCCGCGTCACCGCGCGCTGACGGCATCGCCCGACGGGGGGACGCGCGGGCGCCGCGCCGACACATCCCAAGATGGCCCAATCCTTACGAATGCACGTGCATTCGGCCGGATCTGCCTGGGATTGCGCAGCGATCCGGCCGGAGCGCACCGCTGAATCCAGCATTCCGCCACCATCGGGGCGTCGCCGCGTGATTCCGGAGAGTAGTTGTGGCGCGCCGATGCACCCACCATCACTTACGAAGGGTTATGGTGGAAACCCCCCCTCGGGCCGGTCCGTCTCCCCCCCACGGACCGGCCCGTTTTTTCGTCCCCGGGCCGGAACCCCCGGCCGCCGGTCCGGCGTCCTGACCGGCGAGGGCCCCGCCGCACGGCGGCGGCTCGCCCCGGTGGCGCCGCCCCGGCGGACCGCCCGGTGGCGAAACCGTACGAACCCCCGGAACCCCCCCGGACCCCCAAGCCCCGGGCCGGAACCAGGCCTTCGGCAGGGGTAGGCTCAACGGCTCCGGCACCCCTGCTCAGCGCCCAACCCCCGGAGGGTCACGTGAACCTGCGCGACAAGCTGCGCGGCCTGCTCGTCAGGCTCTACGCACGCCGGGTGGAAGGCCACCTGGACCACGCTCAGGTGCCCAAGCACATCGGCGTCATCATGGACGGCAATCGCCGCTGGGCGAAGGCGAGCGGCTCCACCACCGTGCACGGGCACCGAGCCGGCGCCGAGAAGATCGAGGAGTTCCTCGGCTGGTGCTCCGAGACGGACGTCGAGGTGGTCACCCTGTGGCTGCTGTCGACCGACAACTTCGACCGGCCGCGGGACGAGCTGGTCCCGCTGCTCGGCATCATCGAGGACGTCGTGCGCACCCTCGCCGCCGACGGCCGCTGGCGCGTGCACCACGTGGGCACCCTGGACCTGCTCCCCGCGGGCATGCAGCGCACGCTGAAGGAAGCCGAGGAGGCCACCGCCGACACCGCCGGCATAGTCGTCAACGTGGCCATCGGCTACGGCGGCCGGCAGGAGATCGCCGACGCCGTGCGCTCCATGCTGCTGGACGCCCAGGACAAGGGCGTGCCGCTGGCGGAACTCGCCGACTCCGTCGACGTGGACATGATCGGCCGGCACCTGTACACCGGCGCCCAGCCCGACCCGGACCTGGTGATCCGCACCAGCGGGGAGCAGCGGCTGTCCGGATTCATGCTCTGGCAGACCGCGCACTCGGAGTACTACTTCTGCGAGGTCTTCTGGCCGGCCTTCCGCAAGGTCGACTTCCTGCGCGCCCTGCGCGACTACGCCGCACGTCACCGGCGCTACGGCGGCTGACCCGCGGTTCCCGCCCCGTCACCCGGCCGGTGACGGGGCCTGTTCGTACCCCCCGCGTGGGGCGGACGCAAGCAGGAGTTCACCGTCGCGCTGTTGGCCGCATTTGCATGGCGGCGCGTGTTCGAGGGCATAGTCCAGACAGGTCGACACCCGAACCACGGGTGTCGTATCTCAGCGGGCGGCTCGGGGCCGTCCGCCCGGGAGGCCCCTTGCACCAGCCCGATCGTGCGGTCACGGCACGGACGAAGCGGCGGAGGGCCGGTCGCCGGCCCGACGCGGGGCGGCCGACGGCCGGCACGGACTCCTCCGTCGTGCCGGGCTGTGTCTTCCCAGCCTCTCCGCCCTCCCGGCCCTGCTCCCACTCCGTCGCTCCCCGACCTCATCCGAGGGGGTACGTCCTTCCGTGGTGACCAGCACAAAGCGCCACAAGCCAGACCGGCGCACCTATGTCCTCGACACCAGCGTCCTGCTGGCCGACCCCAACGCCCTGACCCGCTTCGACGAGCACGAGGTCGTGCTCCCCATCGTGGTGGTCACGGAACTGGAGGCCAAGCGGCACCATCCCGAGCTCGGCTACTTCGCCCGCCAGGCGCTGCGCCTGCTGGACGACTACCGGGTGAAGCACGGTCGCCTCGACGCCCCCATCCCGATCGGCGAACTCGGCGGGACCGTCCGTGTCGAGCTGAACCACTCGGACCCCAGCGTGCTGCCCAGCGGCTACCGCCTGGGGGACAACGACTCCCGCATCCTCGCGGTCGCCCGCAACCTCCAGGCCGAGGGGTACGACGTCACCGTCGTGTCGAAGGACCTGCCGCTGCGCATCAAGGCGTCCTCGGTCGGGCTCCTCGCCGAGGAGTACCGGGCCGAACTCGCCATCACGGAGAACTCCGGCTGGACCGGGATGTCCGAACTCGTCCTCCCGGGCGAGCAGGTGGACATCCTGTTCGAGGAAGGACGGGTGTACGTCCCGGAGGCGGCCGACCTGCCCGTGCACACCGGGCTGACCGTCCAGTCCGAGCGCGGAAAGGCGCTCGGCCGGGTCACCGCCGACGGCAACGTCCGTCTGGTGCGCGGGGACCGGGAGGCGTTCGGCATCAAGGGCCGCAGCGCCGAGCAGCGCATCGCGCTGGACCTGCTGCTCGACCCGGACGTGGGCATCGTCTCGATGGGCGGCCGGGCCGGCACCGGCAAGTCGGCGCTGGCGCTGTGCGCGGGCCTGGAGGCGGTCCTGGAGCGCCGCCAGCACAAGAAGGTGATGGTCTTCCGGCCGCTGTACGCGGTCGGCGGGCAGGAACTGGGCTATCTGCCGGGCTCGGAGTCCGAGAAGATGAGCCCCTGGGCGCAGGCCGTCTTCGACACCCTCTCCGCGGTCACCAGCCGCGAGGTCATCGAGGAGGTCACCGCGCGCGGGATGCTGGAGGTGCTCCCGCTCACCCACATCCGTGGGCGCTCGCTGCACGACGCGTTCGTCATCGTGGACGAGGCGCAGTCCCTCGAACGCAACGTGCTGCTCACGGTGCTGTCGCGGATCGGCGCCAACTCGCGGGTGGTGCTGACCCACGACGTGGCCCAGCGGGACAACCTGCGCGTCGGCCGGTACGACGGCGTGGTGGCCGTGGTCGAGAAGCTGAAGGGGCACCCCCTCTTCGCCCACGTCACCCTGACGCGTTCCGAGAGGTCCCAGATCGCGGCGCTTGTGACCGAAATGCTGGAGGACGGCCACATCTGACCCCGGGGCACGCCACGAGGCGCCGTTCGGCAAAGGCTCAGGAGCCTAGCCGGGCGGCGCCTTCGTGTGTGGGGGTTTCCTGAAATCACCGGGCGCAAACAGGATGTGAGCTTTCACACGCAACACAGAATTGCCACCCGCCCTCGGGTTACGGCAAAGTCTCAGTCCTGTCAGGCCCCGCATACGGCACACGTGTACCCCCAGCGGTATGGCACCACAGCAGCACCTCCAACTCCATAACGACGCCGTATGCCGCCCGAGCACCACGCGGCGCTCCCTCCAGGGGGAGTTGCCCACCGGGCCCGCGCCTCCCGTGACCCCGCAGTTGGGAGGCCAGTGTCAGGGGCACGATCGCGTCCGCCAGGGTCACCGAAGCGGACGGTGCTGGAAGGAAACCGTGTGAGCCGGATTTCGGTCCGGGGATTCGCAGTGGCCTCGGCCACCGCGGTCACCGCCGTCGGAAGCGTCGTCGGAGTTGCCTCGGGCAGCACCGCGCAGACCAACGACGCCGAGGCGACGGCAGCCGACGCGACGCTCCTCGCGGACATCCCCGCGTCTCAGCAGGCGCAGGTGCAGACCGCGTCCCTCACGCAGCAGGCCGACGCACAGGCCATCGCCGCGGACTCGAGTGCCAAGAAGGACGCGGAGGCAGCGGCCCGCAAGGCGGCCGCCGAGACCGCGATCGCGAAGAAGGAGGCCGCGGAGAACGCGGCCAAGGCAGCCGAGAAGGCGGCCAAGGAGCGCGCCGAGACGAAGGCCGCGGCGGCGAGCCGCGACGACGTCCGCGTCGACGTCCGCGACTCCTCCAGCTTCCCGACCCAGAGCAGCTACAGCGCGGCGCAGATCCAGGCGATGGCCCGTCAGATGGTGGCCGGCGGTCAGTTCCAGTGCTTCAGCAACATCGTGGACCACGAGTCCAGCTGGAACTACCAGGCGGTGAACGCCTCCTCCGGTGCCTACGGTCTCTTCCAGGCCCTGCCCGCCGGCAAGTACGCCTCCGCCGGTGCCGACTGGCGCACCAACCCGGCCACGCAGATCAAGTGGGGCCTCAACTACATGAACGACCGCTACGGCAGCCCGTGCCAGGCCTGGTCGTTCTGGCAGGCCAACCACTGGTACTAGGCCGACCGGTACACGTCCGGCCCCGCGCAGCCCCTCCCCGTCCTCGGGGGAGGGGCTTTCGCACTGTACGGTCGTACCCGGAACGACTCCAGGGGGGAGTGGTGGCTAGCACCCGGGGACGCGGGGGAAGAGGACGGACATGTCGCGAGTACCAGGGTGGCTCGGCCGGCTCGGAGCCGGCCTCACCGAGATGAGCGAGCGCCTCGACGAGCGCCGTGCCGAGGTGGAGAAGGACGGCACCGGGCCCGCCCGGCGCAGACGGGCCGAGGCGCCCGCCGCGGAGCCGCCCCCGCCCCCGCCCCGGCCCGCGCCGCCCTCGGGTCCGCGCCCCGATCCCGCCCAGGCCGTGCCGTGGGGCGTGCGGGTCGCCGCCGAGGCCGGCTGGCGGCTGCTGGTGCTGGCCGGCACGGTGTGGGTGCTGATGCGGGTCATCAGCGCCATCCAGCTGGTGGTGTTCGCCTTCGTCATCGCCCTGCTGGTCACCGCGCTGCTCCAGCCGACGGTCGCCCGGCTCCGGCGGCGCGGGGTGCCGCGCGGCCCGGCCACCGCGCTGACCGCCGTCGCCGGCTTCGTCGTCATCGGCCTGATGGGCTGGTTCGTGACGTGGCAGGTGATGGAGAACATCGACACGCTCTCCACCCAGATACAGAGCGGCATCGACGACCTGCGCAACTGGCTGCTGAAGAGCCCGTTCCACGTCACCGACAAGCAGATCAACCAGATCGCCAAGAACCTCCGTGAGGCCATCGGCGCCAACGCCGACCAGATAACGTCGGCCGGCCTGGAGGGCGTCCAGGTCGTCGTGGAGGCCCTGACCGGCATCCTGCTGGTGTTCTTCTCGACGCTGTTCCTGCTCTACGACGGTGAGCGCATCTGGCAGTGGTTCCTGAAGCTGGTGCCGTCCGCGGCCCGGCCGGGTGTGGCCGGCGCCGGCCCGCGCGCCTGGCGGACCCTGACCGCCTACGTCCGCGGCACGGTCCTGGTCGCCCTGATCGACGCCATCTTCATCGGTATCGGCATCTACTTCCTCGACGTGCCGATGGCCGTGCCGCTGGCCGTCTTCATCTTCCTGTTCTCCTTCATCCCGCTGGTGGGCGCGGTGGCCTCCGGCGCGCTCGCGGTGATCGTGGCGCTGGTGACCCAGGGTGTCTTCGCCGCCGTCATGACCCTCGCCGTGGTCCTCGCGGTCCAGCAGATCGAGGGACACGTCCTCCAGCCGTTCATCCTCGGCCGCGCGGTCCGTGTCCATCCGCTGGCGGTCGTGCTGACCGTGGCGGCCGGCGGCATGGTGGCCGGCATCGGCGGCGCCGTGGTGGCCGTACCGCTGGTGGCGGTGACGAACACGGTGGTCGGTTACCTGCGGACGTACGCCCAGGAGGCCCAGGACGGCGAGACGCCCGAGGACGGGGCCGCCGAGGCGGACGGCACCGGCGACACCGGTGGCACCGGCGGGGACGACGACGGGGCGGGCGACGGGATCGCCGACGCCAGCGCGGAGGACGTCCCCCTCGAAGACGCGCGGAACCCCGCCCACCAGGGGTGAGCGGGGTTGACGGTGGGCGGCTGTCCTACTCGGACAGCACCGCCTCCGCGTCGAGGGTGACGCCGACGGCCTGTACCACGGAGGCGATCTTGAACGCCTCCTGGACGGTCTCGCGCTCCACGCCGGCCTTGCGCAGCACCTGCTCGTGCGAGTCCAGGCACATGCCGCAGCCGTTGATCGCGGACACCGCGAACGACCACAGTTCGAAGTCGACCTTCTCCACGCCCGGGTTGCCGATGACGTTCATCCGCAGGCCCGCGCGCAGGGTGCCGTACTCGTGGTCGGACAGCAGGTGCCGGGTGCGGTAGAAGACGTTGTTCATCGCCATCACCGCGGCGGCGGCCTTGGCGGCCGTGTACGCCTCGGGCGACAGGTTGGCCTTCGCCTCGGGCTCCAGCTCACGCAGCACGATCGGGGAGCGGGAGGCGATGGCCGTGGCCAGCACCGTGCCCCACAGCTGCTGCGCGGGCAGCTCGGAGTTGCCGATGACCGAGCCCAGGTTGAGCTTCAGGTCCTTGGCGTAGTCCGGTACCCGGGACTTCAGGGAGTCGAGCGACATGGGTCACTCACCAGCCAGCAGCGCGACCGGGTCAAGGGTCTCCTCGCCCTTGCTCCAGTTGCACGGGCACAGCTCGTCGGTCTGGAGGGCGTCCAGGACCCGCAGGACCTCCTTGGGGTTGCGCCCCACGGAACCGGCGGTGACCATCGTGAACTGGATCTCGTGGCTCGGGTCGACGATGAAGACGGCACGCTGCGCGAAGCCGTCCTCGCCCTCGATGCCCAGCGCGCGCATCAGCTCGTGCTTGGAGTCGGCCATCATCGGGAACGGCAGGTCGGTCAGGTCCGGGTGGTCCTTGCGCCACGCGTGGTGGACGAACTCGGAGTCACCGGAGAAGCCGAGGATCTGCGCGTCGCGGTCGGCGAACTCGTCGTTCAGCTTCCCGAACGCGGCGATCTCGGTCGGGCACACGAACGTGAAGTCCTTGGGCCACGCGAAGACGACCAGCCACTTGCCCTCGTAGGACTTGTGGTGGATCTGCTCGAACTCCTGACCCTTCTCCAGCGAGACGCAGGAGGTCAGTTCGAACTCGGGGAACTTGTCACCGACAGTGAGCACACGCTCTCCTTGCAGCGAAGAAACTTCCCTTTTGGGGCGTTTCCCATGGGTTGGACGTTATTGATGTTGGCACAGGGTGCATTGATTAGGGAAATAGCTACACTCGGTCGTGTTGATCGGAGGTAGCTATCAGTGACTATAGGTAACGGAAGCAGGCGCCGACAGCCCAGCCTGGCGCAGCTGCGGGCCTTCGCCGCCGTGGCGGAGCACCTGCACTTCCGGGACGCGGCGGCGGCCATCGGGATGAGCCAGCCGGCCCTGTCCGGCGCGGTCTCGACGCTCGAGGAGACCCTCGGCGTGACCCTCCTCGAGCGTACGACCCGCAAGGTACTGCTCTCGCCCGCGGGGGAGCGGCTGGCCGTGCGGGCCAAGGCGGTGCTGGACGCGGTCGCCGCGCTCATGGAGGAGGCCGAGGCGGTCCGGGCGCCGTTCACGGGGGCGCTGCGGCTCGGGGTGATCCCCACGGTCGCGCCGTACCTGCTGCCGGCCGTGCTGCGGCTCGTCCACGAGCGCTACCCGCACCTCGACCTCCAGGTGCACGAGGAGCAGACCGCCAGCCTGGTCGACGGCCTGCACTCCGGCCGGCTCGACCTGCTGCTGCTGGCCGTACCGCTGGGCGTCCCCGGTGTGGTGGAACTGCCCCTGTTCGACGAGGACTTCGTGCTCGTCACCCCGCTCGACCACGCCCTCGGCGGCCGGGAGGGCATCCCGCGCGAGGCGCTGCGGGAGCTGAACCTGCTGCTCCTGGACGAGGGGCACTGCCTGCGCGACCAGGCCCTGGACATCTGCCGGGAGGCCGGCCGCGCGGACGCGCCGGTCACCACCACGGCCGCCGGACTGTCCACGCTGGTCCAGCTGGTGGCGGGCGGTCTGGGCTGCACCCTGCTGCCGCGCACCGCGCAGAAGCTGGAGACCGCCCGCAGCAGCCAGCTGCTGACCGGCTACTTCGCCGATCCCGCCCCCAGCCGCCGCGTCGCCTTCGCGATGCGGGCCGGCGCGGCCCGCGCCGCCGAGTACGAGGAGCTGGCGGCGGCCCTGCGCGAGGCGCTGCGCGCCCTGCCGGTGCGGGTCGTGGACGACGACGCCTGAGACGCGCGGGGGGCTCCCTCCCGTGGGGGAGACGATCCCCTCGGGAGAGAGCCCCTGCGCGTGCGGGCCCGCCTATTCCGTCCGCAGCCCCTCCGGCCGCATCAGCCGCGCCAGTGGCGGCAGGCTCAGCAGGGTGACCGTGAGGACCACGGCCGCGCCGGCGCCGGTCATCGACAGCACGCTCACCCAGTCGACGGTCACCGGGGTGGCCGTCATCCTCAGCAGCACCGCGCCGAGGCCGAGCCCCACCGCCGAGGCCAGCAGCAGGCCCAGCGTGATGGGCACCGCCGTCTGCCACAGCACCGACAGGCCCAGCGTGCGGCGCCGGGTGCCGAAGGCGACCAGCGACGACAGCAGCTTGCGCCGCTCGCGCAACTGCTCCAGCTGGGAGACCAGCAGGCTGGCCCCGATCAGCGCCAGCACCCCGACCGCGCCGACGAACAGGCCGGTGCGCAGCGAGGTGTACTTCCGGGACTGCTCGGTCGAGGACCACTGCCACGCGTCGGCGAGGGGGTCCACCCGGGCGGCCGTGTTCCGCACGTACTCCCCCGCGTCCGGCACCGACGGGTCGATGCGGACGTACACCTGGCTGTAGAGCGTCGGCGTGGCCGCGGGGGGCAGGGCGGCGGGGGTGACCAGCAGGCCGCCGACCCCGGTGTTCAGCGCGTCCTTGCGGACGGTGACCTGCGGCAGCCCGGCCGGCACCTTCCAGGGGATCTCGCGTCCGCGGTCGCTGTCCGAGTAGGTCGGGTCGAGGTAACCCGTCCCGCCCGACCGACGCAGCGCGCGCAGGCCGGCGTCGCCGTCGGCGGCGTGCACGGCGAAGACGTCGCCGTCCCGGCAGGACGGCAGGTGGGCCAGCTCCCGCAGGGCCCGGCAGTCGCCGACGGTGAAGGACGTGCTGTCGTTCGGGGCGCGGCGCCGGTCACCGAGCTCGCCGGTGGAGATCGCGACCGTGGACCTGACGCCCTTGGTGTGCTCGAACTCCCGCCCCGCGACGCGCACCTGCGTCCGGCGGGACAGGTCGACCTCCATCTGCACCCGCCCGGGATCGCGGCCGGTGTCCTTCGTGTACTGGCTCTCCACGCCCGCGAACAGCATCTGGAGCGCGATCGCCCCGGCCACCGCCACGGCGATGCCGTTGACCATGCGGGCCGCCGAGCCGCTGCCGACCTGGAGCCGCCGGACGGCCAGCTGCCAGGACACCGAGCCCGGGCCGAGCCGGGCCACCACCGCCTCCACCAGCCAGGGCAGCAGCGCGGTCACGCCGACCAGCAGCAGCATCACGCCGCCGACGACCAGGTACTGGTTGAAGTCGCCGTGGGAGCGGCCGTTGCCGATCATCGGGTACAGCATCGCCAGGCCCGCCACCGGCAGCAGCAGCCGCCACCACAGGCGCCGCCGGGCCGGCCGCGCCGCCCGCACCACGCCGAGCGGTTCGACGACCACCCCGCGCATCGCCAGCAGCGTCACCGCCACCGCGGCCGCCGGGACCGCGACGGCGACCAGCGCGACCAGCGCGGGGGAGGGGTTCAGGTAGCTGGGGAAGAAGCTCTCGCCCAGCACCTCCACGGAGCCCGCCACCTGACGTCCGATCAGGAAGAACACGGTGCCGACGACCAGTCCGAGCAGTGCTCCGGCCATCGCCTCGCCGGCCGCGATCCGGCGGGTCATCCGGCTGTCGGAGCCCACCAGCCGCAGCGCGGCCAGCCGGCGGTCGCGCCGTTCGCCGCCGAACCGCACGGCCGCGGCGATGAACACGGCGACCGGCATCAGCAGCACCACGAAGACGACCAGCATCATCAGGATGAGCACGGGGTCGGCCCGCTCGGTCGTCGGGTGCGGGTCCCCGAACGCGGACAGCCGCTGCACCGTACGGTCGACCTTCGCCTTCAGGCCGTCGGCGCCCGCGTAGTAGGCGAGTTCCCGCGACCCGATCAGCCCGGGCTCGCCGATGGTGCCGGTGACCCGGTACGGGATCCGCTCGCGCAGCAGCTTCGCCCCGTCCGAGGCGAGCAGTTCCTTCAACGCGGGCGAGGCGAACATCTCGCCCTTCGCCGGGAAGCGGTCCACGCCCGGCGGCAGCGGCGCCCGCGGCCCCTCGGCCTCCAGCAGCCGGCCCCGGACGTCCTTCGCGTGCCACTCGGTGTCCGTGGTGGCGACCAGGAGGGTGTGGTCGCTCCTGGGCGGGGTGGTCGCGCCGAAGGTGAGGTCCTGGCGGGCCTCCTCGCGCTGGTGGCGCACGGCCAGCACGTTCGGCAGCGCGGTCGTCAGCAGCAGCAGGGCCACGCCCAGGCCGACGCCGACCGCGGTCAGCACCATCCGGACCCATCCCTCGCGCCCGCCGGTGCAGGCGAACCGGACGCCCATGCCGAGGTCCCGGGCCCACTGCCGCGCGTTCATACGGCGCGCTCCATGTCCCGGGACCTGCCGTCGCGTACGACGATCTCCCGGTCGGAGTAGGCGGCCACCCGGGCCTCGTGCGTGACGAGCACCACGGCCGCGTTGGTGGAGCGGGCGGCGTCGGTGAGCAGCTCCATCACGCGTTCGCCGTTGAGGGAGTCCAGCGCGCCGGTCGGTTCGTCGGCGAACAGCACCCGCGGCTGGGTGACCAGGGCCCGCGCGACCGCGACCCGCTGGCCCTGGCCGCCGGAGACCTCGCCGGGCCGCTTGCCCCGGAGGTCATCGACCTCCAGGCGTTCCATCCAGGTCAGCGCGGCCCGTTCGGCGGCCTTGCGGGAGGTGCCGTTCAGGCGCAGCGGCAGCGCCACGTTCTCCACGCAGGTCAGTTCGGGCACGAGCTGCCCGAACTGGAAGACGAAGCCGAACTCGCTGCGGCGCAGCGCGCTGCGCCGGGCGTCGTTCATGCCGGCCAGTTCGCGGCCGTCGTAGGTGATGGAACCGGAGTCGGGCGGCACGATGCCGGCGAGGCAGTGCAGCAGCGTCGACTTGCCGGACCCGGACGGGCCCATCACGGCGACGACCTCGCCGGGGTGGATGGAGAACTCGGCGCCGTCGAGCGCGACGGTCGGGCCGTAGGCCTTGCACAGGTTCTCGGCGGTGAGCAGGGAGCCGGGCGGAGGAGTCATCGGGTCACCGCCTCACGCAGCTTGTCCAGGCGTGCCGCGGTCAGTTCCAGCCAGCGCAGGTCGGCCTCCAGGTGGAACAGGGCGTGGTCGCAGATCAGCTGGTCGGCGAGATCGCCCCGGCGCTTGCGGTCGGTCAGGATCCGCATGCTGCGCAGGTGCTCGGCACGCTGGGTGTCGAGGATGGTGGAGGCGTCCCGGTGGGTGAGGAGGGCGAGGACGACCTTGGTGTAGAGGGTCGACTGGAGGTACTCCTCCGGCTTCTCCGGGGTGGCGAGCCAGTGCTCCACGTCGGTGACGCCGGCGTCGGTGACGGCGTACCGCTTGCGCTCGGGACCGCCGCCCGCCTCGATGCCGTCGACTTCCACGAGTCCGTGCTTCAGGAGCCGGGACATCGTGGAGTAGACCTGGCCGTAGTGCAGCGGCCGGTCGTGACCGAACTTCTCGTCGAAGGCCCGCTTGAGGTCGTAACCGTGGCGCGGGCCGGACTCCAGGAGTCCTAGGAGGGTGTGACCGATGGACATGCGGAGCACTCTACACACGGTGTATACGCCGGATGTATACACCGCGTGGACAGTTGGTCGCCGGCGGTACGGCCCCGCAGGTGGGGGCCGATTGTCACGGTTCTGACACAGGCGGCCGGCCCCGCCGGGGCAATGGTCCGGCGCCCTTCGGCAGCCGCCCCGCGTCGGCCAGCGCCTGGCGCAGCAGGAACTCGATCTGCGCGTTGGCCGACCGCAGTTCGTCCCCGGCCCACCGGGCCAGCGCCTCGTACACCGACGGGTCCAGCCGCAGCAGCACCTGCTTGCGCTGCTGCGGCCGGCGCTTCGGTGCCTCCGGGGGGTCGGGTGCCTCCGGGGGGTCCGGGGACTCCGGCTCCGTGCCGTCCGTCACTGGTACAGCGTCCCGGTGTTGAGGACCGGCTGCGGGGCGCGGTCGCCGCACAGCACCACCATCAGGTTCGACACCATCGCCGCCTTGCGTTCGTCGTCCAGCTCCACGATGTCCGCCTCCGCGATCCGTGCCAGTGCCGCCTCGACCATGCCCACCGCGCCGTCGACGATCTGCCGCCGGGCCGCGACGACCGCGCCCGCCTGCTGCCGCTGGAGCATCGCCGAGGCGATCTCGGGGGCGTACGCGAGGTGCGTGAACCGCGACTCGACGACCTGTACCCCGGCCGCCTCCACCCGCGCCTGGAGTTCCACGGCCAGCTTCTCGGTGATCTCCTCGGCGTTGCCGCGCAGCGACAGGCCGTCCTCCTCGTGGGCGTCGTAGGGGTACTCGATCGCGATGTGCCGCACGGCCGTCTCGGTCTGCGTGGCGACGAACTCGGCGAAGTCGTCCACCTCGAAGGTGGCCTGCGCGGTGTCCCGGACCTTCCAGACCACGACCGCGGCCAGTTCGATCGGGTTGCCGTAGGCGTCGTTGACCTTGAGGACCGCCGTCTCGTGGTTGCGCACCCGGGTGGAGATCCGGGTCCGGGAGGTGAAGGGGTTCACCCAGCGCAGGCCGTCCTGCCGGATCGTGCCCCGGTAGCGCCCGAAGAGCTGGACGACCCGTGCCTCGCCGGGGGCGACCGTGTTCAGGCCGCGCATCGCGATGACGGCCGCGAGCAGGACGAGGATCCCGGCGGTGACGAGGCCGCCCCGGGCGCCGGCGGAGGAGGTCGCCCCGGAGGCGACGAAGAGGGCGGCCGCGGCGGCGAGGCCGGCCAGTCCGAGCAGCAGGGCGAGCCCGCCGCCGATGCTGTGGGCGGCGAACTCCCGGACCTTCGGCGCGGGCATCTCGGGGATGTCGGCCTGGACGGCCGGCTCGGATATGGACACAGGGGACCCCCGGTTCTCAGGGAGTTGGGCACCGTGTGCGCCCCGCTCCGCTCTAGCAAAGTGATATCACTTTACGCCCGCAGGCAACCCGGCGCCACCCGTTCGGCGTCGGTTCCCTGGAGGTGGGTGCTGATTGTCACGTCCGTAAAAGAACGGATCAGACGCCCTTTGTCATATAGAGGGGTGTTAGCTTTCGGAGCTGACCCCGAGACGGAAGCGAGCGTAGGGACCCATGGGACGAGCGGAAGAGAGACGAGCGCGACAGGGCGGCCACCGCGCGGCGCCCCGACGCCGCCGCCCCGCGCCCGACCCCGCGGCCACCGTCCCGGCCCGCACCGGTCAGGCCCCCGGCGGCAAGCCCGCCCGGGGCCTCATACGCCGGATGTTCACCTGGAAGAAGATCCTCGGGACCTTCTTCGGCGCGTGCCTGCTCGTCGTGGCGGCCTTCATCGGGCTCTACCTGTACGTCGACATACCGGCCGGCAACGCCGCCGCCCAGCAGCAGAGCAACGTCTACAAGTACAGCGACGGCACGATCCTGACCCGCGACGGCAAGACCAACCGCGAGATCGTGGACCTCTCCAAGGTGCCCCGCAAGGTCCAGCTGACCTTCGTCGCGGCGGAGAACAAGAGCTTCTACCACGACCCCGGCGTCGACCTGAAGGGCACGGCCCGCGGTCTGCTCAACACGCTCTCCGGCAGGGGCAAGCAGGGCGGCTCCACCATCACCCAGCAGTACGTGAAGAACTACTACCTCGACCAGAACCAGACCGTCACGCGCAAGCTGAAGGAACTGGTCATCTCGCTGAAGGTGGAGCGCGAGACGTCGAAGGCCGACATCCTCGCCGGCTACATCAACACCAGTTACTACGGCCGCGGCGCCTACGGCATCCAGGCCGCCGCCCAGGCCTACTACCACACCGACGCGCAGAAGCTCTCCGTCCAGCAGGGCGCCTACCTCGCCGCGCTGCTCCAGGCGCCGAGCCAGTACGACTGGCAGGCCGCGAGCGACACCGGCAGGCGGCTGGTCACGGCCCGCTGGAACTACGTCCTGGACAACATGGTCGAGGAGCACTGGCTGTCCCGGTCCGAGCGCGCCGGCATGCACTTCCCCAAACCCCTGGAGCCCAGGGGCGCCCCCGGCCTCGGCGGGCAGAAGGGCTACCTGGTCGACCTCGCCAACCACCAGCTGGAGCAGCGGCTCATGGCCGAGGACGGCCTGACCCAGTCGGAGGCCGAGACCGCGGTCTTCCGCAAGGGCTGGACCATCACCCTGAACATCGACCGCAAGAAGCAGGTCGCGCTGGAGAAGGCGGTCCGGAGCCGGCTGACCGGCAAGCTCGACCCGAAGAAGCGCGGCGTCGACGGGGACGTCCAGCCGGGCGCCGTCTCGGTCGACCCCAAGACCGGCAGGATCGTCGCGCTGTACGGCGGACTGGACTACTACAAGCACTACATCAGCAACGCCACGCGCGAGGACTACCAGCCCGCCTCCACCTTCAAGCCGGTCATCCTCGCCGCCGCCCTGGAGCAGAACGCCACCACCCAGGCCGGCCGGCAGATCACCGCCGACACCGTCTACGACGGCACCACCCGCCGCCCGGTCCTGGACCACGGCAGGAAGGTCGGCTTCGCCCCGCCGAACGAGGACGACCGCAGCTACGGCCCGATCACCGTCCAGGAGGCGATGAACAAGTCCGTCAACTCCGTCTTCGCGCAGATGGGCGTGGACGTGGGCATGGGCAACGTGATGAGCACGGCCGGCAAGCTCGGCATGGACACCAAGGGCATGCAGGCCGTGCCCGCCCAGACGCTCGGCTCGATGGGCGCCAGCCCCCTGGAGATGGCCGGGATCTACGCCACCTTCGCCAACCACGGCCACAAGGTGACCCCCAGCATCCTGAAGTCGGCGGAGAAGAAGGGCCGGACGGCCCAGCTGCCGGACCCGGTCGGCGGCCAGGTCATCAGCCGCACGGCCGCCGACACGGTCACCTCGGTGCTCACGGGCGTGGTCGACGACGGTACGGCCAAGATCTCCGTCGCCGACAACCCGCTGCGCGACGGCCAGCAGGTGGCGGGCAAGACCGGCACCTCCGACGAGGACAAGTCGGCCTGGTTCACCGGCTACACCCCCGACCTGGTCACCTCCGTCGGCCTGTTCGGCCAGGACCAGAAGACCCGGGCCCAGGTCTCCCTGAAGGGCGCGACCGGGCTGATCCCGCCGCCCGGCCGGGTCAACGGCGGCGGCTACCCCGCGCAGATCTGGGCCGCGTACACCTTCGGCGTCACCGACGGGGCCGAGTTCGACCTCGAGACCACCCAGGGCGCGGCCGTCGCCCCGACCGAGACGTACACGCCGCCGCCGTCGACGCCGTCCCCGACGCCGTCGCGGACGCCCAGCAGCGAGCCGCCCACGTCCGAGCCGCCCACGTCGCCTCCCCCGACGTCCCCGACGCCGTCCCGGACCCCGTCCGAGACGCCGTCCGAGACGCCGAGCCAGCCGCCGACGAGCCGGCCGCCGACCACCCCGGCCACCGAGGACCCGCTCGACCCCGTCCCCGACGCCGGCCTCGACCGGTAGCGGCACGGGACGCACGACGGCGAGGTGCCCCCCGGAATCCTCCGGGAGTACCTCGCCGTCTTCGCGCACCAGGGGCTCAGCCCCGGTTCAGCTCGAACCACACCACCTTGCCGGTGCTCAGCCGGGTCGCTCCCCAGCGCCGGGCCAGCCGGTTGACCAGGTACAGGCCGCGCCCGTCCTCGTCCGTGGCGCGCGCCTGCCTGAGCCGCGGCAGCTGCGGCACGTCGTCGCCGACCTCGCAGCGCAGCACGTCGGTGCGCAGCAGCCGCAGCGTCACCGGCCGGGACGCGTACCGTACGGCGTTGGTCACGACCTCGCTGACCAGCAGCTCCACCGAGTCCGTCAGGTCCTCCAGGTCCCAGCGGGACAGCGCGCGCCGGGCCAGCCGGCGGGCCTGCCCGGGCGCGGAGTCCTCCGGCTCCAGCGTCCAGTAGGCGACGTCGCTCGGTGCGATCCCGTCGAAGCGGGCGGCGAGCAGCGCGATGTCGTCGTCCCGGTCGCCCGGGCCGAGCATGTCGAGCACCTCGTCGCACAGCGCTTCCAGCGGCGGCGGATGGTCCGGGCCGGTCAGCCGGGCGGTCGCGGCGAGCTTCTCCCGCAACTGCTCTATGCCGGTCCACACGTCCCGCAGCCGGGACTCCACCAGCCCGTCGGTGTACAGCAGCAGGGTCGCGCCCGCCGGCGCGTCCAGCTCGACCGCCTCGAAGTCCACCCCGCCGACGCCGATCGGCGCGCCCGGCGGCACCCGCAGCACCTCGGCCCGCCCGCCCAGGTGCAGCAGCACGGGCGGCGGATGACCGGCGTTGGCGATGGTGATGCGGTGCGTGACCGGGTCGTAGACCGCGTACAGGCAGGTCGCCATGCGGTCGGTGCCCAGCCGCTGCGCCTGCTCGTCCAGGTGGTGCAGCACCTCCTGCGGAGGCAGGTCGAGGCCGGCCAGGGTCTGCGCCGTCGTCCGCAGCTGGCCCATGATCGCCGCCGAGGTCATGGAGTGACCCATCACGTCGCCGACGACCAGCGCGACCCGGCTGCCGGGCAGCGGGATCGCGTCGTACCAGTCGCCGCCGACCCGCGCGGTCTCCGCCGCCGGCAGGTACCGGGAGGCCAGCCGGACGCCGGTCGGGCGGGGCAGGGTCTCGGGCAGCATGGTGCGCTGGAGCTCGTCGGCGATGTACGCCTCACGGCCGTACAGCACCGCCTTGTCGATGCCGAGCGCGCTGTGGGTGGCCAACTGCGCGGCCACCAGCAGGTCGTCCGCCTCGAACGCGGGCCGGTCCGGGCGGCGCAGGAAGAGGGCCGCGCCGATCACCCGGCGCCGGCCGCGCAGCGGCGCGAGGATCGCGCGCTGCCCGCCCGGCACCACCGCCTCGCCGCCCTCACCGAGCAGTTCCGGCAGCGCGGCCCGGGCGGCGGGCGTGTCCGCGAACACCGGGCGCACCCCGCGCAGCACCTCGTTCAGCGCGCCGCCCGGCCGTACCTCGCACAACTCGGTGGTCAGGGACGACAGCTCCGCCAGCGCGGTCGGTTCCGGCTCCGGATCGAACGCGGGCGGCAGCAGCGCCCCCTCGGTGTCCCGTTCCTCGGGGATGCGGTCGGTGCGGCGCAGCCGCAGCACCACCGGGCCGGTGGGCCGCTCGTCACCGACCGGCAGCGGGTCGCGCAGGTAGACCAGGATGGCGTCGGAGAACGTCGGCACGGTCGCCCGGCACAGGCCCATCACGATCTCGTCCAGGTCGAGTCCGCGGGCGATCCGCCGGGTGGCCGCGCCCACGAACCGCAGCCGGTCCCCGTCCCGCCGCATGGGCATCGGCCGCCCGGGCGGCAGTCCCCGCCCGGTACGGCGTTCGTCACCGGTCGGCGTCCGCTCCTGCTCGGCGCCGGGCTGGGCCGGGATGGCCTCCGGCGCGGGCCGCGGGCGATGAGCGCCGGGCTCGGCGGCGGCGGGCTGGGAGTGCTCGGGGCCGTTGACTGGGGGCTCCTTCACCTTGCCGTCCTGTCCCTTGCCGCGGGGCGCGGCCGTGCCCGCGGCGGACGGTGCTCCGTCGGCCCGGGACTGCGCCGGTAACGCCGGGGCGCCGAGGGGCTCCGGGGAACGCAGAAGTGCCCCGCGGCGCTCCGCGGGGTCGACGCCCGGCTGGGGGCGTTCGAAGGAGGTGGGCTGCTCCGTCACGCGTGTCGCATCCATCCGTCCGGGGCCAAGGGCAGTTGGACCCGCCGAAATTCCGATACCCGCAATACGTGCCCCAGGAACGGAATTCCCGCGTGGTCGGGGGTGGTACCTGTGCCGGCGGCGAGGTGCGCGCGGCTCGCGGCGGTGTCGCCGCAGGTCCTCGCGGTGGTGCCGTGGTGCCCCTCGCTCACGTCCTGCCGCCCCTCGGTGACGTTCGGTCAAGCCCGGCGGTTGCTCCGGGAGTTGCTGTCGTGCGCCCTTGCGGAGGACGATCCTACGTTTCTTGCCGGGGGGCGCATCAAGGGTCTCATGAGGACACGTGCGCGGGCGTACGGTCCCAGTCCTCGGGGAGAGAAGGTACCGCCCAGGACGGGTCCGGGCGCCAGTGCTCCCACCCGTCCGAGAACGGCGGTCCCCACGCGCGGATCACCTCGACCGCCTCCCGGCCGGCCGCCCGCACCCGCTCGGCGGTCGCCGCGTCCATCAGCCCGTCGCGCTGGGCCTGCGCGAACTCGTCCTCGTCCCGCCAGTGCCAACCGCGGTCCGGGTGCACGGAGATGTCCAGGAAGTGGTCCTCGGAGTCCACCCCGCGCGCCCAGCGGGCCAGCGGCTGCTCCAGGTTCACGTACCAGTTCTTGAACCGCCAGCCCGGGTCCCAGAACAGCCACACCGACCACGGCCGGCCCGGCTGGGCCAGCTTGAGCACGCCCGTGCCGAACCAGCGGTCCCGCTGGACCGTACGCGCCTTGGTGTACCGGGAGTCCAGCGGCTCCAGGTGCACGGGCGTGCCGTCCGCCAGCACCGGCTTCACGCACTCCGTGCCGGGGGCCAGCCACACCGCGAGGAGATCCGCGTCGTCCCGCACGACGGTGACGGGACGGGCGATGTGGACGCGCTCGCCGGCGTTCTCCCGGTAACGCCACAGGATCTGTGTCCCGGGCGCCCAGTACGTCGCGGGTTCCGCCGCCGCTCGTGTCATCGCTCCGTCGTCGTCCATGGACAGATATTAGGTGCACCGGTCACGCGACGCTGCGGCGCGCGTCACGGTGGCCCGGGCGTGGCCGGAAAGGTGCGCCCGCGGTCACGGGTGCGTCATCCGCAGAACGTCCAGTGCCTCGTCGAGCTGCTCCAGGGTGAGGTCGCCGCGCTCCACGTACCCGCCGTCCAGGACGACTTCGCGGATGGTCCGCCGTTCGGCGAGGGACCTCTTGGCGACCTTCGCGGCCTCCTCGTAGCCGATGTACTTGTTCAGCGGGGTCACCACCGACGGCGAGGACTCGGCGTACTCACGGGTGCGTTCGCGGTCCGCGGTGATGCCGTCCACCGTCCGGTCGGCCAGCAGCCGCGAGGCGTTGGCGAGCAACCGGACCGACTCCAGCACGTTCTTGGCGATGACCGGGAGCATCACGTTCAGCTCGAAGTTCCCGGCGGCCCCGGCGGTGGTGATGGTGACGTCGTTGCCGATGACCTGCGCGGCCACCATCAGCACGGCCTCGGGGACGACCGGGTTGACCTTGCCCGGCATGATCGAGGAGCCGGGCTGGAGGTCGGGCAGCCGGATCTCGGCCAGGCCGGTGCGCGGCCCGGACGACATCCAGCGCAGATCGTTGGCGATCTTCGTCAGGCCGACCGCGATGGTCCGCAGCTGCCCGCTGGTCTCCACGATGCCGTCCCGGGCGCCCTGCGCCTCGAAGTGGTCGCGGGCCTCGGTCAGCGGCAGCCCGGTGACCCGGGCGACCTCCGCGATGACCGCGGCGGAGAACCCGGGCGGGGTGTTGATGCCGGTGCCGACCGCCGTGCCGCCCAGCGGCAGTTCCGCCAGCCGGGGCAGGGAGGCCCGCAGCCGCTCGACGCCGTATCGCACCTGGGCCGCGTAGCCGCCGAACTCCTGCCCGAGCGTCACCGGCGTCGCGTCCATCAGATGGGTGCGTCCCGACTTCACCACGTCCGCGAACTCCGCGGACTTGCGCTCCAGGGAGGCCGCGAGGTGCTCCAGGGCCGGGATCAGGTCATGGGTGACGGCCGAGGTCGCCGCGATGTGCAACGAGGAGGGGAAGACGTCGTTGGACGACTGGGAGGCGTTGACGTGGTCGTTGGGGTGCACGTCCCGGCCGAGCCGCTCGGTCGCCAGCGTCGCGACGACCTCGTTGGTGTTCATGTTGGACGAGGTCCCCGAGCCCGTCTGGAAGACGTCCACCGGGAAGTGCTCGTCCCACCGGCCGTCGGCGACCTCCCCGGCCGCCTCCTGGATCGCCCGGGCGACGTCCCCGTCCAGCACCCCCAGCTCGGCGTTGACCTTCGCCGCGGCCGCCTTGATGCGGGCCAGCGCCTCGATGTGGGCCCGCTCGATGCGCTGCCCGGAGACCGGGAAGTTCTCGACGGCACGCTGGGTCTGCGCCCGCCACTTGGCATGGGCCGGGACCCGGACCTCACCCATCGAGTCGTGCTCGATCCGGTACTGGGGCTCTTCGCTCGTCATCGTCCTACCTCCGCACACGTGAGCAGCTGACGCGGAACCCGTATTCCCCGTCGGCTCCCCACGAGTACACCCAGCGGGCGGCCACCATCCCCGCGGGACGCGCGGAGCCCCCCGGCCGGCGGCCGGGGGCCCGTGTCACGCGTCGCGCCGGCGGGTCAGCCGAGGCCGGGCCCGCGCACCGGGATGGAGGTGAAGGTCGGCTGCGGCGCCGGGTCCTGGAAGAAGTCGTTGCCCTTGTCGTCGACGACGACGAAGGCCGGGAAGTCCTCGACCTCGATCCGCCAGACGGCCTCCATGCCCAGCTCCTCGTACTCCAGGACCTCGACCTTCTTGATGCAGTCCTGGGCGAGGCGGGCGGCGGGGCCGCCGATGGAGCCGAGGTAGAAACCGCCGTGGGCGGCGCAGGCGTCGGTGACCTGCTTGCTGCGGTTGCCCTTGGCGAGCATCACCTTCGAGCCGCCCGCCGCCTGGAACTGTTCGACGTAGGAGTCCATGCGGCCGGCCGTCGTCGGGCCGAAGGAACCGGACGCGTAACCCTCGGGGGTCTTCGCCGGGCCGGCGTAGTACACCGGGTGGTCCTTCAGGTACTGCGGCATCTCCTCGCCCGCGTCCAGCCGCTCCTTGATCTTGGCGTGCGCGATGTCGCGGGCCACGACCAGCGGGCCGGTCAGGGACAACCGGGTCTTCACCGGGTACTTCGACAGCTCGGCGAGGATCGTGTCCATCGGCTGGTTCAGGTCGATGCGCACGACGTCGCCGGCCTCGTCGAGGTGCTCGTCCGTGGTCTCCGGCAGGAAGCGCGCCGGGTCGGTCTCCAGCTGCTCCAGGAAGACGCCCTCGGCGGTGATCTTCGCGACGGCCTGGCGGTCGGCCGAGCAGGAGACGGCGATCGCGACCGGGCAGGACGCGCCGTGCCGGGGCAGCCGGATCACCCGCACGTCGTGGCAGAAGTACTTGCCGCCGAACTGCGCGCCGATGCCGATCTTCTGGGTCAGCTCGAAGACCTTCTCCTCCAGCTCCTCGTCCCGGAAGCCGTGGCCGAGCGGCGAGCCCTCGGTGGGCGCGTCGTCCAGGTAGTGCGCGGAGGCGTACTTCGCGGTCTTCAGGGCGTACTCGGCGCTGGTGCCGCCGACGACGATCGCCAGGTGGTACGGCGGGCAGGCGGCCGTGCCCAGCGAACGGATCTTCTCCTCCAGGAACTTCATCATGGAGGCCTCGTTCAGGACGGCCTTCGTCTCCTGGTACAGGAAGGACTTGTTGGCCGAGCCGCCGCCCTTCGCCATGAACAGGAACTTGTAGGCGCCGCCGTCCGTCGCGTACAGCTCGATCTGCGCGGGGAGGTTGGAACCGGTGTTCTTCTCCTCCCACATGGTGAGCGGAGCCATCTGCGAGTAGCGCAGGTTCAGCTTCGTGTACGCGTCGTAGATGCCGTGCGAGAGGTGCCTCTCGTCCTCCCCGCGGGTGAGGACGTCCTGCCCGCGCTTGCCCATGACGATCGCCGTGCCGGTGTCCTGGCACATCGGCAGCACGCCGGCCGCCGCGATGTTCGCGTTCTTAAGCAGGTCCAGCGCCACGAACTTGTCGTTGCCCGACGCCTCGGGGTCGTCGATGATGCGGCGCAGCTGCGCGAGGTGGGCCGGACGCAGGTAGTGCTGGATGTCGTGGATCGCCTCCTCGGCCAGCTTGCGCAGCGCCTCGGGCTCCACCTTGAGGAACGTCCGCCCGTCGGGCCCCTCCACCGTGGAGACGCCCTCGGACGTCACCAGCCGGTACGGAGTGGTGTCCTCTCCTTGCGGGAGCAGATCGGTGTACGCGAACTCAGGCATCTCTCAGCCCATTCCTCACTCTGACGGACGGCCGCCCGCCGACGCTGGCGGGCCTCACCAGCCTAGGACCTGCCGCCGGCCGGGAACCCGTGAGGTGCGACTCGGCGGCTGTGACGTAAGGCTCAGCCGCCGCAGCCGTCCCGGGCTGTCCGTCCCCGGCTGTCCGGGGGGAGGGGCGGGGGCGGGGGCGCGACGGTGACACGCCCGGGGCCGTCCACACCCCTAGTCGCGATCTATCGCGTTTGGGTACGCTGCTGCCGTGGACCTTCAGAAGCAGGCTCAGCCCCGGGACACCGCGCCGCGCGTGGCCGAGCTGCGCGCCTCGGACGCCGACCGTGACCGCACCGCAGACATCCTCCGCGAGGGCCTCGCCGAGGGCCGGCTGACCGCTGAGGAACACGCCGAGCGCGTGGAGGGCGTGCTGCACGCCAAGACGGTGGCGGAGCTGGAGGTCTTCGTACGGGACCTGCCCGCCGCCCACCAGCGGTCCGCCGGCCCCGCCCATACGGCCGTCCCGCCGCGCCCCGTGCCGGGCACACTCCCGGAGGAGGCCGACGCCGGCGTGGTGGCGGTCTTCAGCAGCGCCGTGCGCCGGGGCCGCTGGCGCGCGGGGCGTCGGCTGCACGCGTACGCCGTCTTCGGCAGCGTCGAGATCGACCTCAGCGAGGCGATCTTCGAGTACCAGCAGGTGGTGATCAAGGCGGTCTCCGTCTTCGGCGACATCCAGATCCGCGTCCCGGAGAACGTCTCGCTGCGCGGCACCGGGGGCGGTGTCCTCGGCAACTTCGAGGTGAGCCCGCTCGACTCGGCCGACTCCCGGGCACCGGTGGTCTACGTGGACGGCTGGGCCGTCCTCGGCAACGTGGAGGCGCGGGCCCGCCGGGGCAGCCGGGTGGCGGACATCCTGGAGCGCGTCCACGACAAGGTCGACCGCAAGCTCCGCAAACAGCTGGGGCATTGACTCCGGGGGGGGTGAAGAAGACGCCACACGCCCGCGGTCGGGAACTCTGTGCATAGGCGCGCGCACAGCGGGTAGGCCTTGCTGCATCGTCTCTCGCTCGCGAAGCCGTCGTCAGGAGTAGACCGTGCTGCAACCGCCGCATTCGTCTGTGCAAGTAGCTGCCGTTCCTGCGCAGCGGCTGCCGGCGCGGGACAGGGACCAAGACGCCGCCTGGCACACCGAGGCGGTGTGCCGGCGCGACGAGGCCGGCCTGTTCTTCGCCCCGTCGAAGGAGCCCACCGCCGCCCGGCTCTCCCGCGAGGACGCGGCCAAGCGCGTCTGTTCCCGCTGCCCGGTCATGGTCGAGTGCCGTGAACACGCGCTCCTCCAGCCCGAGCCCTACGGCGTCTGGGGCGGCCTCACGGCGGCCGAGCGCCGCGTGGTCCTGGCCCGACGCCGGCGCCGCGAGATGGACCTGAAGAAGACGGCCCGCCCCACGGCGAACCGCATAGCAGGCTGACCGCACCCCGCCGGGCGCGCGGCGCCGGCACGGCCGCGATGGCGGCGGGCGTCCGACGCCCGCCGCCGGGCGACCGCACACCGGCCCGCGCGGGCCGGGAGCGCGGTGGTCCACGGCCCTGCGCGCGTCTTCTCCACCGGGCGCCCCCGCGTCCCCCGGCTTGCGGGGGAGAGCGCGGGCACGGCCGCGACGGAGGCGGCCGTCCGGCGCCCGTCGACAGGTGATCGTAGGAGCACGTCGGTGGCGCTCCGGTCGGTGTGCGGTGCCCCGGCGGTCTACGGTCGCGTCGGTGGCCGCACGCTCTCAAGTTCGGTGAGGGGAGTGAACGGGGCGCGCCGGTGCGGCCGCACGCCGATCCTGCCCGTCGGCAAGTGGCCGTACGAACACGCAGGGCCGCGCCCGCCGGAGCGCACCGCGCCGGCCGGCCGACGCCCGCACGCGTCGGCCGGGGCGAGGCCGCCCCCGGCGGGACACGGCCCTGCCGGGGTCGGTTCGGCCGGGGCCTACTTGGCCCGGTCGAAGTCGATCGCGCTGTAGGCCCGCAGCTTGCGCAGCCGGTGCTCGGAGTCGATCCTGCGGACCGTCCCGGACTTGGACCGCATCACGATGGACTCGGTCAGCGCGGTCTCCGACCGGTACCGCACGCCCCGCAGCAGCTCACCGTCGGTGATGCCGGTCGCCACGAAGAAGACGTTCTCCCCGGAGACCAGGTCGTCGGTGGTCAGCACGCGGTCGAGGTCGTGACCGGCGTCGATGGCCCGCTGCCGCTCCTCGTCGTCCTTGGGCCACAGCTTGCCCTGGATCGTCCCGCCCAGGCACTTCACGGCGCAGGCCGAGATGATGCCCTCGGGGGTGCCGCCGATGCCGAGCAGCAGGTCGACGCCGGTGCCCTCGCGCAGCGCGTACACCGAGCCGGCGACGTCACCGTCGGAGATGAGTTTGATACGGGCGCCGGCCTCCCGGACCTCCCGGATCAGGCCCTCGTGCCGCGGCCGGTCCAGGATGACGACGGTGACGTCCTCGGGCGAGGACCGCTTGGCCTTGGCGATCCGCCGGATGTTGACGGCCACGGGCGCGTCGATGTCGACGAAGTCGGCGGCCTCGGGGCCGGTGACCAGCTTGTCCATGTAGAACACGGCGGACGGGTCGAACATGGCGCCGCGCTCGGCGGCGGCGAGGACCGCGATCGCGTTCGGCATGCCCTTGGCCGTCAGCGTGGTGCCGTCGATCGGGTCGACGGCGATGTCGACCTCGGGCCCGGTGCCGTCGCCGACGTGCTCCCCGTTGAAGAGCATCGGGGCCTCGTCCTTCTCCCCCTCGCCGATGACGACGACGCCGTTCATCGACACGGTGGAGACGAGGGTCCGCATGGCACGCACCGCGGCACCGTCGGCGCCGTTCTTGTCACCGCGCCCCACCCAGCGGCCCGCCGCCATCGCGGCGGCTTCGGTCACCCTGACGAGCTCCAGGGCGAGGTTGCGGTCAGGAGCCTCCGAAGGAACATCGAGTTCGGACGGCAGTTGATGATTTTCGGTCATCGGTGCGCACCTTTCTGATACGACGACGGCCGGATGAGGGTATTGGACCCTGACTCTATCGCTGACCATACAAAATGAGCAGGGGACCCCACGGATGAGCGCACGGGGCACCTGCGACGATAGTGGGCGTGGCAGGTTCGAACGGCAAGCAGAAGACGGCCCGGGACATGATCATCTCCCTGGCCCTGATCGGTTTCGCGGCGGCGGTCGTCTACTTCATCGCCCTCCCGCACAACGATCGCGCTCCCGACCTCAAGCGGGTCGACTACCGGATCGAGCTGATCACGGCCCGCCGGGCGGTGAGCTATCCGGTGGCCGCCCCCGAAGGCCTTCCGGACACCTGGAAGGCGACATCGGTGCGCTTCCAGGGGCAGAAGGGCGACCGCTGGCACCTCGGCTTCCAGACGCCCGCCGGCCAGTACGCGCAGGTCGAGCAGTCCACGGAGAAGCCCGCCGAGTTCATCGACCAGGCCAGCCAGGGAGCGTCGGCGACGCGGCGAACCGAGCGGGCCGGCGGCCACACCTGGACCCGTTACACCGGCGGCCGCTACGACGCGCTGGTGCTCCAGGACACCCCCGGCTCCACGACGGTGGTGGCCGGCACCGCCTCGTTCAAGGAGTTGACGGCGATGGCGGCTGCGCTGCGGATGAAGTGACCGCGACCCGCATGTGAAAGAGGCCCCCGGCGATCGCCGGGGGCCTCTTTCACATGCGGGCGGGCTGCTCAGACGGTCGTGACGACGTCCTCGTAGGCCAGGCGCGGCGAACGCGGGTACCAGGCGTCCGGGCCGGGCCGGCCGATGTTGACGATCATCAGCGGGGTGTGGTCGTCGTCCAGGAACTCCTTGCGGACGCCCTCGAAGTCGAAGCCGGTCATCGGGCCGGCGGCCAGACCGGCGGCGCGGACGCCGACGAGGAAGTAGGCGGCCTGAAGGGCGGCGTTCAGCGCGGCGGCGCTCTCGCGGGCCGGGCGCTCGGCGAAGAAGAGGTCCTTGGCCTGCGGGAAGGCCGGGAAGAGGGCCGGCAGCTCCTCGTGGAACTCGTTGTCCGCGGCGAGGATCGCGACCAGCGGGGCCGAGCCGGTCTTGGCGCGGTTGCCCTCGGCCATGTGCGGCAGCAGGCGCTCGCGGGCCTCGGGGGAGCGGACCAGCGTGATGCGCAGCGGGCTCTGGTTGAAGGCGGTGGGGCCGTACTTGACCAGGTCGTAGATCGCCTGGACCTGCTCGTCCGTCACCGGCTCGTCGGTGAAGGTGTTCGCGGTGCGGGCCTCGCGGAACAGCAGGTCCTGGGCGGCGGGGTCAAGAACGAGAGACATGCGTGCCTTCCTCGGGTGCGCGTCGGTCCGGGGCCGGACCGGCTGACGGCTCGACCCTACGGCAGGTGAGGTTTAATCTTCAACAAAAACGGGGGTGTGGTGACCCGCCTCACAACCCCCTGGGATCACCGGACCGCGACCGCCACCCCGCGGGCGCCTACCCGGCCCGCTCCCCGCCCGTGGCGCCCCCGTCCTCCTCGGCCTCCTCCTCGGCCAGCGCGGCGTCCAGCCGGGCCCGTGCCCCCTCCAGCCAGCGCCGGCACACCTTGGCCAGCTCCTCGCCGCGCTCCCACAACGCCAGGGACTCCTCCAGCGTCGTACCGCCCGCCTCCAGCCGTCGTACGACCTCGACCAGCTCGTCGCGCGCCTGCTCGTACGAGAGCGCCTCGTCCACCTTGCCCGTCATTCGCCCACCTTCACCGTGAATTCACCGTCGGCGACGCGAGCCCGTAGCGTCTCGCCCTCCGCCACTTCTCCCGCGTCCCGCACCACGTGCCCGTCGGCCCGCTGGAGCACCGCGTAACCGCGCCGGAGCGTCGCCGCGGGGGAGAGGCCCACCACCCGCGCGTGCGTGTGCGTCAGCTCCGACTCCGCGCGGTCCAGCAGGTGCCCCACGGTCCGCCGGCTGCGGTCCAGCAGCGAACCCACCTGGTCCGCGCGGGTGTCGATCATCCGGTGCGGGTCCTCCATCGAGGGGCGCGCCAGCGCGTGCGCCAGTCCGCGCTCCTCCCGCTCCACCGACGCGCGCACACAACGCCGCGCCCGGTCCCGCAGCATCCCCACCCGCTCCAGCTCCTCGCCCACGTCCGGTACGACCTTCTTGGCCGCGTCCGTCGGCGTCGAGGCGCGCAGGTCGGCGACGTGGTCCAGCAGCGGGTTGTCCGGCTCGTGCCCGATCGCGGACACCACCGGCGTACGGCACCCGGCCACGGCCCGTACGAGCTGCTCGTCGGAGAACGGCAGCAGGTCCTCCACGCTGCCGCCGCCCCGGGCGACGACGATGACGTCCACCTCGTCCATCGCGTCCAGTTCCTTGACGGCCTGCACCACCTGCGGCACGGCGTGCACGCCCTGCACCGGGACGTTACGCACCTCGAAACGGACGGCGGGCCAGCGGTGCCGGGCGTTCTCCAGCACGTCCCGCTCCGCGGCGGAGGCCCGGCCGCACACCAGCCCGATCAGCTGCGGCAGGAACGGCAGCGGCTTCTTCCGCTCCGGCGCGAACAGACCCTCGGCCGCCAGCGCCTTCTTCAGCTGCTCCAGCCGGGCCAGCAGCTCCCCGACGCCCACGGGTCTTATCTCGGCGGCGCGCAGCGACAGCTGGCCCCGGGGGGCGTACCACTCGGGTTTCGCCAGTACGACGACCCGGGCGCCCTCGCCGACGACGTCCGCGACGGCGTCGAACACCTGGCGGTAACAGGTGACCCCGACGGAGATGTCGTGCGAGGGGTCGCGGAGCGTGAGGAACACGACGCCGGCGCCCGGACGGCGCGACAGCTGGGTGATCTGCCCCTCGACCCACACGGCGCCCAGCCGGTCGATCCAGCCCCCGATCATGCGGGACACCGCGCCGACGGGGAGCGGGGCCTCGGGGGACGTGTTCACAGCCATGCGCCCGAGCGTAACGCTCGGTACCGACAACCCGGCCGACACGAGACGACACCGGCGACACCGGCCAGGGGTGCGACGCGGGGGACGCCCTCGCCCCCCGCGGGCGCCGGATCTCCCCGCGTGACCCCGGGCGCGTGATCTCCGGGCCACCGGACGCGGCCTTACGATGGGTCGCATGACCGCTTCGCCTGGCCGCCGTGTCCTGCTCGCCGCCCCCCGGGGCTACTGCGCCGGTGTGGACCGCGCCGTGATCGCCGTCGAGAAGGCCCTGGAGCAGTACGGGGCCCCGATCTACGTCCGGCACGAGATCGTCCACAATAAGTACGTCGTGCAGACCCTGGAGAGGAAGGGCGCCGTCTTCGTCGAGCGCACCGACGAGGTGCCGCCGGGCAACATCGTGATGTTCTCGGCCCACGGCGTCGCCCCGGCCGTGCACGACGAGGCCCGGCAGGGCCGGCTCGCCACCATCGACGCCACCTGCCCCCTGGTCACCAAGGTCCACAAGGAAGCCGTCCGCTACGCCAACGACGACTACGACATCCTCCTCATCGGGCACGAGGGCCACGAGGAGGTCATCGGCACCTCCGGCGAGGCCCCCGACCACATCCAGCTGGTCGACGGTCCCGAGGACGTCGCCAAGGTCGAGGTCCGCGACCCCTCGAAGGTCGTCTGGCTCTCCCAGACCACGCTCTCCGTGGACGAGACCATGGAGACCGTCGACGCCCTGACGGCGAAGTTCCCCGGTCTCGTCTCCCCGCCCAGCGACGACATCTGCTACGCCACGCAGAACCGTCAGCTCGCCGTGAAGCAGATGGGCGCCGAGGCCGAGCTGGTCATCGTCGTCGGCTCGCGCAACTCCTCCAACTCCAAGCGGCTGGTCGAGGTCGCCAAGCTGGCCGGCGCCCGCGACGCCCACCTGGTGGACTTCGCCGACGAGATCGACGAGGCCTGGCTGGAGGGCGTCCGCACGGTCGGCGTCACCTCCGGCGCCTCCGTGCCCGAGGTCCTCGTCGAACAGGTCCTGGAGTGGCTCGCCGAGCGCGGCTACGCCGATGTGGAGATCGTCAAGGCCGCCGAGGAGTCGATCACCTTCTCGCTGCCCAAGGAACTCCGCCGCGACCTGCGCGAGGAGGCGGCCGCGCTGACCGCCGAGCGCGGCGGCACCGGTACACCCGGGGAATGACTGTCAGTCGTCCGTCGTAACGTGGAGCCATGCAGATCTTCGGTGTGGACATCGGCGGTTCCGGCATCAAGGGCGCCCCTGTGGACCTGGACCGGGGCGACCTGGCCCAGGAGCGCTGCAAGGTGCTCACCCCGCATCCGGCGACGCCCGACGGCGTGGCCGACGGGGTCAGACAGGTCGTCGAACACTTCGGCTGGACCGGCCCGGTCGGCCTGACCTTCCCCGGAGTGGTCACCGGCGGTGCCACGGTCCGTACGGCGGCCAACGTCGACAAGGGCTGGATCGACACGGACGCGCGCGCGTTGTTCTCCGACCGGCTCGGCGGCCTCCCGGTGACCGTGGTCAACGACGCGGACGCGGCGGGCGTCGCCGAGATGCAGTTCGGCGCCGGGCGCGACCGCCGCGGCACGGTCATCCTGCTCACCTTCGGCACCGGCATCGGCAGTGCCCTCTTCGTGGACGGCGTCCTCGTCCCCAACACGGAGCTGGGCCACCTGGAGCTGCACGGCCACGACGCCGAGAAGCGCGCCTCCAGCAAGGCCAAGGAGGACCACGACCTGAGCTGGGAGCAGTGGGCGCACCGCGTGCAGCAGTACCTGGCGCACGTGGAGATGCTGTTCTCGCCGAAGCTGTTCGTCATCGGCGGCGGGGTCAGCCGCAAGGCGCACAAGTTCCTGCACCTGATCGAGGGCGTCCAGGCGGAGATCGTCCCCGCGCAGCTCCAGAACAACGCGGGGATCGTGGGAGCGGCGATGCGAGCGGCCCAGCGGTCCTGACCGTACGGGCCGCCCGGACCCGGTCCCGGGCGGCCCGGCCGCTTCAGGTGCGTCGCCTCCCCGCCCAGCGCGTCCGGCGCACGAGCACGGTCACCCCGGCGGCCAGCGTCCCCGCGTACAGCCAGCCCGCCTGCGTGGCCAGCCCGGTGAACAGCCCCATCAGCCGGCCGGCGAGTCCTCCGGTGCCGTCGGCGAGGGGCAGCAGCCCCAGGGTGAACGCGATGGGCGCGACCACCGGGGCCGTCAGCACGTCCCCGTCGCGCACCCATACCGCCGTGAGCAGGCACACCGGCAGGAACAGCAGCCCGTACACCGTGCCGGACCGCCCGAACAGCAGCTGGTCCAGGTAGCCGAGCAGGAGCATCGCCACGACGCAGAACAGCCCGCCGCCGAGCCCGGTGAGCTTCATGTCGGCCGGCCGTCCGCCGGCTCCCGCCGGCCGCACCGTACGGCGTGCCCGTGCCGCGCGGGCGGCCCCGGGCGCGGGCCCGCGCTCATCGGCCGGCCCGCGCCGGGCCTGCGGTGGCAGCGGGGCGGGCGGTTGTCCACGTCGCGGTCCGTTGTTCGGACGTCGCGTCCTGCGTTGCTCCATTGGACCAACTTAGGTCTGTTTATGTGCCCAATCAGCCCTCAGACACGCCGACGGGGAGCGCTCGGCCGGCCGTCCCGCGCTCCCGCGAGCCCGGTGCCCCGGACGCCGTAAACTGGTGGATCGGCCAGTGTCGGTCTCTGGCCTGGCAGCCCCTGGCCCACTCATCAACGGGAAGTCGCAACGTGTCGCTCACGATCGGAATCGTCGGCCTGCCCAACGTCGGCAAGTCGACCCTGTTCAACGCCCTGACCAAGAACGACGTGCTGGCGGCCAACTACCCGTTCGCCACGATCGAGCCGAATGTCGGCGTGGTCGGCGTCCCCGACGGCCGCCTCGCGCAGCTCGCCGCGATCTTCAAGTCGGAGCGCATCATCCCGGCCACGGTCGACTTCGTCGACATCGCCGGCATCGTGCGCGGCGCCTCCGAGGGTGAGGGCCTCGGCAACAAGTTCCTCGCGAACATCCGCGAGTCGGACGCGATCTGCCAGGTCATCCGGGCCTTCAAGGACGAGAACGTCGTCCACGTCGACGGCAAGGTCTCGCCGAAGGACGACATCGAGACGATCAACACCGAGCTGATCCTCGCCGATCTCCAGACCATCGAGAAGGTCCTCCCCCGCCTCCAGAAGGAGTCGCGGATCAAGAAGGACATCGCGCCCAAGGTCAAGGCGGTCGAGGAGGTCAAGGAGATCCTGGAGAAGGGCGACACGCTCTTCGCCCACGGCATCGTCCAGGGCAGCGAGCGTGCGGAGCTCCTGCACGACCTGCACCTGCTCACCACGAAGCCGTTCCTCTACGTCTTCAACGTCGACGAGGACGAGCTGGTCGACGAGGAGTTCAAGAACGAGCAGCGCGCCCTGGTCGCCCCCGCCGAGGCGATCTTCCTCAACGCCAAGCTGGAGTCCGACCTCGCCGAGCTGGACGAGGAGGAGGCCCTCGAGCTCCTCCAGTCCGTCGGCCAGGACGAGCCCGGCCTCGCCACCCTCGCCCGCGTCGGCTTCGACACCCTCGGCCTCCAGACCTACCTGACGGCCGGCCCCAAGGAGTCCCGCGCCTGGACGATCAAGAAGGGCGCCACGGCCCCCGAGGCCGCCGGTGTGATCCACACCGACTTCCAGAAGGGCTTCATCAAGGCCGAGGTCGTCTCCTTCGCCGACCTCGTCGAGACCGGCTCGGTCACCGAGGCCCGCGCCAAGGGCAAGGCCCGCATGGAGGGCAAGGAGTACGTGATGCAGGACGGGGACGTGGTGGAGTTCCGGTTCAACGTCTGACATTCGTTTTCTCGTGTCAGGAGTTGAACGTCTTCTCCGCCATGCCCTTCCTGAGCGCCTAGTGCACTGAGACTGTCAAGTCGCGTACACAGAAGAACCCCCAGCTGATTCGGCCGGGGGTTCTTCTGCTTTACGGGAGAGGGGTGCTAGCTTGCGCCGGATTCGTCGCCTCAGTCGCAGACAACAGTAGCGATCGGCTTGGGCTGCCAAGCTGCTGATAGTGCTGGCGGATCTCCAGCCGAGGTACGCGTGGGGCATGCTGTCACGGTGAGTGAATCCTCGAGCGGGTGGCAGGCTTGGTTGAACAGTCTGGACGCGCGTGGAAGGGCGGCAGCGGAGTCGCTGCGCGCGCGACTCGAAGCACTCGGAGCAGCCGATGCTGGCGACTGGGCCAAATCGGAGATCCGCGAGGACCTTCCACACCTCGCGCGGTTCATGCTGCTGCGAAGTCTGTGGCGCGGTCCGATCGGCTATTGGGCCGATCCGGATGCCATCGATCAGCTTCCTGTTGCCCAGCGGCTCATTGCTGCTGGGGCCAACAAGGAGGATCTCGCTCGCCTGGCGCGAGCGGTCGCCTATGAGGCAGTGTTCGCAACGCTCGATGAGCTCGACACCGGGAGTGATGTGAACGTATCGGGCATCGATGTCGGCTGGCTCGTCATGGAGTCAGCCGAAGACGGCGCCCCGACTGGTCGAGCCCTCTCGGGCCTGCACGAAGATCTCTTGGCCATGGACCCGAGTGGGCGCGATGGAGCGGACTTGTTGCAATAGTCCTGGTGCAGGACCCGCAGCGCACCCTGATGCTCTCGCTGTTCGTGGCAGGGATGGCATCAGTCGTCAGGTGGCGCGGACTGCGCGAAACTGCGCGACCCACCTCGTGACCTCGTTCAGGTGCTCGGGCTGCAGCCCAAGGCACGGGTCGGGCTGAACAAGGAGTGTTGGTGTTCCCTTGGCGGTGCGCTCCGCCGCCCAGGCGAGGTCAAGACCGGTGAAGTCGTCGTCGATCCAGACGACGGGTGCGTCTGCCAGCCAGGCGTCGACGTGGTCGCGCTTCCACAGGTAGCCGTTGGGGTGGCTGGTGGTGATCTGCGGACGCGGCAGGTCGACGTGCGGCAGGTCCGGGAGGCCCAGGAGCGGGCCGATGAGGGTGGCGGCGTCCTGCCGCCAGCTGGTGCACCAGACAGGGGTGACCAGGCCGGTACGGATCAAGTTCATGAGCAGGCGGCCGTGGGCAGGGTGGAGCCAGATGGTCACCGGGTTGTCGGCGCTGCGGCCGGCGGGGACGACGTCGTGGCGGGCGTGGGTGGCCGGGGTCGAGCCGTGCTCGTCGGGGAAGGGTATGAGGACGCCGTCGATGTCGAGGAGCAGGTAAGGCGGGCGCATCGGTCCTCCATAGTCCGGATGAACGCGGATGTCAGAGCTTGCGGGCGCGGATCAGCAGGGTGGTGGGCCAGTGGCCCATGCGGGGGTCGTGGAACTCCTGGGCCGAGGTGAGCCAGAAGCCCGCCCGGCTGAGGTGCCTCTCCCAGCGGTCCGTGGAGAACTCCCAGCGGGCGATGGGGAGCCGGGAGCGGTCGGGCAGGGTGACGTGGTCGCGGCGGGGCCAGTCGTCGCCGGAGGGGCTGCGGCCGCCGCGCTGTGGGTGGGGGATGGAGAAGGCGAGTACCCGGCCGGGCGTGAGGCGTTGGGCGATAGCCGGGAGCAGGAGCTCGGGGGCGACGAGACCGACGGCGCCGAAGACGGAGTAGATCGCGTTGAACTGCTCGTCGGAGGCTTGCAGGTAGTGCAGGGCGTGGCCGGCTGCGAAGGTGAGGTTGTTCAGTCGTCCGTAGTGGGAGCGGGCGCGGCGGACCTGGAGGCCGACCAGGTCGACGCCGGTGGCACGGGCGCCATGGCGGGTGGCGAGGTGGGCGGCGTTGTGGCCAGGGCCGCAACCGAGTTCCAGGAGTCGCTTGCCGTGCAGGTCGGGGCCGAGGACGTCGGCGCCGGGACCTTGGCCGGGTCTCGTCGTCCACTCCATCCGGGCGGGTACTGCCAGAGGTTCGGCGAGTCCGGTGGCGGTGCGTTGGAGGGCGTGGGCGTGCCAGGGGGATGCCTGGGCGAGCACGTCAGATCTCCAGGAGGTGGAGGACGTCGGTGAGGTGGCGGCGGACGGCCTTGATGTAGGCGGGGTCGGTTGCCGGGTCGTTGATCCAGCGGATGGCCTGCTCCATGAACCACTCGACGGCCCACATGCGGTGCCAGCCCAAGGCCCAGTTCTCGGCGGTGAGCCCGCCGCGCGGAGCGAGGGCGTCGGGGGTGCCGCCGGCGGTGACGTACTGCTCCAGGAAGACGCGCAGGCGCACGGGGTGTGGGGGATCGATCGTTCCGTGCCAGCTGGCGAGGTCGAGCAGGCCGGGACCCGTGAAGGCGCGGGCGAAGTCGAGCAGCCGCCAGCCGCGCTCGCCGATGTGGAGACTGGTGGGGTGGAACTCGGAGTGCACCCAGCCGAAGGGTTCCAGTGTCGCTCCGGCCGAGCGGGCCTCGGCGGCCTGGGCGATCCGGTCGAGCGCGTCCTCGACGTCGTCGGCGTCCTGCCACCGGTCGGCCTTGCGTAGCTGTTCGAGATGCTCCAGCGTTCTGGCTGGCAGCGTCCGCAGCTGGTTCTGGTCGAGTACGGGCAAGGGCGGAGCGGTACGGGTTCCGTGCAGCACCACGGCCGCGGCGACGCCGTCGAGGTCGTCGGCCTCGCGGACGGACGGTCCGAGGTCCTCCATGAGCATGCCGAGCCAGCCGTCCAGGACGGCGGAGGCGTGGACCTGGGGGACGGGTACGCCGAGGGTGTGGGCCAGGCGGAGGGCCTGGTCCTCGCTGTCGAAGGGCTTCTTGGCGTACTTGAAGATGGCCGTGGTGCCGTCGGGGAAGGTGACGCGCTCGACGCCGGACATGGACCACACGCGTACCTCCTCCCGTAGGGCGGTGGTCTGGCCGGTCGCGGTGAGCAGGTTGTCGAGGAGTTCGGCGCTGGGGTTCGTGGTCACGTAAGGGCTCCGGGGAGGGGTGGTGGCGTCCGGGGCGGGCGAGGGATGCCAGCCCGCCCTGGAGCCTGAGCTGGTGTGGGTTACGCGGCGGGGTTCACGCGGTGGGCGTAGACCTGCTCGATCCAGCCCGCCTTGAAGGCCGCGAGGTCGTCGCGGAAGTTCGCCATCGAGGCACCGTAGGGCGCGACCACGCCGCCGGACTGGTCCGGCACGGACTGGCAGCCGTGCACGAGCCGGCCGCCGAGGGCGGCGTGGGCCTTGATGGACTCGATGCGGCGGTGCTCGTTGAACCAGCCGCCGTGGTAGACCTCGTCGAGCATCCCGCCCATCTGGTCGTCCAGGTCGAAGACGACGGAGGTGGCGGCGGGGAAGAACCAGCACGGGCCGACGTTGGAGATGTGCCCGTCGAGCTCGACCTTGTTGAGCGCCATGAGCGTGGCGGCCTCGCGGAGCATCCGCAGGTGGTCGGCGGTGATCTGCGGCAGGCCGAGGCCGGCCAGGTGCTCCTCGCGGAACAGGTACGCGTACACCTCGTACGCGGTGACCAGGACGCGGGTGGAGTCGGAGGTGGATTCGCTGTGCTGCTTGATGAAGTCGAGCGCGAGCTGCTCGACCGCGCTCTCGGTCGTCTCGTCCACGTTCAGGAGCTGGGACTTGACCAGCTCCCAGTCGGCGACGAGCCAGGTGTTCGACTCGAAGCGGAAGAAGTACTCGGCCGGGTCGATCGTGATGTGCCGGCCGTCGACCTGGATGCCGGGCAGGCGGCTCCAGCGCGGGTCGAACGCCTCGGGCAGCTCGACCGTGATGGCCGTGGTGTCGATGGTGGTCACCGTGTTCTCCGTCTCTGATTGGCCGGGTTCGGGCACAGGAATGCCCGAGCCCGGTGTGGACGTACGGAAATTCGGGGTGCCGCCCGGACCAAGGGGGAGCCTGGAACACGGTCACACCGTTCCGGGCGGCTGCTGATAAGTGAACCGGTGGTCACGCTGAGTGGGTACGGTGGAAGGCAGTTGAAGCGGTATACGCGGTTTACAGGTCCGGAGTGGAGGCGATCGTGGCGGCGCCGAGAGAAGCCAACTCCCGTCTGCGCGACGTCATCGCGGCGGTCGACTGCACCTACGAGGCCCTCGCCAGAGACGTGCGGCGCATCGCCGCCGAGAACGGCGAGATCCTCCAGACCAACAAGTCGGCCATCTCGCACTGGGTGAACGGGACCCGTACCCCGTCGGGCCGGGTAGGTCAGTACCTGGCCGAGGCGCTGTCCCGGCGAGCGGGGCGTACGATCACCCAGACCGAGATCGGCCTTCACGTCGGTGATGACGAAGAGCCGGCGGAATCCGACCCCGTCCTCGCGGTCACCGACCTGGGCCGGGCCGACGTCGAGCGCCGCCGCTTCCTCGCCATCGCGGCCTTCACCACCGCCGGCGTCGCCATGCCTCTCGGATACGACCACGAAGCCACCGCCCGCATGCTCCGCGCCCGCACGGGCACGTCGCTGGTCGGCGTGGAGGACGTGGACGTCGTACGCCAGATCACCGCGGCCTTCAGCGCCGCCGACGAGCGCCTCGGCGGCGGGCACGGCCTGACCACCGTCACCGCGTACCTCGCCGACACCGCCGCCCCCATGCTGCGCGGACGCTTCCCCAGCGAAGCCTTACGCCGGGCCGCCTTCGGCGCCGTCGCCGAACTCGCCTACCTCGCAGGCTGGAAACACCACGACCTCGGCCAGGAAGGCGCCGCCCAGCGCTACTACCAGGTCGGCTACAAGCTCGCCTGCGAAGCCGACCCCCACGGCCACGCCGCCTGGATGATGCGCGCTCTCGCCCACCAAGCCCTGAGCCTCAAACAGCCCCACCACTGCGTCGACCTCGTCGAAGGCGCCCTGAAGCGCGGCCTCGACCACGTAGACGGCCAGACCGAGGCGCTCCTCCACATCACCCACGCCCGCGCCTACGCAGCCACCGACGAGAACCCGTCGGCTGCACGCGCCCTGCTCGCCGCCGAGGACGCCCTCCTCCGCGATGACGACCCCCAGCCCAGCTACTCCCGCGTGAGTGGCCCCGCCGCCGGCACCGTGGCCAGCCACACCGCCCGCACCCTCACCGACCTCGCAGACCACATTGGCACCGAGCAGCAGCACCGAGACGCCCTCACCCGCTGGGACCCCGCGAAATACAAGCGCGTCCACGCCCTCACCCACGCAGATCTCGGCGACAGCCTCGCCGCCCAGGCCCGCGCCGACGAGGCCGTAGCCGCCTGGACCCAAGCCGTGGTCCTCATGGAAGGCATGACCTCCGACCGCACCCGCAAGGCGATCACCTCGATCCGCTCCACCCTCGCGGTCTACCAGCGCCGCCGCGTTCCTGGTGCCGCCGATCTCGCCCGCCGCGCCCGCGAGGCCCTCGCCTAACATGCCCAACAACCCGCCCGACGAAGGGAACACCGTGGCCCAGCAGACCGACGACCGCTCCCAAGCCCTCAAGCCGGCGCTCAAATCGATGACCTTGCTGGTCGCGGCTGTCATCGTCCACGACAAGGCCACCAACCGCGTCGTCCTCCTCCAGCGCAGCGAGAACGCCAAGTTCGCCCAGGGCCTGTGGGACCTCCCCGTCGGCAAGAGCGAGCCCGGCGAGCCCATCACCGAAACCGCGGTCCGCGAGCTCTACGAGGAGACCGGCCTCATGGTGAAGCCCGAGTCCCTCAAGGTCGCCCACATCATCCACGGCGCCTGGGGCGTCGAAGCCCCCAACGGCTTCCTGACGGTCGTCTTCGCCGTCCACGAGTGGACTGGCGAACCCGAGAACCGCGAACCGCGCAAGCACTCCCGGGTCTGCTGGGTTGATGCCAACGTAATCCCTGACGCCTTTGTCGACACGACTGCCAGTGCTCTCCGTCAGTACCTGCGAGGCAGCTCTCAGGTGTCACTTAACGGGTGGCGCTAGTTGCGCCTCCTGAGTGTGGGGCAGCACCTTCCGCCGACTTCGGCTTGATGGCGACGGTCTGGTTAGGCTACTCACCCGGGAACATCGTGGCTGGGAAGTAGCAGCTTCCGGTCTCATTTGCATGACGCTTCTTGCGTCGCAAAAGTTCGTCGAGCGTGAGGCGCCCGTCGAGAACATAGAAGAAATCGAGGCCCTCCATCGTTAGGAACGGCGTACTCTCCCTGTATGCTTCTCGGGCTCCGCTAGTGAATCCATTTACGCTGATAAAGATTCCAAGCGAATTTTTTCCCTTCCGTCTCACCTTCTCATTGAAGCTGTAGAGGTGGTGGGGCTGGATCGCCTCCCGCCACCACTTGGCCTCAACGATGTAGTCGTCCGTGTCGAAAGTAAGCGAGCCGTCGATTTGCTCGTACTCCAGGCTGTATGACAGGCGAGGTTCCATGTCGAATAGCCTGAAGATGTCATTCAGGAATGGTTCGAAAAGTCTGCCAGCCTTCTGGCGGTTATCCATACGCTCCAGTTCGAGAAAGCGTTCCTTAAGGGCGGAAAGCTTAGCTTCAAAGCTATGCTGGGTCTCTACCACGGCGCGGTACGTGAGAAGTTCGTCATCGAACTTCGACTGTTGCTCGTGGGCAACGCGCTGGCGGTCCACCAGCCCCCTGAGATGGTCGACTGCTTCCTTTGCCTCGGCGATCAGGGATTCGGCGTTCTCGTGCCGTTTCAGTGCAGGGAAGCTCGTCAGCTGAGAAACTTCCGCCATCATCCGAAGCGAAAGGTCGCGGTATTGGCGCTCATTTGCCATCAACCGGTCCACGAACTCATCTGCGGTGGCCCACTTGTAGCCACTGAAGTCCATGTGGGCCAGCAGTGAAGGGTGGTCCGTGGCCCATAAGCGGATGAATCGTTCGAGGTCGCGCTTGTACCAGAAGATCGACTTAAGCGCGCCGGCCAGGGCTCCGTAAGCGGCTGGGCTGATCGGCTGCGCTGGTTTCGGCGTGCTCGTCATCCCTCGTCCGACCTCCCAGTCTCTGTGCGGGGCTGCTAACGCCTGGTCAGATGATGCTACAGAGGGAAGTCGGGTGCTTACCTGCCTTCGCGTTGGATTGCCCGTCCTGTGCGGCGCCGCAGGTCAGGGTTGGTCCGCGTACATTCTGCTTCCGTGCCTGACGGTCCGCCAGGAACGCTGCTCAGCAGTCGAGCAGCGTTCTGGTTGGTGCCGGTCGGTCGGCTTTGAACGCCTCGTTCTACTGGCGGCGCCGCAGCCGCTGGATGGTCGGCACGATGGCAAGACAGATTGGCCCACACCAACGTGTCGGAACACGAGCTGATCGACCCCGACGCCCGGGACGCCGCCGAGGGCGCCGAGTGAGGCTCGTTTCGCTCCGCTGTAGCCGCTTTCCCGCTCGTCAGCTCGGCCAGGCTGCGAAGCGCGATGTCGCGGGCCCGCGTCAGCGTGATGGTGGGCCGAAGCCCGGGGTCGGGTGCGGGGACGGGTCCGTCACCCAGCCTGCGAGCAGGATCAGGCGGGACTCGCGATCGGTGGTGAGGAAGGCGAAGGGGCGGTCGAAGGCGACGCGGACGACCGTCGTCTCGTGCGTGTAGGACGGGGCCCCGCCGGCCGGTGCCGGCATGACCGCCGTGACCGCCGCCGCCCGGAAACCGAGCGCGCCGAACCGGGCCACCGCCGACTGGCGTGCCTCGCCGACGGCCAGCGGGTGGGGGCTCACCCCGGGGAAGTGGCCGGTCCGGGGGTCCGAGGCCGTCGTGAGACCGAACAGGCCGGGCAGGGCGAGCAGGTCGTGGTCGGCCCGCACTTCGTAGGAGACGGTCGTCATGTCGAGGGTGCGGGGTTCCGGCCCGGCGGCCGGCTGCTGCTCGACGTGCACGCCGGGGCCGACGTGCCCGTGCGGCAGCCCACCGCCCCCGGTGAGGGGCAGGCCGCGTCCCACGACGCCCACGCCGGCCGTCAGCACCTGACCCGAGGTCATCCGCTCCTCGCCGAGCACCAGGTGGACGTCGATGCCGCCGCCCCCGGGCACCGTCAGCACGGTGACGAAGCCGTCGGGGGTGCCCGCCACGCCGACGCGGTCCGGCCGGACGCTGCGCCGGTGCAGTCCGCGCAGAATGCGGCCCTGCCAGGGTCCGGCGGCGGGGCGCAGCGGCAGCTCCGTGAACGGCTGACGCCAGTCGGTGCGCAGCGTGAGCGCGCCGGCCAGCACCATCCGTGCCTCCCGGGTCAGCGTCACCGGCATGCGCTCGACGAGTCCGCCGGTCCGCTCGGCCGCCCAGCGGTCCAGCCGTTCCTGGGCCGTGACCAGGTCGTCGCCGAAGACGCCCTGGGTCCCGGCGGGCAGTCCGGCCCGCCACTCCTCGCGCAGGGGCAGGCCGTGGTGCGTCCAGAGGCCGAGCGCCGCTTCCAGGCCGGGCACCGCCGCGAGCCGGGCCAGCAGCTCCCGCGCGGCACCGGCCGCCCGCTCCGCGGGGACGCCCAGCGCCCCGGCCAGTTCCGCCCGCGCCGGGCCTGCCGCGCCGTCGGCGAGGAAGGCCAGCAGCGGCCAGACGCCGGCCGCGGAGAAGGCCGTCCCGTGGTGCGTGGTCGTCGCCCATCGGGCCGTGAGTCCGTTCACCGCGTGGACGACCTCGTCGCCCACCCGGCCGTCCGGCCTGGTCTCCACCCTCGTTCCGCCCCCGTTCGTGTCCCGCTCGTCATGCGGCCGGTCCCCGCGGGAGCCCGGTCACCGGTCGATCACCGGTCCCGTGCGTCACCGCCCCGCCCCAGGAGCACGGTACCGGTGTTCCGTCCGTGCCTCCGGAGCCCTTGCGAGCAGACCCCCGTACCGTCGGGGTCAGTTGACTTGCCGTCACGGTTCGGGTGCCGTCCCGCCACTGCGGTGATCGTCGTGAGGGCCGGCCCTCAGGTGTGAGCCCGCCCGTACGGGAAAGAAAGCGCCTGGGTAAAGGGCTCCTCCGCTCTTTGTCATCACATCGAGTGATTCTCTGGCCTTTGCTTGCACGGCGGAACCCAGGGTTGCCAGGCTCTTGCTGTCTGTACAACCTGATGGGAGCGGCCAGTGAGTTTCGGTGAGCAGCCGGCGTATCTGCGTGTCGCGGGTGACCTCCGCAAGAAGATCGTCGACGGTTCGCTCCCGCCCCACACCCGGCTCCCGTCCCAGGCCCGCATCCGCGAGGAGTACGGCGTCTCGGACACGGTCGCGCTGGAGGCCCGCAAGGTGCTGATGGCCGAGGGGCTGGTCGAGGGCCGGTCCGGCTCGGGGACGTACGTGCGTGAGCGGCCCGTGCCCCGGCAGGTGGCGCGCTCCGGATTCCGTCCGGCCGGCGGCGCCACCCCGTTCCGGCAGGAGCAGGCCGACGCCACCGTGCGCGGCACCTGGGAGTCCAGCAGCGAACAGGCCGAGGCGGGTGTGGCGCTCGCGGAGCGCCTCGCGATCCAGCCCGGCGACCGGGTCATGCGCACCAAGTACCTCTTCCGGCAGGGCGGCGAGCCGATGATGCTCTCCACCTCCTGGGAGCCCCTCGCCGTCACCGGACGCACTCCGGTGATGCTGCCCGAGGAAGGGCCGCTCGGCGGGATGGGCGTGGTCGAGCGCATGCGGGCCATCGACGTCATCGTGGACAACGTCACCGAGGAGGTCGGCGCGCGCCCCGGCCTCGCCGAGGAACTGCACCTGCTCGGCGGTGTCCCCGGGCACGTGGTCCTGGTCGTCCAGCGCACGTACTACGCCTCGGGCCGCCCGGTCGAGACCGCCGACGTGGTCGTCCCGGCCGACCGTTATCGGGTCGCCTATCACTTGCCCGTCAAGTGAGCTGTGACGTACGGCCGTTGGGCGGGGCGGGCCGTCATGGTGTCGGGGTGGGGCGGCGGGGGTGACGGGGCGCCGGGCGTACGGCGCGTGCGGCTGGGAGTGAGGTAGCGCACACTCCGGCGCACCCGGTGAATGCTCGTCGCGCCCTCCCCGGCCGTCACCGGCGTTCGGGGGCCCGCAGCGATCCGGCCGTTCTTGCAGGTGGTCCGCATGTGCCCGGCGCACCCCCGACCCGGGGTGTCGGTGCTCGCGACGGCGCGTTCGGTTCGATGCGCCCCCGACGGTCTGGCTGGTTGCGTACCTCTTTGTGAAAAGTCGTATGCGCAGCGTGAAGGTTGGGCGTACGCTCGGGCATATGCGGATTGCGGTTTCCTTAGGCGGTGCGCGACGGGGGCCCGAGAGCGCAGCCGAACGTGGGGGAGGGCGGTGCGGTGCGGGAAGGAACGCGGGCGGTGGGGGGCATGAGTGAGGGCACGGTCTCACTGCCCTGGATCGTGATACGGCAGGACGACAACGGCAATCGCTACCGCGTCGGCCGGTACGCGACCCGGGCGGAGGCGCAGAAGATCGCCGACAGCTTCGACGACCGTGGGCACAAGCAGATGTACTGGGTCGAGCGCATCGGCCAGAACGGGGACGGAGCGCGCAACTGACCGGTCGCGCCCTGGCATAGGCTCCCGTGCATGACGCGCACGCCATCCCGGACGGAACGCATCGTCGTGGTGGGAGCCGCCCTGTTCGACGGCGACAAGCTGCTCGCCGCGCGCCGCAGCGCCCCCGCCGACCTGGCCGGGCGCTGGGAGCTGCCCGGCGGCAAGGTGGAGCCCGGCGAGCGGCCCGAGGACGCCCTGGTGCGCGAACTGCGCGAGGAACTCGGTGTCGACGCCGAGCCCGTCCGGCGGGTGCCGGGGGAGTGGCCGCTGCGCGCGCCGTACGTCCTGTGGGTGTGGACCGCTCGGCTGCGCCCCGGTTCGCCCGCGCCCCGGCCCCTCCAGGACCATGACGAGCTGCGCTGGCTGACCCCGGCGCGGCTCTGGGACGTCCCGTGGCTGGACCAGGACGTCCCGGCGGTCCGCGAGGCCGCGGGACTCCGGCCGACCGGGCCCGCCGAGGGCTCGGAGGGGTCCGTCGACGGCCCGACCTAGTCCGCTGACCGTCCGGTCGAGGCCGCCCGGGGCCGGGGAGCGGCCGCCGGCGGTTCGGTGGAGTCTGCCGGCGGTCGGACCGGGTCCGCCGATGACTGGGGCGTGTCCGTCGCCGGTCCGGCCGAGTCCAGTCCGCTGATGGTCCCGAGCGGGTCCGCCGATGGCCTGGGTGAGCACGTCGACCGCCCGGTGTCGTCCACCGACGGTCCGCCCGGATCCGCCGATGGTCCGGTCGAGTCCGCCGGCGGCTACTTCCTCCCGGCGCCACCCGACCCCCGCGCTCCGATGTCCCGCGCCCCGGATCCCGGCCCGCCCCCCCCGGGGCGCCGGCCGGCGCCGCCGCACCCGCCCGTCCGCCTCTCCCGCACCCCGTTCCCTTCCCCGCACCCGGTTCCGGACCCGAACGACGCCCCCGGGCCGGGTGCCGGAGGGGGCGGAATGCCCGCGCGGGGAGCCAGGCGCCGCCGTCCCCGCGGCACACGGCGCTCGCGCCGGCCCCCCGGAGCGCCGCATACGCCGTTCGTGCCACAGTGCGCCCTCGCGCGCGGTACTGCCCGTCGAATATCGGGTATGGGCCCATTAATCCTATGAAAACGGACATGGGCGGGCTCTGTTGGCCGGGGAAGTGAGCGGCGTGATCGACACCGACGGTGACTGCGCCGAGTGGTCCTTCCCCGCGGACCCGGGTGCCGTGCGCAGCGCCCGCGCGGCCGTCCGGGACCAGCTGCGCGGCTGGGACCTCGACTGCCTGGCCGACCTCACCGCCCTGCTGGTCAGTGAGCTGGTCACCAACTCCCTGCGGCATGCCACCGGCCCCATCGGGGTGCGGCTGGTCCGGCCCGACGCGGTCGACGGCACCCTGCGGGTGGAGGTGTCCGACCCGCTCCCCGACCCGCCGCGCGAGCGTGTCGCCCGGCCGGAGGACGAGGGCGGGCGTGGCCTCCAGCTGCTCGCCGGGTCCGCGCGGCGCTGGGGCACCCGGCCCGGGGCCCGCGGAAAGACCGTCTGGTTCGAATTGGCGGTGCCCGGGTGAGGCGGCGGCCGCGGGCGCACGGGGGTGTACAGCCGCCGGTGCGGCGTCCAGGTGCGCGCCGGGTACGCGCCCGGTCCCGAGGAGGGTGGTTCGGCGGTGTGTTCCCTGGTTAGAAGAGTGGGAGTGTTGTCACGGACCGGTCCGAAAAACACCTGGACCGAGCTGTGATCGTGAACACCGTGTCGTGCGGCGCCGTAGTGCTGGATACTGCGGGCAGCCGCCCCCGGTGACCGGTGCCGGGTGCGGTGAGCTGGAGGGGACGGTTCGCGTGAGCGAGATACCAGCGAAGGCCACGGAGTCCGAGGACCCGTCGGACGGCGCGAGGAACCAGGCCGCGGAGGCGGCCGCGGCACCCGGCGACGCCATGTGGCAGAGCAGTCCGCCCGGTTCGATCTACGACTACATCAAGGTCGCGTCCTTCGCCATCGGTCCCGGCGGGCTGGTCGACCAGTGGAGCCTGCGCGCCGAGCAGCTGTTCGGCATCCCCGCCGCGCACGCCGTCGGGATGGACCCCATCGAGGCGTTCGTCGATCCCGACCTGCACGACCGCGGGCAGCGGAAGATGGCCGAAATACTCGACGGCCGCGAGTGGACCGGAGTGGTCCCCTTCCGGATGCCGGACCGCCCGGACGGCGCGCGCGGCGAGGAGGGGCTGGCCGAGGTCTACGTCATGCCGACCCGCACCGCCGAGGGCGACAAGGCCGCCGTCTGTATCGTCGTGGACGTCCGCACACTGCGCAGCATCGAGACCGACCTCGCCGCCTCGCAGGCGATTTTCGGTCAGTCCCCGTTCGGATTCTTGCTCATCGACGACGACCTGAGGGTCCGTCGGGCCAACCACCGTTTCGCCTCCATCTTCGGCGGAACCCCGGAGGACCACCGGGGCCGGCAGGTCAACGACTATCTGCCGCGCGGTGAGGCCGAGCGGGTCTCGGCCACCCTGCGGCGGGTCCTGGAGAGCGGTGAGTCGATCACCGACATGCACGTCACCGGGTTCGTCCCCGGCTCCGAGGAACGCCGGCACTGGTCCATCAACCTCTACCGCGTGCACAGCGGCAGCGGCCGGCCCATCGGCATCGCCTGGCTCGGCACCGACATCACCGCCCGCCGCGAGGCCGCCCGCGAGGCCGCCGCCGCCCGGCGCAATCTCGCCCTCCTCAACGACGCCGGCGCGCGCATCGGGAACTCCCTCGACCTGGAGACCACGGCCCGCGAACTCCTGGACGTCGTCGTCCCCGGCTTCTGCGACCTCGCCACCGTCGACCTCTACCAGGGCCTGCTGTCCGGCGACGAGGCCCCGCCCGGTCTCGCCGACGGCAGCGCCGAACTGCGGCGCGTCGCCTTCGCCAGCGCCGTCTCCGGCGCCCCCTTCAGCGGCTCCGGCGAACCCGTCGAGGTCGGCGCCGTCCACCACTTCCCGTTCAGCTCGCCCTGCGCGGACGCCCTGCGCACCGCCCGCCCGCAGCGCGTGCCCGCCGAGGAGGGCGGACTGGTGCAGTCCACGCTGGCCGTGCCGATGGTCGCCCACGACACGGTCGTCGGACTCGCCCAGTTCGCCCGGACCAAGGGCAGCGAGCCGTTCGGCGACCGCGACCGGGACCTGGCGGTGGAGCTGGCCGCACGGGCCGCGGTCTGCATCGACAACGCGCGCCTGTACCGGCGTGAGCATGAACGGGCGCTGATACTCCAGCGGTCCCTGCTCCCGCCCGGCGACCCCGAGGCGTCCGGCCTGGACATCGCCTGCCGCTACCTGCCCGGCAACGCGGCCACCGAGGTGGGCGGCGACTGGTTCGACGTCATCGAACTGCCCGGTCACCGTACGGCGCTGGTCGTCGGTGACGTGATGGGGCGGGGCCTGCGCGCCGCCGTCGCCATGGGTGAACTCCGCACCGCTGTCCGCACCCTGGCCCTGCTCGACCTGGAACCGGCCGAGGTGCTCTCGGCGTTGGACGAGATCGCGCGCGGACTCGGCACCCCGGGCGGGGTCCAGCAGGCCACCCGGGCCGCCCGCCAGCCCCGGGACGCCGACCTGTCCGAGGTGTACCTGGCGACCTGCGTGTACGCCGTGTACGACTCGGTGACCAGGCGCTGCACGTTCGCCAACGCCGGCCATCTGCCGCCGGTCCTGGTCGAGCCCGGCGAGCCCGCGCTGATGCTGGACGTGCCGCCCGGGATGCCGCTCGGCGTGGGCGGGGAGCCGTTCGAGGAGGTCGAGGTCGAACTCCCCGAGGGCGCGCTGCTCGCCCTCTACACCGACGGACTGGTCGAGTCCCGCGACCACCCCCTGGACGAGGGGCTCCAGGCCTTCGTCGGCGCGCTCACCGACCCCTCCCGCCCGCTGGAGGACGTCTGCGACCACGTCCTCAACACCCTCGACACCCACCACGGCGAGGACGACATCGCGCTGCTCATGGCCCGGGTGCAGGGGCTGCCCGAGGAGTCCGTCGGCGACTGGACGCTGCCTCGCGAACCGCGCAGCGTCGGACGGGCCCGGGAGTACGCCCGCGGACAGCTCGCCGGCTGGGGCCTGGAGCCGCTGATCGACACCGCGGAGCTGCTGGTGAGCGAGCTGGTCACCAACGCGCTGCGGTACGGCGAGGGGGAGATCAGGCTACGGCTGCTGCTGGACCGCACCCTGGTCTGCGAGGTCTGGGACTCCGGACTGGTCCAGCCGCGGCGACGCCGGGCCCGGGACACCGACGAGGGCGGCCGGGGACTCCAGCTCGTCGGACTGCTCAGCGCGGCCTGGGGATCGCGCCGGACACCGCTCGGCAAGACGGTCTGGTTCGAGCTGCCCCTGCCGGGCGGCGAGGCCCTCACGGACCCGGCGGAGGCACTGCTGAGCCTGTTCTGACATCACCCCGGCCCACCTGGCGCGCCGGGGCCGAGCGGGTCAGAGGTGGTGGCGGTACCGGGTGAGGGGACCGCCGTAGCTCGCCGGGGGACCGCCGTCCGGGTCGTCGGCCGGCACGATGCCGCCCAGCACTGCACCGGTGGGACCGGCCGCATCCCCTCCGGCACCGGCGTACCGGCCGCCGTACGCCCGGACGTCCCGTTCGGCCAGCTCCCGCGCCTCCCGGGCCACCGGGTCGGCCCGGCCGGGGCGGCCCGCGCCCAGCTCCCGCACCGCCTCCGCCAGCCGGGCCCGGGCCGGCGTGCCCACCGCTCCCCGGTGCACCGCCACGAACTCCTCCGCCCCGGCGACGCAACCACCGGCCACCAGCAGCGCCGCGGTGTGCAGCACCCCGAACCGCGCCCCGCCCAGCCGCTCCACCGCCCGGCTGATCCGGCGCAGGGCGTCCAGCGGGTCGTACGGTCCACCGGTCAGCTCCTCGCGGACCGCCGCCAGCACACCGTCGGCGTGGGCGAGGGGGCCACGCGGCTCGTCCGACGCCGGCGAGCCCCGCCCACCGGGCCGGAACGCCGCCAGCTCCGCCTCCGCGCCGGTCAGCGCGGCCGGCACCAGCGCCGCCGCCTCCCGCAACCGCGCCGCGAGCCGTTCCACCGCGTCCACCAGGATCTCGGTCTGGGCCACCGCGGCCTCCCCGGCGCGCAGGTGCCGGGCGGTCCGGGCCCCGTCGTCCAGATCGGCGGCCTGACGGGCCTCGTTGAGCCGGGACGTGGCGAACACCAAGCGGTCCTTGGCCTGTTCGACGTACCCGGCGACGGACACGGACGCGGTGGGCGCGTACGGCTGCGCGAGCGCGGCCAGGGTCTCCTGCGCGGTCACCGTCCGGCCCGCCACCTCGCGGAACCGCCCCTCGGCCACCTCCAGCGCCGCGCCGGCACCACCGACACCGCCGGGCCCAGTGGCCTCCAGCCCGCGCAGCGCGTCCAGCGCCGCCGCCTCCGCGTCCAGGCGGCGGCCGGCCTCCGCGCACCGGCCGATCACGCCCACCAGGGCCTGCCGCCGGGCCCCCGCGTCCTCCGGGGCGCCCTGCTCGTACCGCCGCCAGATCGCGAACGCGGCCGACAGCTCGGTCCCGGCGGCCCGCAACGCGTGCGTGAACGGTTCCGTCCGCTCCTCCCCGAACAGGGCCGTGACGAAGGACAGTTCTTCCCGACTGGTCCGCACGCACTCGTCGGCCAGCAGCAGCGCGGCGCCGGCCTGCCGTTCGGTGTCGGCGGCGGTGGGCGCGGGCGGCTGCGCGGAGACCCTGCCCGGGGTGGTGCGGGTGCGGGCGCGCCGGGTGCGGCGCAGGTAGCCGTAGCCGGCCAGGGACACGGCCGCGGCGCCGGCGACGAGCGGCAGCACCAGGTCGGCCGAGGACGTCTCGTCCCGCTGCGCGGCGGCACCGGCCACCGCGCCGGACGAGGCCACGGGAACCGGATCATGCGCCGCCACCGTCATCAACGGCAACACCAGCCACCCGGCTCCGGCCAGGCCGCCCAGCACCGCACGCGCCACCCGCACCCTCGTGTGCACCGCGGCACGCCGGGACCGGCCCCGGATCAGGGAGGACGTCACCTTTCGGAGCGTATGGGCAGGTCGGCGGCTCCGCGAGCGGGGCGGGGACGGGTGGGGGACCAGGTGGACAGGGGGACGCGATGGACGAACACCGGCACACCGACGCGAGCGGGGACCACCCCGGTCACCCCGGTCCCACCCCCCACCACCCCGCCCTCCCAGGAACCGACGCCCGCCGGTCGGACGATCCCCGAGCCGATGCCCACCGAGCAGACGCCCCCCGAAGCGCCGACGACCTGACAACCGCACCGGATGCCGGACCGGTTGCCGGACCGGAAGCCGACTCCCGCCCGGCTGACGGCCCCCAAATCGACGCCGGACCGGCTGACAGGTCCGAACCCGTACCCGACCTCGAACTGGAACCCGCACCCGTGCCCGTACCCGACCCCGAACTGGAACCCGACCCCGAACCGGAACCCGGGGCGTCGGGGAAGAAGGCGCGGCCCCGGTGGTGGCGGGTGGGCCGTTGGGGCGGTGTCGTTCTCGTCGTGCTGTTGCTCCCGGTCCTCGTCGCGGAGAGCGCCCTGCGGCTGGAGTACACCGGCGACCCGGCCCCCGGCACCCGTACCCGGCACCGGGACGCGCTGTGGCTGGGGCACGCCTGGGTGGACGGGCGGAAGAGCGGCCGGGACGTCAGGGCGCTGGCCGGACGGCTGCGGGGCACCGGCGTCCGGGACCTGTACGTGCACGCGGGGCCGCTGGAGCACGACGGCACGCTTCCCGCCTCCGCCTACCGGAGGTCCCGGTGGCTGGTCGGGGCCGTGCACCGGGAGCTGCCCGGTGTCCGGGTCCAGGCCTGGCTGGGTGACACGCTGGCCAGTGAGGGGCCGGACGGGCTGCGGCTGGAGCGGCCGGCGACGCGGGCCGCGACAGCCGTCTCCGCCGGCCGGGTGCTGGACGCCGGTTTCCAGGGCGTGCACTTGGACCTGGAGCCCCTGCACTCGGGCGACCGTGACTATCTGCGCCTCCTCGACGACCTGCGGACGCTCACCCGCTCCCGGCACGCGCTGCTCTCCGTGGCCGCTCACCAGATCGACCCGCTGCCCGCGCTGCACTCCGTGTGGGGTGCGGCGTCGGGGCACCCCAAGTGGTGGTCGCAGTCGTACTTCGGGCAGGTGGCGCGCCGGGTGGACCAGATCGCGGTGATGTCGTACGACACGATGCAGCCGCTGGCGAGCCTGTACGGGGGGTACGTGGCCGAGCAGACCCGCCTCGCCCTGGAGGTCACCCCGGACACCACCGACCTCCTGATGGGCCTGCCCTTCTACCACGAGAACCGTGTCGGCCACCGGGCCCGCGCGGAGACGGTGCCGGCCGCCGTGCGCGGTGTCCGGCTCGGGCTGTCCCGCACCGACGCCCGCCGCGCCCGTTTCGGTGTCGCCCTGTACGTGGACTTCGCGGCGACGGAGGCGGACTGGCGGGCCTACGGGGAGGGCTGGGCCGGCTGATCCGGGGCCCGCGGTGTCCGGGAGCCCGGCGCTACGGGGACCGCCGCCTGATCTTCGAGCCCAGCCACACCAGCGGGTCGTACTTGCGGTCGGCCGCCCGTTCCTTCAGCGGGATGAGGGCGTTGTCCGTGATGTGGATGCCCTCGGGGCAGACCTCCGTGCAGCACTTGGTGATGTTGCAGTAGCCGAGGCCGTGGTCGTCCTGGGCGGTGCGCGCGCGGTCGAGGCCAGTCGCGGCGGCCGCGTCCAGGGGGTGCATGTCGAGTTCGGCGATCCGCATCAGGAAGCGCGGGCCCGCGAACGCCGGCTTGTTCTCCTCGTGGTCGCGCACGACGTGGCAGGTGTCCTGGCACAGGAAGCACTCGATGCACTTGCGGAACTCCTGCGAGCGGTCCACGTCCTCCTGCATCATGCGGTACTCGCCGGGCCCGACCCCGGCGGGCGGTACGAACGCCGGGACCTCCCGCGCCTTCTGGTAGTTGAAGCCGACGTCGGTCACCAGGTCCCGGATCACCGGGAACGCGCGCAGCGGGGTGACCGTGATGGTCTCCGCGCGGTCGAAGACGGACATGCGGGTCATGCACAGCAGCCGCGGTCGGCCGTTGATCTCGGCGGAGCACGAACCGCACTTGCCGGCCTTGCAGTTCCAGCGCACGGCCAGGTCGGGTGCCTGGGTGGCCTGGAGCCGGTGGACGATGTCGAGGACCACCTCGCCGTCGTTCACCTCGACCGTGTAGTCCGTCAGGCCGCCGCCCTGCGCGTCGCCCCGCCACACCCTGAAACGGGCCTCGTAGCTGCTCACTCGTACAGCTCCTCCTCGGCGAGGTACTTGACCAGCTCCTCCTTCTCGAAGAGGGCGAGCAGGTCCGGGCGGATGGGGTCGGTTCTCTCGCGGGTCAGCCGGATCTGGCCGCGGGCGGGGTCGGCCGCCGCGAGGCCGCCGGTGGGGTCGGCGAGGGCGCACAGCAGGTTCACGTTGCGCCAGGCGCGGTCCATCGCCGGGTGGTCCTCGCGGGTGTGCCCGCCGCGCGACTCGGTGCGTTCCAGCGCGGACCGGGCCACGCACTCGCTGACCAGCAGCATGTTCCGGAGGTCGAGGGCGAGGTGCCAGCCGGGGTTGAACTGGCGGTGGCCCTCGACGCCGGCCCTGCGGGCCCGGGCCCGCAGTTCGCCCAGCCGGTGCAGGGCCTGTTCCATCTCGCCCTCGCGGCGGATGATGCCGACCAGGTCGTTCATGGTCTGCTGGAGTTCCTGGTGCAGGGTGTAGGGGTTCTCCGGCGCGTCCGTGGCGCTCTGCGTCTCGGCGGAGAAGGGGCGCAGCGCCTCCGCGGCGGCCGTGTCGACCTGGGTGTCGTCCACCCGCGGCCGGCGCTCCGGCCGCCGGGCGTGCTCCGCGGCGTGCCGGCCCGCCCTGCGGCCGAAGACCAGCAGGTCGGAGAGGGAGTTGCCGCCGAGCCGGTTGGAGCCGTGCATGCCGCCGGCCACCTCGCCGGCCGCGTAGAGGCCCGGCACCCCGCGGGCCGCCGCGGTGTCGGAGTCGACGGCGACGCCGCCCATCACGTAGTGGCAGGTCGGCCCGACCTCCATCGCCTCGGCCGTGATGTCGACGTCGGCCAGCTCCTTGAACTGGTGGTACATCGACGGCAGCCGGCGCCGGATCACCTCGGCGGGCATCCGGGTCGACACGTCCAGGAACACGCCGCCGTGCGGGGAGCCCCGGCCGGCCTTGACCTCGGCGTTGATCGCCCGGGCCACCTCGTCGCGGGGGAGCAGCTCGGGGGGCCTGCGGTTGTCGTCGGGGTTCTCGTACCAGCGGTCGGCCTCGTCCTCCGCCTCGGCGTACTTGTCCTTGAAGACGTCCGGCACGTAGTCGAACATGAACCGCCTGCCGTCGGAGTTCCTGAGCACCCCGCCGTCCCCGCGCACGGACTCGGTGACCAGGATGCCCTTCACCGAGGGCGGCCAGACCATGCCCGTCGGGTGGAACTGCACGAACTCCATGTTCAGCAGGGGTGCGCCCGCCAGGAGGGCCAGCGCGTGGCCGTCGCCGGTGTACTCCCAGGAGTTCGACGTGACCTTGAAGGACTTGCCGATGCCGCCGGTCGCGAGGACCACGGCGGGCGCCTCCAGGACGAGGAAGCGGCCGGTCTCCCGCTCGTAGGCGAAGACTCCCGAGACCCGGTCGCCGTCCTTGAGGATGCGGGTGACCGTGCACTCCTGGAAGACCTTCAGCCGGGACTCGTGGTCCCCGGTCTCGGCGTGGTCGCGCTGCTGCTGCGCGACGATCTTCTGCTGGAGGGTGCGGATCAGCTCCAGGCCGGTGCGGTCGCCGACGTGCGCGAGCCGCGGGTACTCGTGGCCGCCGAAGTTGCGCTGCGAGATGCGGCCGTCCGCGGTCCGGTCGAACAGCGCGCCCCAGGTCTCCAGCTCCCACACGCGGTCGGGGGCCTCCTGGGCGTGCAGCTCGGCCATCCGCCACTGGTTGAGGAACTTGCCGCCGCGCATGGTGTCGCGGAAGTGGACCTGCCAGGTGTCGTGCTCGTTGGCGTTGGCCATCGCCGCCGCGATGCCGCCCTCGGCCATCACGGTGTGCGCCTTGCCGAACAGGGACTTGCAGATGACGGCCGTACGGGCGCCCCGCTCGCGTGCCTCGATCGCGGCCCGCAGCCCCGCGCCGCCGGCACCGACCACGACGACATCCCATTCCTGCCGGTCCACCACGGACATCAGTTCGGTCCCTCACTGGTTTCTCTAGAAGAAGCGCGGGTCGTCGAAGACGCCGGACGCGACGAGGTACACGTAGAAGTCGGTGAGCGCCACGCTCAGCAGCGACGCCCAGGCCAGCTGCATGTGGCGGCCGTTGAGCCGTCCGACGAACCGCCACGCCCGGTAGCGCAGGGGGTGGCGGGAGAAGTGCTTGAGCTTGCCGCCGACGATGTGCCGGCACGAGTGGCAGGAGAGGGTGTAAGCCCAGATCAGCGCGATGTTGGCCAGGAAGACCAGGGTGCCCAGGCCCATGTGGCCCCACCGGTAGTGGGTGTCCCGGAAGGTCAGCGCGGTGTCGTAGCTCAGCACCCCGGCGACCAGCAGGGCGGCGTAGAAGAAGTACCGGTGGATGTTCTGGAGGACCAGCGGGAAGCGGGTCTCGCCGGTGTACCGGCGGTGCGGCTCGGCCACCGCGCAGGCGGGCGGGGACGCCCAGAACGCGCGGTAGTAGGCCTTGCGGTAGTAGTAGCAGGTCAGGCGGAAGCCGAGCGGGAAGATCAGGATGATGATCGCGGGGGACAGGCCCCACCAGCCGCCGAGGAGGGCGGCGTTCGGCCCGGCCCGCATGGTCCGGCAGTTCTCCGCCAGGCACGGCGAGTAGAACGGCGAGACGTAGGGCGCCGCGTAGTAGTGGGTGTCGGCGAAGGCCCGCCAGGTCGAGTAGACGACGAAGGCGAACAGGCCGGCCGCGGTGATGGCGGGCGCCAGCCACCAGCGGTCGGTCCGCAGGTGCGGGGCGGGAATCGCGGCGCGCGGACGGGCCCGCACGCCGCCGCTGTCCGGTCGGGGTTCCGTACCAGTGGCCACGTCAGCACTCCGGTTCGGTAGGGGATCCTCAGGGGGCGCGACGGTCGCGGGCGCCCAAGCCCTCGTCGTCCGAGTCCGTCCACAGGCTGATGTCGTAGGGCGTGTCGGAGATGGTCACGAGGTCCGGCCGGAGGGCCGCGTCCGGGGTGGCGACCGCCGCCCGCAGCAGCGCCAGGCTCTCCCGCAGGTGATCGGCGTCCAGCCGGACGCGGCGCATCTCCAGGCTGCCGCGGTCGAGCTGGTGCTCCAGGCGTCCCAGCGACCGGTGCAGGTCGTCGAGGGAGCGCTGGGCGGAGGTGATGTCGTCGTGCACGGTCATGACTTGCCCCTCACTCTGACGGGCCCCGGGGGCCCTGGGCGGCAACGTTCATGCGCCTTGGAGTCTCGCGCGTCACACGTGCCGGTGTGAAGGCGTGTGCAGCGATTGACGGAGGCGCACGGATGCATCTCCGGGGGTGTTGCGCCGCACGGGTGGGGTTACCGCCCGCTGTCGCCGTGTCGCCCGCTGTGGCTGGAACCTTTCCACTTCAGTGGCCGCATAGATCTGATCAGCTCCATATACCGCCAAAAGTGATCAGTTCCATATGGCTACAAAAGTGAGCATAAGCCCCGCGGCTTCCCGGAGGTAGCAGAGATGTCCCACCACGGCGTCGGCCCGCGCGCCGTCATGCGCTCGGCCGTCTTCCTCACCGCGGGCGCGCTCGCGGTGCCGCTCCTGGCCGGCTGCGGCTCCGACGACGCACTCGCCGGCCCGCTGGCCCGGCAGGACATCGTCCCCGTGGCCCGCGCCCAGGTCGCCGACGGGGGCACCCTGAAATGGGCCGTGGACGCCGTCCCGGAGACCCTCAACACCTTCCAGGCCGACGCCGACGCCGGGACCAGCCGCGTCGCCCAGGCCGTGCTCCCGGCGATGTTCCGGCTCGACGCGAACGGCCGCCCGGTGGCCGATCCCGCCTACCTGGAATCGGCGAAGGTCATCGAGACCGAGCCGCGCCAGGTCGTGCTGTACAAGCTGAACCAGCAGGCCGTCTGGAGCGACGGCCGGGAGATCGGCGCGGCCGACTTCGCCGCCCAGTGGCGTGCCCTGTCCGGGAAGAACAGCGCCTACTGGACCGCCCGCAACGCCGGGTACGACCGCATCGCCTCGATCGAGCGCGGCGCCAACGACCTCCAGGTCCGGGTCACCTTCGCCCGCCCCTACGCCGACTGGAAGTCGCTGTTCTCCCCCCTCTACCCGAAGGACGTCACGGGCACCCCGGACGCCTTCAACGACGGCGCCCGGCGCAAGTTGAAGATCACCGCCGGGCCGTTCCGCGTGGACAAGGTCGACACCGCCCGGAAGGACGTCGTCCTCACTCGCAACCCGCGCTGGTGGGGCCGGCCGGCCAAGCTGAACACGATCGTGCTGCACGCCGTGTCCCGGGAGAAGCGGGCCGCCGCGCTCGCCGACGGCAGCGTCGACCTGGCCGAGGTCGACTCCACCGAGGCCCAGCGGATCGGCCTCGCCAACCGGCAGAAGGGCGCCGGCACCCCGCTCCAGGGGGCGGGCCGCACGTCCGCGAAGAAGCTCCGCTCCTGGATGCTCGCGCAGGGCGTCGACTCCGAGAAGGTGCCCCGGGGGCAGAAGAAGCTGCGGAAGGCCGTCAAGCGGTACCTGGAGCAGCAGGAGGCGCTGCGCGACTTCGAGGTCCGCAAGTCGCTGGAGCCCGCCTACACCCAGCTCGCCCTCAACGGCTCCGCGGGCCCCCTCGCCGACGAGCGCGTCCGCCGGGCGGTCGCCCGCGCCCTGGACCGCGCCGAACTGGCCCGGCTCGTCCTCACCCCGCTGGGCCTGCCCGCCGTACCGGTCGGCAGCCACCTCGCCCTGTCCGGGCAGGCCGCCTACGCCGACAGCAGCGGCGCGATCGGCGACCAGGACACCAAGGAGGCGCAGGCGCTGCTCGCCGACGCCGGCTGGGTGGCCGGCGGCCCGGTCAAGGCGGAGAAGAAGGGCGAGAAGGCGGCCGGCCCGCAGAAACCCTCCGAGGACGTCTCGGACGGTGGCAAGGACGGCCAGTACATCGTCGGAGAGGACGACGACGACAAGGGGAAGAGGCACGCGCCCGGCGACGACAAGCGCGAGCACCGCGACAAGGACCTCGCCCAGGAGGGCCGGCGCGGCGGCGCGCCCGGCGCGTACGCCCCGCGGGGCACGGCCGCCCCGGCCGCCGCGCCGGCCGGACCGCTCGCCAAGGACGGCAAGGCGCTCACGCTCCGCTTCGTCCTGCCCTCCGGCCCGGGCTCGGACACCCTGGGCGCGGTCGCCGCGCGGATCTCCACGATGCTGGAGCGGGTCGGCATCCGCACCACGATCACCCGGGTCCCGGACGCGAGCTACTTCAAGGACCACATCGCCTCCGGCGACTACGACCTTGCCCTGTACTCCTGGCCGTCCTCGGCCTACCCGGCCACCGACGCCCGGCCGGTCTACGCCAAGCCGGTCGCGGCGGCCGACGGCTCGGTGAACGTCGAGCAGAACTTCACCCGGGTCGGCACCGATCAGGTCGACCAGCTCTTCGACCAGGCGGCGACCACGCTGGACGAGGACGAGGAGCGGGACCTGATCAGGAAGGCGGACGCCCGCATCTGGGCCGCCGCCGGCTCCATCCCGCTCTACCAGCGGCCGCAACTGCTGGGGGCGCGCAAGAACCTGGTCAACGCGGGCGCGTTCGGATTCCAGACGCCGGTGTACGAGGACATGGGCTTCCTGAAGAAGGGCGTGAAGGTCTCCCCGAGCCCCGCGAGCGCGAGCCCGGACAAGTGACGGCACGGCCGCCCGGCGGCCCGCGGACGTGAGGGGGGCGGCGCCGCTCCGCGCCCCTTACGTCGGCCCGGCGCGCCCCCGCCGCGAAGGACACGTACCATGGGGTGAGGCCGTGGCGTGTCAAGCCCGGCAGGCCCGCGTCACACGGACGTCAGAGCAGGGCCTTCTCACCACTCCGGGAGTACGCCGCAATATGGCCACGCGCCACGACATCCGCAACGTCGCTATCGTCGCCCACGTCGACCACGGCAAGACCACCATCGTCGACGGCATGCTGAAGCAGGCCGGCGCGTTCGCCGCCCACCAGCTCGAGGGCGTCGACGACCGCATGATGGACTCGAACGACCTGGAGCGTGAGAAGGGCATCACGATCCTCGCCAAGAACACGGCGGTCAAGTACCACCCGAAGGACGGCGGGGACCCGATCACGATCAACATCATCGACACCCCCGGCCACGCCGACTTCGGTGGCGAGGTCGAGCGTGGTCTGTCGATGGTGGACGGTGTCGTGCTGCTGGTGGACGCCTCCGAGGGCCCGCTCCCGCAGACCCGCTTCGTGCTGCGCAAGGCCCTCCAGGCCCGGCTCCCCGTCATCCTGTGCATCAACAAGACGGACCGCCCCGACGCCCGGATCGACGAGGTCGTCAACGAGACGTACGACCTCTTCCTCGACCTGGACGCCGACGAGGAGCAGATCGAGTTCCCGATCGTCTACGCCTGCGGCCGTGACGGCATCGCCTCGCTGACCAAGCCGGACAACGGCACGGTCCCGGCGGACAGCGACAGCCTGGAGCCGTTCTTCTCCACGATCCTGGACCACATCCCGGCCCCGACGTACGACGAGGAAGCGCCGCTCCAGGCGCACGTCACCAACCTCGACGCCGACAACTTCCTCGGCCGCATCGCGCTGCTCCGCGTCGAGCAGGGCGAGCTGCGCAAGGGCCAGACGGTCGCCTGGATCAAGCGCGACGGCACCATCAGCAACGTCCGCATCAGCGAGCTGATGATGACCGAGGCGCTCACCCGCAAGCCCGCCGAGAAGGCCGGCCCGGGTGACATCTGCGCGGTCGCCGGTATCCCGGACATCATGATCGGCGAGACCCTCGCCGACACCGAGAACCCGATCCCGCTGCCGCTGATCACGGTGGACGAGCCCGCGATCTCGATGACCATCGGGACGAACACCTCGCCGCTGGTCGGCCGCGGCGGCACCGGCAAGGGCGCCGACGCCAAGGCCGCCGTGAAGGACCGCAAGGTCACCGCCCGCCAGGTCAAGGACCGGCTGGACCGCGAGCTGATCGGCAACGTCTCCCTGCGGGTCCTCGACACCGAGCGCCCCGACGCCTGGGAGGTGCAGGGCCGCGGCGAGCTGGCGCTGGCCATCCTGGTCGAGCAGATGCGCCGCGAGGGCTACGAACTGACCGTCGGCAAGCCGCAGGTGGTCACCAAGGACGTGGACGGCAAGGTCCACGAGCCGGTCGAGCGCATGACGATCGACGTGCCCGAGGAGCACATGGGCGCCGTCACGCAGCTCATGGGCGTCCGCAAGGGCCGCATGGACAACATGTCGAACCACGGTTCCGGCTGGGTCCGCATGGAGTTCGTGGTGCCCTCGCGCGGTCTCATCGGCTTCCGTACCGAGTTCCTGACCCAGACCCGCGGCACCGGTATCGGCCACTCCATCCACGAGGGCTTCGAGCCCTGGTTCGGCAACCTGACGACCCGTAACAACGGTTCGCTGGTCGCCGACCGCGCCGGCGCCGTCACCGCGTTCGCGATGACGAACCTCCAGGAGCGCGGCGTGCTCTTCGTGGAGCCGGGCACCGAGGTGTACGAGGGCATGATCGTCGGCGAGAACTCGCGCGCCGACGACATGGACGTCAACATCACCAAGGAGAAGAAGCTCACGAACATGCGGTCGTCCTCGGCCGACTCGTTCGAGGCGATCGTGCCGCCGCGCAAGCTCTCCCTGGAGCAGTCGCTGGAGTTCTGCCGCGACGACGAGTGCGTCGAGGTGACCCCGGAGGCCGTTCGCATCCGCAAGGTCAACCTGGACCAGCGGGAGCGCGCCCGCGCCGCGAGCCGCGCCAAGCACGGCTGATCCGAGGCGACTTGAGCCCGGGCACCCCCATGACGGGGGTGCCCGGGCTTTTTGCAACCCGTTTTCCGGGGGCCGGCGGGCGGTGACGTGGCGATGGTGTCCGGATTGCGGTGATCCCGGACCGATACCCATGTAACACGTCCGTTTCGCGGCCTTCTCACCGCGAACAGTTTGTCCAGTTTTTGGAAGTTCTTCGCGTCAGCTGTGACTGAATTGAGATTTAAAGACAGTGGTCGCCACCTGCCTCATGCCAGATAGTTAGCCGCGTAGCGCTCGGGTCAATGGGTCACGCGCTGTGGGGACAGCGCCGACTCACGAGCACCAGGGGGTGTCTGACCCTCCGTCAGGGGTGTCGGAGGGAAGACGGAAACCCTCTCCTGTTGGTGAACACGTGGAGTCATGAGGAGGAACCCCCATGCGCGGTGTCACGAACACCAAGTGGGTCAGTTCGTCGCTTCCAGCGGTGTGATTCGGCTGTAGAACTACGCGCGTCCGACTGCGGTCCCGCGCGTCCTCGGAGTACCCGGGCACCTCTCACACTCATACCTGTGAAACGGACGAACCGTGACAAGTCCTATCGACATCGAGGACGGCGGGACTTCGGTCGTCGTCGGCGGCGAACCAGGGCCGCCGGCGAGGAACGAACCCGTCAGGCTCGAAGGCCGGTCCCCCGGCCAGCTGATGTGGACGCGCTTCAAGCGTGACCGCACGGGAATCATCTCGGCCTGCGTCGTGGGCTTCTTCTTCCTGGTGGGGCTGCTGGCCCCGCTGATATCCAAGGTGTACGGCAAGGACCCGTACACGGTGTACGCGGACGAGCGTCCCGACCTCTTCGACAGCGCGGGCGTGCCGGTGCAGCCCAACGGCGGTATCAGCGGCGACTTCTGGTTCGGTCTCGAACCCGGCAACGGCTACGACGTGTTCACCAAGCTGATCTACGGCATCCGCACCTCGCTGATGATCTCGGTCGCCGTCACCGTCGCGGTCGTCGTGACCGGCATCCTGCTCGGCGTCACCGCCGGCTACCTCGGCGGCAAGACCGATTACGCCATCGGCCGGATCACCGACTTCCTGCTCGCCTTCCCGGCCCAGCTGTTCTTCATCGCGAGCATGCCGGTCGTGGTCTCCCTGTTCGTCAGCCCGCGTGACGAGACCCCCACCTACGTCCGCGTGGTGGCGCTGATCCTCGTGCAGTGGCTCCTGGGCTGGATGGGCCTCGGACGCATCCTGCGCGGCACCGCACTCTCCCTGCGGGAACGGGAGTTCATCGAGGCGGCCCGGGTCAGCGGGGCCTCGCCGTGGCGGATCATCCGCAAGGAGATCCTGCCGAACATCGTCACCCCGCTGCTGGTGCAGTCGACGTACCTGCTGCCCGGCTTCGTGACCGCCGAGGCCGGTCTGTCCTTCCTCGGCGTGGGCATCGTCGAACCGACGCCGGACTGGGGGCAGATGTTCTCCAAGGCGTCCACCGAACTGGTGATGCAGAACGACATCACCTACATGTTCTTCCCCGGCATCTCGATGATCATTTTCGTGGTCGCGTTCAACCTGCTCGGGGACTCGGTCAGGGACGCCTTCGATCCCAAGACGGCGCGCTGACCGGAGCGGGCTCTCTCTTTCGCACTGGTGACACACAGATCGCACTGGTGACACACAGATGGGTGGGAATCTTCGTGATGAGTAGGGGCGGACGCCATGCCTACGGCGCACTCTCCGTGCTCGCGGCCGGGGCTCTTGTGCTCACCGGTTGCAGCAAGGGCGGCAGCGACGGCGGCGGTGACGACAAGAAGCAGCAGGAGAACGCCAAACGGCAGCAGGCGTCCATCGAGTTCGGCGACGCCGCCGCCTCCACGGGCCCCGCGGCCGAGGTGCCCGGCGCCAAGCCCGGCGGCACCATGGAGGTGCTCCAGCGCGACAGTTACGCCCACCTGGACCCGGGCCAGATCTACGTCTCCAACGAGGGCTCCCTCGCCTCGCTGATCCACCGGGGCCTGACCGGTTACAAGGCGACGAGCGACGACGGCAGCAAGCACGAGGTGGTCGGCGACCTCGCCACCGACTCCGGTACCACCACCGACGGCGGCAAGACCTGGAAGTACACCCTCAAGGACGGCGTCAAGTTCGAGGACGGGTCCCCGATCACGTCCAAGGACGTGCGGCACAGCATCGAGCGGCTCTTCGCGCCGTTCATCAACCAGGGCCCCACCTACCTCCAGCAGTGGCTGGCCGACCAGCCGGGCACCGCCTACCGCAAGCTGCTCAAGGACGGCCCGTACAAGGGCAAGCACCTGCCCTCCTCCGTCCTGGAGACGCCGGACGCCAAGACGGTCGTCTTCCACTTCAAGACCCCGCACCCCGACCTGCCCTACGCGCTGGCGATGGCCGGCTACGCGGTCGTCTCCCAGAAGGGCGACACCAAGCAGCGGTACGACAAGGCGCCGGTGGTGACCGGCCCGTACAAGATCCAGTCGTTCAAGTCCGGCAAGTCGATGGTGCTGGTCAAGAACACCAACTGGGACCCGAAGACCGACCCGATCCGCCACCAGTACGTGGACCGGTTCACCATCACCTTCAACCAGCAGTACGAGACCTCCACCAAGGCCCTGCTCGCCGACAGCGGCGCGGACCGGACCGGCGTCAGCCTCAACAACCAGGTCGACGCGGGCAACCTGTCCAAGGTCCTGAAGGACCCGAAGCTCAAGTCCCGCACGGTCTCCGGCTACCAGCCGTACGTGGGCCAGATGAACATCAACATGAGCCACCCGGCGCTGAAGGACAAGACGGTCCGCGAGGCCATCGCCTACGCCCTGCCCATCACCCCCTTCGTCCGCGCCTACGGCGGCAACGACGCCATGGAGGTCGCGGGCGGCGCGATCTCCCCCACCGTCTCCGGCTACGACGCCGCCTTCGACCCGCACGGCAAGAAGAAGAAGCCCGCCGGTGACCCGGACAAGGCCAGGGCGCTGCTGAAGAAGGCCGGCAAGCTCAACCTCAAACTGACCTTCGGCTACATCAACACGCCCGAGGGACAGCAGTACTCCACCGCCATGGCCGCGGGCCTGGAGAAGGCCGGCTTCAACGTCCAGCGCCAGGAGATCCCGGCCGAGACCTACTACGACCAGGTCTCCAAGCTGGACAACAACTACGACATCTTCCACACCGCCTGGGGCGCCGACTGGCCGTCCGCCTCGACCGTCATCCCGCCGCTGTACGACGGCCGGCTGATCGCCGAGGGCGCGCAGAACTACTCGCAGGTCAACGACCCGAAGGTCAACAGCGAGATCGACCGGATCAACAAGATCACCGACCCGGTCAAGTCGGCCGCCGCGTGGGAGAAGCTGGACCAGTACCTCATCAAGGACGTCGTCAACGTCGTCCCCACCGGGTACTACAAGCAGACCCAGATCGCCGGTTCCAAGGTCGGCGGCCTCGTCTACGACGACGTGCTGGGCGGCGTCGACCCGCGTCGCCTCTACATCAAGTAACCGTCCCTGTCCGGTACCCGGCACACCGCACCGGCAGTGCGCCGGGTACCGCCCGGACCGCCGACGTCAGAGAGCTGCCCCTGCCATGCTGCGCTTCCTCATGCGCCGGACCCTCGGTGCCGTCGTCATCCTCTTCCTGCTGAGCATCGTCGCGTTCCTGCTGTTCTTCGGGGTGCCCCGGGACCCGGCGCTGCTGATGTGCGGCAAGACCTGCAACCCGGACAGCATCGCGAACATCCACCACGTGCTCGGCCTCGACAAGTCGATCCCCGAGCAGTACTGGCTGTTCCTGCACAACCTGCTCATGGGCAGCGACCGGTTCGCCCAGGGTCCCTGCCCGGCCCCCTGCTTCGGCTACTCGTACCACACCAACGAGCAGGTGTGGGCCACCCTGATGGACCGGCTGCCCACCACCGTCTCGCTCACCCTGGGCGCGGCTGTGTGCTTCCTGATCGTCGGTCTCGGCACCGGCCTGCTCGCCGCGTGGCGGCGGGGCACGCTGATCGACAAGGCGGCCACCGGCGGCGCCATGGTGGTCAGTTCGCTCCAGATCTACTTCCTGGGCCCGCTGGCGCTGGCGATCCTCGTCTACCAGACGCACTGGTTCGACAAGCCGGCGTACAACGAGTTCACCCAGGACCCGGCCACCTGGTTCACGGGCCTGATCATCCCCTGGGTGGTCCTCTCCACGATCTTCGCGGCGCAGTACACCCGTATGTCGCGGTCCTCGATGATCGAACAGCTCCAGGAGGAACACGTCCGCACCGCCCGCGCCAAGGGCATGTCCCGGCGGTACGTCTTCTTCCGCTACGCCTGGCGCGGTTCGCTGATCCCCATCGTCACCATCTTCGGCATCGACCTCGGCTCACTGCTCGGCGGCGCCATCATCACCGAGTTCACCTTCTCGCTGCCGGGGCTCGGGCAACTCGCCGTCCAGGCCGTCAGCTTCAGCGATCTGCCGCTCCTGCTCGGCGTGATGCTCTTCTCCGCCAGCATGATCCTGCTGTTCAACATCGTCGTCGACGCCGCGTACGCCTTCATCGACCCGCGCGTGCGGCTGGCCTAGGAGCACCGTCGTGACCACAGTGACCAAGGAGGCCGGCGTGCCGGCCCCGGCCGGTGCCGGTCCCCTGCTCTCGGTGCGGGACCTGCACGTCAGCTTCCGGACCGAGGACGGCGTCGTACGGGCCGTGGACGGCCTCTCCTTCGACGTGGAGCGCGGCAGCACGCTCGGCATCGTGGGGGAGTCCGGCTCGGGCAAGTCGGTGACCAACCTGACGATCCTCGGCCTGCACAACCCGATGTTCACCACCGTCGAGGGGGAGATCCTCCTGGACGGGCGGGAACTGACCTCGGCCCGGGAGTCGGAGCTGGAGAAACTGCGCGGCAACAAGGTCGCCATGATCTTCCAGGACCCGCTGACCGCGCTGTCCCCGTACTACACCGTCGGCCGGCAGATCGCCGAGCCGTACCGGAAGCACACCGGCGCCTCCAAGAAGGCGGCGTGGGAACGGGCCGTGGAGATGCTCGGGAAGGTCGGCATCCCCCATCCCCGGGAGCGGGCCAAGGACTACCCGCACCAGTTCTCCGGCGGGATGCGCCAGCGCGCGATGATCGCCATGGCGCTGATCTGCGACCCGGACCTGCTGATCGCCGACGAGCCGACCACCGCCCTGGACGTGACCGTGCAGGCGCAGATCCTGGACCTGCTCAAGAGCCTCCAACAGGAGTTCGGCTCCGGCATCGTCTTCATCACCCACGACCTCGGGGTGATCGCCGACATGGCCGACGACATCATGGTGATGTACGCGGGCGGCGCGGTGGAGCGGGGCACCACCGCCGAGGTGCTGCGCACACCCCAGCACCCGTACACCTGGGGCCTGCTCAACTCGATGCCGCGGCTCGACTCCGACCCGGGCGCCCCGCTGGCCCCGATCCCGGGTGCCCCGCCGTCGCTGCTCACCCCGCCGTCCGGCTGCCGCTTCCACCCCCGCTGCACCTTCCAGGACCGGGTGGAGGGCACGGGGCGCTGCGTGGCGGAGCGCCCGCCGATCGGCCCCGGCCGGGCGTCGGCGTGCCACCTCACCGCCGACCAGAAGCGGACCATCTTCATCGAGGAGATCAAGCCCCGACTGGGCTAGGTCGTCAGTCGTCCTAGGAGGACACCGTCATGAAAGAGGACCTGGTCCTCCCGGCCCCGGCCGACACGAGCGCCGGCCCGGAGGGGGAGCCGCTGCTCCGGGTCTCGGGGCTGACCAAGCACTTCCCGGTCAAGGGCGGCTTCCCGATCCGTCGCACGGTCGGCGCGGTGCAGGCCGTCGACGGCGTCGACCTCACCGTGTACGAGGGGGAGAGCTTCGGCCTGGTCGGCGAGTCGGGCTGCGGCAAGTCGACCACCGGCCGGCTGATCACTCGTCTCATGGAGCCGACGAGCGGCACGATCGCCTACCGTGGCCGGGACATCAGCCGTGCCACGCGCAGGCAGCTGACCCCGATCCGCTCCGAGATACAGATGATCTTCCAGGACCCGTACTCGTCGCTGAACCCGCGGCAGACGGTCGGCAAGATCATCTCGGGCCCGATGGAGATCAACGATATCGACCCGGCCAGCGGACGCGAGGCCCGGGTCCGGGAGCTGCTGGAGATCGTCGGTCTCAACCCCGAGCACTACAACCGCTTCCCGCACGAGTTCTCCGGCGGCCAGCGCCAGCGCATCGGGGTCGCCCGCGCGCTCGCCCTGGAGCCGAAGCTGATCGTCGCCGACGAGCCGGTCTCCGCCCTCGACGTCTCCATCCAGGCGCAGGTCGTCAACCTGCTCCAGAAGGTGCAGCGCGAGCTGGGCATCGCCTTCGTCTTCATCGCCCACGACCTCGCCATCGTGCGGCACTTCTCCCAGCGCGTCGCGGTCATGTACCTCGGCAAGATCATCGAGGTGGGCGACCGCGACTCCATCTACGCCCGTCCGCGCCACCCCTACACCCACGCCCTGCTCTCCGCCGTCCCCGAGGTCAGCCTCACCGAGGAGGAGGCGCCGCCGCGGGAGCGCATCCGACTCGCCGGTGACGTGCCGTCGCCCATCTCCCCGCCGTCCGGCTGCCGTTTCCGCACCCGGTGCTGGAAGGCGCAGGACAAGTGCGCCATGGAGGAGCCCCCGCTCGTCCGGATCACCGGCAACCACGCCGGCCACCTGACGGCCTGCCACTTCCCGGAGGACCCGACCGTCGAGGCCCGGGACGAGGACATCGTCCTGGACCCGGCCTTGGCGGCGTTGGAGGAGGGCAAGCCGGGACAGCCGTAGCGTCACCGGGCGGGCCGAAGCGGCGTCGTGGAGGCGGCGGGGTCCGGCCCGGGCGAGCGCGGCCCCGGCGGACGTTCAGCGCCGGGGCGCCCGGGCGGGCCGGGCCACGGTGATGATCTCCGGTGCGGTCGGGGTGAGCGGTCCCCGCTGCCAGTCGCCGTACCGCTCGGCCACCGTCAGGCCCGCCTCGGCGAGGAAACCGTCCAGGGCCGCGGTGTCCAGGAAGCGCAGGACGCCGTGGTGGGCCCGGGGCTCGGGCCAGCGGGGGCCGGCGTAGGTCTCGGTGAAGTGCACCCGGTCCCGCCGGAGCCCGGCGTCCTGGACCTCGTGCCACACGCGTACGGGCGTGCCGTCGGCGGCGGTGATCTCGTGGACCCGGTCCGGGGTCCACCGCTCCCAGGCCCGGGCGCCCGGATTGCGGGTCTCGAAGACGAACCGGCCCCCGTCCCGCAGGGCCGCGCGCACGGCCCGCAGGCAGTGCCGGATCTGCTCGTCGCCCACCAGTTCCTGGAAGGCGTGCCCGGTCATGACGACGAGGTCGAACTCCGCCCGCCACTGCCGCACCCGCACATCGCCGAGCACCCAGTCGACGTCGGGCCGGGCCCGCCGCGCCTGGACGAGCATGGCGGCGGCCGGATCCAGCCCCATCAGCCGCCCCCGGTGGCCCTCCTCGCGGGCCCGCCGCAGTAACTGCCCGGTGCCGCAGCCGATGTCCAGCACGGACCCCGCCTCCCGCACCAGGCCGAGGTAGAAGTCGTCACCCGGTCCCCAGGGGTTGAGGCTGTCGTACAGCGCGGCGAGCGAGAGATCGGCAAAGACGTGATCCACCACCGCGGCAGTCTGCCACACCATGCTGAACGGCGCGTCAGGAACAGGCAATATCCAAGTCCTCCCGATGGGGGGAGCGTCGGGGTGGCCGGCCGGGCATGGAAGAAGGCCCGCACCTGGGGAGGTGCGGGCCTTGTCCCCTGGAGCGGACGTTCGTGGGCTCGGGTCAATGGGCCGTGAGAGTCCGTTCCGCAAGGGGGCGGCTGACGGGAAAGGGGTGTGTCAGACCGCCGCCTCGGGGTCCTTGGAGAGGCGCGGGGCGGGGACGGTGTCGACCGTCTCCGGGTAGTGGCACGCCGTCAGGTGGCCCGGCTTGTTGCCCTCGACCTGCACCAGCGGCGGCGCCTCGGTGGCGCACTTCTCGGTCGCCTTCCAGCACCGGGTGCGGAAGCGGCAGCCGGAGGGCGGGTTGATCGGGGACGGCACGTCTCCGACCAGGCGGATGCGCTCACGCGGCTCCTCGTCGACCGTCGCCTCGGGGACGGCGGAGAGCAGGGCCCGCGTGTAGGGGTGGCGGGGGTTGTCGTACAGGTCCGCGCGGTCGGCGATCTCCACGATCTTGCCGAGGTACATGACCGCGACGCGCTGGGAGAAGTGCCGCACGATGGCGAGGTCGTGGGCGATGAAGACGAAGGCGATGCCCAGCTCGCGCTGCACCTTCTGGAGCAGGTTGACGACCTGCGCCTGGATGGAGACGTCGAGGGCGGAGACCGGCTCGTCGGCGACGATCAGCTTCGGCTCCAGGGCGAGCGCGCGGGCGACCCCGATGCGCTGGCGCTGGCCGCCGGAGAACTCGTGCGGGAAGCGGTTGTAGTGCTCGGGGTTGAGACCGACGATCTCCAGCAGCTCCCGGACCCGGGCCTCGCGTCCGCTGGCCGGGTCGATGTCGTTGATCTCCATCGGGCCCGAGATGATCTTGCCGACCGTCTGCCGCGGGTTCAGCGAGGCGTACGGGTCCTGGAAGATCATCTGAATCTCGGAGCGGATCGGGGCCAGGCCCCTGCGACCCGCGTGCGTGATGTCCTGGCCCCGGTAGATGATCTTGCCGCTGGTCGGCTCCAGCAGACGGGTGATCAGCCGGCCGGTGGTCGACTTGCCGCAGCCCGACTCGCCGACCAGGCCCAGGCTCTCGCCCTCGGCGACCTGGAAGTCCAGCCCGTCGACGGCCTGCACCGCGCCGACCGTGCGGCGGATCGGGAAGCCGCCCTTGATCGGGAAGTGCTTGGTCAGCCCCGAGACGTCCAGGAGGGGGTTCGTGTTGCTCATGTTCGTGAAGTCCGCTCTCGTGTCCGTCAGTTGTGCCGGGTCGCGGCGTAGTCGGGGAAGAGTTCCCGCTTCTGCTCCGTGGTGAGGTGGCAGGCCGAACCGCGGCCGTCGACCACTTCCAGCAGCGGGCGTTCACCCGAGCACCGCTCGCCGGCGACCTTGTCGGTGAAGGTGCACCGCGGGTGGAAGCGGCAACCCGTCGGCGGGTTGAGCAGCGAGGGCGGCGAGCCGGGGATCGGCGTCAGCGGCACGTCGACCGGCCCGGTCAGGCTGGGCATCGAGTTGAGCAGACCCACGGTGTAGGGGTGCTGCGGATCGCGCAGGACCTCCTGCTTGGTGCCGCGCTCCACGCACCGGCCGCCGTACATCACCAGCACGTCGTCCGCGATGTCGGCGATGACGCCGAGGTCGTGGGTGATGAAGATGATGGCCGTGCCGAACTCCTGCTGGAGGTCCTTGAGCAGGTCCATGATCTGGGCCTGGACCGTCACGTCGAGCGCGGTGGTCGGCTCGTCGGCGACCAGCAGCTCGGGGTCGCAGACCAGCGCCATGGCGATCATCGCGCGCTGGCGCATACCGCCGGAGAACTGGTGCGGGTAGTCGTCCACCCGCATGTCCGGCTGCGGGATGCCCACCCGGCGCAGCATCTCCACCGCGCGCTTGCGGGCCTCGGCCTTGGAGGCGCCGGTGTGCTTGCGGTACGTCTCGCCGATCTGCGTGCCGACGGTGTGGTACGGCGACAGCGAGGCCAGCGCGTCCTGGAAGATCATGGACATCTTGTTGCCGCGCAGCCGCTCCAGCTCCCGCTCGGAGGCGGTGAGCAGCTCCTTGCCGTCCAGCACGATCTCGCCCTCGATCGCGGTGCGCTCGCGGTCGTGGAGGCCCAGGATCGTCAGGTTGGTGACGGACTTGCCCGAGCCCGACTCGCCGACGATGCCGAGCGTCTGGCCCTTGGCGAGGTCGAAGCTGAGTCCGTCGACGGCCTTGACGATGCCGTCCTCGGTGGAGAAGTGGACCTTGAGGTCCCTGATGGAGAGGAACGGCTGCTGATCGGTGCTCGTCACGGGGACGCTCCTGGGGGGTGATGCGAGGTCGCCGGGTGGGGCGGTGGGGAAGGGGGCGGGGCGGAGGTCAGGCGAGCCGGATCCGCGGGTCGATGAGGGCGTAGACGGCGTCCACGATGATGTTGAAGAAGACGATGGCACCGGCGGCCAGCAGGGTGACGCCGAGCACCATGGGCAGGTCGCTCTGCTCCACCGACCTCAGCGCGAGCTGGCCGACGCCCTGGAGGCTGAAGACCTGCTCGGTGATGATCGCGCCGCCGATGAGGGTGGCGAGGTCGATGCCGAAGATGGTGACGATCGGCCCCATCGCGCCGCGCCAGGCGAACCGGAAGAAGACGTTGCGGCGGGACAGGCCCTTGGCCCGGGCGGTGCGGACGTAGTCCTCGCTCAGCGTCTCGACCAGCTGGGAGCGCGTCATACGGGTGTAGTTGGCGGTCCAGATCAGGGCCAGCACCAGCCAGGGCAGCAGCAGGCCGGAGATCCAGGCGCCGGGGTTCTCGGTGAGGGGCGTGTAGGAGGGGTTGTCGAGGATGTCGAGCTTTCCGACGAGGAAGTACATCGCGATGTACCCGACGAAGTAGATCTGCATCGACGACGCGACCAGCGAGGCGGAGCTGGCCGCCTTGTCCTGCCACTTGCCCTGCTTGACGGCGGCGGCCATGCCGGCGCCGACACCGAAGAAGAGGAAGACGACGGCGGAGCCGAAGGCGAGGGAGAGGGTCAGCGGGAGCCGGTCCAGGATGGTGCCCAGGACGGGCTCACGGTTGGCGAAGGAGTAGCCGAGGCAGGGCGCGTTGCAGTGCCCGAAGCTGCCGTAGTCCCGGCCGACGAAGAGGCCCTTGAGCCAGTACCAGTACTGGACCGGTACCGGATGGTCGATGCCCATGTTGTGCCGCACCTGTTCCAGAATCGGCTTGGTGCAGTTCTTGCCGCAGGACATCATGGCGGGGTCACGCGGGATGGCGTAGAAGAGCCAGAAGGTGACGGCGCTGATGATCAGGAGGATGACCAGCGCGCCGAAGGTTCGGCGGACAAGGAAGCGGAACATGGGGCGTGACTTTCCGGACGGGGCGCCGTCGCCGGTGTGAGGGGTGGGCCGGAGGGGGCGGCCGGGTGGTGGCCGCCCCCCAGGGGTCGGGCGTGACTACTTCTTGGCGTAGAGCTTGCAGAGCGCGACGCAGGTGTTGGCGCTGTCGTAGACGACGTGGCCGACCTTGGACCCGTACATCCAGTGGCGGATGGGGTGGTAGTCCGGCACGCAGCCCGCGAGCTCCATGATCTGGCGGTCGATCGCGCCCCAGGCGGCGTTGGCCTTCTCGGGGTCGGTGATCTTCGACGCGGCCTCGATCGCCTTGTTGACGCTCGTGTTGTCGAACTGCGACCAGTTCTGGCCACCGTCGTGGATCTGGCTGCCGTCCCAGGTCGGGTAGAACTCCGAGTAACCGGCCGGCCAGTCCGGGCTCCAGCCCGCGGCGAACATGTCGTAGCCGTTGTCGAGCTTGCTGATCTGGGTGTAGAAGGTCGACTTGTCGACCTGCTTGTTGACCACCTGGAAGCCGGCCGCCTCCAGCGCGTTCTTGATCGCGATGGCCTGCTTCACCGAGTTGTCGGACTGCTGGTAGGCGATGACCAGCTTCGTGCCGACCTTGCCGGCCTCCTTCAGCAGGGCCTTGGCCTTGACCGGGTCGCCGCCCGGCTTCTGCGCCTTGCCGTACAGGTCGAACTTGTGGTAGCCGGGGGTCACCGGGCTGAAGACCGTGGTCGCCATCTCGGTGACGGAGGCGCCGCCGCGGATCGTCTGGAGCTGCTGGAGCGGCCAGGCGAAGTTGATGGCCTGGCGGACCTTGACGTCCGTGATGCGCTTGGAGTTGATCGGCCAGTAGTAGGTGGCCGTGTCGATCGCGGTGAGGATGCGGCCCTTGTACTTCGGGTTCGGGAGCACCTGGGCGACGCGCTCGGCGGCGATCTCGTTGAAGATCGACATCGTGTACTGGTCGTTGCCGCGGTCCGAGATGTAGCGGTCGGTCGAGGCCAGGTTCTGGAAGCCGAACTGGAAGACGAACTTGTCCGGGTAGGCGTTGCGGATCGAGTCCGTCTTCGGGTCCCAGTGCGCGTTGCGCTCGTAGGTCATCGACTTGCCGATCTGACGGCTGCCGATCTTGTACGGGCCGCAGGAGAACGGACGCTTGTCGTACTTCTCCTTGTTGTCGTGCTTCTTCGCCACCAGGGCGTAGCCGCGCATGGCCAGGGTGAAGTTGAAGTCACCGCGCGCCTCGTTGAGGTGGAAGGTGACGGTCTTGCCGGAGATCTCGATGGAGTCGAGGTGCTTGCCGCCGTAGGGGCCCTTGTAGGCCTTGGCGCCCTCCAGCCAGTTCTGGACGTAGCGCGGACCCTCGGTGATGAAGTCGGCGAAGATGCGCTCGAAGGTGTGGCGCACGTCGTCCATGGAGACGTCCGAGCCGTCCTCCCACTTCAGACCGTCCTTCAGCGTGAAGGACCAGGTCTTGCCGCCGTTCTTCATGGTGCCGGCGTCGGTGGCGAGGTCGCCGACGAGGACGGCGCCGCCCTTGTCGTCGATCTTGTAGCCGGTCAGACCACGCAGGATCGGGACGGAGATCGCGGCCTCGGTGGAGGAGTAGATCTGGGCCGGGTCCAGGTGGTCCATGTCGAACTGGTCGAGGGAGTAGATGGTGCCGCCCTTGACCGCACCCGTGACCTCGGTCGCCGGACCCGTCGAGTCGGCCTTGGTGCCGACCGAGATCTGGGTCGTCTTGCTGCCGCTGACCGAGGGGACCTTGTCCCCCTTGCCGTCGCTGTCGCCGCCGCTGCTGCACGCGCTCAGCACGGAGGTGGAGGCCGCGGCCACACCGGTGGCGATCAGGAAGTTTCTACGCGAAAAAGACATGCTGAGCCTGCCTATACGGGTCAATTCGGACGGTCGGAGCCAGCCGGACATCATCGAACCGGGCCGGGTGGAACGGGGCGCTACCGCCTGGACTTGGGGTCGAGGGCGTCGCGTACGGAGTCCCCGAGCAGGTTGAAGGCGAGGACGAAGATGATCATCGCCAGACCCGGGAAGAGCATGAAGGTGAGGTCCTCGGAGTAGAACTGGGAGCCGCGGGCGATCATGACGCCCCAGTCCGGGGTGGGGTCGATCATGCCGACACCGAGGAACGCGAGGCCCGCCTCCGTGGTCACCAGGGCCGGCAGCAGGAGCGTGGCCTGGATGATGATCGGCGTCCAGAGGTTGGGCAGCAGCTCCTTGAACACGATGCGTGCCGGTGACGCGCCCGTGACCTTCGCCGCCTCGACGAACTCCCGCTCGCGCAGGCTGAGGACCTGGCCGCGCAGCAGACGGGCGATGGACGCCCAGCCGAAGAACGTGAGGACCACGATCAGGGCGGTGGCGCGCAGCGAGGCCGGGATGTCGTCGTCGGCGGCCACGAACAGGCCGTAGACGACGGGGAGGAAGGCGATGAAGAACAGCGTGGACGGGAACGACAGCAGGATGTCGATGATGCGGCCGACGAGGTAGTCGACCCGGCCGCCCAGGTAGCCCGCGGTGACACCGATCACGACACCGAAGAACACGGTGAGCAGGGTGGCGGCGAGTGCGATCCCCAGCGAGTTCCGGATCGCGTACAGCAGGAACGAGAAGACGTCCCGGCCCAGCTGCGGCTCGACGCCGAACCAGAAGTCCGAGCTCATGCCGCCGTTGGGGCCGGAGGGGTAGGCGAACGGGTTGAGCAGGCTCGGGTCCTTGCTCGCGTAGGTGGTGTAGGGGTCCTTGCCGTAGAGCTTGGAGATCAGCGGTGCGGCGATGCCGATCACGAAGAAGAAGATCACGACGTACGCGGATATGACGCCCGTCTTGTCACGCTTGAAGCGCTTCCAGGCAAGCCGTCCCGGAGAGCGGCCCTCGCTGCCCTTCGAGACGCCCGAAGTGGTCGACTTCGCGGCGGTCTCGTCGGTCACCTCAAGCGGGGCAGCCGCGGATGGAGTTGGGGGGGTCATGGTGCTCCTGGCCCAAGCGAGGGTCTGATGACTCCGCAGGGCGCTCCCCTACGGGCTACGGCGGACTTTTTCAACGCAATTCATTCAAGGTCAATAAATTCTCGGTCGGCTTGGGTTTCTCTTTACCTTCTTTGCCTGTACTTGGCCGTTCCGTAGCTACGCGGGTAGCACGCCGTAATCAATCCGTGCTTCACATCGGACTATTCGGGCTAAACGGTCAATGAGTTCGATATGCGGACGGTGGAGTGTCGGAATGCGTACATCGCCGCGTGCGAATCCAACGTTTCCGCATCGTTGCGCAGAGATCCGTTGCACTCCACACGCAAGATCATCAAGGCGGCGGACGGGGCGTGCCTGCATTCGGATGACCTGTACGACCAAAAGGCCCTCAATCGGACTGAGGGCAGGCAAAGCTGGTCATATCAACTGATATTTGTTTTTACCGGATCGGTGTTCATGTGGAGGAGGCACGCCCATGCGGGGAACCGCCCACACCCGACGTGCCGCCCGCGCGGTGGCGGCGGTGATGGCGCTCGCCGCCGCGGGCTGCGGGGGCGGTGGCACCTCCGGCGGCACCGGCGCCGCGGTGCTCAGCTCCTCCTGGGGCGACCCGCAGAACCCGCTCGAGCCCGCCAACACCAACGAGGTGCAGGGCGGCAAGGTGCTCGACATGATCTTCCGGGGCCTGAAGAAGTACGACCCGAGGACCGGCAGGGCCACCGACATGCTCGCCGAGTCCATCGTCACCGACGACTCGCGGAACTTCACGATCAAGCTGAAGGACGGCTGGACCTTCTCCGACGGCGAGAAGGTGACCGCCCACTCCTTCGTGGACGCCTGGAACTACGGGGCGAGCCTGCGCAACGGCCAGAAGAACGCCTTCTTCTTCGCCTACATCGACGGGTACGACAAGGTCCACCCCTCCCACGGCAGGCAGAGCGCCGACACCCTGTCGGGCCTGCGGGTCGTGGACGAGCGCACCTTCACCGTGCGGCTCGGCCAGAAGTTCTCCGCCTTCCCCGACACCTTCGGCTACCCGGCCTTCGCCCCGCTGCCCCGCGCCTTCTTCACCCACCACGCGGCCTGGCTGGCCAAGCCGGTCGGCAACGGCCCGTACGCCGTCTCGTCCTACACCAAGGGCGCGCAGATGTTCCTGCGGAAGTGGGACGGCTACCCCGGCCCCGACAAGGCGCTCAACGGCGGGGTGACCCTCAAGGTGTACACGGACAACAACACCGCCTACACCGACCTGATGGCCGGCAACCTCGACCTCGTGGACGACGTGCCCGCCGCCCAGCTGAAGAACGTCGGCGGCGACCTCGGCGACCGCTACCTCAACAGACCGGCCGGCATCATCCAGACCCTGGCCTTCCCCTACTACGACAAGGCGTGGAACCGGCCGGGGTCGGAGAAGGTCCGCACCGGCCTGTCCATGGCGATCGACCGCCGGCAGATCACGGACAGGATCTTCGAACGGACCCGCACCCCGGCCACCGACTGGACGTCCCCGGTGCTCGGCCCGGCCGGCGGCTACAAACCCGGGCTGTGCGGCCGGGCCTGCGAGTACCACCCGGACCAGGCCAGGAAGCTGGTCCGGGAGGGCGGCGGCATCCCCGGCGGACAGGTCAGGATCACCTACAACGCGGACACCGGCTCGCACAGGCAGTGGGTGGACGCCGTGTGCAACTCCATCAACAACGCCCTGGGCGACGGCAGGGCCTGCGTCGGCAACCCGGTCGGCACCTTCGCCGACTTCCGCAACCGGATCGGCCAGCACCGGATGACCGGGCCGTTCCGCGCGGGCTGGCAGATGGACTACCCGCTGATCCAGGACTTCCTCCAGCCGCTGTACTACACCGACGCGTCCTCCAACGACGGCAAGTGGTCCGACCCGGAGTTCGACGGGCTCGTGGACCGGGCCAACGCCGAGACGGACCAGGCCCGGTCCGTCCGGCTGTTCCAGCGGGCCGAGGAGGTCGTCCGGGACCACATGGCCGCCATCCCGCTCTGGTACCAGAACGGCAGCGCCGGCTACTCCCAGCGGCTGTCCGGCGTGGCACTGAACCCCTTCAGCGTCCCCGTCTACAACGAGATCAAGGTCAGCTGAGCCGCGATGGGACGTTACGTCGCCCGGCGACTGCTCCAGATGATCCCCGTGTTCATCGGCTCCACCCTGCTGATCTTCCTCATGGTGAACGTGATGGGCGACCCCGTCGCCGGCCTGTGCGGGGAACGGCAGTGCGACCCGGCGACCGCCGCGCAGCTGGAGCGGGAGTTGGGGCTCGACCGGCCGGTCTTCCCGCAGCAGTACCTCGCCTACATGGGCAGGGTCTTCACCGGCGACTTCGGCACCGCGTTCAACGGGCAGAAGGTCACCGAGCTGATGGCGACGGCGTTCCCCGTCACCATCCGGCTCACCGTCGTGGCGATCGTGCTCGAGGTCGTCGTCGGCATCACGCTCGGCGTGCTCGGCGGTCTGCGGCGCGGCCGGCCCGTCGACACCGGGGTGCTGCTGCTCACCCTGGTGGTGATCTCCGTGCCCACCTTCGTCACCGGACTGGTGCTCCAGCTGCTCCTCGGCGTCAGATGGGGCTGGATCAGCCCGTCCGTCTCCCCGGAGGCCGGCTTCGGCGAGCTGCTCGTGCCGGGCCTGGTGCTGGCCTCCGTCTCGCTCGCCTACGTCACCCGGCTGACCCGCACCTCCATCGCGGAGAACAAGCGGTCCGACTACGTCCGCACCGCCGTCGCCAAGGGCCTGCCCCGGCGCCGCGTCATCACCCGGCACCTGCTGCGCAACTCCCTGATCCCGGTCGTCACCTTCATCGGCTTCGACATCGGCGCGCTGATGGGCGGTGCGATCGTCACGGAGCGGATCTTCAACATCCACGGCGTCGGCTACCAGCTCTACCAGGGCATCCTGCGGCAGAACACCCAGACGGTGGTCGGCTTCGTGACGGTGCTGGTCCTCGTCTTCCTGGCCGCCAACCTCCTCGTCGACCTGCTCTACGCCGCACTCGACCCGAGGATCCGTTATGCCTGAGCAGCCGTACGAGCCCGAGGGCGCCGTCGCCGGCACCGGCATGGGCGGCGCGATGGACCTGGGCGCGAGCGAGGCCGTCACGCTGGAGGAGACCCCGGCCGGCGTGGCGGGCGCGGCCGGCCCCGACGGCGCGGGCCCGGTCGGCCGGCCGCGCTCGCTGTGGTCCGACGCCTGGCACGACCTGCGCCGCAACCCCGTCTTCCTGCTCTCCGCCCTGGTCATCGTCTTCCTCGTCGTCATCTCCCTGTGGCCCTCGGCGATCGCCTCCGGCGACCCCCTGCGGTGCGACCTCGCCAAGGCCCAGGACGGCCCCGCGCCCGGCCATCCCTTCGGCTACGACGGCCAGGGGTGCGACGTCTACACGCGGACCGTCTACGGCGCCCGTACGTCCGTCACGGTCGGTGTGTGCGCCACGCTGGGCGTCTGCCTGTTCGGCTCGGTGCTCGGCGGACTCGCGGGCTACTTCGGCGGGCGGTGGGACGCGGTGCTGTCCCGGATCACCGACGTCTTCTTCGCCATCCCGGTCGTCCTCGGCGGTCTCGTCCTCCTCTCCGTGGTGACCAGCAATACGGTCTGGCCGGTCATCGGGTTCATGGTGCTGCTCGGCTGGCCGCAGATCTCCCGCATCGCGCGCGGTTCGGTCCTCACCGCCCGGCACCACGACTACGTCCAGGCCGCCCGCGCCCTCGGCGCCTCCGACACGCGGATCCTGCTGCGGCACATCGCGCCCAACGCGGTGGCCCCGGTCATCGTCGTCTCGACCATCGCCCTCGGCACCTACATCGCCCTGGAGGCGACCCTGTCCTACCTCGGTGTGGGCCTCAAACCGCCCAGCGTCTCCTGGGGCATCGACATCTCCGCCGCCTCCCCGTACATCCGCAACGCCCCGCACGCCCTGCTGTGGCCCTCGGGCGCCCTCGCCGTCACGGTGCTGGCCTTCATCATGCTCGGCGACGCGGTCCGCGACGCCCTCGACCCGAAGCTGAGGTGACGCCGTGGTGCTGCTCGAAGTGCGTGACCTGCGCGTGGAGTTCCGGACCCGGGACGGGATCGCCCGGGCCGTCGACGGCGTCGGCTACCAGGTGGAGGCCGGGCGGACGCTCGCGGTGCTCGGCGAGTCCGGGTCGGGCAAGTCCGTCACCGCCCAGGCCGTGATGGGCATCCTGGACACACCACCGGCGCGGATCACCGGCGGGCGGATCCTCTTCCAGGGACGGGACCTGCTGACGCTGAAGGAGGAGGAGCGGCGCAGGGTCCGGGGCAGCGCGATGGCGATGATCTTCCAGGACGCGCTGTCCGCCCTCAACCCGGTGATGACGGTGGGGGACCAGCTGGCGGAGATGTTCACCGTCCACCGCGGGATGTCGAGGAAGGACGCCCGGGCGAGGGCGGTCGGGCTGATGGACCGGGTGCGCATCCCGGCCGCCGCCCAGCGCGCGCGGGACCACCCCCACCAGTTCTCCGGCGGCATGCGCCAGCGCATCATGATCGCCATGGCGCTGGCCCTGGAGCCGGCGCTCGTCATCGCCGACGAGCCGACCACCGCGCTGGACGTCACCGTCCAGGCCCAGATCATGGACCTGCTGGCCGAGCTGCGGCGCGAGTACCGCATGGCGCTGATCCTGATCACGCACGACCTGGGCGTGGTCGCGGACGCCGCCGACCGGATCGCGGTGATGTACGCGGGGCGGATCGTGGAGTCGGCGCCCGTGCGCGATCTCTACCGGGCCCCGGCCCACCCCTACACCCGCGGCCTGCTGGACTCCGTGCCCCGTCTGGACCGCAAGGGCCGGGAGCTGTACGCCATCAAGGGCCAGCCGCCGAACCTGACGCGCGTCCCGCCGGGCTGCGCCTTCCATCCGCGCTGTCCGATGGCCCGGGACGTGTGCCGCACCGAGGTGCCCCCGCTGTACGAGGTCTCCGGCGAGCGGACCAGTGCCTGCCACTTCTGGCGGGAGTGCCTGGATGACTGAGCCGCTCCTGGAGGTCACCGGCCTCGTCAAGCACTACCCCCTCACGCGGGGCGTCCTGTTCCGCAGGCGGGTGGGCGCGGTGCGGGCCGTCGACGGCGTCGACTTCACCCTCGGCAGGGGCGAGACGCTGGGCATCGTCGGGGAGTCGGGCTGCGGCAAGTCGACGCTGGCGAAGCTGCTCACCGGCCTGGAACGGCCGACGGCCGGGTCGATCCGGTTCAAGGGCGAGGACATCACCGGGCTGTCCGGCAGGGCCATGAAGGCGGTGCGCCGCAACATCCAGATGGTGTTCCAGGACCCCTACACCTCCCTCAACCCCCGGATGACGGTGGGCGACATCGTCGGGGAGCCCTTCGACATCCACCCCGAGGTGGCGCCGAAGGGCGAGCGGCGCCGTCGGGTGCGGGACCTGCTGGACGTGGTCGGTCTGGACCCGGACTACGTCGACCGCTATCCGCACCAGTTCTCCGGCGGTCAGCGCCAGCGCATCGGCATCGCGCGCGGGCTGGCGCTGCGGCCGGAGGTGATCGTCGCCGACGAGCCGGTGTCCGCGCTGGACGTGTCGGTGCAGGCCCAGGTGATCAACCTGCTGGACCGGCTCCAGTCGGAGTTCGAGCTGTCGTACGTCTTCATCGCGCACGACCTGTCCGTCGTGCGGCACATCTCGGACCGGGTCGCGGTGATGTACCTGGGGCGGATCGTGGAGACCGGGCGGGACAGCGAGATCTACGACCGCCCCACCCACCCGTACACCCAGGCACTGCTGTCGGCCGTGCCCGTGCCCGATCCCGGGGCCCGCGCGCACCGGGCGCGGATCATCCTCACCGGTGACGTGCCCTCGCCGACGGACGTCCCCTCCGGCTGCCGGTTCCGCACCCGTTGCTGGAAGGCACGTGACCGGTGCGCCCGGGAGGTCCCGGCGCTCGCGGTTCCCGCCGCCTTCCGGGACACCTCCGGTCCGGCCGCCCACCCTTCGGCGTGCCACTTCGCGGAGGAGGCGGTGCCGGGGGAGCGGGCGGGGCCGGACGAACCGGCACGGCCGGGTGAACCGATGGGTCCGGGGGAACCGGTGGGGCCGGGGGCGAACGGCGACGGGCCGGGGTGACATCGCGCACCCCGGCCCGTCCACGGCACCCGCACGGCCGTACGCTGTTCAGCCTCCCGTGTCCGTATATCGGTGCCGCGTCCGTCAAGTTGCCTGTGTGTTAACCCCGTTCACGCGGAGGTGCCCGGCTGCGGCAGGGAGCGCCGCAGGAAGTCCAGCTGGAGCCGGAGCAGGTTCTCCGCGACCTCCTCCTGCGGGGTCATGTGGGTCACCCCGGACAGCGGCAGCACCTCGTGCGGGCGGCCGGCGGCCAGCAGGGCGGAGGACAGGCGCAGGGAGTGGGCGACGACCACGTTGTCGTCGGCCAGCCCGTGGATGATCATCATCGGGCGGTGCGGCTCGGCCGGAGCGACCAGTCCCGCGTCGTCGATCAGCGAGTTGCGGCGGTAGACCTCCGGCTGTTCGTCCGGATGGCCGAGGTAGCGCTCCTGGTAGTGGGTGTCGTACAGGCGCAGGTCGGTGACGGGGGCGCCGACCACCGCCGCGTGGAACACGTCCGGGCGGCGCAGCACCGCGAGGGCCGCCAGGTAGCCGCCGAAGGACCAGCCCCGGATCGCCACCCGGCCCAGGTCCAGCGGGTATTGCTCGGCGAGGGCGTGCAGCGCGTCGACCTGGTCCTGGAGCACGACCTCCGCCAGGTCGTCCCGGACCGCCTTCTCCCAGGCGGGCGAGCGGCCCGGGGTGCCCCGGCCGTCGGCCACGACCACGGCGAAGCCCCGGTCGGCGAACCACTGGGAGGTCAGATGGGTGTTGTGCGCGGCGGCGACCCGCTGGCCGTGCGGGCCACCATAGGGGTCCATGAGCACGGGCAGGGGAGTGTCACCGTGGTAGTCCCGTGGCATAAGCACGGCGCACGGAATTCGGCGTGCGCCCCCCTCGGTGAGCGTCACCCGCGGGGACATACCGGGATCTTCGGCGTACGACGGGACAGTCACCGCCGGGTTCCCGTCGGTCAGTACCTGGACCCGGGTACCGGGCCGGTCCAGTGCGGCGGACACCAGGACGGTCACGCCCCCGGAGCGCACCGCGCCGTGCACGCCGGGCTCCTGGGAAAGCCGTTCGAAGCCCAGTTCGTTCACCCGGTACACATGGACTTCGCCAATCTCGGGCGACTGGGCCTCCGGTCCGGAAGAGGCGGAAACCAATACGTCGTCCGCACCTACGTCCAGGACCGCACGGATGTGCAACTGGGCGCTGGTCAGCGGCCGTTCGCCGACCGTCAGCACCCGGGCGCCGCCCTCGTCCGCGATCCGCACGAGGTGCCCGGAGGGGCTCCAGCAGGGCACTCCGGCGAAAAGTTCCAGCCAATCTGGATCTTCATCGGCGTGCACCATCCGCGTGGCGCCCGTGTCCGGGTCGACCGCCAGGAACAACTGGCTCCGCTGGTCTCGCGCCTGCACGAGCAGGAGCGGCGCACCCGCCTCTGACCAGTGCACACGCGCCAGGTACGGGTAGCGGGACCGGTCCCAGGAGACCTCCGTGCGCGCCCCGTCCAGCCCGTACACGAACAGGCGCACGTCCGCGTTCGGTGTGCCCGCCGCGGGGTACCTGACGTGGAGCGGCTCCCGGTCGGGACGGGCCGGGTCCGCGATCCACCACCGCCGTACCGGCGTGTCGTCCACGCGCGCCACGAGCAGCCGGTCCGATCCCGGCGCCCACCAGAACCCCCGCGTCCGGGACATCTCCTCCGCCGCGACGAACTCCGCGAGGCCGTAGGAGACGTCCGCCGACTCCGGCTCGGCCAGCGCCCGGTCGCCGTCGCCACCGGCGTCCACCACTCGCAGCGCACCCCGGGCGACGTAGGCGACGAGCCGCCCGTCGGGCGAGGGGCGGGGGTCGATCACCGGTCCCGGAACGGGAAGTTCCCGTGTCCCGCCGGTCCGCAGGTCTGCCGTGAAAAGCCGCCCTGACAAGGCGAAAGACGCCAGCTCCAGGGCGCCGTCGGTGGCGTACCCGACGATGCCGGCGCCGCCTTCCCGGCTGCGTTCTCGGCGGGCCCGCTCCTCGGCGGACAGCTCTTCGCGGGCGCCCCCGAGGAGCGCACGCGGGTCGGCCGCGAGACGCTCCGCGCCCCCCGGTAGATCCAGTACCCACAGGGAGTTGGCGCGGTCGGTGCCGGAGTCGGAGCGCAGGAACGCGACACGCGAACCGTCGGGTGCCACGCCGAAGGCGCGCGGCGCGCCGAGCGTGAACCGCTGGGTCCGGGCGTGCCGACGGGGGAAGGAGTCAGCCTCGGTCGTCATACCCCGACCATATTGGCCATGCGCCCCCTTGTGCGGCCGTGCGCCGAGCGATGCGCGAGCACGGATAGTTATGATCACTACCGCTGTGTGGGTATGAACCTGCTCGCGTCTGCATGGAGTTGCTCTACGTCCCCCCGCGTCCCTGGGATCTTTGGAGGTGAGCCGCCGTGGCACTCTCGATTTCGGCGGTGGTGCTGCTGGCGATCATCGTCTTCCTGCTGATCAAGAAGTCAGGGCTGAAGGGCGGCCACGCGGTCGTCTGCGTCCTGCTCGGCTTCTATCTCAGCTCCTCGACCGTCGCGCCCACGATCAGAGAGCTGACGACCAACGTCGCGGGCATGATCGGCAGCATCAAGTTCTGACGGCGGCGCGAGGACGGCCGACGACCCGCCTGGGTCGCCGGCCGTCTCGTCCCGCCGCGTAGGAGCCGCCGGTTCAGCCCTCGACCGCGTACGGCACGAAGCCGGCCCACGCGGCGGGTGCGAAGGCCAGTCGCGGGCCCTCGACGTTCTTCGAGTCACGGACGTGGACGGTGCCGGACCCGGTGGCGACCTCCACGCACGAGTCGCCCTCGCTGCTGCTGCTGTAGCTGCTCTTGAACCAGGCCAGGCCGGAGGCTTCCTCGGACAAGGTCTTGCGGCTCATGTCTCCCCCAGCAGTTGTTCGATCAACGAAGCTGACTCACGTGGCGTGAGGGCCTGGGCCCGGATGATGCCATACCGGAGTTCCAGGATACGGAGCTGCCTCGGCTCGGAAACGGGTCGGCCGTTGGCGACTGCCGGTGAACGACCCACCATCGAACCGTCCTCGAACTTCAGCACTTCGATGCCGCCGGCCAGGCCGGCGTGCTCCTCGCGATCCGTCGGCATCACTTGAAGCTCGACGTTGCGCAACTGCCCGACCTCCAGCAGGTGTTCCAGTTGCTGACGCAGACGTGTCCTCCCTCCCAGTGGGCGCCGAAGGGTCCACTCCTCCAGAACGAAGCTGAGTTCGGGGGCGGGGTCCCGTTCGAACACGGCCTTGCGGGCCACACGTGCCGAGAAGAACCGCTCGACTTCTTCCGCCGAGTAGGCGGGGCGCCTCATGAGGAGCAGCCCGCGTGCGTAGTCCGGCGTCTGTAGCAGCCCATGAATGTTGAGCGGGTCGTAGAGCTGAAGCTCCACCGCCCGCGCCTCCATCTGCGCCAGATCCCGCACCTTCTTCGGATACCTGACCCTCTTCACATCCTCCTTCATCGCCGCGATGAGGCCCCCGGCGCGCAGCACCTCGTCCGCCGTGTCCAGGTACTCGGGCCGGGGGATGCGTTTGCCGCTCTCGATCTTGTAGACGAGGTCCTCGCCGTACCCGACCGCCACCGCGAACTCGCCGGCCCGCATCCCGGCAGCCTCCCGGCGGAGCCTCAACTGCCGTCCCACCGTGGCCACCACGGCGAGTGCCCAGGCGTCGTCCGGGTCCACCTCCCAGCCCGGTTCGTCGGTCTGCCCCGTCCCGGCCCCGCCCCGCACCGCCTCATCGTTCACCGACATGCGTGCCCCTCCGTAGCGCTGTTCCGTACCGTCACGTGCTGCGTGCGGGCGCCGTGCCGACAGTCCGGACAGCACCGGACAAGCGCCGGACGGTCACCGTACGCAACCCTGCGATCACTGTTCACGGTACGACCGGTCGGCCACGCTGAGTGACGTGAACCAGGAATTCGCCGAGAGCAGGACCCAACCCGACGGCAGGGTCCGCAACTTCAGCATGCTGCTGTCCTGCACCCCGCGCGGTGCCCGCCTCGCCCGCCTGCTCGCGGTGGACGCGCTGCGGAACTGGGGTCTCCCGGACGAGAGGGCGAGCCATGTCGTCGCCGAGCTGGCGGCCAACGCGGCCACCCACGGCCGCGTCCCCGGACGGAGCTTCCGCCTGACGCTCTACGTGGTCGGCGGCACCCTCCGCATCGAGGTCACCGACACGCGCGGTGACCGGCGACCCGTGCTCCGGGAGTCCGGAGCCTGTGCCGAGTCGGGCCGGGGTCTGCTGCTCGTGGACGCGCTCGCCGACCGCTGGGGAACCAGTGAGGGGCGCATTCCGCGCAAGACCGTCTGGGCGGAGATCGGCCTCGCGCCACCGGAACCCGGGACCACGTGCTCCGGTGCCTTCGGCGACTGAAGGACAAAGAACGGCGGGAGAAAGAACCCCGCCGAGCCCCACCCCTCCCGCCCACGGCCTGCACTCACCCGGGAGGGTGAACATCCCCGGACCGGCTGGACCTCGCAACCCGCGAGGCCCGACGCTCGGCGCAGCGCACCACCACAACCGCAGACATGAGACGGCCCCCGCCGGGACGGCAATCCCAGTGCGAGGGCCTGACCACCGAGGAAGAAGAGAGCTTCCCGATGGGTACCCAGAACCGTAGCGTGCCCCCGCGTGCCCCGGCCCGCGTTGCGGGCAACAAGCACCCGAACCGGCGGCCCGGCCCGGCCCACCGCCCCGGCGGGCTCCAGCACGACAACACCCGCCACACCATGTGCTTCACGGTGGTCGGCAACCACCTGGCCCAGCACGGGGAACTCTCGCTCCTCGCGATCGGGCTCGGCGTGCACCTCCAGTCGCTGCCGAAGGGCGCCCCGGCCGACATCAAGACCCTCGCCACCCGGTTCCCCGAGGGAGCCACCCGGATCGCCGCCGCCCTGCGCGAGCTGGAGGCCCACGGCTACCTGCGCCGCGAACGCCACCGCACGGCCACCGGCCGCATCGTCACCCGCACGACCTCCTGCAACCAGCCGGCGGCGGCCCACCGGCACCCCGAGGTCCCCGGCCACCCGCGGACCCGGTCGGCTGAGGCGCCGCGGAGGCAGGAGACGCGCGAGGAGGGCACGGCGTGCGAGGCGCGCGAGAAGGCGGCCCCCCGCAGACCGCTCCCCGCCGTGCCGAGCCCCGCCTGCGCCGCCCCGCCGCTCCTGGAGGCCGCCACCGCCCTGCTCGCGGACCTCCACCGCCACGACCCCCGGCTGCTCCTCTCCGCCCGCGACACGGCCCACCTGGCCCCGGGTGTCGCCGCCTGGCTGGAGCGGGACGTCGCCCCCGCCGCCGTCCGCCACGCCCTGACCGCCGACCTGCCGCCCGAGGGCGTGCGCCGCCCCGTGGCCCTCCTGGCGCACCGCCTGGCGGCCCAGTTGCCGCCCCCACCGCCGTTCCGGGCGCCGGCCGCCCCGCGACCACCCCGGTATGCCATGCGGAACTGCGACGGCTGCGACCGCGCCATCCGCTCACCCGACCCCGCGGCCCGCTGCCGCGACTGCCGAACCGCACCGGAGGAGGCCGCCCGGTGACGAGGGGTGAGCGGCCGGGGTTCGGCGAAGCGTCCGGGTGCCTCTTAGGCTGGCCCCATGACGGAACTGCCAGCGCGGCGTCTGCTGCTGGTGCACGCGCACCCGGACGACGAGTCGATCAACAACGGCGCCACCATGGCCCGGTACGCGGCCGAGGGAGCCCACGTGACCCTGGTCACGTGCACCCTGGGGGAGCGCGGGGAGGTCATCCCGCCGGAGCTGCGGCACCTGACCGGGCCCGCGCTGGGCGCCCACCGGCGCGGTGAACTCACCGCCGCCCTGGGCGCGCTCGGCGTCACGGACGCCCGGCTGCTCGGCGGCGCCGGGCGGTACGGCGACTCCGGGATGATGGGCCTCGCCGACAACGACGACCCCGGCTCCTTCTGGCAGGCCGACGTGGACGAGGCCGCCTCCCGCCTCGCCGAGGTGATCCTGGAGGTCCGCCCGCAGGTCCTCGTCACCTACGACGACGACGGCGGCTACGGCCACCCGGACCACATCCAGGCCCACCGCGTCGCCATGCGCGCCGTCGACCTGGCGGAGGCGCGGGGGCACCGGGTCGCCAAGGTGTACTGGAACCGCGTTCCCCGTTCCGTCGTGGAGGCCGCCTTCGCCCGCCTCCACGAGGAACTGCCCGTCCTCCCGTTCGACGAGGCCGCCTCCGTGGACGACGTACCCGGCGTCGTGGACGACGAGCGGATCACCACCGCGGTCGACGGCACCGCGTACGCCGCCGCCAAGGCCGCCGCGATGCGCGCGCACGCCACCCAGATCGCGGTCGCCGAGCCGTACTTCGCGCTCTCCAACGCCCTCGCGCAGCCCCTGTTCACCAGCGAGTACTACGAGTTGGTCCGCGGCAGCGGGCAGCCCGGCGAGACCGACCTGTTCGCCGGCGTCGAGGAGACGGCATGAGCGACACCCGACCGGGCTCCCTGCTCGCCCAGCCGCTGCGCCCGCCGTCCGCCGGGCGGGCCGCCGCCCACGCCGGCCTCTTCCTGCTCGGCGCGGTGGTGGCGCTGGCCGGGGCGCTGGTCCAGGCCGGCTGGTTCCCCGGCGGGCTGCTGCTCGCCCTCGCGGGCGCCGGCGGACTGTTCCTGGGCGGGGCGTACGCCACCGGCGGCCGGGGCGGGGCGGTCGCACCGGCGGCCGGCTGGATCGTCACCGTCATCCTGCTCACCACCTCACGCCCCGAGGGCGACTTCCTGTTCGGCGCCGGGGCCGGCTCCTACCTCTTCCTGCTCGGCGGCATGGCACTGGCTGTGATCTGCGCCACCGTCGGCCTCGGGCGGCAACCCGGCGGCCCTCCCGCCCGACTTGACAAGTGACGTACCACTTCGCCGTGGGCCGCGGGTGCGGGTCCTGTGGGGGTTAAGTCAGCGGTCATGGGATACGCGCCAGAAGTGGCCAGTATGGTGGTGCGCGCCGCCGAGCCTCCCCCTAGCGCTCGACCTCGCTGGTGCCGGGGGACCCTCACGTGCAGTGAGGTCGTAACGGGCGGCGGAGCCAACCGGGAGAACCTGCCTTGAGTCGTGAAACTGACACTCCGTCCTCCGGGCCCAGCGGGCGCGGCGGAGCCGCGTACCCCTCCGGCACGCCGCCGTACGGGACCCCCCTGGCTCCCGACGACGCCGCCGGCGCGGGCCGTTCGGGCACGCGGCCGGAGGAGAAGAAGACCGAGACCACGCTGACGACCCGGATCCGGATCAACATCCCCGGATCGCGTCCCATCCCGCCGGTGGTCATGCGCAAGCCCGTCGGGGACGGCGAGGGCGCGGGCGAGGAACAGCCCGCCGCCGAGCCGGTGCAGGCGGCCCCGGCCGAGCGGAGTCCGGCCGGCGCGGCCGAGGCCCCCGCCGAGCCCGTGGCCCCGGGCGACGAGAAGACCAGCGACTGGTTCGCGCCCCGCAAGTCCGCGCCCGGCAAGGGCGCTCCGGGCGGCGGCGGCACGAACGGCGCCGGGACGCCCGGTGGTTCCGCGTCGACCCCGGCCGCCCCCACCGTGCCGGCCGCCCGTACGGGTGGTCCGGGAGCACCCGGTGCGGCCGGTACCACCGGCGCGCGTCCCGGTGGTGTGGTCGGTTCCATGAGCGTGCCGGGCGCCCGGTCCGGCGGTACCAACGGCAAGGGCCTGCCCGGCGCCACCGGCGGCCCGGTCGCCCCCGGCCACGGCGGCGGTACCGGCTCCTTCGACGTGACCGAGGCGCTGACCTCGGGTCCTCGGGGCGGCGGCTCCCGCCCCGTCGCGGCCGGCCCCGGCGAGCCCCGCCGCGATGACCTGCCGTACTTCTCGGAGCGCTCCGGCCAGGACGGCTACGGCGGCCCCGGCACGGCGGGCGCGGGCGCGGCGGGCGGCCAGGACGGCTTCGCCGCAGGCGCGGGCGCGGGTAAGGCCGGTGCGGCCGGGCAGGACGGCGGCTTCGGCGGGACCCCGGGCACGGGCGGCGCCAACGGCACCGGCGGACCCGGCGGTCCGAGCGGCTTCAGCGGCCCGGGCGGCCACGGCGGTCCCGGTGGCCCGCAGGGACCGGCCGGCCCGACCAGCGGTCCGGCCACCGGCGACGGTCCCCTCGTCCCGCCGGTCGGCGAGCCCTTCGGCGGCCCCGCCCACGGCACCCCGGGCGCCGGCCAGGGCACCGCGCCCGGCCGCAGCGCCCTCGCCGGCCTCGACGGGCCCACCGGTCCGGGCGGCCCCGGCGGCCCGCGCTCCACCCCCGGCGGCGGTCCCGCGGGACGCGGTCCCGGCGGGCTCAGCGACGACACCGCGATCCTCACCCCGCAGAAGCCGGCCCCGGAACCGGGCACGCCCGGCTACCGTTCCCCGGCCGCCGACAACGTCTCCGGACACACCGTCACCAGCGGCATCCCGGTCGTCCCCAGCGCTGGGAAGCCCCCGTTCGGCGGTGCCGACGGCGGTCCGGCGGCGCCCGCCGCGCCCCGGCCGGAACCGGCCCCCGCGCCCAAGGCGGCGGCCAGGCCCAAGAAGAAGGGCCGCAGCAAGCTGGTGCTGCTCGCCGTCGGCGTGATCGTCGTCGCGGGCGGTGCCTACGGCGCCGGACTGCTGATGAACCACACCGACGTGCCCAAGGGCACCACCGTGCTCGGCGTCGACATCGGCGGCGGCACCCGCGACGAGGCCGTCAGAAAGCTGGACGACGCCTTCGGCAGCCGGGTGAACAAGCCGCTGAAGCTGGCGGTGGGCGGCCGTACGGTCACCCTGACCCCGGAGAACGCCGGGCTCCAGTTCGACTACCAGGCCACGGTGAGCGAGGCCGCCAAGAGCGACTACAACCCGGTCCACGTGGTCGGCTCCCTGTTCGGGCAGAAGCGCGTGGTCCAGCCGGCCATGCCGGTGGACGAGGAGAAGCTCCAAGCCGCCCTCCAGCAGGCCGGCGGCGGCTCCGGCTCGGTCACCGACGGCACCATCAGGTTCGACCACGGCCGGGCGGTCGCCGTCTACGGCAGGCCGGGCAAGGCCATCGACGCCGCCCGCTCGACCCAGGCGGTCGAACAGGCGTACCGCACCCTGGTGGAGACGGGCACCGCGTCGTCGGTCGGCGTGCCGACGACCACCAAGCAGCCGACGGTGTCGAACGCCGAGGTCGACCGGATGATGAAGGACTTCGCGCAGCCGGCGATGTCCGGGAACGTCACCGTGCGCACGGACGCGGCCCACGCGGTGCCGATGAGCCCGCAGAACTCGCTGTGGAAGTTCCTCCGGGTCACCGCCGTCGACGGCAAGCTGGTCGACAAGCCCGACCTGACCGCGCTGAAGCAGCTGTACGGGCAGGCCTTCGACGGGGTGCTCATCACCCGAGGCAACGGCAAGAAGACGGCCGTCACCCCCCAGGACGTCTACGCCGCCCTGCGCCAGGCCCTGATGAGCAGGACCAACCGCGTCGCGGTGATCGACACCGAGCCCAACTAGGTTCGTTCGTTCGGATCGGGCCGGATCAGGGAGCGGGGTCCGGTGCCGTGCATCGCGGCGAGGCGCGGTGCCAGGGCCCCCGAGCCCGGCGTGATCCGAACGACAGGCCCTAGCCGCGCCCGCCCGGGGGCGCCCCCTTCGCGGGCGCCCCCGGGCGGTGTCATCCGGGCCGCATGACATCTGTCATCCGGCACACAGGACCCCCGGCACTGCCGGGTCGGGTGCCCGCTCCGCCAGCATGGACGGCATGACGACGACAGCGGCGCCGGCCACCACCACCCCGGTGGTCGGGTTCGACCAGGTGACCAAGACGTACGGGAGCGTGCGGGCCGTCGACGGCCTCACGCTCCGGCTGGAACCGGGCGAGACCGTCGCCCTCCTCGGCCCGAACGGGGCCGGCAAGTCCACCACCCTCGACCTGCTCCTCGGGCTGAAGCAGGCCGACAGCGGCGCGGTCCGCCTGTTCGGCACCAGCCCGCGCGAGGCGATCGTCGCGGGACGGGTCGGGGCCATGCTCCAGAGCGGCGGCCTGATGGACGAGGTCACCGTCGCCGAGCTGGTCAAGCTGGCCTGCTCGCTGCATCCCAGGCCGTACCCGGTGGCCGACGTGCTCGCCCGGGCGGGTGTCACGCAGATCGCCGGCCGCAAGGTCGACAAGCTCTCCGGCGGCCAGGCCCAGCGCGTCCGCTTCGCCCTCGCCACCGCCGGCGACAGCGACCTGATCGTGCTGGACGAACCGACCACCGGCATGGACGTCTCCGCCCGGCAGGCGTTCTGGGCGACCATGCGCGAACAGGCCGACCGGGGCCGTACGGTCCTCTTCGCCACGCACTACCTGGAGGAGGCCGACGCCATCGCCGACCGGGTGCTGGTGCTGCACCGGGGACGGCTCCTCGCCGACGGCACCGCCGCCGAGATCAAGGCCAGGGCCGGTGCCCGCCGCGTCTCCTTCGACCTGACGGGCGACATCGACACGAGCGCCCTGCGCGCCCTGCCGCACCTCACGTCCCTGGACGTGTCGGGCCAGACCGTCCGCATCCAGTCCGCCGACGCCGACGCGACCGTCCACGCCCTGTACGGCCTCGGCCTGTACCCCCGCAACCTCGAAGTCGCCGGGCTCGGCCTGGAGCAGGCCTTCGTCGCCATCACCGCCGCCGAGGAGGCGAAGCAGTCGTGAACAGCCTGATCAGACTGGAACTCACCCGCGCCCTGCGCAACCGCAAGTTCCTGTTCTTCTCCGTGATCTATCCCGCCGGCCTGTTCCTGCTCATCGCGGGCAACGCCGACAGCCACGAGAAGATCGACGGCACGGGCCTGACCCTGCCGACGTACATGATGGTCTCCATGGCGTCCTTCGGCGCGCTGACGGCCGTCCTGATGGGCAACAGCGAGCGCATCGCCAAGGAGCGCGAGAACGGCTGGGTACGGCAACTGCGGCTGACCACCCTGCCCGGGCGCGGCTACGTGCTCGCCAAGACCGCCGGCGCGGCCGTGGTCAGCCTGCCGTCCATCCTGATCGTGTTCGTGGTCGCCGCGGCGGTGAAGGACGTACGCCTGGAGGCCTGGCAGTGGCTGGCCCTCAGCGGCGCCATCTGGGCCGGCAGCCTGGTCTTCGCCGCGCTCGGCGTCGCCCTCGGCTACCTCGCCAGCGGCGACGCGGTCCGCCCGATCACCATGATCACCTACTTCGGGCTGTCCATGCTGGGCGGCCTCTGGATGCCGACGACGACCTTCCCGGGCTGGCTCCAGGACATCGCCGAGTGGCTGCCCACGCACGCGTACGCTTCCCTCGGGCGGGCGATCGAACAGAGCCAGGCCCCGCACACCCGCGACCTCGCCGTCCTCGCCGTCTCCTTCGCCGTCTTCGCGGGTGGCGCGGCCTGGCTGTACCGGAAGGACACGCTGAAGGCGTGAGCGTCATGACGGAAGACCGGCAGGCAGGAACCGCGCGGCCCGCCCCCGTGGGCTGGCCGCCCCGCAACCGGCGCGAGCTGATGGTCAAGACGCTCTGGATCGGCGTCTGGCTGGTCTTCCTCAGCTCCCCGGTCGGCGACCTGGTCCACGGCGACCACACCACCGGTGCCACCGTGGCCGGCTCACTGGGCCTCGCCGCGTTCGTGGGCGTCTACCTGACGCTGGTCTTCCGCAACATCGGCCGCCCGTTCGCCCCGCGCGTGGTGCTCACCCTGGGCGGGGTCCTGGGCGTCCTCGCCCCCGTGCTGGCCCTCACCCTGGGCAGCGCCTGGCTGGGCCTCTTCGTCTACCTGTCGGTCGCCTGGGGAGCCACCCTGCCGCTGCGGGCGGCCTACTGGGCCATCCCGGCCTCCGCGCTGGTGATGTATCTGATCGGCCTGCGCTCCGACGAGCGCGAGGCGCGAGGGCTGCTCATCCTCGTGCTGCTCATCGGGTTCGCGATGACGGGGGTCGGCCAGCTCGTGCGCACCACGATCGAGCTGCGCAAGGCCCGGGCGACCGTCGCCCAGCTCGCCGCCAACGAGGAGCGCCTCCGCCTCGCCCGCGACCTGCACGACCTGCTCGGCCACTCGCTGTCGCTGATCACGCTGAAGAGCGAGCTGGCCGGCCGGATGCTGCCCGACCGGCCCGAGGGGGCCGCGCAGCAGGTCGCCGACATCGAGCAGGTCAGCCGGCAGGCCCTGATCGACGTGCGGGAGGCCGTCACCGGCTACCGCCGGCCCCGGCTCGCCGCCGAACTCGCCGGTGTCCAGGTCGCCCTGACCGCCGCCGGGGTCACCGCCGACCTGCCCGCCGAGCCCGACCTCGACGGAGTCGGCGAGGAGGCCGAGTCCGCGCTCGCCTGGGCGCTGCGCGAGGCGGTCACCAACGTGGTCCGGCACAGCGGCGCCGACCGCTGCGCCGTCCGGCTGCATCGCCGCCAGACCCTGGACGGGCCGGTGCTCGAACTCTGCGTCGAGGACGACGGCAAGGGCGGCTCCGGGGCGGGCCCCGGCAACGGCCTGACCGGGCTGACCGAGCGGCTGGAGAAGGCGGGCGGCGGCCTGGAGGCGGGCCGGATCAGGCACGGGTTCCGGCTGGTGGCCCGCGTGCCCGCGGCCGCCCCGGCGGACATAGGATCCGGGGCATGACGAGCATGATCAGAGTCCTGCTGGCCGAGGACCAGTCGATGGTCCGCGAGGCGCTGGCGGCACTGCTCGGCCTGGAGGACGACATCGAGGTCGTCGCCCAGGTCGCGCGCGGCGACGAGGTGCTCGCGGCCGTCGACGAGCACGGTGTGGACGTCGCCCTGCTCGACATCGAGATGCCCGGCTGCACCGGCATCGAGGCCGCCGCCCAGGTCCACCGCGCCTTCCCGCTGGTCAAGCTGGTCGTCCTCACCACCTTCGGCCGGCCCGGCTACCTGCGCAGCGCCATGGAGGCGGGCGCCGACGCCTTCCTCGTCAAGGACGCCCCGGCCGCCCAGCTCGCCGAGGCGGTCCGCCGGGTGCTGGCCGGGGAGCGGGTGATCGACCCGACCCTGGCCGCCGCCGCGCTCGCCGACGGCGCCAACCCGCTCACCGAGCGCGAGCGCGAGGTGCTGCGCGCGGCGGCCGACGGCTCCACCAACGCCGAACTGGCCCGCGCCCTGCACCTGTCCCAGGGCACGGTCCGCAACTACCTCTCCACCGCCATACAGAAGCTGGCCGTGCGCAACCGCGCGGAGGCCGTGCGGATCGCCCGGGAGAAGGGCTGGCTGTGAGGGGCCGCCGCCGGACGACGGTGGCGCGGGCCGGTCTTCAGTTGAGCTTGGACCGCGCGATGCGCGCCTCCTGGCGCACCTTGCCGGCGGCCGGCTCGTCGACCACCTCGATCAGCTCGGCGTACGCGTCCAGCTCGTCGGCGCCCGCGGTGAACTGGCCGCGCTGCACCAGCAGCTGTCCGCGTTCGTAGCGCAGCCGCGCCGGATGCGCGGGGACGAGCAGCCCCAGCTCCACCGCGCGCAGGGCGATGTCCGAGCGTTCCGGCCGCGCCGCGGCCCACGCCCGGATGTTGTTCAGGACCCGCTGCACGACCTCCAGGGGCGGCGCCGGTTCCAGCAGGGCCGGATCCAGCGACGCGCCCGTGCCGCCCGCCACCAGCAGCTCCGCGTCCGCCCCGGTCAGCACCCGGCCCTCGTCGAACGGATCGGCCAGCACCTGCTCCGGTCCCGACCCGAACCCGACCACGAAGTGCCCCGGCAGCGCGACGCCGTACACCGGGGCGCCGGCCCGGCGCGCGACCTCCAGCCACACCACCGACAGCAGGATCGGCAGCCCGCGCCGCCGCCGCAGCACCTCGTGCAGCAGCGAGGACTCCAGCCGCTGGTAGTCGCCGGGCGTCCCGCGGAACCCGTGGCGGGCGCCCAGGAGCCCCCGCACGGCCTCGGCCCACGCCCGCGGCCCGCCCGGCCGGTAGGGCAGCTCGCCCGCCAGCCGGTCCAGCTCCGCCTGCGCGGTGTCGATGCCGGCCTCGTCCAGCGAGCCGTCCGCCTCCGCGCCGATCAGCAGGCACAGGGCGGACAGGTCCGGCCGCTCGGAGCGGGCCTCCTCGGCGAACCGCTGCCGCAGTTCGGCGGAGCGCTCCGGCGGCGGCGGGTAGGGGGGCGGCAGATACGGGTGATGCATGGCAGGCTCCTGCCCTTCCCACGGCCGTTCTACGACCGTCTTCCGGTCCCGGTTCTACGTCGGTCCGGGACCGGCGGGCTCCCGCGGTCCCGAGGACGGTGCCCGGTAGTGGTGGTACACGTGGTGCGGGGTGAAACCGAGCGCCGTGTACAGCGCCCGCGCGGCCTCGTCGTCCGTCTCGACCTGGAGCCAGGCCGCCGACGCGCCCTCGTCCAGCGCGCGCCGGGCCAGCGCGGCCATCACCTCGGTGGCCAGTCCCTGCCGCCGCCGGCCGGGATCGACCTCGACCGCCGCGAACCCGGCCCACCGCCCGTCCACGGCACACCGCCCGATCGCCGCCGGCGGCTCACCGGCCGCCGGGCCGGGCACGGACGCGAACCACAGCGACGGCCCGTCCCCGCTCCCGCCCCCGAGCACCCGCAGGGCCGCCTCGCCCACCCCCGCGCGCCGGTAGCGCGCGAGCCAGGCCTCGTCCACGGTGCGGGACAGGACCACGTCCGCGCCGCCGGCCCGGTCGGCGACGGGCGCGAGGGCGGCGGTCCACAGTCCGGCACTCACCTCCCGCGTCCAGCCGCGCCGCTCCAGCTCGGCGGCCAGCACCTCCTGGGTGCCCTCGGCGCCGGTCGCGATCTGCGCGTAGGCGGGCAGGCCGCGCTCGCCGTACCAGCGTCGTACGGCGTCCAGGGCGGCGTCCAGCGGGAGGCCGGGGTCGCCGAGCGGGAGCACGCTGTTGGCCCGCCGGGTGAAGCCCGTGCGCGGTGCGGGCGCCCGGCCCGGCTCGTGCGGCGCCGCGTCGGCGGCGGCCCGCAGCTCCCACTCGCCGAGCCGCTCGCTCTCCACCGGTCGCCACGCGCGCGCGGCGACGTGCGCCAGCTCCCGGTAGGAGGCGGCGGGCCCCCGGCGGCGCGCCGGCGCGGCGGGGACGACCTTCCCCGCCACCAGCGCGGATTGCGGGATTCCGACCCGCTCGCCGTCCCGTCGTGTGATCATGAGCACGCCATCGTCCCATGATGTGAGAACACCGACCGTGTCGGTGAACTTCTCGGGCGCCGCACCGGGTTCGGCCAGGCGCCTGACGGAGACTCGTTTTCCCACGTCATCTGGGGTGATACGGACTTCGAGGCGTCCACTCGCCGAGATTTCCACTGGTCAGTTCACCCCTCCTGTTCGGATCATGCTCCGGAACGGAGATACTAGGGGCGGGCATCGACGACGCCGCGCTCCCGCGCGCCAGGCGGCGGAGCCTGAGGAGGCCCGCCAGCGCCCTATCGAGGAGGAACGACAGCGTGACCTACGTCATCGCGCAGCCTTGTGTCGACGTGAAGGACAAGGCGTGCATCGAGGAGTGCCCGGTCGACTGCATCTACGAGGGCCAGCGGTCCTTGTACATCCACCCGGACGAATGCGTCGACTGTGGTGCCTGTGAGCCGGTCTGCCCGGTCGAGGCGATCTTCTACGAGGACGACACTCCGGAGGAGTGGAAGGACTACTACAAGGCCAACGTCGAGTTCTTCGACGACCTGGGCTCGCCCGGCGGTGCCAGCAAACTGGGACTGATCGAGCGCGACCACCCCTTCGTCGCCGCGCTGCCGCCGCAGGGCGAGTGACCGTCTGAGCGCCGAGCGGCCCCGCCCCCGGAACCCGGCCCCGCCCGGACCGGGGGACTCCGGTGCCGCCCCGGTCCCGTACGGCCCGATCGTCCCGATCGCCGCCGCACGGGACCGAGGCGCAGGGCCGCCCCGACGAAAGTGAGCCATCCATCGTGTCCGCAGTCACCGACCGCCTTCCCGACTTCCCGTGGGACCGGCTGGCCCCGTACAAGCAGACGGCGGCGGCCCACCCGGACGGCATCGTCGACCTCTCCGTCGGCACCCCCGTCGACCCGGTCCCCGAGCTGATCCAGAAGGCCCTCGTCGACGCGGCCGACTCCCCGGGCTATCCGACGGTCTGGGGCACCCCGGCGCTGCGTGACGCGATCACCGGCTGGCTGGAGCGTCGCCTCGGCGCCCGCGACCTCACCCACCGGCACGTCCTGCCGGTCGTCGGCTCCAAGGAACTGGTCGCCTGGCTGCCCACCCAGCTCGGTCTCGGCCCCGGCGACACGGTCGCTCATCCGCGCCTCGCCTACCCGACCTACGAGGTCGGCGCCCGCCTCGCCCGCGCGGAGCACGAGGTGTACGACGACCCCACCGAGCTGGACCCGTCGCGGCTGCGGCTGCTGTGGCTCAACTCCCCGTCGAACCCGACCGGCAAGGTCGTCCCGAAGCGGGAGCTGGCCCGGATCGTCGCCTGGGCCCGTGAGCACGGCGTCCTGCTGGTCGCCGACGAGTGCTACCTGGAGCTGGGCTGGGAGGCCGACCCGGTCTCGGTGCTGCACCCCGACGTCAACGGCGGCTCCTACGACGGCATCCTCGCCGTCCACTCCCTGTCCAAGCGGTCCAACCTGGCGGGCTACCGCGCGGCGTTCGTCGCCGGCGACCCGGCGGTGCTCGGCCCGCTGCTGGAGATCCGCAAGCACGGCGGCATGATGACCTCCGCGCCGACGCAGGCCGCGATCGTCGCCGCCCTCGGCGACGACACGCACGTCCTGGAGCAGCGCGCGCGCTACGCGGCCCGCCGCGACGTGCTCCGGGCGGCCCTGCTGTCCCACGGCTTCCGCATCGAGCACAGCGAGGCGAGCCTCTACCTCTGGGCCACCCGGGACGAGTCCTGCTGGACCACCGTGTCCCACCTGGCCGACCTGGGCATCCTGGTGGCCCCGGGCGACTTCTACGGTCCGGCGGGCGGGAACTTCGTCCGCGTGGCCCTGACCGCGACGGACGAACGCGTCCACGCGGCGGCGGCCCGGCTGACCGCGTAGCCGCCGCACCGCCGGGCGCCGTCCGCCGGACGGACCGAAGGGGCCCAGGAGGACCTGGACCCCTTCGGCGGCCGGACCGGAGGCTCAGCCGAGCGGCAGGCCCTTGGTCGGCAGGGACGACGTGGGCAGGCCGCCCTTGGTGAGGGACCCGGTCGGCAGGCCGCCCTTGGTCAGCGAGTCCGTCGGCAGCCCACCCTTCGTCGCGCCGGCCGCGGCGTCCCCGAGGACACCGCCCGCGCCCCCGGCCACGTCCCCCGCGGCCCGCTGCGCCGCGGGCGCCGCCTTCTTCACGGCGCCGCCGCCGGTCCTGCCCGCGGCCGGCACCGCCTGCTTGACGGTCTTCGCGCCGGCCTCGCCGGCGAGACCGGTGGCGCCCTGCGCGGCACCGTCCACGGTCTTGCCGAGGTGCGCCCCGTCCAGGGCGGTCAGGCCGCCCAGGTTCGGGGTGGCCGGCAGGTTCGTGGCCGCACCGGCGGAGCCGGCCGCACCGACCCCGGCGGCCGCTCCCGCTGCGACGAGCAGCGCGGCACGGGCGATCCGGCGGGTCAGGGGGAGGGACATGGTGCTCCATTCGACGGGAGGTAAACGGTGTGTCCGGGACGGGGTGTGTCCGGTCCCGGACGCCGTGACTACCGCTCGAGCGCCGCGAAGGTTGCGGACGGCCCGGGTAAAGAATGGATAACGCATCGCATTATCAGGTGTGGATAAAAACGGGCAAACAGTGTGGCGTAAGTAGTCGGCAGAATCCTTCCACCCCGTGTGCCCCAAGGGCTTCGCCGGTCCGCGCCCCCACCGGCCGGGCCGCCGGGCACCCCGGCACCGCGCAACCCGCCGGAGTGACCCGTCGTACTACTGTCCGGCCTCGATCCGCACGGCCCCCACGGACCGTTCCGCGCCGCCGGCCCCCTGCGGACGGGACCGGCCCCACGCGTCGCCCCCGCTCTCGGCGGTCCACACCCGTCCCGCGTACGACACCCGCCGGATGTGCAGCGCCGAGGAGTTGGCGACCGCCCATTGCGCCAGCTGCCAGCCCCGCGCCAGCTCGCCGCGCCCGCTCGCGTCCCGCCGCGCGCCCCGCGACACCGGAACGGTCACCGTCCGCCCGTGCGCGCTCGCCGTCACGCTCGGCGAGGGCGAGGGCGACGGCACGGGCGTCCCGCCGACCTCCGCGCCGGTCTCCTGGAGCGCGTCGCGCCCGAAGTCCCGCACCAGCGCCGCCCGTACGGCGTCGGGGCCGGTCGGCGAGGCCGTGCGCTGCGGGCGCCCGTCGCAGGTCAGTGAGGCCGCCGCCCGCCCGGTCAGAGCCGCCGCCAGCAGCGCCGCGTCCGGCTCGTGCTTGGCGTACGCCTCCGGGTAGCCGCTGCGCTGCACCCGCTGCGCGGCCACCGTCAGCGGCAGGCCGGTGTAGTCCGGCACCTTCGCCAGATGCGCGTAGAAGATGCCCGCCGCGTACGCGGGGTCCATGATCTGCCGCTCGGTGCCCCAGCCCTGCGAGGGCCGCTGCTGGAACAGGCCGAGCGAATCCCGGTCGCCGTGCCCGATGTTACGCAGCCCCGACTCCTGGAGGGCGGTGGCCAGCGCGATGGTCACGGCCCGCTCGGGCATCCCGCGCCCGGTGCCGACGGCGGCGATCGTCGCCGCGTTCACCGCCTGCTCGGGAGTGAACTGGTACGACGCCCCGCCGCCCGCGGCCGGGACCACCTCGCAGCCGCGTCCGCCACCGCCGGTGACGTACTGCACGACGAGGTAGGCGACGACACCGCACAGGACCAACAGGGCCGCGGCGAGGCGCAGGAGGCGGCCTCGACGCCGGGAACGGGTGGGGGTCGGCTCTGACACGCGTACAAGGTACTGGAGCGGGCGGCCGGCCCCGGCCGGGGGACCGCTCCGTGCGGACCCCGGCGCCGCCGGCCGGCGCGCTAGGGTCGGGGCCATGGCCGACACCTCGCTTGACCTCACGCTGGACGCCGCCGCGCTCACCGCGCGGCTCGTGGACCTCCCTTCGGAGAGCGGCACCGAGAAGCCGCTCGCGGACGCGATCGAGGCCGCCCTGCGCGCGTTGCCGCACCTGACGGTCGACCGCCACGGCAACAACGTGATCGCCCGTACGGACCTGGGCCGGGCCGAGCGGGTCATCCTGGCCGGCCACATCGACACCGTCCCGATCGCCGGCAACGTGCCCTCGCGGCTGGACGAGGACGGCGTGCTGTGGGGCTGCGGCACCTGTGACATGAAGTCGGGCGTGGCGGTCCAGCTGCGCATCGCGGCCACGGTCCCCGCCCCCAACCGCGACCTGACCTTCGTCTTCTACGACAACGAGGAGGTCACCGCCGACCTCAACGGCCTCAAGCACGTCGCCGAGGCCCACCCGGAGTGGCTGGCGGGCGACTTCGCCATCCTGCTGGAGCCCTCCGACGGGGAGGTCGAGGGCGGCTGCCAGGGCACGCTGCGGATGCTGCTGCGGACCGGCGGCGAGCGGGCGCACTCGGCGCGCGGCTGGATGGGCTCCAACGCCATCCACGCGGCCGCCCCCGTGCTGGCCCGGCTGGCGTCCTACGAGCCCCGCCGGCCGGTCATCGACGGCCTGGAGTACCGCGAGGGCCTGAACGCCGTGGGGATCGCCGGAGGAGTGGCGGGCAACGTCATCCCCGACGAGTGCGTGGTGACCGTCAACTTCCGCTACGCCCCCGACCGCACCGAGGAGGAGGCGGTCGCGCACGTCCACGAGGTCTTCGCGGACTGCGGCGTCGAGGAGTTCGTGGTGGACGACCACAGCGGCGGGGCGCTGCCCGGCCTCTCCCACCCGGCCGCCGCGGCCTTCATCGAGGCGGTGGGCGGCCTCCCGCGGCCCAAGTACGGCTGGACGGACGTCTCCCGCTTCTCCGCGCTCGGCATCCCCGCGGTCAACTACGGCCCCGGCAACCCGCACCTGGCCCACAAGCGCGACGAGAGGGTGGAGACGGCGAAGATCCTGGCCGGCGAGGAGCGCCTGCGCGACTGGCTCACCGCGTAGCGGACGCGCGCGGCGCAACCCGCGGCGGTCACGCGCGCGTCCCCCCTCCGTAACCCGGGTGGATCTAGGCTGAGATCGAACTACCGGCAAGCGGAGGGAGCGCACATGGCTACCGGAAACCCCGAGGGGAAGAAGCAGCCGCCGGACGAGCAGCGGCTCGGACCGGTCCTCCGGCGGCGGGGGCAGGTGACGGCCAGCACGACCGACCAGCGGCTGCTGGACGAACGCGCCCCCACCGACTGGGTGCACACCGACCCCTGGCGGGTGCTGCGCATCCAGTCGGAGTTCATCGAGGGCTTCGGCACCCTCGCCGAACTCCCGCCGGCCATCAGCGTGTTCGGCTCCGCGCGGACGGCGGCGGACTCACCGGAGTACGAGGCGGGCGTACGGCTCGGCCGCGGTCTGGTGGAGGCCGGCTTCGCGGTGATCACCGGCGGCGGCCCGGGCGCGATGGAGGCGGCCAACAAGGGCGCGTGCGAGGCGAAGGGCATCTCGGTCGGCCTCGGCATCGAGCTTCCCTTCGAGCAGGGGCTCAACCCCTACGTCGACATCGGCCTCAACTTCCGCTACTTCTTCGTCCGCAAGATGATGTTCGTGAAGTACGCGCAGGGCTTCGTGGTCCTCCCCGGCGGCCTCGGCACCCTCGACGAGCTCTTCGAGGCCCTCACCCTGGTCCAGACCCAGAAGGTCACCCGCTTCCCGATCGTCCTGTTCGGCACCGACTACTGGGGCGGCCTGGTGGCCTGGCTGAAGAACACCCTGGTCGCCCAGGGCAAGGCCGCGGAGAAGGACCTGCTGCTGTTCCACGTGACGGACGACGTGGAGGAGGCGGTGGCCCTCGTCTCCAAGGAGGCGGGCCGCTAGGACCTGTCCGCGGCGCGGGACCGTGCCCGGCGTCCCCTCCCCGGTCCCGCCTCCCGGCGGACCGGGGGGCGCCACCGGACCTACGCCAGACCCCGGCGGGCCACCGCGGGGGGCCGGTGGCCCGCGATGGACGCCACCATCTCCAGCACCTGACGGGTCTCGGCGACCTCGTGCACCCGGTACACCCGCGCGCCGAGCCACGCGGACACCGCGGTCGTCGCCAGCGTGCCGATCAGCCGCTCCTTCACCGGCCGGTCCAGGGACTCGCCGACGAAGTCCTTGTTGGACAGCGACACCAGCACCGGCCACCCCGTGGCGACCATCTCGTCCAGCCGCCGCGTCGCCTCCAAACTGTGCCGCGTGTTCTTGCCGAAGTCGTGCCCCGGGTCGATCAGCACGGACTCCCGGGGCACCCCGAGGGCCACCGCCCGCTCGGCCAGCCCCAGCGTCACCGCCAGGATGTCGGCCACCACGTCGTCGTAGGTCACCCGGTGCGGACGGGTCCGCGGGTCCGCGCCGCCCGCGTGCGTGCACACCAACCCCGCCCCGTACCGCGCGGCGACCTCCGCGAGCCCCGGGTCGACCCCGCCCCACGCGTCGTTCAGCAGGTCCGCGCCCGCCTCGCACACCGCCTCGCCGACCTCGGCCCGCCAGGTGTCGACGCTGATGACCACGTCCGGGAAGCGGCGCCGCACCTCCGCCACGAAACCGACCGTGCGCCGCGCCTCCTCCTCGGCCGTGACCTCCTCGCCGGGCCCCGCCTTGACCCCGCCGATGTCGATGATCGCGGCGCCCTCGGCCACCGCCCGCTCCACGCGCGCGAGGGCCGGTTCGTCGCGGAAGGTCGCTCCCCGGTCGTAGAAGGAATCCGGTGTCCGGTTGACGATCGCCATGATCACCGGCTCGTGCGGCCCGAATTCCCGCCTGCCCAGCCTGAGCATCCGCTGTGCCCTCTCCTAGTACGTCCCGCAGTACGGCCGCCTGCGACCCTAACCGCCGCACGCGCATGGCACGATCGGAGCCTGACACATTCAGCTGCCGGCACAGCGTCCGGTAACGAGCGTGGGGACCCCTCGCGATGGTGATGTTCTTGTTCCTGGTCGTCGCGCTGGCCGTCGTGGTCGCCGCGGTGTCCCTGGCCGTGGTGGGCGGCGGGGAGAGCGGCCCGCTGCCCGAGGCGGCGCCGGAGCGGCTGCGTGACCCGCTGCCCGCGGACCGCCCGGTGGGCCGCGCGGACGTGGAGACGCTGCGCTTCCCGGTCACCCCGCGCGGCTACCGCATGGCCGACGTGGACGACGCGCTCGGCCGGCTCGCCGCCGAACTGGCCGAACGGGACGCCCGCATCGCCGACCTGGAGTCCGCGCTGGCCGGCGCCCGGGCCGCCGCGCACGCCCGCGCCGACCGCGGCGGCGAGCAGGAGGAGCAGCGATGACCGGTGCAGCGGCCCTGGCCGGGCCGGACGGCGCGCTGCGCTGCCCGTGGGCCCTGTCGACCGAGGACTACGTGTCGTACCACGACGAGGAGTGGGGCCGGCCGGTCCGCGGCGACGACGCCCTCTTCGAGCGGATCAGCCTGGAGGCCTTCCAGTCGGGCCTGTCCTGGATCACGATCCTGCGCCGCCGCCCGGGTTTCCGCGCGGCCTTCGCCGGCTTCCACATCGAGAAGGTCGCCGCCTTCACCGACGAGGACCGCGCCCGCCTGCTGGCCGATCCCGGCATCATCCGCAACCGCGCCAAGGTCGACGCCACCCTCGCCAACGCGCGCGTCCTGGCCGGCTGGGCGGAGGGCGAGCTGGACGACCTGGTCTGGTCCCACGCACCCAACCCGGCGGGCCGCCCGGTCCCGCGGACCCTCGCCGACGTCCCCGCGATCACCCCGGAGTCCACCGCCTTGTCCAAGGCCCTGAAGAAGCGTGGCCTCAGGTTCGTCGGCCCGACGACGGCCTACGCCCTGATGCAGGCGTGCGGGCTGGTCGACGACCACCTGGAGGGGTGCGTGGCCAGGGGCGCCCGCTGAGGGGCGCGGGACCGCCCCGCGCTACCGGCCCAGGTAGGTCGGCCGCTCCTTGGCCACGAACGCCCGCACGGCGATGGCGTGGTCCTCGGAGCTGCCGGCCCGGGTCTGGAGCTCGTCCTCCTTCTCCAGCGTCTCGGCGAGCGAGTGGGCGAGCCCGTAGGCCACCGCCTCCTTGATCGCCGCGTACGCCACCGTCGGCCCCGCGGCCAGCGCCCGCGCCGTCCGCTCCGCCTCCGCGCGCAGCTCCGCCGCGGGGACGACCCGGTTGGCGATGCCCAGCTCCAGCGCCTCCGCCGCGCCGATGCTGCGCGGGAAGAGCAGCAGGTCGGTGGCGCGGCTCGGGCCGATCACCCGCGGCAGGGTCCAGGAGATGCCGGAGTCGGCGGTCAGCGCCACGCCCGCGAACGACGTGTTGAACGCGGCCGTGTCGGCCACCACCCGGTGGTCCGCGGCGAGCGCGAAGCCGAAGCCGGCGCCGGCCGCGACGCCGTTCACCGCGGCGACCACCGGCTTCGGCGCCCCGGTCAGGGCCCGCACGATCGGGTTGTAGTGCTCCCTGACCGTGCTCATCGTCTGTCCCGACCCGGTCTCCCGGTCGCGGGCCAGCAGTCCGATGTGCTCCTTGAGGTCCTGGCCCACGCAGAACGCCCGGTCCCCGGCGGCGGTCAGCAGGATCGCCCGTACGGCCGTGTCCGAGGCCGCGGATTCCGCCGCCTCCCGGAGGGCGGTCTTCGTCGCGATGTCCAGCGCGTTCATCGCCTCCGGGCGGTTCAGCGTGATCGTCGCGAGTCCGTCGCTCACCTCGTAGAGCACGGTGTCGGTCATGGCGGTCCCCTCCGGTGTCCGGGCTGGTGACGTACCGCTCGGTACGCCCAGGTCTGAGGACAGCATGACGGAGATCACCGCCCGGCAGCCGGAGCGGACGTGTGACCTGCGTCAAAGAAAAACCCGGCGGACCGGGTCGGCGGGGCTCCGTGCGGTGGCGCAGTATCGCAGTCACATCGCCGAATTGAGTGGTTTTGCTCGCGCGCGTTGCCCAAGCGATGCCGACCGATGTTGGTCATCGGGTCCTGCCATGCGGGATAATGGCCTGGAAGCAATGTGTTCGATGCCGGTGTCGCGTGTCCGTTCCGGACGGCGGGTGCCTCCCTCCGGGAGGTATCGGCAGACGATGAGCTGGTTTCAGGAAGGGGAACGAGCATGGCGGCCATGAAGCCGCGGACGGGTGATGGCCCGCTCGAGGTGACCAAGGAGGGGCGGGGCATCGTCATGCGCGTTCCGCTCGAAGGCGGCGGTCGACTCGTCGTCGAGCTGACCCCTGACGAGGCCGAGGCGCTCGGCGACGCCCTCAAGAAGGTCGTCGTCTGAGGTCCCGGAGATCAGTCCTCCCGGCTGCCCCGGCATCGTGAGCGATGTCGGGGCAGCCGCGTCTTCCGATCTCCCACCCGCGGCTCCACCGCCCGCCGCGCTCACGCGGCCCGGCCGGGCCGCCCGCCGCGCTCACCGCTTGACCGCGCACAGCAGCCCGTCGCCCACCGGCAGCAGCGAGGGGATCAGCTCCGTGCTCTCGCGCACCGCGCGCAGCAGCTCCCGCAGCCGCAGCACCTCGGTCGGCTGCGGCCCGGAGTCGACGGTACGGCCGTTGGCGAAGACGCCCTCGAAGACCACCAGCCCGCCGGGGCGCAGCAGACGCAACGATTCAGCGAGGTAGTCCGGGTACTCCAGCCGGTCCCCGTCGCAGAAGACGAGGTCGTAGCCGGCGTCCGCGAGCCGCGGCAGCACGTCCAGGGCGGGGCCGGGGATGAAGCGGGCCCGGTTGCTGGCGAAACCGCAGATGCGGAAGGCCTGCCGCGCGAACTGCTGGTGCTCCGGCTCCGGGTCCACCGTGGTGAGCACGCCGTCCGGCCGCATCCCGTGCAGCAGGTGCAGCCCGGAGACCCCGCAGCCCGTGCCGATCTCCGCGACCGCCTTCGCGTCCACGGAGGCGGCGAGCAGTCCGAGCGCGGCGCCCGTGGCGGGCGACACCGAGCGCAGCCCTGCCTCGCGGGCCCGGTCGCGGGCCCAGCGCAGCGCTTCGTCCTCGGCGACAAAGGCGTCGGCGAACGCCCAGCTCGTCTGCCGGTTGCCGGTAATGACCCTCTCCTGTCCCCTGGTTGCCTGGGCGTGACTGTATCCGTTGGCGTCGGGAACCCGCAGATGGGACCGGGCGTTTACCTGGCGGGGCCGATGGCCGGGGAGACGACGGGGGGCAGAGGTGGCGCAGGCGGCGGAGCAACTGCTGACGCAGCAGTATGAGCTGTATCAGCGTGTATCAAATTTTCGTAAAACCGCTTATCCGGAGCTAACGGGCGAGGTGGCTATGGTAGGGGCTCCACTGGACACCACCAGAGCCGACAGGGGAGGTGCGGCCGTACCCGGGGACCGGGGCGGAGTGCTTCGGCGCTTCCTCGGGTCGGCGGGCAGGCCGAAATCCGTGACCGACACCGCTGACAGCCACGCCTCCGGTCCCGCCGCGGGCGGGACCCAGACCGCGACCTTCGCCACCGACGCGGACGCGCAGGCGTGGACCCCGCCCACGTGGGACGAGATCGTCAGCACGCACAGCGGCCGCGTCTACCGGCTGGCCTACCGTCTGACGGGCAATCAGCACGACGCCGAGGACCTCACGCAGGAGGTCTTCGTCCGGGTCTTCCGCTCCCTGTCGACGTACTCGCCGGGCACCTTCGAGGGCTGGCTGCACCGCATCACCACCAACCTCTTCCTCGACATGGTGCGGCGCAAGCAGCGCATCCGCTTCGACGCCCTCGGCGAGGACGCGGCCGAGCGCCTGCCCAGCCGCGAACCCAACCCGCAGCAGCTCTTCAACGACGCCCACTTCGACGCCGACGTCCAGCAGGCCCTGGACACCCTGGCGCCCGAGTTCCGGGCCGCCGTCGTCCTGTGCGACATCGAGGGATTGTCCTACGAGGAGATCGCCGCCACCCTGGGCGTGAAGCTCGGCACGGTCCGCTCCCGCATCCACCGCGGCCGGTCCCAGCTCCGCAAGGCCCTCGCGCACCGCTCCCCGGAGGCCCGCGCGGCCGAGCGGCACTCGTTCCGGGCCCGGGTCCCCGCACTGGGGGGAGGGGGCGCGACCGCGTGAGTGGATCTCGGCCGGACCCCGTCGAGGAGCCGCACCTCGCAGAGCAGCACCTGGGAGACCGCCTCTCCGCCCTGGTGGACGGCGAGCTGGGTCATGAGACGCGCGAGCGGGTCCTCGCCCACCTGGCCACCTGCGCCCGGTGCAAGGCGGAGGCGGACGCCCAGCGCGCCCTGAAGAACGTCTTCGCGGAGGCGGCCCCACCGCCGCCCTCGGCGAGCTTCCTGGCCCGCCTCCAGGGCCTGCCCGGGGGAGGCCAGGACGGCGGCGCGGTGCCCGGCGGCGGCCCGTTCGCGGCCGGCCCCGGCACCGGGAGCACCGGGGCCTTCGGCGCGCGGCGCGGCGACCACCTCCCGTTCGGGTACGCCCCGCACCGTGCCCCCGGCTGGCCGCCCCTCGCCGAGGACCGCGCCGCACCGGTGGACCGCGGCTTCCGCGTCCATCCCGTCGGCCGCTCCGACGACGGCCGCCCGTCCTCGCGCGGGCTGCGCTTCGCGTTCGCCGCCGCCGGCGCGGTGTCACTGGCCGCCGTCGCCCTCGGCGGCGTCACCACCGCCGTCCCCGGCGGCCCGGCCGCGGAGGCCCGCGGCGGCGCGGGCACCGGCAGCAACGTGACCCCGGCGCGTTCGGCGGACACCGCGGCGGGTCCGGGGGCGGTCACGCCGGACAGCCGGCGGCGCCGCCCGGTGGGACCGCTGCTCGCCCGCGCCGGCGCCCTGACGGCGCCGGTGCCAGGCGTCCCGACCTCCCTGTCCGCGCCGCTGCTGCCCGGACCGCCGCCCGGCGCGGCCCGGGCCCGGGCCGGCGCGGCGGGCGGCCTGACGGCGCCGGTACTGGCCGGCGTGGCCGCCGTGTCCCCGCTGATACGCCCCCTGGAGCGGACCATGTCCGTGCCGGACCTGCCGCTCCCGGACCGGTCCGCGCTCCCCGGGGCCACCGGCTCGGGTCTGCTGTCCGCCGCAGACGCGGTCCTCCCGGACACCACCCCCGCGCCCTCCGTGTTCCCCATCGCTCCCCGCCCGTCGTCCTGACCGGCCCGCACGGGCCCGGCGCCGCCGGCCGGCGGCGCCGGGGCGCGGTCAACCGTGCCGGCGCCCCGGGACGGAACTGACCGAAGTCTCACCTCGGGGCGGTACCGGTCCGGCGGGAACGCCGGGTACGGTTGAGCGACCGAGGACATCGCAAGGAGCGTCAGGTGTTCAATGACATAGGACCGCTGGAGCTGGTGACGATCATCGTGCTCGCCGTGCTCGTCTTCGGTCCGGACAAGCTCCCGAAGGTCATCCAGGACGTGACGCGCACGATCCGGAAGATCCGCGAGTTCTCGGAGAGCGCCAAGCACGACATCCGCCAGGAACTGGGCCCCGAGTTCAAGGACTTCGAGTTCGAGGACCTCAACCCCAAGACGTACCTGCGCAAGCACCTGGACAGCGACGACCTGGGGCTGAAGGAGATCCGCAGCGGCTTCGACCTGAAGAAGGAGATGGCCGAGGTCACGGACGCGGTCAACGGCCGCGCCGGCGACTCCTCCGCCCCGTCGTCCCCGCCCGCCACGTCGTCCGGCGGCCGCGTCGACATGACGAAGAAGCCCGAGGCGGCCGGCGTGGACGAACGGCCGGTCTTCGACGCGGACGCCACCTGAGGGCCGCCCGCCCACGCCGACACGCGCGTGCGGGCGCGCTCCGCCCACGTGACGCGTGTCATAGCGCGCACCCACCGCGCACGGCCTGAACAGGCGCTTCCCGCGCCTCGCGCGGCCGGAGCCTGCCCTGTCGCCGCCGGTGGTGTGGATATGCTGCCGAGTTGTTGTGCGGACCGGACGCGTACGCCCGAAGGGGGGCGGGCGACCCCGGTCCGACGAGAGCGAGGAGGCGTCCGGGCAGATGGAGACGACGAGTCGGGTGGGCGCGCAGCCGCCGGCCGCGGAGGGCGCGCAGCAGCTCCCCTCCGCCCGGCGCACGGTCGACGGTTACCTGCGGGCGCCCTTCCCCTGGTACGGCCTCGACGAGGCGTTCACGGGGCCGCGCTGGCTGATGCAGGTCGGCACGGCGGCCGACGGAGCCGTCGAGCACGGGTCGATCGGGCACGGTGACGAGCCGTCCGTGCGCGGTGAGACCGGTTCCGCCGGGGAGGCGCGGGAGAAGTTCGCGGTCGTGGTGACCGTCGCCGCACAGCCGTCCAGACGCAGCGCCGACGGCACGGGGCTGCTGGAGGCGACATCGGTGTCCTCGGCGGCGTGGCTGGCCGGCGTGGGACTGCTGTCCTTCACCTGGCCCGGCCAGATGGACCACACCCTGCGGGACGACTGGCTGGACCAGCAGACCGAGACCGCGTGGGCCCTGGCCGACGACCTCGACGGCCCGGAGTGGTCCAGACTCTCCCTCCCGGTGGACGGGGTCGCCGCCTCGTTCTGCTACCGGGAGTCGGAGTTCGGCTGGGTGCTGGCCGGCACGACCGGGGAAGGCGTGCACCTGGGCGCCTACGGGCGCGGGATGAGCGCGTACGGGCTCGGCTTCGCCGTGGTGAAGGACATCGGCGCCTACGCCTGACGGCACCGGCGCCCACGCACGAAGAGGGGGCGCCGGCCCGCGGCCGGCACCCCCTCGTCACAGGCCCCCTGACGGCATGTCCGCCGCCGGGCGACCCGTCAGAACTTGTTCTTCGGCGTGATCCCCAGGGACAGGCCCGACAGCCCCCGCTGCCTGCCGCCCAGCTTCCCGGCGATGGCCCGCAGCGCGCTGCCCGCCGGGGAGGCCGGGTCGGTCAGGACCACCGGCTTGCCCTCGTCGCCGCCCTCGCGCAGGCGGACGTCGATCGGGATGCTGCCGAGGACCGGGACGGTCGCGCCCGTCGTCCGGGTGAGGCCGTCGGCGACCCGCTGGCCGCCGCCCGTGCCGAAGACGTCGACCATCTCGCCGCAGTGCGGGCAGGGCAGGCCGGACATGTTCTCGACCACGCCGACGATCTTCTGGTGGGTCTGCACGGCGATGGAGCCCGCGCGCTCGGCCACCTCGGCCGCCGCCTGCTGGGGGGTCGTCACCACCAGGATCTCGGCGTTGGGCACCAGCTGCGCCACGGAGATCGCGATGTCGCCGGTGCCCGGCGGGAGGTCGAGCAGCAGCACGTCCAGGTCGCCCCAGTAGACGTCCGCGAGGAACTGCTGGAGCGCGCGGTGCAGCATCGGGCCGCGCCAGACCACCGGCGCGTTGCCCGGGGTGAACATGCCGATCGAGATGACCTTCACGCCGTTCGCGGACGGCGGCATGATCATGTTCTCGACCTGGGTGGGACGGCCGTCGGCGCCCAGCATGCGCGGCACGCTGTGGCCGTAGATGTCGGCGTCGACCACGCCCACCTTCAGGCCGTCGGCCGCCATCGCCGCCGCCAGGTTGACCGTCACGGAGGACTTGCCGACGCCACCCTTGCCGGAGGCGACCGCGTAGACCCGGGTGAGGCTGCCCGGCTTGGCGAAGGGCACCTCGCGCTCGGTCTGGCCGCCGCGCAGGGCGTTCGCCAGCTCCTTGCGCTGCTCGTCGCTCATCACGTCGAGGGTGACGTCGACGCGGGTGACGCCCTCCACCCGGGAGACCGCCTCGGTGACGCGCTGGGTGATGGTGTCGCGCATCGGGCAGCCGGACACGGTCAGGTACACGGTGACCGCGACCGCTCCGTCCGCGCCGATCTCCACCGACTTGACCATCCCCAGTTCGGTGATCGGACGGTTGATCTCGGGGTCGTTCACCGTCGCCAGTGCCTCGCGCACCGCGTCTTCCGTAGCCATAAGGACGATGGTACGGCGCGCCGAGGGGCCCGCGGGTAGCCCCTCAGCGGTCGTCTGCGTCACGTCCCGGCGACCGTTCCGCCCGCTCTGCCGGGAATACGACGTGCCCGTCGTGGCGCCTGCGCTCCTCCAGCTCCTTCACCAGGTCCTGTAGCTCCGAGCGGATCCAGTCCCGGGTGGCCACCTCGCCGAGGCCGATGCGCAGCGCGGCCACCTCCCGGGTCAGGTACTCGGTGTCGGCGATGGACCGCTCGTTCTGCTTGCGGTCCTGCTCCAGGTTGACCCGGTCGCGGTCGTCCTGCCGGTTCTGCGCCAGCAGGATCAGCGGGGCGGCGTAGGACGCCTGGAGCGACAGCATCAGCGTCAGGAAGATGAACGGGTAGGAGTCGAACCGCAGGTGGTCGGGGGCGGCGATGTTCCACACCACCCAGGCGATGATGACGATCGTCATCCAGACGATGAAGCGTCCCGTCCCCAGGAACCGGGCGATCCGCTCCGACAGCCGGCCGAAGGCCTCCGGGTCCCACTCGGGCAGCATCCGGTGGCGCGGCGTGCGCGGCTGGTCCAGCCGGGCGCCGCGGGGCCGGCCGGCGGCCGTGGCGCCCGCCGGATGACGTTCCCTGGTCCCGGTCTCGCGCTCAGGAGCCATGTGTGGGCGCCTCCTCTCCCTCGTCCTCGTCCAGGTGGAACTCGGTCTCCCGCCAGTCCTCGGGCAGCATGTGGTCCAGTACGTCGTCCACGGTCACCGCCCCGAGCAGCGACCCGGACTCGTCGACCACGGGTGCGGCGACCATGTCGTACGTCGCGAAGAACCCGGCGATGACCGGCAGCGCGGCTCCCGGGGCCAGCGGCTGGAGGTCGTCGTCGACCAGCGAGCTGACCAGCGTGTACGGGGGGTCGCGCAGCAGCCGCTGGAAGTGCACCGTGCCGAGGTACTTGCCGGTCGGGGTCTCGTCGGGCGGCCGGCAGACGTACACCTGGGCGGCGAGCGCGGGGGAGAGGTCCGGGTTGCGGACCCGGGCCAGCGCGTCGGCGACGGTGGCGTCCGGGCGCAGCACGATCGGTTCGGTGGTCATCAGCCCGCCGGCCGTGTGCTCCTCGTACGACATCAGGCGCCGCACGTCGGCCGCGTCGGCGGGCCGCATCAGGCTCAGCAGCCGTTCCTTGTCCTCCTCGGGCAGCTCGGAGAGCAGGTCGGCGGCGTCGTCGGGGTCCATCGCCTCCAGCACGTCCGCCGCCCGCTCCTCCTTCAGCTTGCCCAGGATCTCGATCTGGTCGTCCTCGGGCAGCTCCTCCAGGACGTCCGCGAGCCGGTCGTCGTCCAGGGCGGCCGCGACCTCGGCGCGCCGCTTGGCCGACAGGTGGTGCAGGACGTTGGCGAGGTCGGCGGGGCGCAGCTGCTCGAAGGTGGCGAGCAGGCTCTCCGCGCCCTGCCCGTGCTCCTCGAGGGAGAACCCGGTGACGGCCGACCACTCGGCGGTCAGCGTCTCGCCCTTGGCCCGCCGGAACGCGCCGCCCTTGCGTCCCTTGCGCAGGAAGACCCGGTCGACCTCCCAGTCCCGGCGGGCGGGCAGCTGCTGCACGGACACGTCGAGGACGGTGACCTCCTCGCCGGTCTCCACCAGCGTCACCCGCCGGTCCAGCAGCTCGCCGAAGACCAGCCGCTCGGTGGGCCGCTGCTCGAAGCGGCGGACGTTGAGCACGCCGGTGGTGATGACCTGGCCGGACTCGACGCCGGTGATCCGGGTCATGGGCAGGAAGATGCGGCGCCGGGTGGAGAGTTCGACGACCAGCCCCAGGACGCGTGGGGGCCGTCTGCCGACGCGCAGCATGACGACCAGGTCGCGGACGCGGCCCACCTGGTCGCCGGCCGGATCGAAGACGGGGACCCCGGCGATGTGCGAGACGAAGATCCGGGGGGCGCCGGCTGCCATGGCTCTGCTTCCTCTGCCTGGGGTTTCGCGGGTGACCGCTGGGTGTGTGATCTGCTCGGATCTACCCGCTCGGGTGCGCTTCAGGCTAGCTCGTACCGGTCGGCCACGCCCTGGTGGGCGGTCCCGACGGTCCGGCTCCGTGGGGTGGACGGGGCACCGGTACGCTGCGGTACGCCGTTCAGGATCCGTCAGAAAGGCAGCCCCATCCGTGACTGCGATTCGCCGGGGCCGTACCCGCCGCGCCGTGCTGGTGACCGCGTCCTGCGCTCTGGCCGTGACAGGGGTCATGGCACTGTCGGGGTGCGGCGGCGGTGACGATCCGGACGCGGGGACCAACGGGGTGGGCAAGCTGCCCGCCGGCACGATCCAGTCGCGGACGCGGGCCGCGGCGGACGGCGCGCCGACGGTGCGGCTGTCGGGGACCGTGGTCACCAGCGGCCGTACGTACCGGCTGGACATGCGGCTCAAGGCCGACGGCGGCACCGGGTCGGTGACCTCGCAGGGGGCCGCGTTCAGGCTGCTGCGGATCGGGCGGGAGCTGTACCTGAAGGCCGGCGCGGACTTCTGGGACCACGCCGACGGCAAGAGCGGCGACGGCACGGTCGGCAAGCTCGACGGCAAGTACGTGAAGGTGCCGCAGGGGGACCCGGCGTACCGCAAGTTCAGCGGTTTCACGGACAAGGACGTCCTCCTCGACGGTCTGCTGACGCTGCACGGCAAGTTGGCGACGGAGGGCCACCACGACCAGGCGGGCACCCCCACGGTCCGGATCACCGGCGACAAGGGCTCCGGCGGCACGCTGGACGTGTCCCTGCGGGGCACGCCGTACCCGCTGCGCCTGGTCCGCGCCGGCGGCGCGGGCACGCTTCGCTTCTCGGACTGGGGCCGCGGCTTCGCCCTCACCGAGCCGTCCCCTTCGGACACGGTGGACTACGGCAAGCAGTTGCCGGCGTCCTGAGCGGCGGACCGGCACGGGGCGTGGCGCCGCCCGCCCCTCACTTCCGCCGGCGCCTCTTGAGCAGCAGTCTGGGCAGGCCCGCCGGGGCCGGGGTGCGGGTCGTCGCCGGGGTCGGGACCGGCCGCTGCGCGAGCGTGCCGGAGGGCAGCGGCTCCCCGGTGCCCGCCGGTACCAGGCGCAGCACCCGGCATTCGCGGGCCCAGCGGTCCGGCATCCGCTCGCCGTCGGGGGCGTTCAGCCGTTTGCCCTTCAGCTCGGCGACGGCCGCCTCCCACTCCGGGGACCCGGACGCCAGCTCGGTCACGGCCGCCGGGAACGTCACCAGCCGGCCGCCCTTGTCCTTGCTGCGCACGGTCACCTCGGCGGTCCCGCCGTCGGCCAGCGCCTCCAGCGGCTGCTCACCGGGCCCGCCGCCGACCAGGCACACCGCGCCCTCGTGCCACACGTGCCACAGGGCACGGGCGGCCGACGCACCGGCGCCCCGGACCCACACGAGGCCGGACTTCTTCACGGCCTCCTCGACGAGGGCCCGGTCGAGCAGCTCACCAGTCATGCGGCCCAGCCTATCCAGGGTGCCCGGCCCCGCTCACAGCCAGCCGTTGCGCTTCAGCGTGCGGTGGATGCCCAGGCACAGCACGACGGTGACGCCCATGATGGCCGGATAGCCGTACTTCCAGTGCAGTTCGGGCATGTGGTCGAAGTTCATGCCGTAGACCCCGCACACCATCGTGGGTACGGCGATGATGGCCGCCCATGCGGTGATCTTGCGCATGTCCTCGTTCTGCGCGACGGACGCCTGGGCGAGGTTGGCCTGGAGGATGGAGTTGAGCAGTTCGTCGAAGCCCATGACCTGCTCCTGGACCCGGGCCAGGTGGTCGGCGACGTCCCGGAAGTACTTCTGGATGTCCGGGTCGACCAGCCGCATGGGCCGCTCGCTCAGCAGCTGCATCGGCCGCAGCAGCGGCGCCACCGCGCGCTTGAACTCCAGCACCTCACGCTTGAGTTGGTAGATGCGCGCCGAGTCCACACCGCGGGAGACCCCGCCTTTTCGGCCCGGCGAGAAGACCTCGGTCTCCACCTCGTCGATGTCGTCCTGCACCGCGTCGGCGACGGCGATGTAGCCGTCCACGACATGGTCGGCGATGGCGTGCAGCACGGCCGAGGGGCCCTTGGCGAGCAGTTCCGGGTCGTCCTGGAGCCGGTGCCGCAGGGCCCGCAGGGAGCCCTGGCCGCCGTGCCGGACGGTGATGAAGAAGTCCCGGCCGGTGAAGCACATGACCTCGCCGGTCTCGACGACCTCGCTGTTGGCGGTGAGCCGGTCGTGCTCCACGTAGTGGATGGTCTTGAAGACGGTGAACAGCGAGTCGTCGTAGCGCTCCAGCTTGGGCCGCTGGTGGGCCTGGACCGCGTCCTCCACGGCCAGCGGGTGCAGCCCGAACTCGCCCGCGATCCCGGCGAACTCGGCCTCGGTCGGCTCGTGCAGGCCGATCCAGACGAAACCGCCGTCGCGGCGCACCCGCCGCATCGCCTCGTGCGGGGTCAGCGGCGCGGGGGTGTGCACCCGGGCGCCGTCCCGGTAGACCGCGCAGTCGACCACGGCCGAGGGCGTGCCCGGATCACGCGTGGTGTCGTACGAGGTGTTCGCTTCCTTGCGCAGCGAGACACGGGACGACGGGCGGACCACGGCGCGCAGGTCGCGGATCATCGACATGGGCGGGCTCCTTCGCGGGCGGGCAGCGAAAGCGCGCGGCGACGGATGGAACCACCCGGAATGGGGACGTCCTGAGTGCGGATGTTTGGCACGTCCACAAAGCGGGGAGCACCGCACCGTCGCGGTGGCGACTTCGCTACTGATGCAGAACTGATTCAGGTCAGACGGATCAGGCAAAGCGAGACGAAGTGCTCTTCCGAACGACGACGCGAAAGGGAAGGCGACGGCCAGCCGGTAATCAGATCAGCGGTCGGAAGAGCGAGTGGTACTGCACGGTCGACTTCGATCCATGACAGCCCCACCTCCTCCAGCCGGTCCCTCGTGAGGGAGTCTCAACGGCGCCGGGACTCGACAGCGAATCCGCCTGCGCCTGGAGGGCCTGGGGGCACTCCTGACGGCGCGCTGCCCCGAACCACCGGCTCAGAGTACCAGCCGCCCATACTGTCAAGGCGCCGCTTTGCCCGCCGCTGACGAGTTCTATGCTCGGCGCATGGCTGATGTTCTTCCTCTGGTCGAGGCCCGGTTGAGCGGCGCGCTGGGCGAGCCGGACGCCCGGGCGGCGGTCACCTTCCTCGGCACGGACCGCATCGAGGTGCTCCGCTTCCACGAGGGGGACGTCGTCCGCTACGCCACCCTCGGCATGTCCGCGCACCCCATGACCGACCCCACGGCGATGCTCGCGGACCCGGTCGCGGGGCCCCGTGCCGAACTGGTCCTCTCCGTCCGCGCCGGCCGCGCCGACACCGACAGGGTGCTCCGCCCGCTCGCGGTGCTGGCCGCCTCCCCGCAGGTGGAGGGGCTGGTCGTGGCGCCGGGCGCCTCGCTGGACGTGGGCGGCCCGCTGTGGCCCGGCGCCCCGTTCACCTCGGTGCTGGTGGGCGAGTCCGGCGGCCTGGTCGAGGACCTGGACCTGGACGCCCCGATGGACCCCGTGCGGTTCCTGCCGCTGTTGCCGATGACCCCGAACGAGGCCGCCTGGAAGCGGGTGCACGGCGCCCAGGCGCTCCAGGAGCGCTGGCTCGCGCACGGGACGGACCTGAGGGATCCCGTCCGCCGGTCCGTCCCGCTCGACGACTGACACCGCGTGCGCCGGTCCGGCCGGCACCGCGCGCACCCGGTCCGGTCAGTCGGCGAAGACGGTGACGCCGTCCTCGGTGGCGTGCTCCGGCGCCCGCTCCTCGGCCTCCGCGGTGAGGGCCCGGCGCCGTACGACGACCACGAGCGCGCCCAGCGCCGCGGTGGCCGCGGCGACGACGAACGGGACGTGGACGTCGGTCCACTCCTCGATCTTCGGCGCGAAGTAGGGCGCCGCGGCGGCCGCGAACCAGCGCACGAAGTTGTAGCCCGCGCTCGCCACCGGGCGTGGCGCGTCCGACACCCCGAGGGCCAGCTCGGTGTAGACGGTGTTGTTCACGCCGATGAAGGCCCCGGACAGGATGGTGCAGACGACGGCCGTGGTGTGGTCGCCGTAGCCGAGCACGAGGACGTCCGCGGCGAGCAGCACCAGCGAGCCGCCGAGCACCTTCAGCGAGCCGAACCGCGCCTGCATGCGCGGGGCGACGATCACCGAGAAGACGGCGAGCAGCACGCCCCAGGCGAAGAACACCGCGCCCGAGCGGTACGGCGTCATGTCCAGCACGAACGGCGTGAAGGCCAGCACGGTGAAGAACGTGTAGTTGTAGAAGAACGCCGAGACCGCCGCCGAGGCCAGACCACCGTGGCCGAGCGCCCGGAGCGGGTCCAGGACCGAGGTCCGGCGGGCGGGCCTGGGCTGCTCCTTCAGGAACGCGGTGATGCACAGGAAGCCGACCGCCATCAGCGTGGCCGTGCCGAAGAAGGGGTAGCGCCAGCTGAGGTTGCCGAGGACCGCGCCGAGCAGGGGGCCGCAGGCCATGCCGAGGCCGAGCGCGGACTCGTACAGCAGGACCGCCGCCGCGCTGCCGCCGGCCGCCGCGCCGACGATGACCGCGAGGGCGGTGGAGACGAACAGCGCGTTGCCGAGGCCCCAGCCGGCCCGGTACCCGACGAGCTGGCCGACGGTGTCCGACGTGCCGGCGAGGCCCGCGAAGACGATCACGAAGGCCAGGCCGAGCAGCAGGGTCCTCCGTCCGCCGATCCGGCTGGAGGCGAAGCCGGTCAGCAGCATCGCCACGGCGGTGATCAGGAAGTACGAGGTGAAGAGCAGGGACACCTGCCCGGGTGTGGCGTGCAGGCCCTGCGCGATCGAGGGCAGGATCGGGTCGACGAGGCCGATGCCCATGAAGGCGACGACCGAGGCGCCGGCCGTGGCCCAGACCGCCTTGGGCTGCCGCAGGAGGCCGCCGGCTCCCGCGTCGAGGGGGTCCATGTGCTTCTCCCGTCTCGGGCGGACAGATAGTTGGTATATGCACATAGTAAGTTAGGTCGGCTAATTAATGCAAGACGCATCTACCTGTTCGCGGCCGGGGTGCGACCGGCTCTTCCGTCCGGACGGGTGATCGTCCTTGACGCGGACGGGCCGGGGTAGGACCGTGGAGCCCTATGAGGGGCGAACCCAGTTGCCCGAGATGTGGTGGCCGGGTCAGGGCTCCCGGCCTCTTCGCCGATACGTGGCAGTGCGACGTGCACGGCACGGTCCACCCGCTACAGCCCGTGATCCCGCCCAGCGTCGAGGCGCTCAACGTCGTGGTCCACCGCACCCGGGTGCCGGTGTGGATGCCGTGGCCGCTGCCGGTCGGCTGGCTGTTCACCGGCGTCGCCTACGCCGGGGACGACCGCAGCGGCGGCCGTGCGACCGCCGTGGCCTGCTCGGGCCCCGGCCCGCTGGGCGGCCCGGGCGAGATGATCCTGATCGCCGAGGAACTCGGCGTCGGCCTCGGCGCGCGCTACGCCGGCATCGACGGCCCGGACCCGGGGTCGTACATGAACGTGGAGAAGCCGCCCCAGGCCAAGGTGCTGGCGGCGGGCCGCCCCACCCCCCTCTGGCATGTCTTCCGCACCCCCGACGACCGTGCCGTCTTCGCCGGCGAGGCCCTCGGGATGTGGGTGTGGGCGGTGATGTGGCCGGAGCAGTCGGGCCTGCTCATGTACGACGAACTGGTGCTGACCGACCTGCGGGAGGCGGGCGCGGAGATCGACCTGGTGCCGTGCGGGGCGTTGTCGCCGCGCCTGCTGCGCCCGTAGCGTCCCGTTTCGGGGCGGCACCGTAGGGGGCGCTGGGCGCCTGCGGGTGTGACGGGGCGTGCCGGAAACCCGGCTATCCTTAGGCGACCCGTCCCCGTCCGTCACCATCCTGGAGTCGCCGTGCGCATCGATCTGCACTGCCACTCCACCGCCTCCGACGGCACGGACACCCCGGCCGAGCTGGTGCGGGCCGCCGCCGCGGCCGGTCTCGACGTCGTCGCGCTGACCGACCACGACACCACCCGCGGGTACGGCGAGGCCATCGCCGCGCTGCCCGAGGGACTCACCCTGGTCACCGGTGCCGAGCTGTCCTGCCGGGTCGACGGCGTCTCGATGCACCTGCTGGCCTACCTCTTCGACCCCGAGGAGCCCGCCCTGCTCGCCGAGCGCGAGCTGCTGCGGGACGACCGGGTGCCGCGGGCCAAGGCCATGGTCGCCCGGCTGAACGCGCTGGGTGTGCCGGTCACCTGGGAACAGGTCGAGCGGATCGCCGCCGGCGGCTCGGTGGGCCGCCCGCACGTGGCGTCCGCGCTGGTCGAGCTGGGAGTCGTGCCCACGGTGAGCGACGCGTTCACCGAGGAGTGGCTGGCCGACGGCGGGCGCGCGTACGTGGCGAAGCACGAGACCGACCCGTTCGAGGCGATCCGGCTGGTCAAGGCCGCGGGCGGGGTCTGCGTGTTCGCGCACCCGGCCGCCGCCAAGCGCGGCCGCACCGTGCCGGAGGCCCGCATCGCCGAGTTGGCCGCGGCCGGTCTCGACGGCCTAGAGGCCGACCACATGGACCACGACCCGGACGCCCGGGCCCGGCTACGGGGTCTCGCGAAGGATCTCGGACTGCTGGTCACCGGCTCCTCGGACTACCACGGCAGCCGCAAGACCGTGGCGCTCGGCGCGTACACGACCGACCCCGAGGTGTACGGCGAGATCACCCGGCGGGCGACGGGCGCCTTCCCCGTGCCGGGCGCCGGCGGATCCTGACGGCCCCTAAGGGCCGCCCGCGCCACCTCACGCCCGTACTTCCTCTTCCCGCAAGGCCTGTACTTCCCCCATGTTCGACGTCGCCGTCTTCGGCTCCCTGTTCCTGACCCTCTTCGTCATCATGGATCCCCCCGGGATCACTCCGATCTTCCTCGCCCTGACCGCCGGCCGGCCGGCCAAGGTGCAGCGCCGGATGGCCTTCCAGGCCGTCTGCGTGGCGGGCGGGGTCATCGCCGTCTTCGGCGTCCTGGGCCACCAGATCCTGAACTATCTGCACGTCTCCGTCCCGGCGCTGATGATCGCGGGCGGGCTGCTGCTCCTGCTGATCGCGCTGGACCTGCTCACCGGCAAGAACGACGAGCCGAAGCAGACCAAGGACGTCAACGTCGCTCTCGTACCGCTGGGCATGCCGCTGCTGGCGGGGCCCGGCGCGATCGTGTCCGTGATCCTGGCCGTGCAGAAGGCCGGCACGGTGGCCACGCAGGTCTCGGTGTGGTCCGCGATCCTCGCGATCCACGTCGTGCTGTGGCTGGTGATGCGCTACTCGCTGCTGATCATCCGGGTCATCAAGGACGGCGGTGTCGTCCTCGTGACGCGGCTGGCGGGCATGATGCTGTCCGCGATCGCCGTGCAGCAGATCATCAACGGGGTCACTCAGGTGATCCGGGGGAGCTGAGCCTTCGTCGTCTCGGCTCCCCCGGAAAGCTTGAGTGGCGGACCCCCGCGAGCGCCCGCGTACGGGCTACGAGGCCGGGGTGTCGGCCGGGCGGATCCACAGGCGCTGCCCTATGGCGGCTGCCTGCTGCACGATCCGGTTGACGGAGGCGGCGTCCACGACGGTGCTGTCCACGGTGGTGCCGTCGACCTCGTCGAGTCGCATGATTTCGAAGCGCATGGCTTCTCCCTTCGTCTGGTCATCCTCCTGCGGAGAACTACTCGAGAGCACCGGATGTGTATCCGGTCTCGTACAGAGTCAACGTGCTGCTTGTTACAAACATTCCCTACACTAAATAAATTTTTCGAACGGCTAATTACTGACCGGTAAGCGGCACTCGTGGGACCGACCGGGACCGGTTGTGTCCGGAGCGTGACCACCGGGACAATGAGGGCGATGAACGACGACCTGGCGGACCTCGGCGCCCGCATCAGCCACACCAACGAGCTGCTGGAACGCATGCTCGCCGAGGTGGCGAAGACGCCCTCCACCCACGCGATCTTCGTGGACGCCGGCTACCTGTACGCGGCCGCGGGCCGGCTCGTCGCCGGGACCGAGGACCGCCGGGCGTTCGACGTGGACGCCGAGGGCCTGATCGACGCGCTGATCGACAAGGCCCGCTCGATCTTCGCGGACAGCCGGCTGCTGCGCGTGTACTGGTACGACGGCGCGCGCCGCCGCATCCACACCGCCGAGCAGCAGACCATCGCCGAGCTGCCCGACGTCAAGGTCCGCCTCGGCAACCTCAACGCCAACAACCAGCAGAAGGGCGTCGACTCCCTCATCCGCACGGACCTGGAGTCACTGGCCCGGCACCGCGCGATCAGCGACGCCGCCCTCCTCGGCGGCGACGAGGACCTGGTCTCGGCGGTCGAGGCGGCCCAGGGCTACGGCGCCCGCGTGCACCTGTGGGGCATCGAGGCCCCCGAGGGGCGCAACCAGGCCGAGCCGCTGCTCTGGGAGGTCGACAGCCAGCGCACCTTCGACCTGGAGTTCTTCAAGCCGTACGTCTCCCGGCGCACGGCCGCCGCCTACGACGCCACCGCCGGGACCCGGCCCACCCGGGAGGACGTCCGCTTCGTCGGCGCCCAGATCGCCGCCAAATGGCTCGTCTCCCGGGGCCGCGACACACTCGTCGAACTGTTCCCCGGCCACCCCTACCTGCCGGGCTCCGTCGACCAGGACCTGCTGGTCGAGGCCGAGGCCCTGCTCCAGTACTCCCTGCGCGGCCAGGCCGACCTCCGCCGCGCTCTGCGGGACGGCTTCTGGGACCACCTCCAGGGACAGTACTGACCCCGCGCGGTCCCACCGCCGCCTAGCGCCGGGGGAGCGTCCGCGCGGTGCCGTCCCAGAAACCGGCGATCGCGCGGGCCGTCTCCAGCGGACGGTCGGTGTTCGGGGAGTGCTCGGCGCCCTCGACCACCGTGCGCCGGGCCCCCAGCCGCACCGCCATGTCGTCGAGCAGCGGCAGCGGCCAGGTCTCGTCCCGGGAACCCGACAGGACGTGGAACGGCAGGTCCACGGCGGCCAGTTCCGCCACCCGGTCCGGTTCCACGCACAGCTGGCGTCCGGTGGCGAGCAGCTGGGCCGGCTTGGTGGCCAGCCAACGGCGCCGCAGGTCGTCCCGGTCGTCCAGCCCGTCGTCCAGGGCGGGCGTCCCCGTCTCCTCCGGCGCCTCCATGTCCTGGATCGCCTGCCACACCTCCGCCATGCCCAGCACGGCCAGCGCGTCCCGCAGCAGCTTCACCCGCTCCTGCTGGGCGGTGGAGATCTGCGCCGGCCCCGAGGCCATCAGGGTGAGCGACAGGAAGGGCGCGCGGTCGAGCAGAACGGCCGCGCGCGCGATCTGCCCGCCCAGGGAGTGCCCCAGCAGATGCACCGGGCCGCCGACCGCCTCCGCCTGGGCGAGCACGTCCCGCGCCAACTCCTCCTGTGCGTAAGGGAACTCGTCCGTCTCGGGGCCGTCCGACTCGAACTGGCCCCGCCCGTCCACGGCGACGGTCCGGTAGCCGCGCCCGGCGAGCGGCACGTGCAGCGGGTTGAAGTCCTCCTTGCTGCCCGTGAACCCCGGCAGCAGCAGCGCCACACCCCTGGGCTCGACCCCGGCGGCCGCGGGGGCGTCGACCACGGCGAACTCACCGCGAGCCGTACGGAGGCGGTACGCGCGCGCACCGGGGGGCGGGACGAAGGAGGGAGGCCTGCTCATGCGAAGAGGCTAACGGGCGGGCCGGCGGCGGGCAGGGCGGCGGGGGTGGCGTCCGGCGGGAACGCCGATGGCCGGGCCCACCTCGGTGGACCCGGCCATCGGACCGGCTGACGCCGCCGCGGGACGCGGCGTCCGGATCAGGCCTCCGGAGCCTCCACGGCCGCCGCGGCCTTGCGGGTCCGGCGCGGCTTCGGCGTCGTCGTCCCGGCGCCCTCACCGGCCGCCTCGGCGGCGGACGCCGCGGTCTTGCGGGTGCGGCGCGGCTTGACCTGCGGCTCCTCGGTGGCCTGCGCCGGAATCTCCGGAGCGGTCACCTCGGCAACGGTCTTGCGGGTGCGGCGGGCCTTGGGGGCGGGGGCTTCGGCCGTGTCGGTCGCGGTGGCGGCGGTGGTGGCTGCCGTCTTGCGGGTGCGGCGGGGCTTGGCCTCGGCCTCGGTGTCGGCCTGGGGTGCCTCGGGGGCGGTCGCGGCGGTCTTGCGGGTCCGGCGCGGCTTGACCTCCGGGGCTTCGGCGGTGTCCACGGCTGTCTCGGCGACAGCCGCGGTCTTGCGGGTGCGGCGGGCCTTGGGGGCGGGGGCTTCGGCCGTGTCGGTCGCGTCGACGGCGGCGGTTGCCGCGGTCTTGCGGGTGCGGCGCGGCTTGGCCTCGGCGGCCTCGGCGGTGTCCACGGCCGTCTCGGCGACAGCCGCGGTCTTCCGGGTCCGGCGGGGCTTCGCCTCGGTGGGCTCCTCGGTGGCCTGCGCCGACTCCGTGCCGGCGACCGGCTCGGCCGCCTTGCGGGTACGGCGACGCGGCTTGGGCTCGGCGGCCTCGGGCGCCGCCACCGGCTCGGGCGCCGCCACCGGCTCCGGCGCCGCGGTGGCCACCGGCTCCGGCGCCACCGCTTCCGCCGTCACGGCCTTGCGGGTGCGGCGGCGACGCGGGGCCTCCGACGCCACGGGAACGTCCTGGACGGCGGGAGCCTCCGCCACCGGCACCGTCTCGGTGGCGCTGCCGACGACCTCGGCGGCCTCGGCCTGCGCCACGGCGGCCGTCACCGGCTCCGCGCCCGCGCCACCGCGGGTACGGCGACGACGGCGCGGGGTACGGGCCCCCGCCGGGGTCTCCTCCACGGGTGCCGCCGTGGCCGCGGGCGCGGCCGAGGCGGACTCGGTCACCGGGGCGGTGCGGGCGCCCTGGGCGGCGTCCAGCGGTGCGCCGTTGCGCGTGCGGCGGCGACGGCGCGGCGTACGGGCCGGGCGCTCCCGCTCGGCCGGGGCCGCCTCGGAACGGCCACCGCGGTCACGGTCATTGCGGTCGCGGTCATTGCGGTCGTTCCGGTCATTGCGGCCGCGGCCGCGTGCGTTCCGCCCGCCGGTCTCGCCGAGGTCCTCCAGGACCTCCGCCTCAAGACCGGCGCGGGTCCGCTCCGCGCGCGGCAGCATGCCCTTGGTACCCGCGGGGATGCCGAGCTCCGCGAACAGGTGCGGGGAGCTCGAGTAGGTCTCCACCGGGTCGTTGAAGTCCAGCTCCAGCGCCTTGTTGATGAGCTGCCAGCGCGGGATGTCGTCCCAGTCGACGAACGTGATCGCCGTGCCCTTGGCGCCCGCGCGGCCGGTGCGGCCGACACGGTGCAGGTACGTCTTCTCGTCCTCGGGGGACTGGTAGTTGATGACGTGGGTGACACCCTCGACGTCGATGCCGCGCGCGGCGACGTCGGTGCAGACGAGGACGTCGACCTTGCCGTTGCGGAAGGCCCGCAGGGCCTGCTCGCGCGCGCCCTGGCCGAGGTCGCCGTGGACCGCGCCGGAGGCGAACCCGCGGCGCTGGAGCTGCTCGGCGATGTCGGCGGCCGTGCGCTTAGTGCGGCAGAAGATCATCGCCAGTCCGCGGCCGTCGGCCTGGAGGATGCGGGCGATCATCTCCGGCTTGTCCATGGAGTGCGCGCGGTAGACGAACTGCTTGATGTTCGCGACCGTCACGCCCTCGTCGTCCGGCGAGGTGGCGCGGATGTGCGTGGGCTGCGTCATGTAGCGGCGTGCGAGGCCGATGACCGCGCCCGGCATCGTCGCGGAGAACAGCATGGTCTGGCGCTTGGCCGGGAGCAGCTTGATGATCTTCTCGACGTCGGGCAGGAAGCCCAGGTCGAGCATCTCGTCGGCCTCGTCGAGGACCAGGCTCTTGACGTGGCTCAGGTCCAGCTTCTTCTGGCCCGCGAGGTCCAGCAGCCGGCCCGGGGTGCCGACGATGACGTCGACGCCCTTCTTCAGCGCCTCGACCTGCGGCTCGTAGGCCCGGCCGCCGTAGATCGCGAGGACGCGCACGTTGCGCACCTTGCCGGCGGTCAGCAGGTCGTTGGTGACCTGGGTGCACAGCTCGCGCGTGGGGACGACGACGAGGGCCTGCGGCGCGTCCGTGAGGGCGTCGGGGGTGGCGCGTCCGGCCTCCACGTCGGCGGGGACGGTCACGCGCTCGAGGAGCGGCAGACCGAAGCCCAGCGTCTTGCCGGTGCCCGTCTTGGCCTGGCCGATGACGTCCGTGCCGGTGAGGGCGACGGGGAGGGTCATCTCCTGGATGGGGAAGGGCGTGATGATGCCGACGGCCTCGAGGGCCTCGGCGGTCTCGGGGAGGATTCCGAGATCTCTGAACGTCGTAGTCAGGGTTATGCCTCTTCTGTGTGCGCGGTGCGAGGCGAGCGCGGGGGTCATGTCTGACCGTGCCGGGGACGTCGGCTGCCGTACGGGCCGGCCACTCGGGCAAGCCGTAAGACACGGGACCTCTGCCGACGCTCTAGCGCTCGTACCGCTGAGGGTGTCCCTCCTGTCGTCGTACGGTCACTTCCGTACGGCCAGGGAGGGCTGTCGGGTCGGAGCCGATCGGGCCACCGACCGGGCATCCTCATGCGTGCGGCCCGTCGGGACACGTCGAAAACCGTCGACGCACTCAGCAGGCGCATTACCACCATACCCCGGATTGCCGCACATGCGATGGCCGATTCGGTCACGTAGTGGTGACCACCCTGGCTGACCAGGGCTCGGACGGCGGGATGAGCGGGCTATTGTGCGGCTCATGACTAGCTCTGACAAGCCTGAGAACACGTCCGCCGCACCCGCCGGACCCACCGGTGTCGCCGCCCAGGACTGGGCGCAGGCCTCCGCCGACCCGCAGTACCGCGCCGCCGTCGTGGACCTGCTCGGCGCCCTCGCGTACGGGGAGCTGGCGGCGTTCGAGCGACTCGCGGAGGACGCCAAGCTGGCGCCGACCCTCGGGGACAAGGCCGAGCTGGCGAAGATGGCCTCCGCCGAGTTCCACCACTTCGAGCGGCTGCGCGACCGGCTGACCGAGGTCGGCGAGGACCCGACGGCCGCGATGGACCCGTTCGTCGCCGCGCTGGACGGCTTCCACCGGCAGACCGCGCCCTCGGACTGGCTGGAGGGCCTGGTCAAGGCGTACGTCGGCGACTCGATCGCGAGCGACTTCTACCGGGAGGTCGCGGCCCGGCTCGACTCGGACACCCGCGAGCTGGTGCTCGCCGTCCTCGACGACACCGGGCACGCCGAGTTCGCGGTGGAGAAGGTGCGCGCCGCCATCGACGCCGACCCGCGCGTCGGCGGACGGCTCGCGCTGTGGGCGCGGCGGCTGATGGGGGAGGCGCTGTCGCAGTCCCAGCGGGTCGTCGCCGACCGGGACGCGCTGTCCACGATGCTCGTGGGCGGGGTTGCCGACGGGTTCGACCTCGCCGAGGTCGGGCGGATGTTCTCGCGGATCACCGAGGCGCACACCAAGCGCATGGCCGCGCTGGGTCTGGCCGCCTGACACGCGGCGGAGCCCGGACGGCTGGTACGCGGCGGGGCCCGGGTGCCTACGCCGTCGCCGACCGCCGGCCGAGGTGGCCCGCGGGGCGCAGCAGCAACGACAGCGACGCCACCGCGATGACCGCGGCGCCCAGCAGGCTCAGCGGACCGGTGCCCGGGCCCAGGGCGGAGTGGGTGACGAAGTCGCCGAAGAGGGCGCCCGCGAGGCCCGTCGAGTACACCAGCGGGCGGGCCGGCAGCCGGTGGGCGAGGCGGTGGGCCGCCGCCCACGCGAGGACGAGACCGAGCGCGGCCGAGCCGAGTGCTTCCAAGATCATGTCGGGGGTCCCTCCCACAGCCGGTCTCGCTCGACGTTCGTAGCCCGTCATACCCGTGACCTGCGGACGGCAATCATCGGCCGTGGCGGACGTGTGCTCCGTCCGTGCGCGCGCCGCACGGAGAAGGGCCCGGCGGCACACGGCCGCCGGGCCCTCCTCACGACCTCGGCCTACAGCGTGCCGAACCCCACCTTGCGCACGGTGGGCTCGCCGATCTCCACGTACGCCAGACGGTCCGTCGGCACCAGGACCTTGCGGCCCTTCTCGTCCTGGAGGCTCAGCAGCTGCGTCTTCCCGGAGAGCGCCTCGCTGACCAGACGCTCGACCTCCTCGACGCTCTGACCGCTCTCCAGAACGATCTCGCGGGGCGCGTGCTGCACGCCGATCTTGACCTCCACGGCTATGTCCCTCCGACGGTCAGTGATGTGCGCGATCTTCCGCGCCGTACTCCGCACACATTAGCCCGGTGAGGGGACGTACACGCTGCGGGCCGGAACGCCAGGAGCGAACACCGCCCGGCGGCGCCCCGGCACCTCGCGGTCAGTGGTGGTCGATGCCGTGCAGCGGGAACCCGGCGATGCCCCGCCAGGCCAGCGACGTCAGCAGTTGCACCGCCTGGTCGCGCGGCACGCTGCGGTCGCTGTGCAGCCAGGACCGGGCCACCACCTGCGCGAGCCCGCCCAGACCGGAGGCCAGCAGCATCGACTCCGCGCGCGAGAGACCCGTGTCCTCGGCGATGACCTCGCAGATGGCCTCGGCGCACTCGTTGGTGACCTTGTCGACGCGCTCGCGCACCGCGGGCTCGTTGGTCAGGTCCGACTCGAACACCAGCCGGAAGGCGCCGCCGTCGTCCTCCACGTACGCGAAATAGGCGTCCATCGTCGCCCGTACGCGCTGCTTGTTGTCGGTCGTCGACGCCAGTGCGCCGCGCACGGACTGGATCAGCGACTCGCAGTGCTGGTCCAGCAGAGCGAGATAGAGATCCAGTTTGCCGGGGAAGTGCTGGTAGAGCACCGGCTTGCTCACCCCGGCCCGCTCGGCGATGTCGTCCATCGCCGCAGCGTGGTAGCCCTGCGCGACGAAAACCTCCTGGGCGGCGCCCAGCAACTGGTTCCGCCGGGCGCGGCGCGGCAGGCGGGTGCCACGCGGGCGTACCGCCTCGGTCTGCTCGATGGCTGTCACGCCGCCTCCCTGAGTCGTCCACATGCGGTGTCGGCCGCGCGGCCATCGTACTTTTCGGTAACCCCGGTGTGCGCGGTGCGGACGCAGAATTTCACGTACCGGACGACGGCGAAAGCCGTGCGGCGCCCCCGGAGCGCTCCGGAGGCCCAGGTGGGGTCAGCGGTAGTCGTCCTCGTCGAGTGAGACCACGCGCGCCTGTTCGACCAGGTCGGCCTCGTTCGCGCGGTCCGGGTCGAGCGCCGTCAGCGGGTCGTCGCGGTCCGGCCTGACGGGCGCGTGCTGCTCGACGGCGTCCGCGTCGGGCGCCTCCACGTCGATGTCGGGCCCCGCGTCGGCCTCCAGTTCCTCGACCGCGTCGGGTTCGGTGGGGTCATGGGTCATGATGGGCTCCCTTCCGACGAACGTCCCTGGTGAATGCAGGGGCCACACGAGGGTGCCCTCTGTACGAGCCTAGGAGACACCTGACGGGGACGCCATGCCGTCAGGCCAGCCCGCTGTCCGGTTCTCCGGCCACCCCCGGTTCACGCTGTGACGGCGAACACACGGATCCCGACGTGATCACCTCGTAACATTGCCGCATGTCTTCGACCGAGGTGCCGTCCGTACCGGCCGCCAGTGTGCTCCCGAGGGTGGCGCCCGTCCGGGTCGGCGAGGGCGAGCGGCTGCGGACCGTGCGGCTGCCCGGCGTCACCCTGACGGTGCGTTCCCGGCCCGCCACGCGCGAGGGCCTGGCACCCGCGCTGTACGTGCACGGACTCGGCGGTTCCTCGCAGAACTGGTCGCTCCTCATGGCCGAGCTGGACGGCGTCGTGGACAGCGAGGCGCTGGACCTGCCGGGCTTCGGCGACTCCCCGCCCCCGGACGACGGCGACTACTCCGTCACCGGGCACGCGCGCGCGGTGATCCGCCACCTCGACGCGGTCGGCCGCGGCCCGGTCCACCTCTTCGGCAACTCGCTCGGCGGCGCGGTCGCCACCCGCGTGGCCGCCGTACGGCCCGACCTCGTCCGCACGCTCACCCTCGTCTCGCCCGCCCTGCCCGAGCTGCGCGTGCAGCGCTCGGCGGTACCGACGGGACTGCTCGGCGTACCCGGCGTCGCCGCCCTCTTCACCCGGGTCACCCGCGAGTGGACGGCCGAGCAGCGGGTGCGCGGGGTCACGGCCCTCTGCTACGGCGACCCCGGGCGGGTCTCGCCCGAGGCGTTCCAGCAGGCCGTCGAGGAACTGGAGCGCCGGCAGAGCCTGCCGTACTTCTGGGACGCGATGGCCCGTTCCGCGCGCGGCATCGTCAACGCCTACACGCTCGGCGGGCAGCACGGACTGTGGCGCCAGGCCGAGCGGGTGCTCGCCCCGACGCTGCTGGTCTACGGCGCCCGGGACCAGCTGGTCGGCTTCCGCATGGCCCGCAAGGCCGCCCGCGCCTTCCGCCGCGCGCGCCTGCTGACCCTGCCCGACGCCGGGCACGTGGCGATGATGGAGTACCCGGACATCGTCGCCGGAGCCTTCCGGGAGCTCCTTGAGGACACCGCCGCGGACACGAGGGGCTGAGGGGCAGCGTGGGACGCCACAGCCGCCGCGGACCGGCGCCGAAGGACGCCGCCGCGGACATAGCGGCCCGACCGGCGCCGCAGCGCGACGACCGTCGCGAGGGGGACCCCGGGAACCCCGGGCGCCGTGAGGACGCGCGGCATCCGGCCGTCGACGGCCCCGGGACCACACACCCCGACGGCCGGCGGGAAGTGCGCTCCGAGGACCGGCGGGATGGTCGCTCGGGTGAGCGCGGGAGCGGGTATCCGGGCGGCCGCGAGGAAGCGCGGGCGGATGGCCTGGGGGAGGCGCGTCCGGGCGAGCGCCGGCGTGGACATCCGGGCGATCGGGGGGACGGACGTGCCGAGGACCGGCGTGACGGTCGCTCGGGTGAGACGGGCGGTGCGTATCCGGTCGGCCGGCGGGAGGCGCGCTCCGAGGACCGGCGCGATGGTCTCTCGGGTGAGCGCGGGGGCGCGTACTCGGGCGGCCGCGAGGAGGCGCGGGCGGATGGTCTGCGTGAGGCGCGGGCCGGCGAGCGCCGGGGCGCGCGGGCCGACGGTCCCGGTGAGCGTCGGGAGGCGTTCCCCGACGGTCCTCGTGAGGCACGCCCCGACGACCGTCGGGGTGACGAGTCGCGGCTTCCGGCCGGCGCGCCCCCGCGGGGCGCGGCCGGTCCGTCCGACGGCGGCTCCGGGCACGATGTGCCCCGGGCGCGGGAGGGCGGGGTCGCGCGGGGCGCCCACCCTGAGCAGCGGGAAGCCGGGGGCGGCTGGGGCCGGCTCGGGGGCCGGGCGGCCGGTGCCGACGGGACCGGCGTGGTGCTGCCGAGGCAGCGGCAGTCGGGACCGGACGGGCCGGGGCGTGGCCCCGGGCCCCGGCAGGAGTACCTCCGGGCCTTCGACGGACACGCCGACGCGGACCGTCCCGAGGGTGACGGCGTCTCCACTGCGCGCGCGGACCGCGTCCGCCGCACCGGGCCGGGACAGCCGGCCGGCGGGGCATCGGTGCCCGCCCAGCGGGGCGGGAACCGGGGCCGGGCCTTCACCGGTATCGCGGCGGCCGCCGTCACCACCGTGCTCGCGGTCGTGGTCGCCGGGCAGGTGACCAAGGGCCGGGACGACGACGCACGGTCGCCGTCCGCCGGGCGGACCGCCGGTGCCGGAGCCTCCGGCACGCCCGCGCCGTCCACCGAGCCGGTGGTGGCGCTGACGTACGACCAGAAGATGAACCGGACGTACCCGCTCGGCGCCGCGCTGAAGGGTTCGGGGAAGTTCGACGTCGTGCCCGGCTCCGCCGAGGCGCCCGGCACCGGCCGCAAGTACCGGTACCGCGTGGACGTCGAGCGGGGCCTGGGGCTGGACGGCGAGTTGTTCGCCGAGGCCGTGCAGAAGACCCTGAACGACGACCGGAGCTGGGCCCACGGCGGTGCCCGCACCTTCGAGCGCGTCTCCTCCGGCAGGCCCGACTTCGTGATCACGCTGGCCAGCCCCGGCACCACCGCCACCTGGTGCGCCAAGTCGGGCCTGGACACCACGGAGGACAACGTCTCCTGCGACTCGGCCGCCACCGAGCGCGTGATGATCAACGCGTACCGGTGGGCCCAGGGGAGCCGGACGTACGGCAGCGCCATCCACGCGTACCGGCAGATGCTGATCAACCACGAGGTCGGCCACCGGCTCGGTCACGGGCACGTGACCTGCCAGAAGGACAACGAGTTGGCGCCGGTCATGCAGCAGCAGACCAAGTTCCTCGACCACGACGGCATCCACTGCCGGCCCAACCCGTGGCCCTATCCCAGGAGTTGACCGCGGCCACTTATGTCACATTGACATGAGTCGCATGTTCGTTCATATTTCTGCCCATGTGGTCCCGTCACGCCGTCTCTCTCAGCGCCGCCATCGAGCTGGCGCTGATCGGCGTGACCGCGCTCTGCGTGGCCGACATCCACTGTCGCTGACGCCGCCTCCCCGGCGCTCGCGTCGCGACCCTTCTCCCCTCCGTCCGTGACCGTGTCACGGGCGTTTCGACGACCCGGCGCCGGGCCGACGTCTGTCCGCAGACGTCTCACCCCTTGTCCGCATGTCTCACTCTTCGAGAAATCCTCGATCAGTTCCCCGAGAGGTCGTCATTCCGATGCATCAACCGTCCGTCATAGCGCGCCGCGTGGCAGCGGCATCCGTCAGCCTGGTCGTGGCAGCGGGCGCCGCCGCCTGCGGCCCGAAGGACAGCGATGCCAAGGGTTCCGGCGACTCCACGCCCCACAAGGGCGGCACGCTCACGGTGCTGAACTCCCAGCCGCAGAGCGACTTCGACCCCGCGCGCCTGTACACCTCCGGCGGCGGCAACATCCCCTCGCTCGTGTTCCGCACGCTGACCACGCGCAACCGCGAGAACGGCGCGGCCGGCGCCAAGGTCGTCCCGGACCTCGCCACCGACACCGGACGCCCCAACAAGGACGCGACCGTGTGGACGTACACCCTGAAGAAGGGCCTGCGCTACGAGGACGGCACGCCGATCACCTCCGCCGACATCAAGTACGGCATCGAGCGTTCCTTCGCCCCCGAACTCTCCGGCGGAGCGCCCTACCTGCGGGACTGGCTGACCGGCGCCGCCGACTACCAGGGCCCCTACAAGGACAAGAAGGGCCTGTCCGCGATCCGGACGCCGGACTCCCGGACCATCGTCTTCCACCTGAACAAGCCCGAGGGCGAGTTCCCGTTCCTCGCCACGCAGACGCAGTTCACCCCCGTGCCCAGGGGCAAGGACACGGGCACCAAGTACGAGTCGCACCCCGTCTCCTCCGGCCCCTACAAGGTGGTCCGCAACGAGAACGACGGCGAGCACCTCGTCCTGGCGCGCAACACCGCCTGGTCGGCGGCCACGGACCCCGAGCGCAAGGCCTACCCGGACCGGATCGACGTCCGCTCCGGCCTCGACTCCTCGGTGATCAACCAGCGGCTGTCCGCGTCCCAGGGAGCGGACTCCGCCGCCGTCACCACCGACACCAACCTCGGTCCGGCCGAACTCGCCAAGGTGACCGGCGACAAGAAGCTGGCCGCGCGCGTGGGCACCGGCCACTTCGGCTACACGGACTACATCGCGTTCAACCCGGCCGTGAAGCCGTTCGACGATCCCAAGGTGCGCCAGGCGATCGCGTACGCCGTCGACCGGTCGTCGGTGGTCAACGCGGCCGGCGGCAGCGCTCTCGCCGAGCCCGCCACCACCTTCCTGCCGAACCAGAAGTCCTTCGGCTACACGCCGTACGACCCGTTCCCGGCCGGCCGCGCCGGCAACCCGGCCAAGGCCCGGGAACTGCTCGCCCGGGCAGGTCACAAGAACGGGCTCACGATCACGCTGACCCACTCCGACAACAAGGACTTCGAGACCAGCCCGGAGATCGCCACCGCCCTCCAGGACGCGCTCAAGAAGGCCGGCATCACGGTGAAGCTCCAGGGGCTGGAGGACAACGACTACCGGGACGAGATCCACAGCGTGAAGACCGAGCCCGGGTTCTTCCTCGCCCACTGGGGTGCCGACTGGCCCTCCGGCGGCCCCTTCCTCGCCCCGATCTTCGACGGCCGGCAGATCGTCAGGGACGGAGCCAACTTCAACACGGGCCTCCTGGACGACAAGTCGGTCAACGACGAGATCGACCGGATCAACAAGCTGACCGACCTCTCCGCCGCCGCCGAGCGGTGGGGCGCCCTCGACAAGAAGATCGGCGACAAGGCCCTCGTCGTGCCGCTGTTCCACCCGGTCTACAAGCGGCTGTACGGCTCGCACGTCAGGAACGTCGTCATCAGCGACTGGACCGGCGTCCTGGACGTCTCCCAGATCGCGGTGAAGTAGCCAAGTGAGCGAGGCACTTGCCGCCGTCGGTGCCGCCGGGACGGACACGTCCGTCCCGGCGGCACCGGGGGCACATCAGTTCTGGCGGCGGCTGCGGGCGCAGCGCGCCGCCCTGGTCGCCGCGGCCGTCGTCGCGCTGCTCGTCCTGGTGGCGCTCGCCGCGCCCCTGCTCACCGCCCTGGAGGGCCAGGACCCCACCACCTACCACCCCTCGCTGATCGACTCCGCGCGCGGCGGTGTGCCCATCGGCTCCTTCGGCGGCGCCGGCGCCGACCACTGGCTCGGCGTCGAACCGCAGACCGGACGCGACATGTTCGCCCGGCTCGTGTACGGGGCGCGGGTCTCGCTCGGCGTGTCGCTGGGCGCCACGGTGGTGCAGGTGGCCCTCGGCGTCGCCGTGGGCGTGGCCTCCGGGCTCGGCAACCGCTGGGTCGACGCCGTCCTCAGCCGCGTCACCGACATCTTCGTCGCGCTGCCCCTGATGGTCATGGCGCTCGCGCTGCTGGCCGTCGTGCCCAGCGGCTTCCCGCGGCCCGTCCTCGTCGCGCTGATCATCGCCCTGGTCTCCGGCTGGAGCACCACGGCGAAGATGGTGCGCGCGCAGACGCTCACCCTGAAGAACCTCGACTACGTCGCCGCGTCCCGGCTCAGCGGCTGGAGCATCGGTCGGACCGCCGTGCGCGAACTGCTCCCGGGCCTCGCCGCGCCGGTCATCACCTACGCCGCGCTGCTGATCCCGCAGAACATCAGCGCCGAGGCGGCCCTGTCCTTCCTCGGCGTCGGCGTGAAGCCGCCCACGCCGTCGTGGGGGCAGATGCTGACCTCCGCCGACGTCTGGTACCAGGCCGCCCCGCAGTACCTGCTGCTGCCGGCCCTCGCCCTGTTCGCCACCGTGTTCGCGATGACCGTCCTCGGCGACGGCGTCCGCGTGGCCCTCGACCCGCGCGCGGCCTCCCGCCTGCGCGTCGGCACCGGCCGCAGGCGGGAGGACCGCGCGCGGACGGCCACCCCGGGCGCCGCCTCGGGGGCCGTACCGGGCGCTGTACCGGACGGCGTACCGGGTGCCGCCCCGCGGAAGGAGGAGCGCGCGTGAACGGCTTCGCCGGCTTCGTCCTGCGCCGCGTCGTGGGCGCACTGGTCACCCTGTTCGTGCTCTCGGTGATCGTCTACGTCGTCTTCTACGTCACCCCCGGCAACGTCGCCCAGATCACCTGCGGCCCGCGCTGCTCCCCGGCCCAGGTCCACCAGGTGGCCCAGCAACTGCACCTCGGCGACCCGCTGTACGTGCGCTACTGGCACTTCCTCCAAGGGCTCGTCGCGGGCCAGGACTACTCCACCGGCACCTCCGTGGAGCACTGCCCGGCGCCCTGCCTCGGCCAGTCGTACCGCACCGACCAGCAGGTCACCGACATCATCCTGACCAAGCTGCCGGTGAGCTTCTCGCTCGTCCTCGGGGCGATGGTGATCTGGCTGCTGCTCGGCGTCGGCACCGGCGTCCTCTCCGCCTGGCGGCGCGGCCGGCTCTCCGAGCGCGTCCTGACCGCGGTCACCCTGGCGGGCACGGCCACCCCCGTCTTCGTCATCGGCCTCGTCCTGATGATCGTCGTCTGCGGCGAGCTCCAGCTGCTGCCCTTCCCGCAGTACGTGCGCTTCACCGACGACCCCGAGCAGTGGGCGTGGAACCTGCTGCTGCCCTGGTTCTCCCTCGCGCTCATCGAGGCCGCCAACTTCGCGCGGCTGACCCGGGCGTCCATGCTGGAGACGCTGGCCGAGGACCACATCCGCACGTTCCGCGCCTACGGCGTCAGCGAACGCGCCGTGATCGTCCGGCACGCGCTGCGCGGGGCGACGGCGTCCGTCATCGCCCTCAACGCGGTCACCTTCGGCTCCGCCGTCGGCGGCGCCGTTCTCACCGAGACCCTCTTCGGCCTGCCGGGCATCGGCCAGGAACTGGTCCACGCGGTCACGGTCGTCGACCTGCCGGTGGTCGTCGGCATGGTGCTGGTCACCGGCTTCTTCGTGATCCTCGCCAATGCCGTCGCGGACGTGCTGTACGCGGTGGCCGACCGACGGGTGGTACTCGCATGAGCCTCGTGGACGTCAGGGACCTGACCGTGGAGTTCGGCTCCGTGCGGGCCGTCGACGGGATCTCCTTCAGCCTGGCCGAGGGCGGTGCCCTCGCCCTCGTCGGCGAGTCCGGCTCCGGCAAGTCCACGGTCGCGGGCGCCCTGCTGGGCCTGCACCGGGGCACCGGGGCCCGCGTCGGCGGCTCGGTCCGGGTGGCCGGCACCGACGTGGGGACCACCTCCGACGAGGAGTTGCGGCGGCTGCGCGGCGCCGGGGCCGCCATGGTCTTCCAGGACCCGCTGTCCTCGCTCGACCCGTACTACGCCATCGGCGACCAGATCGCCGAGGTCTACCGCGTCCACGCGCGCGTGTCCCGCCGCGCCGCCCGCGCGCGTGCCGTCGAGGTACTGGACCGGGTCGGCATCCCGGACGCGGCCCGCCGGTCCCGGTCCCGCCCGCACGAGTTCAGCGGCGGTATGCGCCAGCGCGCCCTCATCGCCATGGCCCTCGCCTGCGAGCCGAGCCTGCTGATCGCCGACGAGCCGACCACCGCGCTCGACGTCACCGTCCAGGCCCAGATCCTCGACCTGCTGCACACGCTGCGCGAGGAGACCGGCATGGGCCTGCTGCTCGTCACCCACGACGTCGGCGTCGCCGCCGAGAGCGTGGACGACGTCCTCGTCATGCGGCACGGCAGGGCCGTCGAGCACGGACCGGTCGGCGCGGTCCTCGCGGCCCCCGCCGAGGCGTACACCCGCGCCCTCCTCGACGCCGTCCCCCGCGTGGACGCCCGCCGCACCGGCTCCCCGGCCACCGACGAGGTCGTGCTGGAGGCCACCGGCGTGCGGCGTGAGTTCGGGCGCGGCAGGAAGGCGTTCGCGGCCGTCGATGACATCTCGCTGACCGTGCGCCGCGGGGAGACCCTCGGCGTCGTCGGGGAGAGCGGCAGCGGCAAGACCACCCTCGGCCGCATGCTCGTCGGCCTGCTGGAGCCGACCGCCGGCGCGATCCGCTACGAGGGACGCCCGCACACTGGTGTGAACCCGTCCGTCCAGATGGTCTTCCAGGACCCCGTCTCCTCCCTCAACCCCCGTCGCAGCGTGGGCGAGTCCATCGCCGATCCGCTCCGCGCGCGCGGGACGAGGGCGCCCGGCGCGGGCGGACGGGGCCGGGCGGGCGGGAACGACGAGGCCCGCATCCGCGGACGCGTCACGGAACTGCTGGAGCGAGTGGGGCTCGAAGCGGCGCACTACGACCGCTACCCGCACGAGTTCAGCGGCGGACAGCGCCAGCGCATCGGCATCGCCCGCGCCCTCGCCGCCGAACCGCGCGTCATCGTCTGCGACGAACCGGTCTCCGCGCTGGACGTCACCACGCAGGCCCAGGTGGTCGCCCTCCTCGGCGAACTCCAGCGGGAACTGGGCCTCGCCCTGGTGTTCATCGCGCACGACCTCGCCGTCGTCCGCCAGGTCAGCGACCGGGTCGCGGTGATGCGGCGCGGCCGGCTCGTCGAGTACGGGCCGGCCGACGAGGTGTACGACACCCCGCGCGAGACGTACACCAGGCAGCTCCTGGCCGCCGTGCCCGCGCTCGACCCCGAGGTGGCGGCCCGGCGCCGCGCGGCCCGCCGCGAACCGGCGGCGGCGTAGCTCCGGGCCACCGGGTTCGGGTGGTCACTGGGCCTCCGTCCGGTGCCCATCGCTCCTTCCTTAGCGCGGCGTAACGCGGTCCGTACGCGAAAGTCACGACCGTTCACCCCTTCCGGTGGTGGGGGGGGGGGCCCCCCCCCCCCCCCCCCCCCCCCCCCCCCCCCCCCCGGGGGCCCCCCCCCCCCCCCCCCCCCCCCCCCCCCCCCACCGCCTTGTCCGCTTACGTTCGTCCCGCCGCGAGCCGCCGGGACAACGGCGGCTCCCCAGACGGGAGATCGGGGGTGCACACATGCGCGTAGGACTGGTCACGGACGGTGGCTGTCCGTATGTGAGCGGTGACACCGCACGCTGGTGCGACCGGCTCGTGCGCGGGCTCGGGCAGCACGACTTCGACGTCTACGCGCTCGGCCCCGACCGGCGTCGGGACGGCGGCGAACGCCCCACCCCCCTCCCCCCGCAGGTCCGCCGGGTACGCACGGAACCGCCGCGGACGACCGGGACCCACGAGGTCGCGTACGGACGGCGCGCACGCCGGCGCTTCACCGAGTGCTACGGCGAACTGGTGGCCGCGATGACCGCCGGAGCCTCCGTCGCCACCCCCGTCACCGCCCCCGACAGCGCGTCCGGTGAGCTGGCGGACCGTTTCCGCAACGCCCTGTACGGGCTCGCCGAACTCGCCCGCGACGAAGGCGCGCCCGCCGGCGCCCTGTGCTCCGACACCGCCCTGCGCGCCCTGGAACGCGCCTGCCGCGCGCCCGGCGCACCGCGCACGGCACGCGAGGCGCGCGTGCCCGAGCTGCTCGCCGTCGCCGCCCACCTCGAACACGCCCTGCGCCCCCTCTCCCTCGACTGGTACGGCGACGACGGCCTGGGCGCGGCCGACCTCTGCCACGCCACCACCGGCGGCCGCACCGCCCTCGCCGGACTCCTCGTCCGGCACTTCTCCGGCGTACCGCTGCTCGTCACCGAGTACGGCGTCCAACTGCGCTCGCGCTACCTGGGCGCGGGCCCCGGCACCGCCACTCCCGCCGTACGCGCCCTGCTCGCCGCCTTCCACGGCCGGCTCGCCGCCGAGGTGTACCGCGCGGCCACGCTCCTCACCCCGGGCAACGCGCACGCACGCCGCTGGCAGGAGCGGTGCGGCGCCGACCGGGCCCGCATCCGCACGGTCCACCCCGGCATGGCGGCCGACCGCTTCACGCAGGCCGGTGAGTCCCCGGACCGCGCCGACCCGCACACCCTGGTCTGGGTCGGACGCGTCGAACCCGGCAAGGACCTCGTCTCGCTGCTGCACGCCTTCGCCGAGGTGCGCAAGGAGAGACCCGAGGCCCGCCTGCGGATCGTCGGCGCGCCCCTGGGCGTCGAGGGAGCGGCCTATCTCGGGCACTGCCGGGCGCTCGCCGCGCAGCTCTTCCCGGACGAGGCCGACGGTGTCCACGCCGTCGGCGACAACCCCGTCTCCTTCGAGGAGATCGGCGGTCCCGAGGCCCCCACCCCGGCCGACGCCTACGCCGCCGGCGCGGTCGTCGTCCTCTCCAGCGTCGTGGAGGGCTTCCCGGTCGGGCTCGTCGAGGCGATGCTCTGCGGACGGGCCACGGTCTCCACGGACGTCGGCGCGGTCGTGGAGGTCATCGGCGGCACAGGACTGGTCGTGCCCCCGCGCAACCCCAGGGCGCTCGCCGAGGCGTGCGCCGGACTGCTGCGCGACCCCGAACGCCGTGCGCGCCTCGGCGCCGCCGCGCGTGCCCGCGCGCTCGAACTGTTCACCGTCGAGCAGAACATCGCGGCATTTCACGGCATTTACCTGGAGATCGTCTCGCACAGCCCGGTCCGCCGGGTCGTCCTCGACGGGACCGGCGCACCGCTGCCGTTCGCCACGCCCGCCGAGTCCCGCGTCCCCGGCCACTGGACCGCCCCCACGCCCCGCGCCCTGCCCGGCTGGGCCACGGCCACCCCCGTCCGGGCGACCGCGCCGGCCACCGCGGAGGTTCCCCGATGAGCGACGTGGGCAGCCGGGCAGCAGGGTGGCCGGGCGCGTGGCGCGCGCCGGATTCCGCCGCCGGGCGCGCGGTCCTCATGGAGGGCGCCGGGGGCGGACGGGACGAGACCGGCGTTGACCGTCCGGGCACGCCCGGCGGAGCCGATCCGTGGGACGCCCGGTCCGGCGAGTGGCTGCCCACCGAGCCGACCGCCCCCTCCGGCAACCAGCTCCCCAGCCTCACCCCGGCCCCGCCCGGGTCCAGTAACTCGGCGGGGGATGGCGGCGCCAGGACTGTGCCCACGCCCGGGGAGGCAGGGAGCGGTGCCACTGAGGTGGTGACCGGGCCCTGGGACGCAGGGGACGGTGTCGCCGAAGCCGAAGCCGAAGCCGAAGCCGAAGCCGAAGCCGAAGCCGAAGCCGAAGCCGAAGCCGTGTCCGTGCCTCGCGTCGGGAACGTGCCGGACCCCGGCCGGGGGGAGTCGGCCGGGGTCCGTCGGGGATCGGCCGACCCGGTGAAGGTCCTCCTGCACCGGCACCGTGAGCTGTGCGAGCGGGCCGTGGACCCGCTGGAGATCGCCGCCGGGCTGGAGGCACGCGGCGTGACCGACCGGACCGCCGCCCGCTACCGGCACCGTGACGTCTTCTCGCTCGCCGAGGAGTTGTACGCGCGCGTCCCCCGCCCCGGTGAGCCACGCCCGGCGCCGGTACCGGCGAACGTGCCCCGGGTCCGGGTGACCTGGGTCCTGGCCGGCCTCCTGCCCGGGACGCTCGGCGTGCTCACCGTGACCGGACTGCGTCTGACCCACGGACATCCCCGCCTGCTGGTGGCCCTCGGCGGCATCCTCGCCGTGGCCCTCGCCACGCGCACCGCGCTGCGTCACGGCCCCCTCGCCGCCCCGCCCGGCGCCCGCGCGGGACGATCCGCGTACGCCGCACGGGCGTGCACCCTGTGGCTGCTCGCGTACGCCCTGGTCGGTGACGACCTCCTCCACCGCCTCGTGACGGGCGGTCCCGGTGCCCCGGTCACCGCCGCCGACCTCCTCCGGCCCACCGCCACCACCACCGCCCCGGTCCTCGCTCTCCTGCTGGCCTGCGCCCCCGCGGCCTGGTGCGCTCACCTCCTCACCGCCGGTGCCCGCCGCAGGCTGGCCGGCAGCAGGGGCCTCGGGGACTTCACCGCCGCCGCCAGGCCGCTGCTGCTCGGCACGTTCGCCCTGTTCCTGGGCGCTCTCGCCGGTCTGCTCCAGCTGTGCGCCACGGTCCTGCGCGAACCCGCGGCCCGCCCGCAGGCCCTCGCCCTGGGCGCCCTCCTCCTGTCGGCCCGCCTGCTCACCACGCACCGCCACCGGCACGCCCCCGTACTCGCGCTCGGCGCCGCGGCGGCGACCGAGGCGGCTGTCCTAGGGCTGTCGTCGGCCGGCCGGCTGCCCGGCTGCGCCTTCCTCGCGCTCCCCGTCCGGACCCTGGTCGCCGCCGCGGGGGAGACCGCCGTACCCGCCCTCGCCTGCGGCACCGCGGCACTGGCCCTGCTGGTGCACGCCGCCCACGTCCTCACCCAGGCCTCGGCCCACGCGCCCACGGGAGCAACCGAGTGACTCTTCGCCCACCGGTCCGACAAGCCGCCGGAGGCACCCGCATCACCCCGTTGAAGGAGAACACCAGATGACCACCTCCCGACCCGGAGCGGCCGGAGCAGCCGCAGGGACGCTCGCAGCGGCCGGTACCCCCGCCACGCACACCCCGGGAGCCGCCCGATGAGGATTCTGCTGATCGGAGCCAACGGATTCATCGGCCGTTTCGTCGCCGACCGTCTCCTCGCCGACCCGGCCGTCCAGCTCACCGCGCTCGGCCGCGGCGACGACGCCGACGTCCGCTTCGACCTCGCCACCGGCAGTCCCGGCGCCCTCACCCGCTTCCTGGACGCGGTCCACCCCGGGGTCGTCGTCAACTGCGCGGGCGCCACCCGCGGCGGCGCCCGCGAACTCACCCGGCACAACACCGTCGCCGTGGCCACCGTCTGCGAGGCCCTGCGCCGCAGCGGCTGCGGCGCCCGGCTGGTGCAGGTCGGGTGCGGTGCGGAGTACGGCCCGAGCCAGCCCGGCTCCTCCACGGCCGAGGACGCCGTACCGCGCCCCGGCGGCCCGTACGGCGTCAGCAAGCTCGCCGCGACCGAACTGGTCCTCGGCTCCGGACTGGACGCCGTCGTCCTGCGCGTCTTCTCACCGGCCGGTCCCGGGACCCCCGCCGGCTCCCCGCTCGGCCGGCTCGCCGAGGCGATGCGCCGGGCGATGCAGTCCGGCGACGGCGAACTCAAGCTCGGCGGCCTCGGCGTGCAGCGCGACTTCATCGACGTCCGTGACGTCGCCCGGGCCGTGCACGCCGCCTCGCTCTCCGCCGCGCAGGGCGTGATCAACATCGGGTCCGGCCGCGCGGTCCGCCTCCGGGACGCCGCCGCCGTCCTCGCGCGCGTGGCCGGGTACGGCGGCGCCCTCCACGAACTCGACGTCCCGCCCGGGCCGCTGCGCGGCGCCATCGGCCACCCCCGGTCGGACTCCGACCACACGATCCCGATGGCGTACCCGTACCCGGACGGCTGCGGCAGCTGGCAGCAGGCCGACGTGCGCACCGCCCGCGACCGGCTCGGCTGGCGGCCGCGCATCGCCCTGGAGGAGTCCCTGGCCGACATCTGGATGGAGGCGGCCTGCCGGATCTGACCGGAACCGGGCACCGGCACGGGCGTGTGCCCGGTTGCTGGGACGGCCTTGTCTCGCGGCTCGGGACAGGTGTCTCGGAATGAAGAAGGCCGTGGCAGTGTTACGGGGAGAACAACTGTAGTGATTGACCGATCAACGGAGCCCCCGTGTCGCTGCCACCCCTGGTCGAGCCAGCTACTGAGCTCACCGTAGACGAGGTCCGCAGGTACTCCCGCCACCTGATCATCCCCGACGTGGGCATGGACGGGCAGAAGCGGCTGAAGAACGCCAAGGTGCTCTGTGTCGGCGCCGGCGGCCTGGGCTCGCCGGCGCTGATGTACCTGGCCGCCGCGGGCGTGGGCACCCTCGGCATCGTGGAGTTCGACGAGGTCGACGAGTCGAACCTCCAGCGTCAGATCATCCACAGCCAGGCCGACATCGGCCGCTCCAAGGCGGAGTCCGCGCGCGACAGCGTCAAGGGCATCAACCCGTACGTGAACGTCGTCCTCCACGAGGAGCGGCTCGAAGCCGACAACGTGATGGACATCTTCAGTCAGTACGACCTGATCGTCGACGGCACCGACAACTTCGCGACCCGCTACCTGGTCAACGACGCGTGCGTGCTGCTCGGCAAGCCGTACGTGTGGGGCTCGATCTACCGCTTCGACGGTCAGGCGTCCGTCTTCTGGTCGGAGCACGGCCCCTGCTACCGCTGCCTCTACCCGGAGCCCCCGCCCCCCGGCATGGTGCCCTCCTGCGCCGAGGGCGGCGTCCTGGGCGTGCTCTGCGCGTCCATCGGCTCCATCCAGGTCAACGAGGCGATCAAGCTCCTCGCCGGCATCGGTGAGCCGCTGGTCGGCCGTCTGATGATCTACGACGCCCTGGAGATGCAGTACCGCCAGGTCAAGGTTCGCAAGGACCCCGACTGCGCGGTCTGCGGTGAGAACCCGACCGTCACCGAACTCATCGACTACGAGGCCTTCTGCGGTGTCGTCTCCGAGGAGGCCCAGCAGGCCGCCGCCGGGTCGACGATCACCCCGAAGCAGCTCAAGGAGTGGATCGACGAGGGCGAGAACATCGAGATCATCGACGTCCGCGAGCCGAACGAGTACGAGATCGTCTCCATCCCGGGCGCCAAGCTGATCCCGAAGAACGAGTTCCTCATGGGCACCGCCCTGGGCGGCCTCCCGCAGGACAGGAAGATCGTCCTGCACTGCAAGACGGGTGTCCGCAGTGCGGAAGTCCTGGCGGTCCTGAAGTCCGCGGGCTTCGCCGACGCCGTGCACGTCGGCGGCGGCGTCATCGGCTGGGTCAACCAGATCGAACCCGAGAAGCCGGTCTACTGACCACCGGTCCCGCTCATCGGCGAGGCTGACGAAGCCCACGGCCCTGACCCGCTCGGGAGCCGTGGGCTTGCGCCGTCCGCACCGGGCCCCAGGGGGATCGGGGGCCCGGACGTGTCCTGGGTGCGGCTCGACGCGAAGCTCCCGGCCGTCCCGCCGGCGACAAGCGGCCAGGACCGCCGACGTGCGGGCTGAACACCGCCTGTGGCGGCAGCCGTCCGGCCCGGTTCCGGCGCCGGACCCCCGCGGGTCCCTCAGGAGCAGACCTTGCCGTCCTTCGGCACCCTGCCGCGCAGCAGATAGGCGTTCACCGTCGAGTCGACGCAGTCGCTGCCGTTGCCGTACGCCCCGTGGCCCTCGCCCTTCCAGGTCACTTCGACACCCACGCCCCGGCCCAGTTCGTCGGCCATCCTGCGGGCACCCTCGTAGGGGGTCGCCGGGTCGCCGGTGTTGCCGACCAGCAGGATCGGTGCCGCGCCGGGTGCGCTCACCTCCGGCGTGTCGAACTGGCCCGGCACCGGCCAGTCGTGGCACCAGCCGGCCGTGTCCCACCCGAGGAAGTCCCCGAACACCGGGGAGATCCGCCTGAACTCGGGCAGCCGCTTCCGGGTCTCGGCGGGCGTCGGCCGCCGGCGGTCGTCCAGGCACGATATGACCCGTTGGGAGTGGGACGTCGTGCCGTAGTGGCCCGAGGAGTCACGGTCGTCGTACGCGTCGGCGAGCGCGAGCAGTCCCGAACCGTCGCCCGCCTCCGCCGACTTCAGGGCACTCGTCAGCCGTGGCCAGCTCGACTCGCTGTACAGCGGCAGGATGATCCCGGTGGTCGCCAGGGTCTGGTTCAGCTTCCGTCCGGACGACGTCGGCAGCGCACGGGTGTCCAGCCGCCTCAGCAGGTCCGCGATCCTCCGCGAACCCCGCGCCGGGTCCTGGCCGGTGGACCTCAGGTAGTCGTCCAGCGCCCGCTGGAAGCCGAGTGCCTGGTTCCGCGCGTGGCCCACCGTGTCGGCGGTCGGGTCGACCACGGCGTCGAGCACCATCCGTCCCACGCGTTTCGGGAACAGGTGGGCGTAGACGCCGCCGAGTTCGGTGCCGTAGGAGATGCCGAAGTAGTGCATCCTCTCGTCGCCGAGGACATGGCGCATCAGGTCCATGTCGCGGGCGCTGTCGGTGGTGGACACGTGGGCCAGCAGGGATCCGGCCGCCTTCCGGCAGCCCTTGCCGAAGTCGGTGGCGTCCCGGAGGTACGCCTTCTCCTCGGCCGGGGTGTCCGGTGTGGTGTCCACGGCCTCGGCGGCCTCGACGGCCCGGTCGTCCCGGCAGCGGACGCCCTCGCTCGCGCCCACCCCGCGCGGGTCCCAGCTCACCAGGTCGTAGTGCTCGTGGAGCGCGGAGACGGTCGCCGAGTAGTACGGCATCGTGGAGACTCCCGAACCGCCGGGGCCACCGAAGTTGAACAGCATCGATCCGATGCGGTCATCGCCGATCGTCCGGGCGCGGATCAGGGCCAGCCCGATCGTCGGACCGTCCGGTTCCGACCAGTTCAGCGGCGCCCTGAGCGTGGCGCACCGCCAGTCGTCGCCGGGCGCGGCCGACTCACCGGTCGCCTCGCAGCGCCGCCAGTCCAGGTGCTGCGCCGTGAGCGAGGAGGGGAGGCCCGCCGGTGGAGCGGGCGTACCGGTCCCCTTGCCCTCGTTCCCGCTCCCGCCGGACGAACGGCCGCAGCCGGCCAGCAGCAGTGCCGCGGCCACCGCGGCCACCCCGCACCGAAGTCGCCTCATGTGTCCCCCCTCGCATGCCCTCCGCGTCGTGCCGCGCCGGGCGTCCAGGCCATCGTAGGCGTCCCCGGCCTGGCCCGTGTAAGCCTGTGGATAACCTCCTGACCTGCGAGTTTCTCCGCTGGGTGGGTCGCGTCACGAGCAGACCGTGCCCGCCTTCGGCACCGTCCCGTCCAGCAGGTAGCCGTTCACCGCCTTCTGCACGCACCGGTTCTTGCTGTCGTACGCCCCGTGCCCCTGGCCCTTGTACGTCAGCTCGACCGCGACACCCTTGCCGAGTGCGTCGACCATCTTCTTCGCACCCTCGTACGGGGTGGCCGGGTCGCCGGTGTTGCCGACGACGACGATCGGTGCGGAACCGGGCGCGCTGACGTCGGGGTGGTCGGCGGCGCCCGGCACCGCCCAGTCGGTGCAGCCGACCATGCTCCAGGCCAGGTAGTGACCGAAGAGCGGGGAGGCGGTCTGGAACTCGGGCAGCTTCCGCTGGACGTATTCGGTGCTGTACCGCGGTTTCTCGTCGGAGCAGTTGATGGCGATGTTGGCCGCGGTGATGTTGCTGTACTCGCCGTTCTCGCCGCGGCCGTTCATCAGGTCGGACAGCAGCATCAGGGTCCTGCCGTCGCCGTCGTACGCCTCCTCCAGCCCCTCCGTGAGGTACTCCCAGAAGTCCTTGGAGTACAGGGACTGCGCGATGCCGTTCGTGGCGGCGGTCTGGGTCAGCCTGCGCGGGAAGATACCGGTGATCGGTTTCTTCTCCAGGTCGGTCAGCAGCTTCGCGATGCGGTCCTTGACCTCCTTGGGGGTGTCCCCGACCGGGCATTCCGTGGTCTTGGAGGTGCAGTCCTCCGCGTAGTTGTCCAGCGCCAGCTGGAAACCCCGGGCCTGGCCGAGCGCGCTCTGCTCGGGATCCTGGGTGGGGTCGACGACACCGTCGAGGACGGCGCGTCCGACGTTGTGCGGGTACAGGTGGGCGTAGACGCCGCCGAGTTCGGTGCCGTAGGAGATCCCGAAGTAGTACAGCTTGTCGTCGCCGAGGACCTGGCGCATCAGCTCCATGTCGCGGGCCGCGTCCGTGGTCCGCACGTGCGGCAGGACCTTGGGGGAGTTCTTCTCGCAGGCCGCGTTGAACCGCTGGGTGCGCTTCAGCAGTTCGGCGCGTTCCGCGCTGTCGTCCGGGGTCGCGTCCTGCTGGAAGTACCCGTCCAGCTGGGCGTCGCTCTCGCACTCCACCGGCGCGCTGCGACCGACCCCGCGTGGATCGAAGCTCACCAGGTCGTAGCGGGTGCGCAGGGCCGCGTAGTCCTCGCCGAACGACGGCAGCGCGGTCACGCCACTGCCGCCCGGTCCGCCGAAGTTGAACACGAGCGAGCCGATCCGCCGGCTCGCGGGCCCACTGGCCTCGGCCCGGATCAGGGCGATCCCGATGGTGTCTCCCTTGGGTCTGCCCCAGTCCAGGGGCGCCCTCATGGTGGCGCACTGCCACTCGGTCCCGTTCGGCAGCGGGGACGGGGCGCTGCCGCCGCCCTCCGCCTCCGACGGGGCCGGGCAGTCCTTCCAGTCCAGCTTCTGCGCCGACAGGTCCCCGTGCTCGGTGTGACCGCCACATCCGGCCAGTACGGCGGTGAGCAGCACGGCGGTGGACGTCAGGGCGCCGGCGCGCAGCCGGAAGGGGTTCGCCATGCTCCCATCCTGGGGGCGTGCGCGCCGGGGCGCGCGGGGCGCGGGCCGTCCGGGCTACGGCACCACGGACACGCAACAGCCCCGGTGAGAGCCTTTAAAGGGCTCCCTTGCGGCTGAGATGGCTGAAGGCGAACCAGCCGGGCAGCACCGGCAGCCACAGGGTCAGCAGCCGGAACAGCAGGACGGCCGGGGCGGCGACCTCCTTGGGCAGCCCCACGGCGATCAGACCGACGGTCAGCGTCGCCTCGACCGCGCCGACGCCGCCGGGGGTGGGCGCCGCCGAGCCGAGCGCGTTGCCGGCGAGGAAGACGACGGCGACGCTGGCCAGGCTCAGCGACGCCGAACCGTCGCCGAAGGCCCGGATGGAGGCGTCCAGGCACATCACGAAGCAGGCGGTCAGCAGCAGCATGCCGCCGATGCCGGTGACGAGCTTCTGGGGCCGCTGGAGCACGTCGAGCATGCGGGGCACGACACCGGCGAACAGGGACCTCACGCGCGTGACGACGAACTTCCGCAGGAACGGCACCGAGGTGACCACGAGGATCAGCACGGCCACCGTCAGCAGGCCCGCGATGACCGTGCGGGACGGCGACAGGGACGGCGTCTTCTCGGTGCCGGTCAGGTAACCGAAGGACAGCAGCATCAGGATGTGGCAGCCCAGCCCGAACAGCTGGGAGGCGCCGACGCTCGCGACCGCGAGTCCCGGGCGCACGCCCGCGCGCTGGAGGAAGCGCGTGTTGAGGGCGACACCGCCCACCGCGGCCGGCGCCACGATCTTCACGAAGGATCCGGCCACCTGTGCCGCCACCGTCCGCGGGAACGGCACCCGTTCCGGCACGAAGCCCAGCAGCGCCATGGCGGCGGCGACGTAACTGAGCGCGGAGAAGAGCACGGCGGCGGCCACCCAGCCCCACTGGGCCTGCGCGAAGAGCGTGCCGAACTCGATGTGGGTGAGCTGCGTCAGCAGGTAGTACGCGCCGATCGCACCGGCGATGAAACTGATCAGCGTGCGCGGCCTGACCCGTTCCAGCCGGGCCGGTTCCACGGGCGCCTGGGGCCTGATGAGCAGTACCTCGTGCCGGATCTGGGTGAGCAGATCCTCTTCGCGGGCCTCGTCGAGGGCTTCGTCGATGGCCCGTTTCTCCGCGCGCTGCTCGGCGCGGACGGTCTTCTTGTCGGGTTTCTCCAGGGTGGGCGCCGCCGTGTCGGCGGTCTCCTCCGGGCGGGCCGGTCTGCTGTGCCGGGAGGCCTCGAGCACCGCGTCGCGTTCGCGCTGTGCCCGCTCGCGCGCCAGCCGGCGCAGCGTCGCGCGCGTGGAGCGCGTCAGCGCGATCGGCTGGAGCATCGGCAGGCAGTCGGCGACCGCGTCCGGGCCGAGCACCCCGACGGCCGAGGCCACCGCCCGCTGTGCGCCGACCCGCAGGCCCAGCGTGGTGACCAGCTGCGCGACGTCCATCCGCAGCAGCAGTTCACCGGCCGCGATCTCGCCGCCGCGCAGCTCGGTGAGGATCACCTTGCCGGAACGATCCACCAGGATGGCGTCTCCGGCCAGCCTGCGGTGCGCGATGCGCCGCGACTGGAGGGCCCGCACCTGGTCCCAGGTGTTGCGCAGCAGCTCGTCGGTGATGTCCTCGTCGGCCAGCGAGTCCAGCGTGCGCCCACCGGTGTGCTCGTAGACGAGCATGACCGCGTCGGGGCCCAGCTCGGAGGTGGCGATCAGCTTCGGTGCGTTGGCGCCAGCCGCGATCGCCGCGTACGCCAGCAGCGCCTCCTGCTCCAGTGCCTGGCGCAGCGACTGGAGGCTGGAGCGGGTGGCGAAGCCGCGCAGGGTCAGATTGCGCCACGCCCGGTAGAAGAAGCCCTGTGCCTGCTGCTCGCGGTCGACGACCGTCACGTCCAGCGGGGGGCCGTCCTCCAGGGTGACGAAGTAGCGCCGGCCCCGGTCTCCGTTCTCCGTCTCCCCGGACTCCTCGCGGGCCGCGGAGACGGGACGGAAGCCGACGTGGGCGAGGCCGGCCATCAGCGTCTGCCCGGTGGGACGGACGTTGGGGGAGCCGACCGCGTACAGGGTGCCGTAGGCGATGGTCCAGCCGATCAGCACCGTCAGGATGATCGAGAAAGGGGTGGTGTAGCCGGTGACCAGCATCGAGAACGCGTCCAGCATCAGCACGATCCACAGCACCGCGCGCCATCTGGGTCTGCGGGACATCCCGACGGCCGTCATGTAGGCGATGACGGGTGCCAGGTAGCCGTGCACCGGGTCGGTGAGGGCGTGGATGTCGCCCGGCGAGGGCTGGGTCAGCGCCTCCTGGATCGAGCTCGGGGCGGCCCGGGCGACCCAGAGGTCGGTGGCGAGGGTCACGCCGTGGGCGAGGACGGCCGCGAGGACACCGTCGGCGATGCGCAGTCCGTCCCGTTTGATCAGCCGCTCGATGGCGAAGGCGACCGGGACGAGGAGGATCGCGATGCTGGACCCCAGCCCCGCGATCTTGATGAGCAGGTCCGGGGCCTGCCCGGTGCCCTTGTTGATGTCCTGTTCGAGGCCCGAGGTGGTGCCGTGCGCGAAGGCGGCGATCGCGAGTAGCACCGCGATGGCCAGTACGCCCACCAGGAGCCGCACGAGGTCGGAGGGGCGGTGCACGCGCGCGGGGAGCAGCGGTTCGTCGCCCTCGACCTGTTCGGCGTGCGGGTCGTCGGCGGCGCACACGCGGTCGCCGCCGGGCGTGTCCTTGGGGGGCGGCTCTCCGCCGTCGCCCCCGGTGGCCTCTCGCGCGCGCGTGCCGTCGCCCCCGGTGGCCTCTCGCGCGTGCGTGGCGTCGCCGCCCGTGGTGCCGGAGTCGTCCTCCCGTGCGGGTGTGGTGTCGTCGCCGGGGGCTCCGGCCGCGGGTCCGTCCCCGCGCGTGCCGTCGTCCATGTGCGGACCGCTGTCTTCCTGCCGCGCGTCGGTGCCGCCCGCGTCCGCCCGGGCGGTGCCGGGCCGCGCGGAGGCGTCAGGGGTGCCCGCCGCTGCTTCGGGGTGCACGCCCTGCTCCTTCGTGGTCTCTTCTTGGTCTCGTATCACCAGTCACCGCCCGCACGATGGTGGCATGCCCCACCGGCACACACGGGCATCAGGGTGCGCATGCGCGGGCGCACAGTCTGCCCGAAGGACCGCGCCGGTGCGAGGGCAGCGCTTTCCCCCGGCCGCGCCGGGACGCCCCGCGGCGTGCGGCAGGATGGTCGAATGAACGAGCAGAGCCCGGCCGACGAGGCCCGCGGGGGACACGCGGACGTGCTGCCGGAGTACGCCGAGCGCGTGCTCGATGTCGCCGAGCGCATCCCGCCGGGCCGGGTGATGACGTACGGGGATGTCGCCGAGTGGCTCGAGGAAGGTGGCCCGCGCCAGGTCGGCCGGGTGATGGCCCTCTACGGGGGCGCCGTCCCGTGGTGGCGGGTCGTACGGTCCGACGGCGTGCTGCTGCCCGGCCACGAGCTGCGCGCGCTCGCGCACTACCGCGCCGAGGGCACGCCGCTGAAGCAGGCGGCCAGGAGTGCGGCGGGCCACGTGCCGCGGCTCGACATGCGACGGGCCCGGTGGGACGGCGCGGGCGCGGAGGGTCACACCTGACAGCTTCCGCCATCGGCCGCCGGCAGGGGGGACCCGTGGCCCGTACGGGTGACAGGGGGGACGTCCGCGGCATGCCGTACGTTCGTGGGGTGAGGGACGCACGGGACCCGAGCGCCGCGAGGGAAGAATCGGAAGCCCTGCTTCCGTCCGGAGCGGCGGCGTAGCGTCGGCGGCACGTGTCCCCCTCACCCCGCGGCCACCGCCTCGCACGCGTGACCGCCCGCCCACCAGCACAACCACCAGGACCGGCCGATCACGTGAGCTCCTCCTCCACCACCAGGCAGCTGCCGCACCCGTCGGTGCGGCAGGGCAGCCGTGGCGCCTACCGGCTGGTGCGCACACCCCCGGCCACCGTGGCTCCCCCCCGTCTGGACGCGGCGCAGCGTGCCGTGGTTGACCACCGCGGCGGACCGCTGCTCGTCCTCGCCGGCCCCGGCACCGGCAAGACCACCACCCTGATCGAGTCCGTCGCCGCGCGGATCGCCCGGGGCGCCGATCCCGAACGCATCCTGGTGCTGACGTTCAGCCGCAAGGCCGCAGTCGGACTGCGCGACCGCATGGCGCTGCGCATGGGCGCGGCCCGCGCGCCCCGGGCGACCACGTTCCACTCCTACTGCTACGCGCTGGTCCGCGCCCACCAGGACGCCGGCCGGTTCACCGAGCCCCTGCGCCTGCTCTCCGGACCCGAGCAGGACGTCACCGTCCGTGAGCTGCTCGCCGGCCAGCCCGAGCTGGAGCGGCTCGGGCTCGCCCACGTGCGCTGGCCCGACGAACTGCGCGCCTGCCTCACCACGCGCGGCTTCGCCGACGAGGTCCGCGCCGTCCTCGCCCGCAGCCGCGAACTGGGCCTCGGCCCGGACGCCCTGGACGCCTTCGCGCGCCGCACCGGCCGCCCCGACTGGCGCGCGGCGGCCGCGTTCCTCGCCGACTACCTCGACACCCTCGACCTCCAGGGCGTGCTGGACTACGCGGAACTGGTCCACCGCGCCGTCCTGCTCGCCCAGCACCCCGACACGGCCGAACGGCTCGCCGCCCGGTACGACGCCGTGTACGTCGACGAGTATCAGGACACCGACCCCGCCCAGGTGCGGCTCCTGCACGCCCTGGCCGGCGGCGGCCGGACCCTGGTCGCGTTCGGCGACCCCGACCAGTCGATCTACGCCTTCCGCGGCGCCGACGTGAACGGCATCCTCGACTTCCCGGCCGCCTTCGCGCGCGCGGACGGCCGCCCCGCCCCCGTCGAGGTGCTGCGCACCTCCCGCCGCTCCGGCGCCGCCCTGCTCGCCGCGACCCGTCTCCTCACCCAGCGGATGCCGCTGACGCGGCTGCCCGCCGACAAGGTCCGCGTCCACCGGGAGCCCGCCGCCGTGCGGGACGGCGGCCGGGTCGAGGTCTACACGTACCCGACCGCCGGCACGGAACTGGACAACATCGCGGACATCCTGCGCCGCGCGCACCTGGAGGACGGCGTCCCCTGGAGCGACATGGCCGTCCTGGTCCGCGCCGGCTCCCGCACCCTCCCGACGCTGCGCCGCGCCCTCACCTCGGCAGGCGTACCGCTGGACATCGACGGCGACGACCTGCCCCTGCGCCATGAACCGGCGGTTGCGCCCCTGCTCAGAGCGCTGCGAGCGGTCGCCACGGCGGAGGCACGGCGCCGCGACGACGTACCCCCCGCCACCCCGACCGCGGCGGGACCCACGGACGGGCCGTCCGCCGCGGGCGCCGAGTCGCCGGTCACGCCGGCCGGCGACCGTGGGCCGGCCGCCGATGACGTACCGGGGCCGGCCCCGGACACCTGCTGGCTCGACACCGAGACCGCCCTCACCCTGCTCGCCTCCCCCCTCGCCGGCATGGACGCCGCCGACCTGCGCCGCCTCGGACGCGCCCTGCGGGAGGAGGAGCGGGCCGCCGGCAACCCCCTGCCGCCGCCCTCCGACGAACTCCTCACCCGGGCGCTCGCCGAACCCGAGCGCCTCGCGGTGCACGACCCGGCGTACGCCCGCGGGGCGCAGCGCCTCGGCGCGCTGCTCCGCAAGGCCCGCGAGCGCCTCGCAGGCGGCGGTACGGCCGAGGACGCGCTGTGGGATCTGTGGGAGGGCACCCCCTGGCCCGCCCGTCTGGAGCGGGCCGCCCGGCGCGGCGGCGCGGCCGGCCGCAACGCCGACCGGGACCTGGACGCCGTGTGCGCGCTGTTCGCCACCGCCGCGCGCGCGGAGGAGCGCACCGGCGGCCGTGGCGCCCTGAACTTCCTGGCGGAGATCGAGGCCGAGGACATCGCCGCCGACACGCTCACCCGGCGCGCGGTACGCCCCGACGCCGTCCGCCTGATGACCGCGCACCGCTCCAAGGGCCTGGAGTGGCGTCTGGTCGTCGTCGCCGGTGTCCAGGAGGGCCTGTGGCCCGACCTGCGCCGCCGCGGCTCGCTGCTGGAGGCCGACCGCATCGGCCGTGACGGACTCGCCGAGCCGCTGACCCCGGGCGCGCTCCTCGCCGAGGAGCGCCGCCTCTTCTACGTCGCCGCCACGCGCGCGCGTGAACGACTCGTCGTCACCGCGGTGAAGGCACCGGCCGACGACGGGGACCAGCCCTCCCGGTTCCTGACCGAACTGGGCGTCGAGCCCAAGGACGTCACCGGCCGCCCCCGGCGCCCGTTGTCCGTCGCCGCGCTCGTCGCCGAGCTGCGCGCCACCACGGTCGACCCGCGCGCGTCCGCCACGCTGCGGGAGGCCGCCGCCCGCCGGCTGGCCCGGCTGGCCGCGCTCACCGACGACGACGGCCGCCCGTTGGTGCCGTCGGCGCATCCCTACCGCTGGTGGGGCATGTTCGAGCCGACCGAGAGCAAGGTGCCGCTGCGCGACCGCGACCAGCCCGTCGTGCTCTCCGGCAGCGCCCTGGACCAGCTCGCCAACACCTGCGCGCTCCAGTGGTTCCTCGGACGTGAGGTGAAGGCCGACGCGCCGGCCACCACCGCGCAGGGCTTCGGCAACGTCGTCCACGTCCTCGCCGACGAGGTCGCCTCCGGTCGCACCCCGGCCGACCTCGACGTGCTCATGGAGCGCCTGGACTCCGTGTGGAACGCGCTCGCCTTCGACGCGCCCTGGAAGTCGCAGCAGGAGAAGGACAACGCGCGCGTGGCGCTCGAACGCTTCCTGAACTGGCACGTCCTGGCCCGCACCGGCCGCACCCCGGTCGCCAGCGAGCAGGACTTCGACGTCACCCTCGGAGCCGGCGACTACGAGGTCCGCATCCGGGGCCAGATGGACCGCGTCGAGACCGACGGCGACGGCCGCGCCTACGTGGTCGACTTCAAGACCGGCAGACACGCCCCCACCGCGCGCGAGGTCGAGCACCACCCGCAGCTCGCCGTCTACCAGCTCGCCGTCCGCGAAGGCGCCGTCGACGCGGCCTTCGACGGCACGCGCCCCGAACCGGGCGGCGCGGAACTGGTCCACCTCAGGCAGGGCGCGGCCAAGCGCGACGGGGGCGACGCCCTGCCCCGGGTGCAGGGCCAGGAGCCGCTGGCCGGCGAGTGGGTCGGCGACCTGCTGGCGACCGCCGCCGGCAAGGTCCTCGACGAGCGGTTCACACCGACCACCGGCCAGCACTGCGCGCACTGCGCCTTCCGAGCCTCGTGCAGCGCCCGCCCCGAGGGACGCCACGTGGTGGAGTGACAGCGGCACCGGGCCGGGGTGACGCACCGCACTCCGTGCGCTGACCTGCGGTTTCCCGCCGCCGGCGGCCGTTTCGTCCCCGACTGTCAGTGGCCGCCGCTAGCCTCTTTCGACATGCCGGCCCGTATCACCGACCCCGAGCAGCTCAAGCAGCTCCTCGGCATCCCCTTCACCCCGGAGCAGATGGCCTGCGTCACCGCGCCACCTGCCCCGCAGGTGATCGTGGCCGGCGCCGGTTCCGGGAAGACCACCGTGATGGCGGCCCGCGTCGTCTGGCTGGTCGGCACCGGGCAGGTCGCCCCGGAACAGGTCCTCGGCCTGACCTTCACCAACAAGGCCGCCGGCGAGCTGGCCGAACGCGTCCGCAAGGCGCTGATCGCGGCCGGCGTCACCGACCCGGACGTCATCGACCCGGACAACCCGCCCGGCGAGCCGGCCATCTCGACGTACCACGCCTTCGCGGGGCGCCTGCTCACCGATCACGGCCTGCGCATCGGCCTGGAGCCCACCTCCCGCCTCCTCGCCGACGCCACCCGCTACCAGCTCGCCGCGCGCGTGCTCCGCGAGGCCCCCGGCCCCTATCCGGCGCTGACCCGGTCCTTCGCCGACCTGGTCAGCGACTTGCTCAACCTCGACTCCGAACTCGCCGAACACCTCGTCGACCCGGAGGAGGCCCGCGCCTGGGACGCCGACCTGCTGCGCGCCCTGGACGGCGCCAAGCTCACCAACGCAGACCTGCGCAAGGTCCCGGAGACGGCCGCGGCCCGCCGGGAACTCGCCGACCTCGTGAGGCGCTACCGGGCCGCCAAGCGCGAGCGCGACCTGCTCGACTTCGGCGACCAGATCGCCCTCTCCGCCCGCCTCGCAGGCATCCCCGAGGTCGGCCGCCTGCTGCGCGAGGAGTTCCGCGTCGTGCTCCTGGACGAGTACCAGGACACCTCGGTCGCCCAGCGCGTCCTGCTGGCCGGTCTCTTCGGCGGCGGCACCGGCCACCCGGTGACCGCGGTCGGCGACCCCTGCCAGGCCATCTACGGCTGGCGCGGCGCCTCCGTCGCCAACCTCGACGACTTCCCCGAACACTTCCCGCACGCCGACGGGCGGCCCGCCACCCGGCAGGCGCTCAGCGAGAACCGCCGCAGCGGCGGGCGCCTCCTCGACCTCGCCAACGGGCTCGCCGAGCCGCTGCGCGCCCTGCACGCGGGCGTGGAGGCCCTGCGCCCGGCCCCCGGCGCCGAGTACGACGGGACGGTCCGCTGCGCCCTGCTGCCCACGCACGCCGAGGAGATCGACTGGATCGCCGACTCGCTCGCCCACCTGGTCCGCACCGGCACGCCCCCCGGCGAGATCGCCGTGCTGTGCCGGACCGCGACCGACTTCGCGGAGATACAGGGCGCCCTGGTCGCCCGTGACATCCCCGTCGAGGTGGTCGGGCTGTCCGGGCTGCTGCACCTGCCCGAGATCGCCGACCTCGTCGCCGTCTGCGAGGTCCTCCAGGACCCCGGCGCCAACGCCTCCCTGGTGCGCCTGCTGACCGGCCCGCGCTGGCGCATCGGCCCCCGCGACCTGGCCCTGCTGGGCCGCCGCGCCCGCCTGCTGGTCGCCCACGCGCGCGTGGACGGCACCGACGACCCGGACCGCCGGCTCGCCGCCGCCGTGGAAGGCATCGACCCGGCCGAGGTGATATCGCTCGCCGACGCCCTGGACACCTTCCTGGAGACCCCGTCGGCCGGGTCCTTCGGCGAGGGCGCCGACGACGGGCTGCCGTTCTCGCCGGACGCCCGCGTGCGCTTCGCCCGCCTGGCCACGGAACTGCGCGACCTGCGCCGCTCGCTGTCCGACCCGCTGATGGACGTCCTGCACCGGGTGCTGGCCGTCACCGGTCTGGAGGTGGAGCTGTCCGCGTCCCCGCACGCGCTGGCCGCCCGCCGCCGCGAGACCCTGTCCAACTTCCTCGACGTCGCCGCCTCCTTCGCCGCCGGTGACGGTGAGGCCACCCTCCTGGCCTTCCTGGGCTTCCTGCGCACCGCCGCCCAGTACGAGAAGGGCCTCGACAACGCCCTGCCCGGCGGCGAGAACACCGTCAAGGTGCTCACCGCGCACAAGTCCAAGGGCCTGGAATGGGACGTCGTGGCCGTCCCCGGGCTGGTCACCGGCACCTTCCCCAGCGCCCAGGGCCGCGAGAAGTGGACCGCCCAGGCCAAGGTGCTCCCGCACGCCCTGCGCGGCGACCGCGACACCCTGCCCGACATCGACACCTGGGACTCCCGGAGCATGAAGGCCTTCCACGAGGCCATGAAGGAGCACCAGCACACCGAGGAACTGCGCCTCGGCTACGTCACCTTCACCCGCCCCCGGTCCCTCCTGCTCGGTTCCGGCCACTGGTGGGGCCCCAGCCAGAAGAAGCCACGCGGCCCGTCCGACTTCCTCCGCGCGTTGTACGACCACTGCGCCGCCGGGCACGGCGAGATCGAGGCGTGGGCGGACGAGCCCGCCGAGGACGAGGAGAACCCGGCCCTGCACACGGCCACCGCCGACCAGGTGTGGCCGCTCCCGCTCGACGCCGGCGCCCTGGCCCGCCGCCGTGCCGCCGCCGAGACCGTCCTCGCCCACCTGGACGCCCTGGCCGCCGACCCCGGGAACGGCGGACCGCCCCGCCACGACCCCGCCGGCGCCGACGACGCGGACTGGCCCGCCCCACCGGCCGACCCGCACGGCGACGACCCCGGCGCCGAGGAGCCGCCGTACGACCGGTGGCCCTACGCCGACGAGCCGCCGTACGCCGACGAGCCGCCGTACGCCGAGGAACCCCCGTACGACGAGGAACCCCCGTACGCCGAGGAACCCCCGTACGCCGAGGAACCCCCGTACGCCGAGGAACCCCCGTACGACGAGGAACCCCCGTACGACGAGGAACCCCCGTACGACGAGGAACCCCCGTACGACGAGGAACCCCCGTACGACGAAACTGTCCCCCAGGGAGCGGCCGCCCCCGGGGAAGCCGTCCCCGGGCGGTTCCCTCGGAGCGGTGCGCGGCCGGCCGTTCCGCGCCAGGCGTCCGCCCCGCAGGACCCACCCCGCCGCGAGTCACCGCGCGGGGAGGCCCTCACGCCCGAGGAGGCCCGCACCGTCGCCTCCTGGGACCGCGACCTCGACGCGCTCACCGGGGAGCTCCTGCGCGCCCGGCAGGCCGTCACCGACGTCCCGCTCCCCGCCACCCTCACCGCGACCCAGCTGCTGCGGCTCGCCGAGGACCCCGACCGGCTCGCACAGGAACTCGCGCGCCCCATGCCGCGCCCCCCGCAACCGGCCGCGCGCCGGGGCACCCGGTTCCACGCCTGGGTGGAAGCCCGCTTCGAGGAACTCACCCTGCCCCTGCTGGAGCCGGAGGAGCTGCCCGGCGGCGACGCCGAGATCGCCGACGAACGCGACCTCGAAGCCCTGAAGGAAGCCTTCGAACGCACCGAGTACGCCCGGCGCACCCCGTACCGCGTCGAGGCCCCCTTCCAACTCACCCTGGCCGGTCGTGTCGTGCGGGGCCGCATCGACGCCGTCTACCGGAACGGCGACGGCGACCGGACGACGTACGAGATCGTGGACTGGAAGACCGGCCGCACCCATGGCGCCGATCCGCTCCAGCTCGCCGTCTACCGGATCGCCTGGGCCGAGCAGCAGGGCGTGCCGCCCGAGTCCGTCACCGCCGCCTTCCTCTACGTGCGCGGCGGCGAGGTCGTACGCCCCGAGGGCCTGCCGGACCGGGCCGCGCTGGAACGGCTGCTCACCGGGGAGACGGAGAGCACACCACGGGGGAGCTGAGTGTGACGAACCCCCGCCGACGATGTCGGTGTGGGCGGATAGGCTCGTGAGCATGAGCCAGACCCCGGACAGCGCCGTCCGCACGTACATCGAGCAGCAGCGCGCAGCCTTCCTCGACGACCTCACCGCATGGCTGCGGATCCCCTCCGTGTCGGCCCAGCCCGATCACGCGCCCGACGTACGGCGCAGCGCCGACTGGCTCGCCGCCCAGCTCACCCGGACCGGCTTCCCGACCGTCGAGGTCTGGCCGACGCCGGGCGCCCCGGCCGTCTTCGCCGAATGGCCATCGGACGACCCCGGTGCGCCCACGGTCCTCGTCTACGGCCATCACGACGTGCAGCCCGCGGCCCGCGAGGACGGCTGGGACAGTGACCCCTTCGAGCCGGTCGTCCGCGGGAACCGCCTCTACGCGCGCGGGGCGGCCGACGACAAGGGCCAGGTGTTCTTCCACACGCTCGGCGTCCGCGCCCACCTCGCCGCGACCGGCCGCACCGTCCCCGCCGTCCACCTCAAACTGCTGGTCGAGGGCGAGGAGGAGTCCGGCTCCCCGCACTTCCGCGCCCTGGTGGAGGAACGGGCCGGGCGGCTCGCCGCCGACGCCGTGATCGTCTCCGACACCGGCATGTGGTCCGAGGACACCCCGACCGTGTGCACCGGCATGCGCGGCCTCGCCGAGTGCGAGATCCGGCTGTACGGCCCGGACCAGGACATCCACTCCGGTTCCTTCGGCGGCGCCGTACCCAACCCGGCCACCGCCGCCGCCCGCCTGGTCGCCGCCCTCCACGACGAGCACGCGCGCGTGGCGATACCCGGCTTCTACGACGGCTTGGTGGAGCTGACCGACCGCGAGCGGGAACTCTTCGCCGAGCTGCCCTTCGACGAGGACCGCTGGCTGCGCACCGCCAGGTCCCACGCCGCCCACGGCGAGGCCGGCCACACCACCCTGGAGCGCATCTGGGCCCGCCCGACCGCGGAGGTCAACGGCATCGGCGGCGGCTACCAGGGCCCCGGCAGCAAGACGATCATCCCGTCCACCGCCATGGTGAAGCTGTCCTTCCGGCTGGTCGCGGGCCAGAACCCGGGCCATGTCGAGAAGGCCGTCCGGGAGTGGGCCGCCGAACAGGTGCCCGCCGGGATCCGGTGCGAGATCGAGTTCGGCTCGGCCACCCGCCCGTGCCTGACCCCGCTCGACCACCCCGCGCTGCGGTCCCTGGCCCGCGCGATGGGCCGCGCCTTCCAGCAACCGGTCCGCTTCACCCGCGAGGGCGGCTCCGGGCCCGCCGCCGACCTCCAGGAGGTCCTCGGCGCCCCCGTGCTCTTCCTGGGCATCTCCGTCCCGTCCGACGGCTGGCACGCCCCCAACGAGAAGGTGGAGCTGGACCTCCTCCTCAAAGGCGTCGAGACCAGCGCCTACCTGTGGGGTGACCTGGCCGAGAACTGGCGTCCCGCACCCTGACCGGCCGGGGCCGCACGGCGGCGCACCGCGCGCGGGGCACACTGGAAGAACCGCCCCGAACCGCCCCGAACCGCCCGGCCCGGTGCCCTGCCGCCCTACGTCCCGCCGAACCGCCCGCCGAACGAACCGCTGCTCTGGGGGAGTGGAACCACCCGTGACCACCTGGACCGACCACACAGCCGACCGACCCATCTCGCTGACCGCCCCGAGCGGCATCGACCGCGCCGCCCACCACCGGCTGGACGAGGCCTGGCTCGCGGCGGCGTGGAGCCACCCCACGACCCGGTGCTTCGTGGTCTCCGGCGGCCAGGTGCTCATCGACGAGACCCCGGACGGCCTGACCGAACTCGTCATGACGCCCTCTTTCGAGGCACCGCTCACCGAGGCGCACCGCTACTTCCTGGGCATCGACGAGGAGGGCGTCAGCTACTTCGCCCTCCAGAAGGACACGCTGCCCGGCCGCATCGACCAGTCCGCGCGCCCCGCGGGCCTGCGCGAGGCCGGCCTGCTGCTGTCGGCGCGGGACGCCGGGCTCATGGTGCACGCGGTCGGCCTGGAGAACTGGCAGCGCACCCACCGCTTCTGCTCCCGCTGCGGCGAGCGCACGGTCATCGCCGCCGCCGGCCACATCCGGCGCTGCCAGGCCTGCGGCGCGGAGCACTACCCGCGCACCGACCCGGCCGTGATCATGGCCGTGACCGACGAGGACGACCGCATCCTCCTCGGCCGCCAGGTCCACTGGCCCGAAGGCCGCTTCTCCACGCTCGCCGGGTTCGTCGAGCCGGGGGAGTCGATCGAGCAGGCAGTGCGCCGGGAGGTGTCCGAGGAAGCCGGCATCACCGTCGGTCCGGTCGAGTATGTCGCCAGCCAGCCCTGGCCGTTCCCGTCCAGTCTCATGCTCGGCTTCATGGCCCGCGCCACGTCCACCGAGATCGACGTCGACGGGGAGGAGATCCACGAGGCCCGCTGGTTCTCCCGCGAGGAGCTGCACGCGGCCTTCGAGTCGGGCGAGGTCTCGCCGCCCTACGGCATCTCGATCGCGGCCCGCCTGATCGAGATGTGGTACGGCAAGCCCCTGCCGACGCGCGCTTTCGTCTGAGCTGCACGGCTCCGCCGGGGGAGCACACACGACAGGGCGGCCCGGAGCGATCGGGGCCGCCCTGTCGGACGTCGTGCGTCACCGCGCGGCGGTGCGGAACCTCACGCGGCGAGCTTCTGCTTCACCTGGGCCAGCGACGGGTTGGTCAGCGTGCTGCCGTCCGCGAAGAGCACGGTCGGCACCGTCTGGTTGCCACCGTTCGCCTTCTCCACGAAGGCGGCGGACTCGGGGTCCTGCTCGATGTTGATCTCGCTGTACGCGATGCCCTCGCGGTCCATCTGGCTCTTCAGCCGCCGGCAGTAACCGCACCACGTCGTGCTGTACATCGTCACAGTGCCCTGCATGTCTCGCGCTCCTCAGGCAGCTCGGGAAAGTTCCTCGGGTGGTAGAACGCACCGGCCCGGGCCACCATTCCCGCCCGGGTACGCGCGCTCACCCCACGGATACAAGCACAGCACTCGTGGGCCACCCCCTCCCCGGCCGTCCCGGCCGACGCGTGCCCACCGCCGGCCGTGAAGCCCGCCACACCCGTCCACGCCCCCGGGAGGCCACCGCCGCCGAACAACCGCGCCGACGCCCGCAGCATAAGTACGACCGCGCACCCACGCCTGTGGACAACCGGCACAGCCGTCCCGGGCGACCTGGCAGCATGGCGGTGTGACAGCAGCAACGCACTCCTCCCTCTTCCCGCGGGTACCGGACTCGGCCGACGCGGTGCTCGAAGGGCTCGACCCCGAGCAGCGCGAGGTGGCCACCGCCCTGCACGGGCCGGTGTGCGTGCTGGCCGGCGCGGGCACGGGCAAGACCCGGGCGATCACCCACCGCATCGCCTACGGGGTGCGCGCCGGCATCCTGCCGCCGTCCGCCGTCCTCGCCGTCACCTTCACCAACCGCGCCGCCGGGGAGATGCGCGGTCGGCTGCGCCAGCTCGGCGCCCAGGGGGTCCAGGCCCGCACCTTCCACTCCGCCGCGCTCCGCCAGCTCCAGTACTTCTGGCCGAAAGCCATCGGTGGTTCCCTGCCCCGGCTCATCGACCGCAAGCTCCAGCTCGTCGCCGACGCGGCCGCGGCCCTGGGTACCCGGCTCGACCGCAACGAGCTGCGGGACGTGACCGCCGAGATCGAATGGTCCAAGGTCACCCAGACCGTACCCACCGACTATCCGTACGCGGCTGCCAAGGCCGGCCGCGAGGCCCCCCGCGACCCCGCCGAGATCGCCCATCTCTACGCGGCCTACGAGGACCTCAAACGCGACCGCTCGCTGATCGACTTCGAGGACGTCCTGCTGCTGACCGTCGCCGTCCTCCAGGACCGGCGTGACATCGCCGAACAGGTCCGCGCGCAGTACCAGCACTTCGTCGTCGACGAGTACCAGGACGTCAGCCCCCTCCAGCAGCGCCTGCTCGACCTGTGGCTCGGCGACCGCGACAACCTGTGCGTCGTCGGCGACGCCAGCCAGACGATCTACTCGTTCACGGGCGCAACGCCCGACCACCTCCTCGACTTCCGCGCCCGGCACCCCGGCGCCACCGTGGTGAAACTGGTCCGCGACTACCGCTCCACGCCCCAGGTGGTCCGCCTCGCCAACGGGCTGCTCGCCCAGGCCCGCGGACGTGCCGCCGACCACCGGCTGGAACTCGTCTCCCAGCGCCCCCCTGGCCCCGATCCCGTGTACACCGAGTACACGGACGAGCCCGCCGAGGCGGAGGGCGCCGCCCGCCGCATCCGCGAGCTGATCGACGCGGGCGTGCCGGCGGCCGGGATCGCCGTCCTGTTCCGCACGAACTCCCAGTCCGAGACCTACGAGCAGGCCCTCGCCGACGCCGGCGTCCCCTACCAGCTGCGCGGCGCCGAGCGCTTCTTCGACCGGCCCGAGGTGCGCAAGGCCGGCATCGCCCTGCGCGGCGCGGCCCGGTTCGGCGGCAACGACGCCCTCCTCGACGACGTCGTGGACCTGCCCTCCCAGGTGCGCGCCGTCCTCTCCGGCGAGGGCTGGACCAGCACGCCCCCGGCCGGATCCGGCGCCGTCAGGGAGCGCTGGGAGTCCCTGGCCGCCCTGGTCAACCTCGCCCACGACCTCGCCGCCGCCAGACCGGGCGCCGGCCTCGCCGACTTCGTCGCGGAGCTGGACGAGCGGGCGAACGCCCAGCACGCGCCGACGGTCCAGGGCGTCACCCTCGCCTCCCTGCACGCCGCCAAGGGACTGGAGTGGGACGCCGTCTTCCTGGTCGGCGTCGCCGAGGGCATGCTCCCCATCACCTACGCCAGGACCGACGAACAGGTCGAGGAGGAACGGCGTCTCCTCTACGTCGGCGTGACCCGTGCCCGGGAGCGGCTGCACGTCTCCTGGTCGCTGTCCCGCTCACCCGGTGGGCGCCCGCACCGCAGACCGAGCCGCTTCCTCGACGGGCTGCGCCCCGGCACCACCGCCACCGTCGGTCCCGCCGGCGCCGGTGCCGGCGGCAGTGTCGAGCGCGGGACCGTCGGTGGCGCCGCCCCGGTGCCGCGTCGCGCCCAGCGCACCCCCGCCCGCTGCCGGGTCTGCGGCCGCACGCTCACCGAAGCGGGCGAGATGAAGCTGATGCGCTGCGAGGACTGTCCGTCGGACATGGACGAAGGGCTCTACGAGCGGTTGCGGGAGTGGCGCGCCGTCCAAGCCGGGCGCAGTGGCCAGCCGGACTTCTGCGTCTTCACCGACCGGACCCTGATGGCCATCGCCGAGGCGTGCCCGGAGAGCCCCGCCGAGCTGTCCCGCATCCCTGGCGTCCTCAGCCGCAAGCTGCGCAGTTACGGGGCCGATGTCCTGGCCATCTGCGCAGGTCAGAAGCCCGGCGAGGGCGGGTTGTGCGACTGATCCGAACTCGTCGCAAAAATAGTTTGCACATGCCCCGGCAATCCCCATAGGTTCTAGGCACGGAAGCCGCGGCCTTCTCGAAGGCACCGGTTCCGTGCTGTACTTGCATACCCGAACGGGCTGGTTCACCCCAGTCCCCGAAGACGCCGAGAGGAGGCGAGTCGAGTGATCACCATCAACTTCAGCACCACCGTCAGCACGGCCAAACTGACCGATCGCTCTGCCGTCTCCACGTGCATGCTCGGCGCCTCGAACCAGGGCACCGGTCTGTTCGGCATCCGTGCCGTCCGTCCGGCGTCCTCCCTCGCCCTCGCGGGACTCCCCGTCCGTGAGCGCAATGAGCGACCGGCCAAGGCACTGGAAGCGGTAACGGCACAGGCGCATGCCTATGCCTTCGCGGCTGCCGGTGCCGGATTCCGGAAGCAGACGACGCAGCACCACCTGATGTGGGCCTTCCGTGGGCCAGAACCCTGGAGTGATCCAGCCTGATCGTCGATCAGGCCGGCGCCTTCAGGGCCGCGGAACCCCACCCGGGATCCGCGGCCCTTCTGTTTGCCCCGAACGGGGACGACGGAGCGAAGGGGCCTCGGGACAAGGAAGAACCCGGTACCCAGCCGACACCCGGTCAACCGGCCGGACCGACCAGACGAGGAAGACCACCCGTGCAACTCGAGACGCACGCCCCGTCCGTACCGCCTTCGCAAACGATCCCCCCGCCCGGTCTCACGGAGGACCCCGCCTTGATCGCCCTCACCACGCTCACCGCGCTCGACGACGCCATCGAGAACCTCGGCGTACCCGTTCCCTGCCGTTCCTACGACCCGGAGGTCTTCTTCGCCGAGTCGCCGGCCGACGTCGAGTACGCCAAGTCCCTCTGCCGCACCTGCCCGCTGATGGAGGCCTGCCTCGCCGGCGCCAAGGAGCGGCGCGAGCCCTGGGGTGTCTGGGGTGGCGAGCTGTTCGTCCAGGGGGTCGTCGTCGCCCGGAAGCGGCCGCGTGGCCGTCCGCGGAAGAACCCGGTCACAGCATGAACATCACAGGAACGATCGACCGTCCCCTCACGCACGACCCCAAGAAGCAGGCCCCGATGAAGCCGTCCACCAGCGAGCACACAGGCTCCGCGATCCCAGACTTCACCACCACCGGCGCTACGGAAGCGCGACAGAACAGGAACCGAGAGATGCAACTCATGCAAGAAGCCCTGGCTCGTGCGCATATGCACGAGCGGCTGCACGACGCCGCACAGGAACGCCGGGCCGTGCGCCTGGCCACCGCCCGGCGGATGCAGCGCCGGGCCGAGCGCGCCTCGATGCGTGCCCGCCGCGCGCTCGCCATGGCCGTCATGCAGTAACGACGCATGCGGTAACGACGCTCATGCGGTGACGACGGTCGCGCGGTGACGACCGTCATGCGGTGACGATCACACCTCGGAAGCGGTGGCCTCCCCGGCGCGGGAGGCGAGGTCTTCCCACGGGGGCCGGTCCGGCCGAACGGACCGGCCCCCGCCGTGCGCTCCACCCGGCGCCGCTGAGGTCGCGGCGTTATCGTCGCCGGATGACGAGTCTTCCCGGAGCAACTGATCAGGGCGGCTCCGTCGCCGAGCGCGGCCCTGTAGTGTGCGCCCGCTGCGGCGCCCCGTCCGCCGGTGCCCAGCCGGCCACCTGGACCTGTTCGGTGGAGAACGGCGTCCGCCAGTACTTCTGCGACGCCTGTTCCCGCGAGAACCTGCGGGCCATCGAGGGACGGCTGGACTCGGCCTGGTGGTGACCCGGTCGGCGCCGCAGCCGGTGAAGGCCGGGCTCAGGCGCCCGCTGCCGGCTTCTCCTCCTCCTCGGCGGGACCGTCGGCGACGAAGCCCGGCAGCCACTCCTCCAGCTCCTGCCGCAGCCGCACCGTGGCGCCCAGCTGGCACAGCACGCCGATCGTGCTCAGGGTCACCCGGTGGATCAGCAGATAGGCCGGGGGCAGGTTGAGCCGCTTGCCGAGCTGGTAGGCCGGGGAGCGGGGGTCGGCGATGCGCGCGGCCTGGCCGCGCATCCACGAGCGGGTGAAGGTGAACGCGTCGACCCGGGCCGGTTCGATGATCGGCAGCAGGTAGTCGAGTACCGCGTCCGGGTCCAGCTCTATGGTGTCCTTCACGAACCCTTCCTCGCGGAGGAGTTCGTAGACCGACTCGGCGTCGCCGTCCAGCGTGAGCCGCAGCGAGACGCCGATCTGGAGCGGCAGACCGCCGGGGAGCCGGTCGACCGTGCCGAAGTCCAGGACCCCGAGGCGCCAGTCGTCCTCACCGGCGGGGCCGCCGGGCAGCAGCCGGAAGTTGCCGGGATGCGGGTCGGCGTGGAGCAGGCCGGTGCGGGCCGGACCGGAGAACAGGAAGCGGGCCAGGAGCTGGCCGGCCCGGTCGCGCTGCTCCGGGGTGCCGTCCGTGATGACCTCCGACAGCGGGATGCCGTCGATCCACTCGGTCACCAGGACCTGCTCGCACTGGTGCACCACCGCCGGGACCACCACGTCCGGGTCGTCCGCGAACACCTCGGCGTGCGCGCTCTGGGCCTGGGCCTCCAGCCCGTAGTCCAGTTCCTCCGAGACACGGTCCCTGAGCTCCGCGATCAGCGGCTTGATGTCCATGCCCGGGATGAGCGGACCGAGCAGCCGGGCGAAGCGACTCAGCTGCCCCAGGTCGGAGAGCAGGGCCTCACCGGCGCCGGGGTACTGCACCTTGACCGCGACCTCGCGGCCGTCGTGCCACACGGCCCGGTGCACCTGCCCGATGGACGCCGCGGCGGCCGGCTTGTCCTCGAACTCCTCGAACAGCTCGCGCCAGTCCGGGCCGAGCCGCTCCTGGAGCACCGCGTGCACCGTGCGGGTCGGCATCGGCGGCGCGGCCTCCTGGAGCTTGGTCAGGGCGGCGCGGTAGGGGCCGGCGACCTCCTCGGGCAGCGCCGACTCGAAGACGGACATGGCCTGCCCGAACTTCATGGCACCCCCCTTCAGCTCGCCGAGCACCTTGAAGAGCTGGTCCGCCGTCCGCTGTTGCAGCTCACGGCCGACGATCTCCGCGGACTCGCCCACGATCCGCTTGCCCAGCCCCCAGGTCGCCCGGCCGGCGAAGCCGAGCGGGAGCGCGGCGAGCTTGGCGGTCCGGGTGACCGCCTTGCGGGGAAGATCAGACATGCGCCCTCCAGGTCCCAGTCGGCCGCGCCGCGCCTGCCACGCGTCGGTGCTTCGTCGACGGCCGTTGCACCGCCATTGTCGCGCGTGGCTCCTCGTTGGTTGAGGAGTCCTCCCGTTTTGCTCGCCCCGCCGCCCCGCAGCCGCACCCGGGATGCGGCCGGACCGGCCGGGCGTGCCAGGTCAGACCGGGTACGGAGACCTCCCAGCGGGTTCCCGCGCCGGACGGCGACTCCCCGTCGAGGAAGGCCAGGGCGTGTGCCGCGGCGAGGCCGGCGACCGTCGTGGCCAGGGCCAGGTCACACGCCCCGATCCGGCGGGCCCGGCCGGAGCGCCACTGGGCGACCAGCCGGGGCCAGACCGGGTCCCGGTCCGTGCGGTCCTCGTGCAGGCAGCGGGCGCAGGCCGACTCGCCGGGCAGCACGAGCGGACCGACGACGCCCGTGCCCTCCACGACACCGGCGTACAGATGAGGGGTGCCGGAGGCCATGAGCGGCTCGGCGGTGAACGGGTCCGGTGCGTGCACGGCGACGTCGTCCCGGGGCGCGAGGATCACCAGGGAGAGGCCGGGCTCCTCCGGGCCGGGACCGGGACCGGGGGAGGAGATGCGGCGCGGGGGCCGGTCCGGTGCCGCGTGGCGGACGGCGCTGCGCGCCGCCGCGTCCCGGCGGGTGCCGAGCGAGTCGGCGGGCAGTCCGCCCGGTGCCACGTCCCAGGGCTCCACGCGTCCCACGTCCCGCACGTCGACCTCGCCGACGCCGGCCCCGGACAGTACCGAGGCCAGCAGGGCGCCGACCCGCCCGGCGCCCCGTACCTGTACCCGCCGGGCCCGCCGGGCGGCGAGCCGGGCCAGGGCGCCGCCCGGTTCGGACGTGGTCAGGGACAGGGAGGCGAGATCGGGGCGCAGGCGTTCGAGAACGTCCGTCCGCTCCCGCAGGGCGTCCGCGTCCGGCCCGCCGCCGCGCGCGTCGTCGACGAGGCCCGCGCGGGTCAGCCGCTCCACCAGCGCGTCGACATGGTCGTCCGGCACGTCCATGCGGCGACCCTCCTCGCGCAGCAGCGGCAGGCCGCGGGTGCCGTCGAGCAGTTCCAGGAAGCTGCCGGTGGCCGTGGCCACCGGGCCCAGTGTCAGCGCGTGCGCCGGGGTCATCCCGAACTGCACCGTGTTGAGGTCACGCCAGCCGCGCCGCAGCGCGGGCTTCATCACCGGATGCATGCCCGGCCCCCGTTCCCGTCGTGGCGCCCCGGGACCTCCCGGGCGCCCGTCCCGCCGGCGGAACCGGTCGTGCTCCGCCGACACCGGCCAGCATGCCCGTCCCCCCGCATCCCGTGACGCGGGTTGTCCACAGGCCGGCGAGTTCGTCGTACTGAAGGGAGTTCGTCGTACTGATCAGGAACCTGCCGGCTGATCGGGAACCCGCCGGTGGGAGGCCGGGCCCGCCCGCCGACGGACCCGGCCCCCGCGACCGGTCGTACGAATCAAACACATGGAGGGGGATCGGCAGCGAGCCGTCCCCGAGCCGGGACTTTGCCCCCGCGCACCGGGTAACGTCGGGGCGTGTCCGCCGACCCCCTGCACAGTGCCGGAACGCCACCGCGCAGCACGACGAGCCAGCCGCCCGGCGGCTCGGGGGCGAGCGCGATCGAGGTTCGCAGGAGTGCCCGGCGCCGCCGGACCGTCTCCGCGTATCGCGAGGGCGATCGCACCGTCGTGCTGATCCCCGCCCGGATGTCCAAGGCGGAGGAGCAGCGCTGGGTGACCGTCATGCTCGACAAACTCGCCGCTCAGGAGAGCCGGCGGGTGCTGGGCGACACCGAGCTGGGCGAGCGCGCGGAACGGCTGTCGGCCCAGTACTTCGCCGGTCGCGCCCGGCCCGCCTCTGTGCGATGGGTCACCAACCAGAACACGCGCTGGGGTTCGTGCACCCCGGCCGAGGGCAGTATCCGGCTGTCGCACCGCTTGCAGGGGATGCCGGAGTACGTGATCGACTACGTGCTCTGCCACGAGCTGGCCCACCTGCTGGTCCCCGGGCACGGCCCCGACTTCTGGCGGCTGCTGGAGGCCTATCCACGCACCGAGCGGGCCCGGGGCTACCTCGAAGGGGTCGTCGCCGCCGGACGGCTGCCGCACCTGCCCGTCGCGCCGGACGAGCGGGAGGCCTGACCCCGGTCGGACGGACGGCCGGGGCGCGGTTGTGTACCGGGTTCGTACCGACGACGGCCGCCCGGAGCCGTTGTCGGTCTTTGCCGTTAGCCTGGCGCGACGCACTCGCATTCGGGATGGGGGACGGTCGTAACGCATGGCCAGGGAATTCCAACGCGGCCACAAGGCCAGGATCAGTGACCTCACGGCGGGCACGGATCTGTACGTAGGCGTGCAGATCTCCGCCCCCGGACTGTCCTTCGACATCAGCTGCTTCGGTCTGGACGCCGACGAGCGTCTCTCCGACGACCGGTACTTCGTCTTCTTCAACCAGCCGAAGTCCCCCGAGGAGTCCGTCCAGCTGCTGGGCGCCCAGGCGGGCGACACGGAGTCGTTCCGGGTCACGCTCGACCGCGTCCCCGCGCACATCCGGAAGCTGTCATTCACGGCGACCGTCGACGGCACCGGACAGATGTCGCAGGTCGGGCCCGGTCATCTGCGGATCGTGGCCGGTGGTGAGGAGGTCGCGCGGTACTCCTTCAGCGGTGCGGAGTTCTCCACCGAGCGGGCCGTGATGCTCGGTGACTTCTACTTCAAGGACGGGTGGCGGTTCGCCGCTGTCGGGCAGGGCTTCGACGGCGGGCTGGAGGCGCTGCTGAAGAACTTCGGCGGCGAGGTGGCCGAGGAGGAGGCCCCCGCCGCCCCGGAGCAGCCGCAGCCCGAACCGCAGCAGCGGCCGGGCGCGACACCCGGCTTCGCACCGCCCGCCCAGACCACGCCCCCGCCCGTGTTCGGCGCCCCCGCCGCTCCCGCCCATGCCGCTCCCGCGCGGGCCTTCCAGCCCGCCCCGGCACCCGTCGCGCAGGGCTTCGCCCCGCCGCCCGGCCACACCCCGCCCCCCTCGCCGGCGCCCGCGCCGAACATGCACGGCGCGCCCACGGTCATCGCCCCGATGACCCCGCCCGCCGTGGGCAGCGTCCCACCGCCGGCCCCCGCACCCGCGCCCTACGGCCGGCCGCCGCAGCAGCCGTCGTACGGCGGCGCGCCCGGCGCGCCGCTGCCCCCGGGCTACGGCGGCCAGCCGGCCCCGCCCATGCCGCCCGGCTACGGCCAGGTCCCCGGCCAGCCGGGCGGGCCCTACGGGGTGCCGCAGGGCGCGCCGGGGGGCGCCGCCGGGGTGACGGCCGCCCTCCAGGCGTTCAAGGAGACGCCCACCGGGCAGCGCTGGACGCAGCAGAACAAGAAGCTGATCCGCGTCGACCTCGGCATCGGTGGCCAGCCCGTGCTGGCCCGGCAGGGCAGCATGGTGCTCTACCAGGGCAAGGTCGACTTCGGCTACAAGGGCGCCGGTTTCGCGGGGCGGATCGTCGGCAACGCCACCGGCCAGGAGATGCAGCTGATGCGCTGCACCGGCCAGGGCCAGGTCTTCCTCGCCGACAACTCCACCCACCTGCACCCCGTCGAGCTCCAGGGCGACGCCATCTGCGTGTCGGCGGAGAACGTGCTGGCCTTCGACGAGAGCCTCCAGTACGAGGTCCGGCGCGTCGAGGGCCACGGCATCCCGGGCGGTGCCCTCTTCACCATGCAGTTCCAGGGCACCGGCACGATCGTCGTCAAGACGCACGGCACGCCCGTGGTGCTGCCGGTCACCCCCACCACCTTCGCCGACTGCAACGCCGTCGTCGCCTGGTCGGCGGCCGCCCAGGTCATCGTCTCCAGCCAGGTCCGGATGCGCCGCAACGCCTACCCGGGCGACACCGGCGAGAGCGTCAACCTCCAGTTCCGGGGCGCCCCCGGCAACTTCATCGTCGTCCAGCCGTACGAGGTCTGAGGGAGCCCGTCATGAACCAGCCGCTCGCGGGCTTCGCCCCCGCACCCGTCACCGCCCGCATGGAGAACCACGGCAATCACATGCTGAAGGTGGCCCTCCAGACCGGGAACGACCTCCTCGCGCGCGTGGGGTCCATGGTCGCCTACGAGGGCTTCGTCCAGTACGAGCCGAACCCGCCGGCCGTCCGCCAGATCGCCCGCGACTGGGTCACCGGTGAGGGGGCGCCGCTGATGAAGTGCTCCGGCGACGGCCTGCTCTACCTCGCCGACTACGGCGCCGACGTCGTCGTGATCAACCTCGACGGCGACGGCATCTCCGTCAACGCCACCAACCTCCTCGCCTTCGACGCGCACCTCACCTGGGGGGTCGAGCGGGTGAAGGGGCTCGCCAAGTTCGCCGGACAGGGCCTGTGGAACACCAGGATCTCCGGGCAGGGCTGGGTCGCGCTGACCTCCCGTGGCAAGCCGATCGTCGTGGACTGCGGCGGCGGCGAGGACGAGACGTACGTCGACCCGGACGCGCTCGTCGCCTGGTCGCCGAACCTGAAGGTGAAGGGCAAGCGCAGCTTCAAGGCGCAGTCACTGATCGGCCGTGGCAGCGGCGAGGCCTACCAGATGGCCTTCTCCGGCCAGGGCATCGTCGTCGTCCAGCCCAGCGAGGACAGCACCGACCGGCTTCGGTTCCGGGGCTGAAGGGGGAGTCGGAGAAAGCCATGCAGAGTCCGCTTTTCGCGCACAACGATTCCCAGACGCGGGAACGCTGGAGCCTTCAGAACACCCAGATGCTCCGGGTCACCATGGAGGGCCACGACGACATCCTCGCCCGCAAGGGCACCATGGTCGCCTACCAGGGCCTGGTCGAGTTCGACGCCGAGTACCGGCCGGGCGGCCAGGCACGCGCGCGGGCGTTCACCGGCGAGGGCCTGGACCTGATGCGCTGCCACGGGCAGGGCACCGTCTACCTGGCCAACCTCGCCCAGCACGTCCACGTCATGGACGTGGAGCAGGACGGGCTGACCGTCGACAGCTCCTACGTGCTGGCCATGGACTCCTCGCTGCACCACGAGGTCATCGCCGTCGACAGCCTCTACGGCATCTCCGGCTCCGGGAAGTACCAGCTCAACATCACCGGACGCGGCAAGGTCGCCCTGATGACGTCGGGGGCGCCGCTGCTGATGCGGGTCACACCCGACACGTACGTCAACTGTGACGCCGACGCGATCGTGGCCTGGTCGACCGGGCTGCGCGTGCAGATGCAGGCGCAGACGCACTCCTCCGGGGTGTGGCGCCGGCGCGGCAGCACGGGGGAGGGCTGGGAGCTGAGCTTCATGGGGTCCGGGTTCGCGCTCGTGCAGCCCAGCGAGCTGCTGCCGCCGCAGAACGCCCAGATCGGACAGGGCCTGGCCGCCCAGTTCGGCATGGGACAGCAGGGGGCGCGCGGCCAGAACCAGGGGAACGTCTGGAGCTGAGCCGCGGCCGGCGCCGGGGGTGGCCGCCGTGGCGGTCACCCCCGTGCCGCCGTCAGAGCCTGGCGCGGGCGGCGTCCAGCAGGCGTACGACCGACTCGTCCGCCACACCCGCCACCTCGTCGTAGGCGTACCAGCGCAGATCGAGCGACTCGTCGCTGATCTCGTGCACCGCGCCGGGCGGGGCCAGCACCGCGTACTGGACGTCGTAGTGCCAGTGGCACGGCGCGGGGATCGGGTGCCGGTCCAGGCGCACCGGGCCGCCCGGCAGCGGCGTCAGCCCGGCGATGCCGGACTCCTCGGCCGCCTCCCGCAGGGCCGCTTCCCGCAGCGTGGCGTCACCCGGTTCGCAGTGGCCGCCCATCTGGAGCCACATCCGCAGCTTCCGGTGCAGGGTGAGCAGCACCCGGCCTTGCTCGGGGTCGATCACCAGGGCGCTGGCCGTGACGTGGCCCGCGTGGCAGGCCTTCCACATGCCGTCCGGATGCGCCGCGAGGTGGTCCAGGTAGGCCTGGCGCAGCTCGGGCTGGCCCTCGTACCCCTTCAGGACGAGGACCGCGTCGTCGTACAGGCTCACCGGCCGTCGTCGCCCTTGCTCTCGTCGTCCTTGCCGCCGTCCCCCGCGTCACCGTCCTTCTTGCGCAGGTCGGGGCCGCCCGTCGCGCCGTGCGCGGCCTCGCCGAGCATCTTGTCCAGCTCCGAGAAGTCCAGCTGCTCGCGGTGGACGAAGCCGTCCGGGTCGTCCAGGTCGGTCGCGGTCGGCAGCATGTCCGGGTGCGCCCACAGGCCGTCCCGGCCGTCCACACCGCGCGCGTCCGTGAGCGAGGCCCACAGGCGGGAGGCGTCCCGCAGTCGGCGCGGACGCAGCTCCAGGCCGATCAGCGTGGCGAACGTCTGCTCCGCCGGCCCACCGGTGGCCCGGCGGCGGCGCAGCGTCTCGCGCAGGGCGTCGGCGGACGACAGACGCGGCTTCGCGGCCGCGTGGACCACCGCGTCCACCCAGCCCTCGACGAGCGCCAGAGCGGTCTCCAGACGGGCCAGCGCCGCCTTCTGCTCGGGCGTGTCCTCCGGCTGGAACATGCCCTGCTGGAGCGCGTCCTGAAGCTGCTCGGGGTTCTGCGGGTCGAACTGGCCGACCACGTCCTCCAGCTTCGCCGTGTCGACCTTGATGCCGCGCGCGTAACCGTCGACCGCGCCGAACAGGTGCGAGCGCAGCCACGGCACGTGCGCGAACAGGCGCTGGTGGGCGGCCTCCCGCAGGGCCAGATACAGCCGCACCTCCTCCTGCGGCACCCCCAGGTCCTTGCCGAACGCCTCCACGTTGGCCGGGAGCAGGGCGGCCCGGCCGGACGGCCCCAGCGGCAGGCCGATGTCGGTCGAACCGACGACCTCGCCCGCCAGCACACCGACGGCCTGCCCGATCTGCGTGCCGAACATGGCACCGCCCATCGAGCGCATCATGCCGATCAGCGGGCCCGCCATGGCCTGCATCTCCTCCGGCAGGACATCGCCCATGGCCGCGCCGACCCGCTCGGCGACCGGGTCCACCAGCTCCTTCCAGGCGGGCAGGGTCGCCTCGACCCACTCCGCGCGCGACCAGGCCACCGCCGACGCGGAACCCGACGGGAGCGACGTGGCGTCGTCCAGCCACAGGTCGGCCAGGCGGACGGCCTCCTCGACCGCCCGGCGCTCGGCCGGACCCACACTGGCGTCCTTCGTGCCGTCCGGCGTGCCCTGGGAGACCGTCTGGCGGGCGATCTGCTTGGCCATGTCCCAGTTCACCGGGCCGCCCTCGTACGAGAGCATCTGGCCCAGCTGCTGGAAGGCAGCGCCCAGGTCGGTGGGGTTCAGGGAACCGAACATGGCCGCGAGCGGGTTGTCGGCGCCGGGGCCGCCGAACCCGCCGGCTCCGGGCAGGTCACCGAAACCGAACGGACTGCCCGGCCCCTGCCCACCACCGCTCTGCTGGTCCTTCTTCTTGCCCTCGTCGCCGTCCTCCGGCTCCTCCGGCGGAAGGCCGAAACCGAATGGGGTGTCACTCACAGGATTCCTCGGCTGGTAAGGCCACCGGTTTCGCTCCGGCGGCGCGGCTGCCCGACACCACCCAGCGTAGACACCCGAACCCGATCGGGCCTCGGTGCTTGGCCCACGGAAGGCCTGCGGCAGGATGGATGCACCTGGTACGTACGCGTCAGTCGCGCCCGTACTGAAGACAACCGCTGGAGACGCCCGGTGAGTTCCCCAGATCCGCAGGTTCGCGCAGCGCGAAACCCCTCAACCCCTCCCGCCGTGCGCGGGCCCGTCGTCGCGGTGACCGGCGCCGCCGGCGGGGTCGGTGCCCTGCTCACCGAGCGGCTCGCCGCGTCCGGGGAGATCAGACAGGTCCTCGCCATCGACGAGCGGCGCGGCGAGTGCGCCGACGCGCAGTGGCACATCCTCGACGTCCGTGACCCCGCGGTCGCGGACAAGCTGCGCGGTGCCGACGTGGTGGTCCACCTCGCCCTCGACATCGATCTGGAGACCGATCCGGCGGCGCGCACGGCTTACAACGTCCGGGGGACGCAGACCGTCCTGACCGCCGCCGCGGCGGCCGGGGTGCACCGGGTGGTGTTGTGCACCTCGGCGATGGTCTACGGCGCGCTGCCGGAGAACGAGCTGCCGCTGTCGGAGGACGCCGAGCTGCGGGCCACCGCGGAGGCGACCGGGGTCGGGGACCTGCTGGAGATCGAGCGGCTGGCCCGGCGCGCCCCGCGCGCGCATCCGGGGCTGAACGTCACCGTGGTACGGCCGGCCGTCCTCGTCGGCGGTACCGACACCGCGCTGACCAGGTACTTCGAGTCGCCGCGGCTGCTCGTCGTCGCCGGGTCGCGGCCCGCGTGGCAGTTCTGCCACGTCGAGGACCTGTGCAGCGCCCTGGAGTACGCCGTCCTGGAGAAGGTCGACGGGGAGCTGGCCGTCGGCTGCGACGGGTGGCTGGAGCAGGAGGAGGTCGAGGAGCTGAGCGGGATCCGGCGGATGGAGCTGCCGTCGGCGGTCGCGCTCGGCGCGGCGGCCCGGCTGCACCGGATCGGGCTCACCCCGTCCCCGGCGGGCGACCTGGCGTACACGATGTACCCCTGGGTGGTCAGCGGGAGCCGGCTGCACGACGCCGGGTGGCGGCCCAGGTGGACCAACGAGGAGGTGCTCGCGGAGCTCCTGGCGGAGGTGTCCGGGCGGCACACGGTGGCCGGACGGCGCCTGGGACGCAAGGACGCGACGGCCGCGGGCGCCGCGGGGGCGACGGTGGCGCTGCTCGGCGCGGCGGCGGTCGTACGCCGGGCCCGCAAGGCCCGCCGCCGCGTGTGAACGCCGGCCCCCTCCGGCCGGCGTCCCCCGCCGCCTGACCTGGGCGGCACGGCCAGGGCACGTGGTCCGGCCGGCAGTCGCCTGCGCGCGCCGGTTCGTGCCCGGCGCCGGGTGCCGCGGCATGGGGCCGATCGGCGGTCCCTGCCCCTGGTCCGGGCCGCAGTGCCCGACCACGTGGGTTCCGTGCCGGTCGGCACGGGCCTGCTGCCGTCGGCGCGGGCACGGTCCCGGGACGGTCGCCCTCGGCCTGCGATGAGCCCGGCGCTCCGGGCGAAGCCGGGCGCCGCCGGTGCGTGCACCCGGCGCCCGATGCCCTGGAGGCGCCCAGGCGCCGGCATGGCGGCCTCACCGGATACACGTACCGGCGGGGCAAGGCCCGAGACGCCCACGCGATCGGGATCAGCGGCGGGCCGGCGTGCGCCGGGGTGAGCCGGGCAACGCCGCTAGCGGGTCCTTACCACCGGAGTACGGGCTGGCCACGCACAGGTCCGGGCCGCTGCCCCTGCCGCCGGTCGTCCCTGTGCCGGCCCGTGCCCGTCCCCGGCCGTCCCTCCCCGGTGCTGTAGGAGCATCCAAGGTCGTCCGTGGCCGTGACGGGTGAATCTCGTATTTCCCGATGCCGGACGGGTGCGGCACGATGGGGCCATGGCGCACACGAACGACCATCCGGGTGAGCAGGCCGCCCCGGACCCCATCAGGCTGATCGGCATCCGGGAGACCGCCCTCTCCGTGGACGAGGTGTTCCGGGCCGTCGGGGACGACGCGGCCGGGGGCATCGCGCTGTTCGTGGGAACCGTGCGCAACCACGACGGGGGCGCCGACGTGGACGCCCTCGGCTACTCGTGCCACCCCACCGCGGAGGCGGAGATGCGGCGGATCGCGGAGAAGGTCGTCGCCGGCCACCCCGTGCGGGCGCTGGCCGCCGTCCACCGGGTGGGCGACCTCAGGGTCGGGGATCTCGCCGTCGTCGTCGCCGTGGCCTGCCCGCACCGGGCGGAGGCCTTCGACGCGTGCCGGCAACTGATCGACGACCTCAAGCACGAGGTGCCGATCTGGAAGCACCAGAGTTTCTCGGACGGCACCGAGGAGTGGGTCGGCGCCTGCTGACCCCGTTCGGCGGCGGCCGGTCCCCCGATCGCCGCCACGTCCGGCGCATCCGGTTGCGTAACCGGCACCCCGGCGTGAGCGTTGTGTCTGCGGAAGGTTAATCTGCTGATCAGTCAGTTGCGGACGCTCATGGGTACGTACGGAGGTCGGCATGGCGGTCCTTGTCTGGCTGCTGATCCCGCTGGTGGCCGCGGTGGGCGGCGGCCTGTGGGGCAGTTGGGCCAATCGGACGCGCAAGGCGCGCGGTGACGGTCCCGAGCTGGACGGATACGCCCGGTTCCGCGAGGCGATGGAGCGGTCCCACACGGGTGCCGGCAAGGCCTGACAGGGGTGCCCTGACGGTGCGCCGACAGGACTGTCCCGTACTGTCGTGACATGCCACGCCGCACCGCGACGATGCTCGCCTCCACCCTGATGCTGATCGCGCTCCTGTGCGCGGGAGTGCTCATCCCCGTGCCGTACGCGGAGATGTCTCCCGGCCCGACCGTGAACACGCTCGGAGAGCACGACGGCGAGCCGGTGCTCCAGATCTCCGGTCACACCACCTACCCGACGGACGGTCATCTGAACATGACCACCGTCCGGGTCACCAGCGCCGACTACCGGATGAACCTGGTGGAGGCCGTCCACGGCTGGCTGTCCCGCGACAGCAAGATCGTCCCGCACGACACGCTCTACCCGGACGGCAAGACGGAGGAGCAGTCGACCCAGGAGAACGCCGAGGAGTTCAGCCAGTCCCAGGAGAGCGCCAAGGTCGCCGCCCTGAAGAAGCTGGGCGTCCCGGTGCGGTCCTGGGTGATCGTCTCCACCGTCGTCAAGGGCTCCCCGGCGGAGGGCAGGCTGCATGCCGGTGACGTGATCAAGGCGGTCGACGGTACGGCGGTGAAGCAGCCGGCCGACGTCGCCAAGCTCGTGACCAAGCACAAGCCGGGCCAGGACGTCGTCTTCACGGTCGTCCCCGCCAAGGAGCAGGCCGCCGCCGAGAAGGCGCACCGGACGGCGGACGTGAAGCGGGACGTCACCCTCACGACCGCGACGTCCGCCGACGGCGGCACCAAGCGGGCCATCGTCGGGATCTCCGCGGGGACCGACCACACCTTCCCGTTCACCATCGACATCAAGCTCGCCGACGTCGGCGGCCCGAGCGCCGGTCTGATGTTCGCGCTCGGGATCTACGACAAGCTCACCCCGGGGAGCCTCACCGGCGGCACGTTCGTCGCCGGCACCGGCACCATCGACGACAACGGCACGGTCGGCCCGATCGGCGGCGTCGAGATGAAGACCGTCGGCGCGCGCGACAGGGGCGCGCGGTACTTCCTGACGCCCGCCGACAACTGCGCGGCCGCCGCCAAGGACGCCCCCGGCGGACTCACCCTGGTGAAGGTCAGGACGATCGGGGACGCGCTGGAGGCGCTGAAGGACATCCGCGGCAAGGACACCGCCGCGCTGCCCAGGTGCACCGCCAAGGGCTGAGCGGGCCCGGCCGTAGGCAGGGGGCGCCCCGTGGTCACACGGGCGCCCCTTCGCCGTACCGCGCGCGGGGCGTCAGTCCGCGAACGTCGCCACCAGCGCCTCCGCCAGGCCCGGCACCAGGTCCGGCCCGGTGAGGACCTCCGTCGGGGAGTCCTTCTCGCGCAGGCGCAGCGCCGACTCACGGCCGCCGTCGCGCAGCACCGCCACCGTCATGCGCACCTCCTGGCGCTCCGGGTGCTGGGCCACCCACCTGGTCAGCCCGGCCTCGTCCAGGCCGGAGGGGACCTGGGCCTCCGCGGACGGCGGCAGCATCAGCCGCTCCACCGTGAGCGCGCAGCCGACGACGGCGTCGGGCCAGGCGATGGTGCCGAGGAACTCGTCCAGCGGCTTGCCGGACGGGATCTCGTCCTGCTCGATCGGGGTGAGACCGGTGGTCTCGGGCTCGTCCTGGAGGCCCAGCTGGGCCGCGAGCGTCGGTTCCTGAACCCGCAGCCGTGCGGTGTCGACGAGGGCGAAGAGGCGGGCGGGCTGGTCCCAGCCGAGGCCGGAGGCGTACTCGTCGATCTCGAGTACGGCCCGGGTCAGCGGGCTCGCTGCCATGGGAGTGTTGGACATGGTCACAATCCTGCCTCGTTCCCGGCCGGAATCGGGAACCGAGTAAGCCGTGAGTAAGTTGCATAGGTGTGGGCCCACGATCACGGGGGGCCACGGAGGGCCCGCGATCACGGGGGCCTGACGGATCGACAGCGACTTCGAGGTGCGCACCTTGGCATTCCAGATGCCCGACCGCGGCGGAGGCCCGACGGGGCCGCGGATGAGAGCGGGCCGCCCGTCCCGGCGTGTCCGGACCCTCCTCATGACCCTGGGCGTCCTCGCCGTCCTCGGCATGGCGTTCACCATGTTCGCGGGTTTCTGGACGGACTGGCTGTGGTACCGGTCGGTGCACTACTCGTCCGTGTTCACCACCACCCTGTGGACGAAGATCGGGCTGTTCTTCGTCTTCGGTCTGCTGATGGCGGTCGCGGTCGGGGTGAACATCTGGCTCGCGCACCGGCTGCGGCCCCCGCTCAGCGCCATGTCCATGGAGCAGCAGAGCCTCGACCGCTACCGGATGGGCATCGCGCCGTACAAGACGTGGCTGCTGCTCGCGGTGACCGCGCTCGTCGGGCTGATCGCCGGCGCGTCCGCGGCGGGCCAGTGGCGGACGTGGCTGATGTGGGTCAACGGCGTGCCCTTCCACCAGAAGGACCCGCAGTTCCACCTCGACGTCTCCTTCTACGCCTTCGACCTGCCCTGGTACCGGTTCCTGCTGGGCTTCGGCTTCGCCGCCGCCATCCTGTGCCTGATCGCCGCCGCGCTGACCCACTACCTGTACGGCGGGCTGCGGGTCACCAGCCCGGGTACGCGGGCCACCGCCGCCGCGACCGGGCACCTGTCGGTGCTGCTCGGCATCTTCGTGGCGCTGAAGGCGGTGGCCTACTGGCTCGACCGGTACGGCCTCGCCGTGAAGTCCAGCGACTTCAAGGCGACGGACAACTGGACAGGTCTGCGCTACGTCGACGCCAACGCCTACCTGCCGGCCAAGACGATCTTGTTCTGCATCGCCGTCATCTGCGCGCTGCTGTTCTTCGCCACCCTGTGGCGGCGCACCTGGCAGCTGCCGGTCATCGGGTTCGGCCTGATGGTCCTGTCGGCGATCCTGATCGGCGGGCTGTACCCGGCGATCGTGCAGAAGTTCCAGGTCCAGCCGAACGAGCAGGCCAAGGAGGCGCCGTACGTCCAGAAGAACCTGAAGGCGACCCGCGAGGCGTACGACATCGACGACACCAAGGTCACCGAGTACCCGGGCACGTCCACCACCCAGGACAAGACCGAGCTGCGCGACGACGCCAACGACGCGGCCAGCATCCGCATCCTGGACCCGAACATCGTCTCGCCGACGTTCCAGGTCCTCCAGCAGATGAAGAACTACTACGGGTTCCCGACCAACCTGGACGTCGACCGGTACCCCACCAAGGACGGCAAGGAGCAGGACACCGTCCTCGGACTGCGTGAACTGAACCTCGACGGTGTCCCCAAGAACAACTGGATCAACGACCACTTCCGCTACACGCACGGCTACGGCGTGGTCGCCGCCAAGGGCACCGAGGCGAACAGTAACGGCGAACCGGTCTTCACCGAGCACGACCTCCCGTCCCGGGGCGATCTAGGGACCTACCAGCAGCGGGTCTACTACGGCGAGAAGACCACCGCCTACTCCATCGTCGGCGGTCCCCAGAAGGAGATCGACTACTCCGACAACGACGGGGAGAAGACGACCAGTTACCGGGGCGGCAGCGGGGTCAACCTCGACAACCCGGTGAACCGGGCCGCGTACGCGGTGGCGTTCAACGAGCCGCAGATCCTCTACTCGGGCGCCATCGGCAAGGGTTCGCGGATCCTGTACAACCGCACCCCCAAGGAGCGGGTCGAGGCGGTCGCCCCCTGGCTGACCATCGACGGCGACGCCTACCCGGCGGTCGTCAACCACCACATCCAGTGGATCGTCGACGCGTACACCACGACGAACGGCTATCCGTACGCCTCCCGTACGACCCTCGGTGACACGACGGCCGACTCGCTGACCGCGACGAACAACTCGCGCGCGGTGGTGGCCCAGCAGAACCAGGTCAACTACATCCGCAACTCGGTGAAGGCGACCGTCGACGCGTACACCGGCGACGTCAAGCTCTACGAGTGGGACACCAAGGACCCCGTCCTGAAGACCTGGATGAAGGCCTTCCCCGGCACGGTGAAGCCCAAGGGCGCCATCTCCCAGGATCTGCTGCACCACCTGCGCTACCCGCAGGACCTGTTCAAGGTGCAGCGCGAGCTGCTCACCCGCTACCACGTGACGGACGCGCAGACGTTCCTCACCGGCAGTGAGGTGTGGCAGGTACCCGACGATCCGACCAACAAGTCGGGCAACGCGGTGCCGCCGTACTACCTGAGCATGAGGATGCCCGACCAGAGCCGGCAGGCGTTCTCGCTGTCCACGACGTTCACGCCCAACGGCCGGTACAACCTCAGCGCGTTCATGTCGGTCGACGCGGAGGCGGGCAGCAGCGAGTACGGCAAGATCCGACTGCTGAAACTGCCGACCAGCACGACCGTCGACGGCCCCAAACAGGTGCAGAGCCAGTTCAACTCCCAGCAGGACATCGCCGCCGCGATCAAACTCCTCAAGGGTGGCGACTCCGACATCGAGTACGGCAACCTGCTGACCGTGCCGCTCGACGGCGGCCTGCTCTACGTGGAGCCCGTCTACGTGCGCGGCAACGGACTGAAGTACCCGCTGCTGCGCAAGGTGCTGGTCACCTACGAGGGCCGGACCGCCTTCGAGAACACGCTCCAGGGGGCGCTCGACAAGGTCTTCGGCGCGAAGAGTACGGGCAGCAGGCCGCCGGACACCGGTACCGCCAACCCGCCCGACACCGCCGACCCCACCGTGAAGCAGGCGCTCCAGGACGCCCAGAAGGCCTTCGACGCCGGACAGCAGGCACTGAAGGACGGACCGGACTGGGGGGCGTACGCCACAGCGCAGAAGGATCTGAGGGACGCGCTGAAGCGGGCCGAGGAGGCACAGTCCAAGGCCGCCGGTGACAACGGCAAGAACGGCGGGAGCAGCGGCGAGAAGAACGGCAAGAACGGCGGCTGATCGAGCGACCCCCGCGCCGTGGTACGGTTGACCTGCAACGGCGCGGGGTGGAGCAGCTCGGTAGCTCGCTGGGCTCATAACCCAGAGGTCGCAGGTTCAAATCCTGTCCCCGCTACTGCATCGAAGGCCCGGATCCCATCAGGGATCCGGGCCTTCGTGGTGTGTGAACCCGGATACGGGGGCAGAGAAACCGCCGCGCCGCCGTGGGGAGTTGGGCGGTATGTGTTTGACTTGTCTCCCTGTGGGCATGTCGACAAAACGCTGAAGTGACCTTACGGGTTGCGGTATACCGGGTGTACCCAGGTTGCGGGTGGTGCGACGATGGACGTTATGGGGGACAAGGGAACTCTGTTCGAGACAGGGCGATTTGTGCAGCCTTCCGGTGCTGAACCGGCCCGCGACGAGCTGGGCGACATGGGGGAAGCCGCGGAGGAGACCCGCCTCGCGCTCGCCGCGCAGAACGGCGACGCCGAGGCCTCCAGCGTCCTCGGAGCCATGCTGCTGCGCCGCGGCGACCTCGACGCGGCCGAACCCCACCTGCGCGCCGCCACCGCGACCGGTGACCGCGCCGCCGCCAACAACCTGGGCGTCCTGCTGCACCAGCGCGGCTACGCCGACGAGGCCGCCGGCTGGTGGCGGATCGCCGCCGTGGCCGGCTCCGCGGCCGCCGCGCACGCCCTCGGCCGCCACCACCGCGAGCGCGGCGACGAACCGGCCGCCGAGTACTGGCTGCGCCAGTCCGCCGAACAGGGCCACGTCCTCGGGGCCTACGCCCTCGCCGACCTGCTGGAGCACCGCGGGGACATCGGCGCCGCGCACTGGATGCGCGCCGCCGCGGAACGCGGGCACCGGGAGGCCGCCTACCGGCTGGCGCGCGCGCTGGACCGTACGGCCGGGCACGGCGAGGAGGGGGCCGCCGACAACGCTGTCGCGGAGGCCGAGCAGTGGTACCGGCAGGCCGCCGCGCGCGGCCACCGGCGGGCCGCGTTGCACCTCGGAGCGATCCTGGAGAAGCGCGGGGACCTCAAGGAGGCCGGGCGCTGGTACCTGACCTCGGCCAAGGACGGTGAACCGCAGGCCGCCTGCGCGCTCGGCTTCCTGCTGCGGGACGCCGGGGACACCGACAGCGCCGCCGTGTGGTGGCTGCGCGCCGCCCAGGACGGCGACGGCAACGCCGCCAACGCGCTCGGCGCGCTGCACGCCGAACGCGGCGAGACCCAGACCGCGGAACGCTGGTACCGGGCCGCGCTGGACGCCGGCGACGACAACGGCGCGTACAACCTGGGGCTCCTCTGCGCCGAACAGGGACGGACCGCGCAGGCCGAGCAGTGGTACCGGCGGGCCGCCTACGCCGGTCACCGGGAGGCCGCGAACGCCCTCGCCATCCTGCTGCTGCGCGGCGGCGACACGACCGGGGCCGAACCGTGGTTCTCCAAGGCCGCCGAGGCCGGCAGCGTCGACGCCGCGTTCAACCTCGGCATCCTCTACGCCGGGCGCGACGAGGACGTCATGGCGCTGCGCTGGTACGAGCGCGCGGCCGCCGCCGGTCACGCCGAGGCCGCGCTCCAGGTCGGCATCGCCCGGCTGCGCGACGGGGACGAGCAGGAGGCCGAGCGGCACCTGCGCTGCGCGGCGGGCGGCGGCAGCGCGGAGGGCGCGTACCGGCTGGCCGCCCTGCTCGACGCGCGTCGGCCGCTGGAGCCCGCGCACGAGCTGGGGGAGATCGTCCACGAGAAGACCGAGTGCGAGGAGTGGTACGAGCGCGCGGCGTCCCAGGGGCACCGGCGGGCGCAGGTGCGGGTCGGCATGCTCGCGGCGGCACGGGGCGATGTCGTGGAGGCGGCGCGGTGGTACCGGGCGGCGGCCGAGGCCGGGTCGCGCAACGGCGCGTTCAACCTCGGGCTGCTGCTCGCCCGCGAGGGCAGCGAGCCGGAGGCCGCGGTCTGGTGGACCCGCGCCGCGAACGCCGGGCACGGACGGGCGGCCCTTCGGCTGGCCCTTGTCTACGCGCGTCGCGGGGAGCTGGCGGAGGGCCAGAAGTGGGCCGACCGGGCCGTCGCCCTGGGGCCGACAGAGGTCGCCGAACGGGCGGGCCGGCTGCGGGACGCCCTGAGGGAGGAACTCTCCGCCTGACGCGCCGCCCCGGTTGGGCAGGGGGCGGGCGGGGAGCGCCCGTGGTGTGCCGCGCGTACGTCCGCCAGTCTTGGTGCGGTCGCGGGCGCTGGTGCCTCCCCCCGGCACCGGCACCCGTACATCTCGGGGGAGCGCCGGGCGCCGGTGGCGGGAGGTGTCCCGAGGGGTTCGCGGGGAGGGATTTGCCTCGTGGGGGTCGGGTCGCGTAGTGTCATATTCATCGACGCGGGGTGGAGCAGCTCGGTAGCTCGCTGGGCTCATAACCCAGAGGTCGCAGGTTCAAATCCTGTCCCCGCTACTGCCAGCCGAGGGCCGGAATCCAGAAATGGGTTCCGGCCCTCGGTGTTTTCCCGGACGGACGAGAAGCCCCGGTGCCCGTGCGGGCACCGGGGCTGCTCGGGATCGTCTCGTCAGATGCCGGAGCACTGGGGGCACAGGCCCCGGTACGTCACCTCGACGTCCGACACCGTGAAGCCGAAGCGCTCGGAGTCGGGGAGGTCGGCGAGCGGGTTGCCCGTCGGGTGGACGTCACGGATCGAGCCGCACCGGGCGCAGACCAGGTGATGGTGCGGCTGGTGCGCGTTCGGGTCGTACCGCTTGGCGCGCTTGTCCGTCGTGACTTCCAGCACCTCGCCGAGGCTGACCAGCTCGCCCAGCGTGTTGTACACGGTCGCCCGGGAGATCTCGGGCAGCTTCGCGACGGCCCGGGCGTGGACCTCGTCGGCCGTCAGATGGACGTGCTCGCCGTTCAGGACCTCGGCCACCACGCGTCGCTGCGAGGTCATCCGCCATCCGCGTCCACGCAGCCGTTCCAGTAGGTCGCTCATGGCCACCAGCCTAACAGGAAACCGGACCAGGTCGGGAATAGGTGTGACTTTGGAACACCGCTTGACTTAGACAAAGTCCATTGTAGGATCGAGCCTGGCTTTGGTTACAGGACAGGACGAGTCAGAGATGACGCAGCAGGAGGCGCACGTGACGCAGGGACCGCTCACCACGGAGGCCGGCGCCCCGGTCGCCGACAACCAGAACAGCGAGACGGCGGGCGTCGGCGGGCCGGTCCTCGTCCAGGACCAGCTGCTGCTGGAGAAGCTCGCGCACTTCAACCGGGAGCGCATCCCGGAGCGCGTGGTGCACGCCCGCGGCGCCGGCGCCTACGGCACCTTCACGGTGACCGCCGACGTCACGCCGTACACCCGGGCCGCCTTCCTCTCCGAGGTAGGCAAGGAGACCGAGGTCTTCCTGCGGTTCTCGACCGTGGCCGGAAACCTCGGCGCGCCGGACGCCGTCCGCGACCCCCGCGGCTTCTCGCTGAAGTTCTACACCGAGGAGGGCAACTACGACCTCGTCGGCAACAACACCCCGGTGTTCTTCATCCGGGACGCGATCAAGTTCCCCGACTTCATCCACACCCAGAAGCGCGACCCGTACACGGGCAGCCAGGAGCCGGACAACGTCTGGGACTTCTGGAGCCTGTCGCCGGAGTCCACGCACCAGGTGACCTGGCTGTTCGGCGACCGGGGCATCCCGGCGTCGTACCGTCACATGGACGGCTTCGGCTCGCACACCTTCCAGTGGAACAACGAGGCCGGCGAGGTCTTCTGGGTCAAGTACCACTTCAAGACCGACCAGGGGATCAAGACCCTCACCGCCGGGGAGGCGGAGGTCCTCGCGGGCCGTGACCCCGACTCCCACCAGCGCGACCTGCGGGAGGCGATCGAGCGCGGCGAGTTCCCCAGCTGGACCGTGGGCGTGCAGATCATGCCCGCGGCGGACGCGGCGACCTACCGCTTCAACCCGTTCGACCTGACCAAGGTGTGGCCGCACGCGGACTACCCGGTCATCGAGATCGGCCGGCTGGAGCTCAACCGCAACCCGCGGAACGTCTTCGCCGAGGTCGAGCAGTCGATCTTCTCCCCGGCGCACTTCGTGCCGGGCATCGGCCCCTCGCCCGACAAGATGCTCCAGGGCCGGCTGTTCGCGTACGGCGACGCCCACCGCTACCGCGTCGGCATCAACGCCGACCACCTGCCGGTGAACCGTCCGCACGCCACCGAGGCGCGCACCAACTCCCGTGACGGCCAGCTGTACGACGGCCGGCACGGCGGTGCGAAGAACTACGAGCCCAACAGCTTCGGCGGGCCGCAGCAGACCGGCCGCCCGCTGTGGCAGCCGTTCGACGGCTTCAGCGCCGGCACCGGTGACCACCCCACGCCGGTGCACGCCGAGGACAACGACTTCGTGCAGGCTGGCAACCTCTACCGGCTGATGACGGAGGAGGAGAAGGAGCGCCTGGTCGCCAACCTGGCCGGCGCGATCTCCCAGGTCTCGCGCCAGGACATCGCCGACCGCGCCATCGGCAACTTCCGCAACGCCGACGCCGACTTCGGCAAGCGGCTGGACGCCGCGGTGCAGGCACTGCGCGGCTGAACCGGCCGCCCCTCGCGGCCGGAGCGGGCCGGACCCCAGGTGCTCGGGGTCCGGCCCGCTTCGCGTGCTCAGCGTGCCGGGGCGGGCTCTAGGTCCGGCACCCAGCAACGGATGATGTCGCGCACCGAGACGATGCCGGCCACCTCGCCCTGGTCCAGGACGACCAGGTGCCGGAACCCGCCGTGGGCCATGGCGCGGGCCGCCTCCTCCAGTGTCCAGGTGGGGGTGGCGAAGACGACGTCGGTGGTGGTGTGGGCGTGGATCCGTTCGGTGTCCGGGTCCTGGCCGAGACCGACGGAGTTCAGGATGTCGCGTTCGGTGAGGATGCCGACGCCGCCGGCGTCCGGGTCGAGGACCACGGCCGCGCCTATGCGGCGCGCCGACATCAGGACTGCTGCCTGGCGGAGGGTGTGGGCGGGGCCGAGGGTGAGAATCACCGTGCTCATGGCGTCACGGACGAGCATGAAGGGGCCACCTCCTGAGGGTTCCCCGCCTGTTGTCACGCCCGGCACCGATGGCGCCCGTACGGCGCTGCACAAGTTCACAAGTGGGGGTGGACCCAGAGTGCCAGGCAAAGGGAGGGTCAACAAGGGGGCGCGCGACGCCCTTCGACGGCGTGCGCGCGCTTTACCCGTGTGTCAGGAGCGCTCCGCGAGATACCCCAGCAGCTCGTCGTGGAGCAGGCCGTTGGACGCCGCCGCGTTGCCGCTGTGCGGGCCCGGCCGGCCGTCGAGGCCGGTGAAGGAACCGCCCGCCTCCGTCACGATGACCGCGGTGGCGGCCATGTCCCACAGGGACAGCTCCGGCTCGGCGCACATGTCGACGGAGCCCTCGGCGACCATCATGTACGGCCAGAAGTCGCCGTACGCGCGCGTGCGCCACACCTGGCGGGTGAGGTCCAGGAAGCCGCCCAGACGGCCCTGCTCCTCCCAGCCGGTCAGCGAGGAGTACGCGAACGAGGCGTCCGCCAGCCCGCCGACCCGGGAGACGTGGATACGGGAAGCGGAGGTGAGGCTGCGGCCGGTGAAGGCGCCGTGGCCCTTCGCGGCCCACCAGCGGCGGCCGAGGGCGGGGGCGGAGACGAGGCCGACGACCGGCTCGTAGCCGCCCTCACCCGCCTCCATCAGGGCGATGAGTGTCGCCCACACCGGGACACCCCGGATGTAGTTCTTGGTCCCGTCGATGGGGTCCACCACCCAGCGGCGGGGGCCGGTGCCCTCGACGCCGTACTCCTCGCCGAGGACGGCGTCCCTCGGGCGGGCGCGCGCGAGCCGGCTGCGGATGACTTCCTCCGCCTCCTTGTCGGCTTCGCTCACCGGGGTCATGTCGGGCTTCGTCTCCACCTTGAGGTCGAGAGCCTTGAATCGGGCCGTGGTGGCGGCGTCGGCCGCGTCCGCGAGGACGTGGGCGAGTCCGAGGTCGTCGAGATAGTCCGGCATGTGACGAACGGTAGCTGCCGGGTGGGCGCGGGGGCCACCAGGGACTTCGGCGACACGGTCGCGCCGCCCGGGTGCGGCCGGATGCCGCGCCCACCCGAGCCGCACGGGTGACACCCGGCGCCCGGTCCCGCCGCACCGCCGGCCGCGGCAGGCGTCCTTACCGGCCGTTCCGGTGAGCGGACCCGGCGCCCGGCCGTGCCACCGCCCCGGCGGCGGTGGTGGGCTTCCCGGGGTCACCGTCCCGGTGGCGCACGGCCCACCAGCTCGGCCGTACCTCACCCCCAGGCTCCGCCACCCCTGCGGTCGTGGTGCCCCCACCTGCGGTGGGCACCCTGGTACTGCCGTCCCGGTGACCGTGCCCCGCTTCCCGGCTCCGCCGTCCCGCGGCTGCCGTCTGCTTTCCGGCTCCGCCGGCCGGTGACGGTGCCTCGCCCCGACCGCGACGCCCGTTGGCCGAGGTCCACCGCTCCGCCCGCCGCCCGCCGCCCGCCGCCCGGCGGCCGAAGCGCGTCCCGCGCTCCGCCGCCTCGCGCCGAAGCCCGCCTCCCGGCCCCGGCCGCTTGCGGCGGATCACCGCCACCCCCGGCCTGTGTCGTTCCCGCGGCGGAGCTCCCGGCGACCCGCCCCGGCTCGCGCCGATTCCGCGGCCGGCCCGGCCGCTTGCGGCGGATCGCCGCCGCCCCCGGACCTGCGTCGTTCCCCCGGTGGAGCTCCGGGCGACCCGCCCCGGCTCTCGCCGATCCCGCGGCCGAGCTGGGAGGCGGGCTCCGCCGCCTCGCGCCGAAGCCCGCCTCCCGGCCCCGGCCGCTTGCGGCGAATCACCGCCACCTCCGGCCTGCGTCGTTCCCGCGGCGGAGCTCCCGGCGACCCGTCCCGGCTCTCGCCGATTCCGCGGTCGAGCCCGGACCTCCGGGTCCTCGCCGCCCCGGCCTGTGTCGTTCCCGCGGCGGAGTTCCCGGCGACCCGTCCCGGCTCTCGCCGATTCCGCGGCCGAGCCCGTCCCTCCGGGCCCTCGCCGTCACCGGCCGGGTCCCGACGTCCCGTTCCCGGTCCTCACCGTCCTCGGCCGACTCCCGTCATCCCGCCCCCGACCCCGCCGCCCCCCCGGCCGAGTCCCGTCGTCCCGTCCCCGTCGGGCGGGCCGGTGCTTCGCGGCTGAAGCCTGGCCCTCCGGTGGGGGCGGGGCTTGACAGGGTCTGAGGGGGCGTCAAATCTGGGTTCAGCGACTGTGCGTCAGGGAGGCGAGGATGCCTGCTGCCCGGGAGTCCCTGCTCGACGCCGCCTACGCGGCGCTCGCGCGCCGGCCGTGGTCCGCGGTGCGGATGGTCGACGTGGCCGTCTCGGCCGGGGTGTCCCGGCAGACCCTGTACAACGAGTTCGGCGGCAAGGACGGGCTGGCCCGGGCGCTGGTGCGGCGGGCGGCCGACGGCTACCTGGCCGGTGTGGAGCGGGCGCTCGGCAGCGCCGCCGGGCCGTTCGAGCGGCTCACCGCCACCGCCGAGTGGACGGCCGCCGCGGCGCGGGAGAACACCCTGGTGCGGGCGCTGCTCACCGGCTGCTGGACGGAGCGGCTGCCCGTCCCGCCGTCCGCCCCCGTCCCCTCGTCCACCACCGTGCCGGCGCGGCGCCGGGCGGACGGGCCGCTGCCGGCGCCCCGTGACTTCGTGCGGCTGGTCCGGGACCGCGCGGTGAGCGTGCTGGCCGGTCCCGGTGTCTCCCCGGCCGACACCGCCGAGCTGCTGCTCGTCTGCGAGCTGGTGGTGCGCCTGGCGCTGTCCTGTGTGGCGGCCCCGCCGGGGGAGGGCGGCATGGCCGAGCTGGTCCGGGCGGTGCTGCCGCGGCACCTGGGGTGAGGGCGGGCCGCCGGTGCCGTCACTTCTTCAGCCGGCCCACCTTCGTGCAGTCGACGTCGGCGAGACCGTTCGCCCCGTAGTTCGCGAGGCCGGAGCGGACGGCGAGGACCTGGGGGCGGCTGGTGGAGGGGGACGGAGTGGCCGAGGGCCCACAGCCGAGAAGAGCCCGGGCCGGCGGCGGCTTCTGCGGGCCCATGTCCGCCCCCTGATGCCTAGTGCGCCGACCCCGACAGCTGGAGGCCGATGACGCCGAGGATGACCAGGCTGATCGAGACGATCTTCAGGGTGGACACCAGGTCGCCGAGGAAGACCATGCCGTAGACGGCGGTGCCCGCCGCGCCGATGCCGGTCCACACGGCGTACGCGGGGCCGACGTCCAGCTTCTTCAGGGACAGGGTCAGCAGGCCGAAGCTGCCCAGGGCGAAGGAGGCGAAGGCGATCGTCGGCCACAGCCGGGTGAACCCGTGGGAGAGCTTCAGGCACACGGCGAAGCCGGTCTCCAGAAAACCGGCCACTATGACCAGCAGCCACGCCATGTGCGGTCCTCCCGTTGGTCCGGATCTCCGGCTCGGTGTGATTATGCACTCACCGGCCGCCCACCCGGCGCACAACGCGGTGCTCAGTCGTCCTCCGTGGCCTCCCGCGTGGACAGCAGCCGGCGCAGTGAGTACAGCCGTGCCGGGTCCGCGTGCCCCTCCTCGACCCACGCGTCGAGCGCGCAGTCCGGTTCGTCGTGGCTGCACGCGCGCGGGCAGCCCTCCGTGCCGGGGACGAGGTCGGGGAAGGCGAGGATCACCCGCGAGGGATCGATGTGCGCGAGCCCGAAGGAGCGGATGCCCGGGGTGTCGACGACCCAGCCGTCCGCGCCGCTCAGCGGCAGGGCGAGGGCGGACGTCGTGGTGTGCCGGCCGCGTCCCGTCACCGCGTTGACGTGTCCCGTCGTACGCCGCCGGTCCTCCGGGACCAGCGCGTTGACCAGCGTCGTCTTGCCGACGCCCGAGTGCCCCACGAATGCGGTGATCTTGCCGTCCAGGTGGGCGCGCACCCGGTCCGCCGCGTCGCCGTTCCACAGCTCCTCGCGGCTGGTGACGACGTAGGGGATGTCCAGGTCGCCGTACAGCTCCAGCAGCCCGTCCGGCGGGGCCAGGTCCGACTTGGTCAGCACCAGCAGCGGGGTCAGGCCGCCGTCGAAGGCCGCGACCAGACAGCGGTCGATCAGCCGGGGGCGGGGCTCGGGGTCGGCCAGCGCGGTCACGATCGCCAGTTGGTCGGCGTTGGCGACGACCACCCGCTCGTAGGGGTCGTCGTCGTCGGCCGTGCGGCGCAGCACCGACGTGCGCCCCGCGATCCGCACGATCCGCGCGAGGGTGTCCTTCTTCCCCGACAGGTCACCCACCAGGGCCACCTGGTCGCCGACGACGGCGGCCTTGCGACCCAGTTCGCGGGCCTTCATCGCCAGCACGACCCGGTCGTCGACCAGGCAGGTCAGCCGTCCGCGGTCGACGGTGAGGACCATGCCCTCGGCGGCGTCCTCGTGTTTGGGCCGGATGTGGGTCCGCGGCCGGTTGCCCTTGCGGTTGGGGCGGCTGCGGATGTCGTCCTCGTCGGTGTGCTTGCCATAGCGGCGCATGCTGTACGTCCCTACTGCCCGAGCATCCCGGTCCACAACTCGGGGAAGTCCGGGAGGGTCTTCGCGGTCGTCGCCACGTTCTCGATCCGCACCCCCTCCACGGCCAGGCCGATGACCGCGCCGGCCGTCGCCATGCGGTGGTCCTCGTAGGTGTGGAACACCCCGCCGTGCAGCGGGCGCGGGCGGATGTGCAGGCCGTCGGCGGTCTCCGTGACGTCACCACCGAGTTCGTTGATCTCCTTGGTGAGCGCGGCCAGCCGGTCCGTCTCGTGCAGCCGCAGGTGGGCCACGCCCCGCAGGGTGGACGGCGAGTCGGCGAGCGCCGCGACCGCCGCGATGCCCGGGGTCAGCTCGCCCACGTCACCCAGGTCCACGTCGATGCCGTGGACCGCGCCCGAACCGGTGAACACCAGCCCGAAGTCGGTAAGTTCGCAGGAGCCGCCCATCTCGGTGAAGATCTCCCGCAGCCGGTCGCCCGGCTGGGTGGTGCGGGCCGGCCAGTCCGGGATCAGCACCTTGCCGCCGGTGACCAGGGCCGCCGCCAGGAACGGCTGCGCGTTGGACAGGTCGGGCTCGACGGTGAGGTCCCGGCCGAGCAGCGCCCCCGGCGTCACCCGCCACACATCGGGCTCACCGCCGGACTCCGGGGTGTCCACCTGGGCGCCCACCGCGCGCAGCATGTCGACCGTCATCCGGATGTGCGGCACCGACGGCAGGGTGGCACCGGTGTGCCGAACCTCGACGCCCTGGTTGAAGCGCGGCCCGGACAGCAGCAGCGCCGAGACGAACTGGGAGGACGATGAGGCGTCGACCGAGACCGGGCCGCCGTCCAGGGCGCCCCCGCCGTGCACGGTCAGCGGCAGCGCGCCCCGGCCGTCGTCGTCGATCCGGGCACCGAGCGCGCGCAGGGCGTCGATCACCCCGTGCAGGGGACGCTCGTAGGAGCGTGGGTCGCCGTCGAACCGGATCGGGCCGTCGGCCAGCGCGGCCACCGGCGGCAGGAACCGCATCACCGTGCCCGCGTTACCGACGTCGACCGTGGCCGGACCGCGCAGGCCGGTGGGGAGCACCCGCCAGGCCTCACCGGTGCCGTCGGGGCCCACACCCTCCTCGATCTCCACGCCCATGGCGCGCAGCGCACCGGCCATCAGCAGGGTGTCCCGCGAGCGCAGCGGGCGGCGCAGCCAGCCGGGCTCGGAGGCCAGGGCTGCGAGGACCAGGGCGCGGTTGGTCACCGACTTGGACCCCGGCACATGGACCGTGGCGTCGACGGCCCCGCTCGCGAGCGGGGCGGGCCAGAGGGCGGTGGGAGCGGGATTCGGGGCCATGGGGCCACTTTATAAGCAGGGCCCGGCGTCAACCTTCCAGCAGCCAGCGTCCCCCGCCGATCAGCGAGGACAGGGACACCGCGTGGAACAGGAACAGCCACAGTCCCGCCGGTACGTGCGTCAGCCGCGACAGCTGGTCCGCGTCCGAGTCGCCCGCACCGCCCCGCGACCGCTTGGTCTGGAGCTCGAACGGCGGCCGTACCCCGCCGGCCAGCAGGAACCACACCACCGCGTACGCGAACGCCGCCTGCACCTGCGGCCCCGCCAGCCAGGACACCAGCAGGAACGCGCCCCCGGCCAGCACCACGGTGAGCACGCCGTAGGCGTTGCGGATCATCACCAGCATCGCCACCAGCAGGGCCGTGGCCACCCACAGCAGCAGCGTTATGCGGCCCGTGGCCAGCAGCGCGGCCCCGCCGAGCCCCAGCAGGGAGGGCGCTGTGTACCCGGCGGCCGCCGTGAGGATCATGCCCAGCCCGTAGGGCTTGCCCCGGCTGAGGGTGAGCCCGCTGGTGTCGGAGTGCAGCCGGATGCCGGTGAGCTGCCGGCCGGTGAGCAGCGCCACCAGGCCGTGGCCGCCCTCGTGCGCGATGGTGACCGCGTTGCGGGACACCCGCCACACCGGGTGCGGGACGACGACGGCGAGGGCCGCGCCCAGGGTGGCCAGCACCACCCACAGGTCGGGATCGGGCTGGGTGCCGGTGAGCCGGCCCCAGAGGCCGGGCAGCGCGGTGGCGGCGAGGCTCTCCATGTGTCCGAGTGGCTCCTGTCCTGGTGGTCGACGGCGGCCGGCGCGGGCGCCGGCGCGGCGGGGTGGTGGTCGGGGGGCGGGTCGGCCTGGCAGTGTGGCACGTATGTGCGGACGGTATGCATCGAGTCGTGGGCCCGAGGATCTCGCGGGAGTCTTCGGGGTCGAACGCTGGGATCCCGAGGAGACCCTGGAGCCGGACTACAACGTGGCCCCCACCAAGGAGGTCCACGCCGTCCTGGACCGCCCCCTGAAGGACGCGGAATCCCCGCGCCCGGTTCGTCAGCTGCGCAGACTGCGGTGGGGCCTGGTCCCGTCGTGGGCGAAGACACCCGAGGGCGCCGCCCGGATGATCAACGCCCGGGCCGAGACCGTGCACGAGAAGCCCGCCTACCGGCGCGCCTTCGCCGCCCGCCGCTGCATCCTGCCCGCCGACGGCTACTACGAGTGGGTCACCGGCAGCCAGGAGCGCGAGCTGGAGGTGGAGGGCCGCAAGAAGCGCCCGCGCAAGCAGCCGTACTTCGTGCTCCCCGCCGACGGCTCGGTGTTCGCGATGGCCGGCCTGTACGAGTTCTGGCGCGACCGGACGCTGCCCGACGACCACCCGTCGGCCTGGTGGGTCACCTGCTCGGTGATCACCACCGAGGCGGAGCGGGACCCGTTGGCCGTCGCCCCCGCCGAGGGCCCGCGCTCCCTCGCCGACATCCACCCCCGGATGCCGCTGATGCTCACCCCGGACCGCTGGGACGCCTGGCTCGACCCCTCCCGCACCGACCCCGAGGAGCTGCGCGCGCTGCTGGCCCCGCCCCCGCCCGGCCTGATGCGCGCCTACCCGGTCTCCACCGCCGTCAGCAACGTCCGCAACAACGGCGCGGAGCTGCTGAAGGAGCTGGAGGCACCCGAAGAGGGCACACTCTTCTGACGTGAGCACCCACACCGTCGAGACCGTCGACACGGACGCCGGACCCGCCCGCGTCACCTGGCACCCGGCCCCCGCGGCCCGCCTGGTGCTGGCCGCCGGCCACGGCGCGGGCGGCGGCATCGACGCCCGTGACCTGCGCGTACTCGCCCGCACCCTGCCCGCGCGGGGCGTCACGGTCGCCCTCGTCGAACAGCCCTGGCGGGTCGCCGGCAAGAAGGTCGCACCCGCGCCGAAGACCCTGGACACCGGATGGCGCGGGGTGTGGCCGGCGCTCATCCGGCCCGGCCTGCCGGTGATCTCCGGCGGGCGCAGCGCCGGCGCCCGCGTCGCCTGCCGCACGGCCGGGGAGCTGGGCGCGCACGCCGTGCTCGCGCTGAGCTTCCCGCTGCACCCGCCGGGCCGCCCCGAGCGCTCCCGCGCGGCGGAACTGCTGGGCACCGGCGTGCCCACGCTGGTCGTGCAGGGCGGCAACGACCCCTTCGGCAGGCCGGCGGAGTTCCCGGCGGGCGACTTCGCCCTGGTGGAGGTCGACCGGGCCGACCACGGCCTCGCGGTACCCCGCGGCGCGGACCTCACCCAGGACCAGGCCCTGGACCTCATCGGCGCCCGCGTCGCGGAGTGGGCCCTGTCACTGGGGTGACGCCAGGGAATGCGGCGCGAACGGCCGCTGTTGAGGCGGACAGAAGTGCTGACGCCTCGGCACCGATGTCGTGGGAAAGGAAGTCCGCCGCATGGGTTCGACCATCTGCCCGGGCCGCAGCGGCCGCACCGACCTGGACTGGACGGTGCTGCACGCGGCCAGGACCGCTCCTATTCGAGCGGCGGCAGGCACGGGTCGTGTTCTATCCTCCGAAACGAGTGGGACCGGTTCTGGTCCCGCCCGGGACTTCGAGGAGGTGGGTCCGGTCACTGGGACCGACGCAGGGACCGACAACGGCCAGGCGGAGCCGCCCGAGGGCCAGGGCGTCAGCGCGGAGGCGTCCGGTGAGACGACCGTGGAGCGCAGTGCGCGCTTCGAGCGGGACGCGCTCGAGTTCCTCGACCAGATGTACTCGGCCGCGCTGCGCATGACGCGCAACCCGGCCGACGCCGAGGACCTGGTGCAGGAGACGTACGCGAAGGCGTACGCGTCCTTCCACCAGTTCCGCGAGGGCACCAACCTCAAGGCGTGGCTCTACCGCATCCTCACCAACACCTTCATCAACTCCTACCGCAAGAAGCAGCGCGAGCCCCAGCGCTCCGCCGCCGAGGAGATCGAGGACTGGCAGCTCGCCCGCGCCGAGTCGCACATGTCGACGGGTCTGCGCTCCGCCGAGTCGCAGGCGCTCGACCACCTGCCCGACTCGGACGTGAAGTCGGCGCTCCAGGCGATCCCCGAGGAGTTCCGCATCGCGGTGTATCTCGCGGACGTCGAGGGGTTTGCCTACAAGGAGATCGCGGACATCATGGGGACACCCATCGGAACGGTGATGTCCCGGCTGCACCGGGGGCGCCGCCAGCTGCGCGGCATGCTGGAGGACTACGCCCGTGAGCGGGGCTTGGTCCCGGCCGGTGCCGGAGAGTCGAACGAAGCGAAAGGCTCGGGCTCATGAGCTGCGGAGATCCGCACGAGACGGACTGCCGTGAGGTCCTGGACCACCTGTACGAGTTCCTGGACAGCGAGATGCCGGACGTCGACCGCGACAAGTTCCAGCACCACTTCGAGGAATGCTCGCCGTGCCTGGAGAAGTACGGCCTGGAGCAGGCCGTGAAGAAGCTGGTCAAGCGGTGCTGCGGCCATGACGACGTGCCCGCCGACCTGCGCGCCAAGGTCATGGGGCGGATCGACCTGATCCGCTCCGGCCGGACCGTCCCCGGCCACGACGTGGCCCGGACCCCGACGGCGCCCCAGGAATCCTGACACGCCGAGTCGTATCACCCGAACGTGCTAATCCTCAGGTCATAGGTCCCGCACTCCCGACCCCCGCCCTAGGCTCCCAGCCACGACGGGCAGGGTCGGGGAGGGGCGTGATGGACGCGGTACCGGCGAGGGCGCGCGGCTACGTGACCGGCGTCGCCCTGCTCGCCGCCCCCTGCCTGCTGCGCCCGCCGGGCACCCCCGTGCACTGGTGGGCACCGGCCCTGCTCGCCGCGCTCTACGCGGCCTGCGAGCACGTCGTGCACCGGCGTCTCGGCGGCACCTTCTACCCCGTTCTCCTCGCCGGCGCCTTCCTGCTGCCCCCCGCGGCCGCCGCGCTCGTCCCGCTGCCCGCTCTCCTGCTGCCCCCGGCCGGAGACCGGGCCGCCCTGTCCCGGCGCGTGTGGCGAGCCGCGCGGCCCGTGTTGGCCGTGTGGAGCGCAGCGCGGGCGCACGGCGCGCTCGGCGGCCGGGACGCCGTCACCTGCTCCGACTTCCCCTACGCCCTGCTGCCCGCCGGCGCCGCCGTCCTCGCCTTCTGCCTCGTCCTCACCCTCCTCGACGGCGGGCTGCGGGCGGCGGCCGGGCTGGCGCCGCCGCGGCGCGCCTGGCGCGGACTGCTGGCCCGCTCCCTGGCGCCGGTCGCCGTGCACGGCCTGGCCGGACTGATGATGGCCGTGCTCTGGCGCAGCCCCTACGGCCCGGCCGCCGCGCTGCTCGTCCTGCTCCCGATGTGCGTCTCGTGCTGGGTGTTCGCCCAGTACCACCGCGAACGCGCGGCCCACCAGGCCACCATCCGTGCCCTCGTCCAGGCCGTCGACATCAAGGACGGCTACACCCGCGGCCACAGCGAACGCGTCGGCCAGGCCTCCGTGCTGATCGCCCGCGAACTCGGCATGGACGAGGACCGCGTCGAGACGCTGCGCTTCGCCGGCATCCTCCACGACGTCGGCAAACTCGGCGTGCCCACCCGGCTGCTGCGCAAGGATGGACCGCTCACCCCCGAGGAACGCCGGATCATCGAGCTGCACCCCGAGTACGGCCACGAGATGGTCCGCGGGATCTCCTTCCTCGGCGAGGCCCGCGCGGCCATCCTCCACCACCACGAACGCCTCGACGGCAGCGGTTACCCCTATGGGCTGGCCGGCGACCGGATCCCCGAGTGCGCCCGGATCGTCGCCGTAGCCGACGCCTTCGACGCGATGACCTCCACCCGGTCCTACCGCAGGGCCCGGCCGGTCGAGGCGGCCGTCACCGAGCTGGAGCGCTGCGCGGGCGCCCACTTCGACCCCCGGGTGGTCGGCGCCCTCGTCCGCGCCGTGCGCCGCTGCGGCTGGCGGCCCACCGTCACCGCCGACGAACCCCCGTACGGCACCGCACCGGCCGGGCCGGCCCCGCGCACCGGGGCGGCCCGGTGAGCCCCCTGCGGCTCATCCACGGTGCCGCGGCCCTCCTCGCGGCCGGCTCCCTCGCCGCGACCCTGTGGAACGGCCTGGAGGACCGGGGCGTCGCGCTCGCCTTCGGCACCCTCGTCGCCGTCGGCGAGCTGACCCGGTGGAGCGACTCCCGGGCGCGCCAGGCCGCGCCCCTGGGTGCCGCCGGCTCCCTGTCGTACGCCCTGCTGGGCACCGACGCCGGGCGGCCCGTCCAGCACGGGGCGGCCCAGGTGGTCACCGTGGTCCTCGTCGCCGCCCTGCTCGGTGCCGTCCCGCACATCTGGTCCGGCGCCACCCCGACCACCGACCACCTGGCCCGCCGCGTCCTGACCGTCGGCTTCGCCGCCGTCTGCTTCCAGCCCCCTTGCGACAACCGGGTCTTCGCCTCCTGGACCGGCCCCGCCTACCCGCTGCTGCTGCTCACCCTGCTCGCCCTCACCTCCCTGTGCGGGGCGGTCCTGGCCGCCACGCTCGCCCACTGCCGCACCGGCTGGCCGTTCGGCCCGCTGCTGCGCGAGGAACTGCGCGGGCTGCTGGGCATCGGCTCCGCGGTCTGCGCCACCGGCGCGGTGATCGCGCTCGGGGTCGCCGTCGCCGGGCTCTGGGCGCTGCCGGTGTTCTGCCTGCCGCTGCTCCTCGTCCAGGTGTCCCTGCGCCGGTACGCGGCCGTGCGCGCCACCTACCGGCAGACCATCGCCTCCCTCGCCCGCGCCACCGAGATCGCCGGCTGCACCCCCGCCGGGCACGCCCACCGGGTCGCCGCGCTCAGCCTCGCCGTCGGCCGTGACCTCGGTCTGACCGGACCCGAGCTGACCGTCCTGGAGTACGCGGCGCTCATGCATGACATCGGCCAGCTCAGCCTGGTCGACCCGGTCCCGGCGGGCGCCACCGCCGCCCTGCCCGCCGCCGAGCAGCGGCGCATCGCCCTGCTGGGCGGGGCCGTGGTCCGGCAGACCGGCGTGGCCGCGGCCGTCGCCGTCGTCGTGGAGCGGCAGGCCGATCCCTGCCCGGAGCAGCCGCTCGCCGCCCGGGTCGTGCGGGCCGTGAACGCCTACGAGGAGAAGGCCCGCGACGCCGGCCCCGAGGGTCCGCTGCGCGCGCTGGAGGAACTGCGGCTGGGCACCGCCGGCGACTACGCTCCCGAGGTCGTGGAGTCGCTCGCCCGGGTCCTGGCCCGGTCCCGCGGCCGGCCCGCGCCCGTCCCGCCCCCCGGCACAGCGAGACGGACGGAACTGTCTGACCCCGCTCCCGGCTGGGTAACCCATGGGTAATGAGCGACTCTCCCGCCGTACGTGGTTGGATGCGAGGGAGAGGGTGTCCGGGGGCACAAGCCAGCCCACAGCGGGAAATGGAACTGGCAGGCGGGAATCGTGAGGATCTTCGGCAAGGCACGGCACCGGCCCTCCGCCTCCTGGCGGCAGGCCACCGACCGCGCGTTCACACTCATCGGTGACGGCCGGTACGAGGACGCGGGCGAGCTGTTGACACGCGCCGCCGACCTGGAGCCCTGGCTGGCGGAGTCCTGGTTCAACCTGGCCCTGCTGCACAAGTTCCGGCACGACTGGGAGCAGGCCCGGGCCGCCGGTCTGCGCGCCGTGGCCCTGCTCGACCGGGAGTCCGGCGCTCCCGACTGGTGGAACGTGGGGATCGCCGCGACCGCCCTCCAGGACTGGCCGCTGGCCCGCCGCGCCTGGCAGGCGTACGGGCTGAAGGTGCCCGGCGGTGCCGCCGTCCCCGGTGAGCCGCTCGGCATGGAGCTGGGCAGCGCGGCCGTGCGGCTGTCCCCGGAGGGCGAGGCCGAGGTGGTGTGGGGCCGCCGGCTGGACCCGGCGCGGATGGAGGTGCTGTCCATCCCGCTGCCCTCGTCCGGGCGGCGCTGGGGCGAGGTCGTGCTGCACGACGGCGTCCCGCACGGCGAGCGCACGACGTCCGCCGGCCACACCTACCCGGTGTTCGACGAGATCGAGCTGTGGGCGCCGTCGCCCGTGCCCACCTGGGTGGTCCTGCTGGAGGCGGCCACCGAGGCGGACCGGGACGCGCTGGAGCAGCTGGCCGCCGACGCCGGGTTCGCCGCGGAGGACTGGTCGTCGTCGGTGCGGCTGCTGTGCCGCACGTGCTCGGAGTCGCGGATGCCGTCCGACGAGGGCGACGGGGTGCACCTGGACCCGCACGACCACAGCGAGCCGGGCCACCCGGGGCCGCTGGGGCACCGCACCGACGGGCAGCTGTGGGTGCCGGAGCGGGAGTGCGGGGTCGCGGCACCGGCCTCGCTCGTGCGCGGGCTGCTGGACGGATGGGTGGCGGACAGCCCGGACTCGCGGGACTGGCGGGATCTGGAAGAGGTCTGCTGACCGCTCGCCGTACCCTGTATCAGCAGTATCTCCCCCTGATTCTTTGAGGAAGGCGTACGTCGGTCATGGCGCAGCAGGACACCGATCAGCAGCACGCGGGCGTGCTCCCCGTCGACGACGAGGGGTACGTCGTCGACACGGAGGACTGCGAGGAGCGTGAGCGGACGTGGCGCGAGCGCGGCACCTCGCGGCCGATCACGGTCGTCGGCAACCCCGTGCTGCACAAGGAGTGCGAGGACGTCACCGAGTTCGGTGAGGAGCTCCAGGGGCTGGTCGCCGACATGTTCGCCAGCCAGCGCACCGCCGAGGGCGTGGGCCTGGCCGCCAACCAGATCGGTGTCGGACGGAAGGTCTTCGTCTACGACTGCCAGGACGACGAGGGGGTCCGGCACGTCGGTGTGATCTGCAACCCGAAGCTGGTCGACCTGCCCGCCGAGCGGCGCCGTCTGGACGACAGCAACGAGGGCTGCCTGTCGGTGCCGGCGGCCTACGCGGCGCTCGCCCGGCCGGACTACGCCGAGGTGACCGGCCAGGACGAGCGGGGCAACCCGGTCAAGGTCCGCGGCACCGGCTACTTCGCGCGCTGTTTGCAGCACGAGACCGACCACCTCTACGGCTACCTGTACATCGACCGGCTGTCGAAGCGCGACCGCAAGGACGCGCTGCGGCAGATGGCCGAGAACGAACCGCGCTACCCCGTGGTCGCCAACGACTGACCGCCGCACGGCGGATGGCGCCCGGCCGGGATCACTCCCGGCCGGGCGCCTTCGTGTTGCCGCCGCCCCTCGCTCGCGCGTGCGTCGTACACCCGATCCCCTGCCGCCCGATGGTGATCCTTAATCAGTCACACAAGGGGGATTCTCAGCACCTTGGGGTAGTGAATGGAGCAAATCCGTTCCCACGGCGGTCAGTTGTGGTGCTGAATAGAAGTACGGGGATACGCAACGGCGCACGCCCGGCACAACAGGGGGCGTGCGCTCCTGGCGGCTGGAAGGGGTTTGTACGTGCAGGCTTTCCCGCGCAGCACCACAGCGACCCGGACGGCGGTCGCGGTCCCGCCCTCACTGGCGCTCCCGGTGATCGAGACCGCCTTTCCCCGGCGGCTGCACCCGTATTGGCCGCGACTCCAGGAGAACACGCGCCGCTGGCTGCTGGAAAAGCGGCTCATGCCGGTGGACAAGGTCCATGAATATGCCGACGGACTGTGCTACACGGACCTCATGGCCGGCTACTACACCGGCGCGGCCGACGAGGTCCTCCAGGCCATAGCCGACTACAGCGCGTGGTTCTTCGTCTGGGACGACCGCCACGACCGCGACATCGTGCACGGCCGGGCCGGCGACTGGCGGCGGCTGAGACACCGGCTGCACGCCGCCCTGGACTCGCCCAGGCACCACCTGCACCACCCGGACCCTCTGGTCGCGGGTTTCGCCGACAGCGTGCTGCGGCTGTACGGCTTCCTGCCGCGCACCTGGAACCTGCGGTTCGCCCGGCACTTCCACGCGGTGATCGAGGCCTATGACCGCGAATTCCGTAACCGCACCGAAGGGTATGTGCCGGGCGTCGAGGAATACCTCGCCCTGCGCCGCCTGACCTTCGCCCACCGGATATGGACGGACCTTCTCGAACCCGGCGCCGGTTGCGAACTCCCGGACGCCGTGAGAAAGCACCCCGCATATCGCCGGGCGGCCCTTCTCAGTCAGGAGTTCGCCGCCTGGTACAACGACCTGTGTTCGCTGCCGAAGGAAATAGCGGGCGACGAGGTCCACAATCTCGGCATCAGCCTCATCACCCATGAGGGACTGACCCTCGAAGAAGCGGTCGACGAGATGAGGAGACGCGTCGAGACGTGCGTCGGTGAATTCCTCGCAGTCGAACGGGACGCGTTACGGCTCGCCCACGACATCGACGACGGCACCGTCCGCGGCAGGGAACTCGGCACCGCCGTGCGCACCTGCGTCGACGCCATGCGCAACTGGTTCAGCTCCGTCTACTGGTTCCACCACGAGTCCGGCCGGTACATGGTCGACAACTGGGACGACCGGTCCACGCCCCCGTACGTGTCGAACGAAGCGGCAGGTGAGCAATGACCGTGGAGTCCGTGCAGTCCGCCTCCCCCGGAGCGGGCGCGCTGCGAGAACCGCCCCGGGCCCCGGGCGCCGTGCCGGTCCTCGGACACGGCCCGAAACTGGCCCGCGACCCGCTCGCCTTCATGTCCGGGCTGCGCGACCACGGTGACATCGTGCGCCTGCGGCTCGGCCCCAAGACCGTGTACGCCGTCACCACCCCCGCGCTCACCGGAGCCCTCGCCCTCGACCCCGGGTTCAGCATCGCCGGCCCCCTGTGGGAGTCCCTGGAGGGCCTGCTCGGCAAGGAGGGCGTGGCCACCGCCAACGGCTCCCGCCACCGCCGCCAGCGGCGCACCATCCAGCCCGCGTTCCGGCTCGACGCGATACCGCGGTACGGGCCGGTCATGGAGGAGGAGGCGCACGGGCTGACCGAGCGCTGGAAGGCCGGCGGGACCATCGACTGCACCTCCGAGTCCTTCCGGGTCGCCGTCCGCATCGCCGCCCGCTGCCTGCTGCGCGGCGACTTCATGGACGAGCGCGCGGAACGGCTCAGCACCGATCTCGCCACCGTCTTCCGCGGTATGTACCGCAGGATGGTGATCCCGCTGGGCCCCCTCTACCGGCTGCCGTTTCCGGCCAACCTGGAATTCAACCGGGCATTGGCCGATCTGCATCTGCTGGTGGACGAGATCGTCGCCGAGCGACGGGCATCCGGTCAAAAGCCGGACGATTTGCTGACGGCATTGCTGGAGGCGAAGGATGACAATGGCGAGCCCATCGGGGAACAGGAGATCCACGACCAGGTCGTCGCGATCCTCACCCCCGGCAGCGAAACAGTGGCGTCCACGGTCATGTGGCTGCTCCAGGTCCTCGCCGCGCATCCGGAACACGCCGAGCGGGTCCGGGCCGAGGTGGAATCCGTGACCGGCGGCCGGCCGGTCGCATTGGAGCACGTGCGTGCCCTCGGGCACACCAACAATGTCGTCGTCGAGGCCATGCGACTTCGGCCCGCCGTATGGATTCTGACCCGCCGCGCGGTGACGGACACCGAACTCGGTGGCTATCGCATTCCGGCCGGGGCGGACATCGTCTACAGCCCGTACGCCATCCAGCGCGACGGCCGTTCCTACGCCCGCCACCTCGACTTCGACCCCGACCGTTGGCTGCCGGAGCGCGCCGGCGAGGTACCGAAGTACGCCATGAGCCCGTTCAGCGTGGGCAACCGCAAGTGCCCGAGCGACCACTTCTCCATGACCCAGCTGACCCTGATCACCGCCGCGGTCTCGGCGAAGTACCGCTTCGAGCGGGCCGAGGGGTCCGACGAGAGCACCCGGGTGGGCATCACCCTCCGTCCGCAGAACCTGCTGCTGCGGGCGATCCCCTGGTAGGCCGCCGGTACCGGCGCGCGCTCAGGCGGCCCGCGGGCCCCGGAACGCGCGCCGGTAGGCCTGCGGGGTCGTGCCCAGCGCCCGCACGAACTGATGGCGCAGCGCCGCGGCCGTACCGAACCCGGTCCGCCAGGCGACGGCGTCCATGGTCTCCTCCGTGCCCTCCAGCAACTCCTGGGCCAGCAGCACGCGCTGGCGCAGGATCCACCGGTACGGGGTCGTCCCCGTCTCCTGTTGGAACCGCCGGGCGAAGGTGCGCGGCGCCATGTGGGCCCGGGCGGCGAGCTGCTCGACGGTCACCTCCTGGTCGAGGTGCGCCTCCATCCACGCCAGCACCTCCCCGACCGTGTCGCAGGGAGCCTTCGGCAGGGGACGCTCGATGAACTGCGCCTGGCCGCCGTCCCGGTGCGGGGGAACCACCATCCGGCGGGCGATCCTGTTGGCCACCTCCGGGCCCTGCTCCTTGCGCACGATGTGCAGACAGGCGTCGATGCCGGCGGCGGTGCCGGCGGAGGTGATGACCGGGTCCTCGTCCACGTAGAGCACGTCCGGCTCGGCCCGGAGCCGGGGGTACCGCAGGGCGAGCTGGTCGGCGTGGTGCCAGTGCACCGCGCACCGCCGCCCGTCCAGCAGTCCCGCCGCGGCCAGCACGAACACCCCGGAGCAGACGCTGAGCACCCGGGCACCCCGGTCGACGGCGCGCCGCAGCGCGGCCAGCAGTTCCTCCGGGAACGCGCGCTCCGTGTACGCCTGCCCGGCCGGGACGGCGATCAGGTCGGCCTCCTCCAGCCGCTCCAGCCCGTACGGGGTGGACACGGTGAACCCGCAGTGGGTGCCGAGCGAGGGCCCCTCCGCGGAGACCACGGCGAAGTCGTACACCGGCAGTCCCTCGTCACCGCGGTCGATGCCGAACACCTCGCACACGACACCCAGCTCGAAGGGGTGCACTCCGTCCAGCAGCACGGCCGCCACGTTCTTCAGCATGCGGCCAGTGTGCCGCACCGGTGGCAGTAATTCGAGGGTCCCTGGCATTCCTGCCACTGCCGGTAAGGAGTATCCGGCGGGACAGTGGTGTCCATGAACGGAAACCAGATCGAAGGCCTCATCGGAATGTCCACCACCCTCGGGATCCTGGTCCTCCTGGTCCTCCCGTCCCTGCTCGGTGTCGTGCGCGACAGGCGCATCGACCGGCAGCTGAGGGAGGCCCAGGAGGACCGGACGAAGGCAGGGGCTCAGAAGTCCTCGTCCAGGTCGACGGTGCCCTCCACCGCCACCTGGTACGCCGACGGACGGCGCTCGAAGAAGTTCGTCAGCTCCTGAACACCCTGGAGCTCCATGAAGGAGAAGGGGTTCTGCGAGCCGTACACCGGGGCGAAGCCGAGACGCGTCAGGCGCTGGTCGGCGACGCACTGGAGGTACTGGCGCATGGAGTCGGTGTTCATGCCGGGAAGGCCGTCGCCGCACAGGTCACGGGCGAACTGGAGCTCCGCCTCGACGGCCTCCCCGAGCATGTCGGTGACCTCCTGCCGCAGCGCGTCGTCGAACAGCTCCGGCTCCTCCTTGCGCACGGTGTCGACGACGTCGAACGCGAAGGACATGTGCATCGTCTCGTCGCGGAACACCCAGTTGGTGCCGGTGGCCAGGCCGTGGAGCAGACCCCGGCTGCGGAACCAGTAGACGTACGCGAAGGCGCCGTAGAAGAACAGCCCCTCGATGCAGGCGGCGAAGCAGATCAGGTTCAGCAGGAAGCGGCGGCGGTCGGCCGGCGTCTCCAGCCGGTCGATCTTCTCCACCTCGTTGATCCACTTGAAGCAGAACCCGGCCTTCTCCCGGATGGACGGGATGTTCTCGACGGCGGCGAAGGCGGCGGCGCGGTCGTCGGGATCGGGCAGGTAGGTGTCCAGGAGGGTCAGGTAGAACTGGACGTGGACTGCCTCCTCGAACAGCTGCCGGCTCAGGTAGAGCCGCGCCTCGGGGGAGTTGATGTGCTTGTACAGCGTCAGCACCAGATTGTTGGCGACGATCGAGTCACCGGTCGCGAAGAAGGCGACCAGCCGGCCGATGAGGTGCTGCTCCTCCGGCGTGAGCCGGGCGAGGTCGGCGACGTCGGAGTGGAGGTCGACCTCCTCCACGGTCCAGGTGTTCTTGATGGCGTCCCGGTAGCGCTCGTAGAAGTCGGGGTAGCGCATGGGACGCAGCGTCAGTTCGAAGCCCGGGTCGAGGAGCCGGGTGTCACGGGTGGTCATCACTGGCAGGCCTCGCAGGACTCGGGGTTCTCCAGGGAGCAGGCGACCGCGTCGGGGTCGGTGGCCTGCTGCACGGGAATGGCGGGCTGCGCCTGGGCGGCGCGGGCGATGCGCGTCGCGGGACGCGAGCGCAGGTAGTACGTCGTCTTCAGCCCGGACTTCCAGGCGTACGCGTACATCGAGGAGAGCTTGCCGATGGTCGGCGTCTCCAGGAACAGGTTCAGGGACTGGGCCTGGTCGAGGAACGGGGTGCGGGCGGCGGCCATGTCGATGAGGCCGCGCTGCGGGATCTCCCAGGCCGTGCGGTACAGCCTGCGTACCTCCTCGGGGATCCAGGCGAACCCCTGCACGGAGCCGTTCGCGTCGCGCAGCGCCTCGCGGGTGCGGGCGTCCCACACCCCGAGGTCCTTCAGCTCCCGCACCAGGTAGGAGTTGACCTGGAGGAACTCACCGGACAGCGTCTCGCGCTTGAACAGGTTCGACACCTGCGGCTCGATGCACTCGTAGACCCCCGCGATCGAGGCGATCGTGGCCGTCGGGGCGATGGCCAGCAGCAGCGAGTTGCGCATCCCCGTCCGCGCGATGCGCGCGCGCAGCACCTCCCAGCGCTCGGGCCAGGTGAGCGTGGTGTCGTAGTGGTCGGGGTGGAGCACCCCGCGGGCGGTACGGGTCCGCTCCCAGGCGGGCAGCGGCCCGTTGCGCTCGGCGAGGTCGGCGGAGGCCTCGTACGCGGCGAGCATGATCCGCTCGGCGATCCGCGTGGACAGGGCCTTGGCCTCGGGGGAGTCGAAGGGCAGACGCAGCTTGAAGAAGACGTCCTGGAGGCCCATCGCGCCCAGGCCGACCGGACGCCACCTGGCGTTGGACCGGCCCGCCTGCTCCGTCGGGTAGAAGTTGATGTCCACCACGCGGTCGAGGAAGGTGACGGCCGTGCGGACCGTCTCGTCCAGCCGCTCCCAGTCGATGTCCCCGTCCCGCACGAACGCGCCGAGGTTGACCGAGCCCAGGTTGCAGACGGCCGTCTCGCCGTCGTCGGTGACCTCCAGGATCTCCGTGCACAGGTTGGAGGAGTGGATGACGCTGCCCGGTTCGGCGGTCTGGTTGGCGGTGCGGTTGGCGGCGTCCTTGAACGTCATCCAGCCGTTGCCGGTCTGCGCGAGGGTGCGCATCATCCGGCCGTACAGGTCCCGCGCCGGGATCGTCCTGCGGGCCAGCCCCGCCGCCTCGGCCCGGCGGTAGGCGGCGTCGAACTCCGCGCCCCACAGGTCGACCAGCTCCGGCACGTCGGCGGGCGAGAACAGCGACCACTGCTCATCGGCGTTGACCCGGCGCATGAACTCGTCCGGCACCCAGTGCGCGAGGTTGAGGTTGTGCGTACGGCGGGCGTCCTCGCCGGTGTTGTCCCGCAGCTCCAGGAACTCCTCGATGTCGGAGTGCCAGGTCTCCAGGTAGACCGCCGCCGCGCCCTTGCGCCGGCCGCCCTGGTTCACCGCGGCCACCGAGGCGTCCAGCGTCTTCAGGAACGGCACGATGCCGTTGGAGTGCCCGTTCGTCCCCCGGATCAGCGAACCGCGCGACCGGATGCGGGAGTACGACAGACCGATGCCGCCGGCGTGCTTGGAGAGCCGGGCGACCTGGTGGTAGCGGTCGTAGATGGAGTCCAGCTCGTCCAGCGGGGAGTCCAGCAGGTAGCAGGACGACATCTGCGGGTGCCGGGTGCCGGAGTTGAACAGGGTGGGGGAGGAGGGCAGGTAGTCCAGGCGGCTCATCAGCCGGTACAGCGCCGCGACCTCGTCCACGGCCCGGCTCGTGTCGTCCTCGGCCAGACCGCTCGCCACGCGCAGCATGAAGTGCTGGGGCGTCTCGATCACCTTGCGGGTGATCGGGTGCCGCAGCAGGTAGCGGCTGTGCAGGGTGCGCAGGCCGAAGTAGCCGAACCGGTCGTCGGCCGCGCCGTCGACCAGCGCGTCCAGCCGCTCGGCGTGCAGCCGGACGAAGGCGGCGGTGCGGTCGGCGACGAGGCCCTCGCGGTGCCCGACGGCGACGGACCCGGTGAACGACGTCACGCCCTGCGAGGCGGCCTCGTCCCGGATCGCGAGGGTCAGCAGCCGGGCGGCCAGCTTCGAGTAGGCGGGGTCCTCGGAGATCAGGCCGGCGGCGGCCTCCGTGGCCAGCTCCCGCAGCTCCGCCTCGTCCGCCCGCGCGGACCGGCCGCGCAGCGCGGCGGCGGCGACCCGGCCGGGGTCGGCGTCGGGCAGGTCCGCGGTCAACTCGGTCAGGATCCGCAGCAGCGCGGTACCGGGGCCGTCGGACTTCGGCTCGGTGACTGAAGCCGGATCGGCTGGCGCGATGGTCACGTGGGGCTCTCCCTCGCTCGGCACGGGGCCTGGCGGAGGGCAGGGGGCAGTCACGAGCGCGCACGGCGTCGCGTCCACCGGCCCACTCCACGAGACCCGGACGTCACAGGCACCCGGACCGGACGGCCGGGTGCGCTGTCGGCAGGACCTCGGACTGGAACAGGCGTGCGGACGCACGCGAGCACACCGTTGCGGGACAGTTCCGGACTCGCACCGGATTCCCCTGCGGCGACAGCGAGCACGAGCATACATCTGGTGCCGGGCTGCCACGTCACCCCCACATGTTGTGTCGGCCCACCGTGTCCGGGGCGTGTCCGGGGTGCGCCGGCGCCCTGCCGGGGAGGGACCCACGGGGGCAACGGGCGACCGTCCTGCGGGGGCCCGGCGTTCGTCGGGGGGCGCATCAGGCTGCGGGGGCGACGGTCCGCCCGGGAGGGTGTGCGGGCGTTCAGTGTGCGGGCCGCCGGCTCACCTGGGGGCGGGGTGTGTGGCCGGGCGCCGGCCTGCCGGGGGAGGGTGCCGTGAGTGTTGCCCGTGCGGGCCAGCGGGCTGCCGGGGAGTGCGCGACGGCCGCCCCGCGGGCCCCTTACGCGGTGCCGGTCCGCTGGGGCAGGTGCGTGGTGGTCGTTCGGCGCGGTCCGTGTACCTTCGCCATGCCGATCACGCGGGCGTCGCTCGAACGAAGCACCGGCTCGCCCCCCGGGGGGAGTCGCCCGTGCGGGGCAGCGGGCTTCCGGAAAGTAGGCGACGGCCGTCCCGCGAGCGCCTGTGGCCCGCCGGGAGCCCCGCCGGACCGGTCCACCGGGAGCAGCTTGCCGCCGGTCGGAGACGGCAGTCCCCGACTCCGGGCCGGAGCGCGTCGACGAGAGCGAGGGCGTTCACGACCGCGGCCCGCGTGGACGTTTCCGGTGCGGCACCGTGCCGCCCGGGCCCGTCCCCAAAGGCTTCGGCGGGCCAGACCGGTTGGTGCACGTCACCGATGTGGAGCCGGGTGCGGCGGTGACCCCCGATCCGGTCGTGCTGCGCCGGGCCGTGCTGCGCGCCCTGGCGGACAGGGCCCCGCCCCGCGACACCGGAGCACCCGCCGATGCCGGCACCGGAGCCCTCTCCGGCACCGGCGGCGGTGACGCCGTCGTCCGCCCGGCGGACTCGCCGCCCGCCCGGTGCCTGGCGGCGGGCCGCCGGAGGGGAACCTCCGGCGGCCCGCAGCACAGTGCGCTGCCGGAAACCTCAGTGGGCGGCGTCCGCGGTGGCCGGCGGCAGTTCCACCTGTACACCCGGGTCGCCGGCGTCGGCCGTGTAGTCCCCGGGGCTGGTCTCGTCGACGCCCTCGGGGGCCTTGACGGCCTTCAGGACGAAGGTGAGGACGACCGTGACCACCACGTTCAGGACGAACGCGGTGAGGCCGATGTAGCCGATCTCGCCGATGCCGGGGATCTCCTTGGCGCTGCCGCCGAAGTGCTTCTGCGTCGGCGAGGCGATCCCGTACGCGGCGATGGTGCCGTAGACCATGCCCGCCGCCCAGCCGGCGAGCAGAGCCCAGCGGTGGAACCAGCGGGTGAACAGGCCGCCGACCAGGGCCGGGAACGTCTGGAGGATCCAGATGCCGCCGAGGAGCTGGAAGTTGATGGCCACCGTCTTGTCCATGGTCAGGACGAAGACCAGGGCGCCGACCTTCACCAGCAGGGACACGATCTTGGAGACCCGGGTCTCCTGCTGGGGCGTGGCGTCCGGCTTGATGAAGTCCTTGTAGATGTTGCGCGTGAACAGGTTGGCCGCCGCGATGGACATGATCGCCGCCGGGACGAGCGCCCCGATGCCGATCGCCGCGAAGGCCACGCCCGCGAACCAGTCGGGGAACATGTCCTCGAACAGCTGCGGGATCGCCAGCTGCCCGTTGGTGACCTTCACCCCGGCCGCGATCGCCATGAAGCCCAGCAGCGCCAGCAGACCCAGCATCAGGGAGTACAGCGGCAGGATCGTGGTGTTGCGGCGGATCACCTCACGGCTCCTGGACGACAGGGTCGCGGTGATCGAGTGCGGGTACATGAACAGGGCCAGCGCGGAGCCGAGGGCCAGCGTGGCGTACGTCCACTGTCCCGCGGGGGCCGGCACGACACCGCCCACCCCGGTGGTGGTGAACTTCTGGCCCGCCTTGGCGAAGATGTCGTCGAACCCGCCGAGCTTGATGGGGATGTAGATGATGGCCACCGCGATGACGATGTAGATCAGCGCGTCCTTGACGAACGCGATCAGCGCGGGGGCGCGGAGCCCGGAGGAGTAGGTGTAGGCCGCCAGCACGCCGAAGGCGATGAGCAGCGGCAGGTCCTTCACGAACCAGTTGGTGTGCTCGCCGCCACCGACGCCCATGACGTCCAGCACCGCCTGGATGCCGACGAGCTGGAGCGCGATGTACGGCATCGTCGCCAGGATGCCGGTGACGGCCACCGCCAGCGACAGACCCTTCGACCCGAACCGGCCGCGCACGAAGTCGGAGGTGGTGACGTACCCGTGGCGGTGCGAGACCGACCACAGGCGGGGCAGGAAGGTGAAGATCAGCGGGTACACCAGGATCGTGTACGGCACGGCGAAGAACCCGGAGGCTCCCGCCGCGTAGATCGCCGCCGGTACGGCCACGAAGGTGTACGCCGTGTACAGGTCGCCGCCGAGCAGGAACCAGGTGACCCAGGTGCCGAAGGACCGGCCGCCCAGACCCCACTCGTCGAGGGTGTGCTCGTCGTCGGCCCGGCGCCAGCGCGCGGCCAGGAAGCCCATGACCGTGACGGCCAGGAAGAAGAAGATGAAGACGCCGAGCGCGACGCCGTTGACGCCGTCCTTCACTTCGCCGCCTCCTTGTCCCGGCCGGCGGCGGACCCGCCGCGGGCACGCTGGTCGCGCTGCCACAGTTGGTGCGCGAGCACGGTGAGCGCGGTGGAGATCAGCACCCAGAGCATCTGGTACCAGTAGAAGAACGGGATCCCGACGAACGTGGGGTCCGTCCCGGCGTACGAGCCGACCCACAGCATCGCCACGAAGGGCGCGACGAGACACAGGGCGATGACCACCCTGACCGGTGTCACCACCGGTGGTCTCACTTCAGGCGTTTCGGACATGCCACGGCTCCGTCCCCTCGCTGATCACCTGTGTAATGCGCAGGCAATCTAGGTGACGGCGTCGTGCCAGTGGAAGACCTCGTCCGCATATCGGTATGTCGATGCGGTGAAGGCGCGCTCCCGCCCCTACTCCACGGGCCGCTTCAGCCGCGCCACGAACTTGTAGCGGTCCCCGCGGTAGACCGAGCGCACCCACTCCACCGGGTCGCCGCGGCGGTCCAGGGAGTGCCGGGAGAGCATCAGCATCGGCAAGCCCACGTCGGTGCCGAGCAGGCCGGCCTCGCGGGGGGTGGCCAGCGAGGTCTCGATGGTCTCCTCGGCCTCGGCGAGGTGGACGTCGTAGACCTCGGCGAGCGCGGTGTACAGGGACGTGTACTTCGCCAGCGACCGCCGCAGGGCCGGGAAGCGCTTCGCCGACAGGTGCGTGGTCTCGATCGCCATCGGCTCGGCGTTGGCCATGCGCAGCCGCTCGATGCGCAGCACGCGCCCGCCGGCGGTGATGTCGAGCAGCCCGGCGAGCCGGTCGTCCGCCGTGACGTACCCGATGTCCAGCAGCTGCGAGGTCGGCTCCAGGCCCTGCGCCCGCATGTCCTCGGTGTATGAGGTGAGCTGGAGCGCCTGGGAGACCTTGGGCTTGGCCACGAAGGTGCCCTTGCCCTGGATGCGTTCGAGCCGGCCCTCCACGACCAGTTCCTGGAGCGCCTGGCGGACCGTGGTGCGGGAGGTGTCGAACTCGGCGGCCAGGGTCCGCTCGGGCGGGACCGGCGTGCCCGGTGCCTGCGTCTCCGTCATGTCGAGCAGGTGCTTCTTCAGGCGGTAGTACTTGGGCACGCGCGCGGTACGGACGGTCGTGCCGGTTTCGTTCTCCGCACTGCTGACGTCGGTGCTCATGCTCTGCCTTCCCGGCTCCGAGTGCCGAAAGCGACCGACATCCCATCGGCCACGGCACACATCGTGGCACGGGTCGCCGTGTCGGGACTCCCCCCGCACGCTCCGTGATCTCCTCTGTATACCGGTGCGCCCCCTGTTGGTCTAGTCCATCCGGGGCGCGGGAGGCCGAGGGGTGACGGCGTGCCCGGCCCGGTGTCGCACACCTCGCCGCCCCGCGTACCCCTGTTCCCCGGCTAGAGGCCCTGCCACTCCGGCTTGTCGGCGTACGTGTGCCGGAAGTAGTCGGCCAGCTTCAGCTTGGCGGCGGCGGCCTCGTCGACGACCACCGTGGCGTGCGGATGGAGCTGGAGCGCGGAGGCCGGGCAGACCGCCGCGACCGGGCCCTCGACGGTCGCGGCGACCGCGTCCGCCTTGCCCTCGCCGGTGGCCAGCAGCACCAGGTGCCGGGCCTCCAGGATGGTCCCGATGCCCTGGGTGATGACGTGGTGCGGAACCTGCTCGATGTCGCCGTCGAAGAAGCGGGCGTTGTCGATCCGGGTCTGCTCGGTCAGCGTCTTGATCCGGGTGCGCGAGGCGAGCGAGGAGCACGGTTCGTTGAACCCGATGTGCCCGTCGGTGCCGATGCCCAGCAGCTGGAGGTCCACCCCGCCGGCCTCGACCAGCGCGCGGTCGTACGCCTCGCACGCGGCCTGGACGTCGTCGGCCGTGCCGTCCGGCCCCACGAACGCGTCCATGCCGACGCCGAGCGGTTCGAGCACCTCGCGGCGCAGCACCGAGCGGTAGGACTCGGGGTGGTCGGCGGGCAGGCCCACGTACTCGTCGAGCTGCGCTATCCGCGCGTGGGAGGCGTCCACGGCGCCCGAGCGCACCTTGGCGGTCAGGGCCTGGTAGACGGGCAGCGGGGTCGAGCCGGTGGCCACACCGAGCAGGGCGTCGGGCTTGCGCCGCAGCAGCTGCGCCATGGCCTCGGCGATCAGCTCGCCGCCCGCCGCGGCGTCCGGAACGATGACAACTTCCACGCTGTGCCTGCCGTTCTGAAAGGGGGCTGTGTGCGTCTCCATGTGGTTTAGACCAATCTAGCAGAACCGGGGTTCCCGGGCGTGGGTCCGCGTAGGGCGCGGAACGGGCGGTGAGCGAGGGGCCGGGCCTCCTGCCGCAGCCACGGAACCGGGGGGAACGGGCGGCCTCCGCGGAAATTGCCCCGGCCATCCGGCCCCACGGGCGACCCGGGCGGGCTAGGCTTCCTGGCATCGCGTGCCAGTGGTCCGCGGCGTTCGCCCCCACCATGGACACGCGCTCATGGTCTAGTCCACAATCCATGAGAACAGGTCTCCGCCCTCCCCGCACAGGAAGGCGGACCGAGGAACCGGGCTCTCTGCCCTGACTGTCCCGGCTCCTCGACCTTCGGCCGACCGGGACCGCACACCCCACGGCCGATGATGCTCCGGGCTGCGGTGCCGGGAGGGTTGAGGGTCCCTTCCAGGCGCCGCGGCCCGCGGGTGTTCTCCGGCCCCCGCGCGGCCCCGGTACGCTCGCACACGTGCCCTCCATGAACGAACTCGTACGCCAGCACACCGCCCTCGACGACTCCGATCTCGAGTGGCTCCACCTGCTGGTCTCGGAGTGGCAGCTGCTCTCCGACCTCTCCTTCGCGGACCTGGTCCTGTGGGTGCCCACCAGTGACGGCACCCGGTACGTCTCGGTCGCCCAGATGCGGCCCAACACCGGCCCCACCTCCTACCAGGACGACATGGTCGGCCACCTGGTCCCGCGCGGCCGGCGGCCCATGCTGGACGCGGCGCTCGACGAGGGCCGGATCGTGCGCGAGGGCGATCCGGAGTGGCGCGAGGAGGTCCCCGTACGGGTCGAGTCCATCCCCGTGCGCCGTGAGGGCCGCGTCCTCGGTGTGATCGCCCGCAACACCAACCTGCTCACCGTCCGTACCCCGAGCCGGCTGGAGCTGACCTACCTCCAGAGCGCCTCCGACCTGGCGCAGATGATCGCCGCGGGCTCCTTCCCCTTCCCCGACCAGCAGGTCGACATGGACGCCTCCCCGCGCGCCGGCGACGGCCTGATCCGGCTCGACGCGGACGGCATCGTCCAGTACGCCTCCCCGAACGCCCTGTCCGCCTACCACCGCCTCGGTCTCGCCGCCGACCTGGTCGGTCACCACCTCGGCCGGACCACCGCCGAACTCGCCCCCACCCGGGGCCCGGTGGACGAGGCGCTCGCGAAGGCGGCCAGCGGCTGGGCGCCGCGCGAGTTCGAGATCGAGGCCCATGACGGTGTCATCCAGTTCCGGGCCATCCCGCTCAAACCCAAGGGGACCCGCATCGGTTCACTGGTGCTGTGCCGGGACGTCACCGAACTCCGCCGCCGCGAACGTGAATTGATCACCAAGGACGCGACCATCCGGGAGATCCACCACCGGGTGAAGAACAACCTCCAGACGGTCGCCGCGCTGCTGCGGCTCCAGGCCCGGCGCATCGATTCCGAGAGCGGCCGCGAGGCGCTGGAGGAGGCGGTCCGCCGGGTCGGTTCCATCGCCATCGTCCACGAGACGCTGTCGCAGAACCTGGACGAGCGGGTGGAGTTCGACGACATCGCCGACCGGGTGCTCGCGATGGTCGCCGAGATCTCGCCGGGCAAGGTGGCCGGCCGGCGCACGGGACGGTTCGGCATACTCGACGCCGAGGTCGCCACCCCGCTGTCCATGGTGCTCACCGAGGTCCTCCAGAACGCGCTGGAGCACGGTTTCCGCGAGGGGGACACCGGCACGGTCGAGGTCTCCGCGGTGCGCGGCGGCACCGCCAAGGAGGCCCGCCTCCTGGTCACCGTCCAGGACGACGGCGTCGGTCTGCCCGCGGGCTTCGACCCGCACCGCTCGGGCAACCTCGGGCTCCAGATCGTCCGCACGCTGGTGGAGGGCGAGTTGGGCGGCACCTTCGACATGGTGCCGGCGCCGGAGCGGGGGACCCGGGTGATCCTGGACGTCCCCGTACGCGCGGACAAGTGACCCGGGCCGCCCGGCGGGGGCGCGGGGGACCGGGCGCAGCAAAAAGCCCCGGACCGCCATTGGTCCGAGGCTGATGCTCGTTGCTGCTCCGCTGTGTCGCTAAGCGCATCGGGGGATACTGCGCGCTGCGGCTCGGGGGCGGGAGAAGCGTGCGTGCTGCACGCGCCGCCAAGCTCAGGCCGTCAAGAGGGGTGGGATGTCAGGCGGAGGCCTGACGGGCCCGGTTGCGGGCGGCGCGGCGCTTCATGGCACGGCGCTCGTCCTCGCTGAGACCACCCCAGACGCCGGAGTCCTGACCGGACTCGAGCGCCCACTGCAGACACTGCTCGATCACCGGGCAGCGGCGGCAGACGGCCTTGGCTTCCTCGATCTGCAGCAGCGCAGGACCGGTGTTGCCGATGGGGAAGAAGAGCTCGGGGTCTTCCTCGCGGCAAACGGCGTTGTGACGCCAGTCCATGGCTGCTACCTCTCCTTGGTATTACGTGCGGATTGCTTGTGAATGTGAACGCTTTCACGAATCCCTCAACAAGTGAAGGGCCGATCGCCGAGTCTCCCCGGCGTGGTCCTGTGGATTGAAGAGGGGTTCTGGTGATCAGTGGATGCCGATGTTGCGGGCCGTCCCGATCGCCACGTAGAGACTCGCAAACCTCAGCGGCGGATACAACCCCTTCCCGAAGATTTTTTTTGATTCCTCGGTGTCGACTAGGTCACAGCCGTACTTCCATGGGGTGGATCCTGGCCTAAACGTTCGAGTGAAAGGACTTTCGCCTCTTCCGCTCACACAATCACACGCAGTGCACGGCGTACGCCTGTGAACGTCACGCTGGTTCGCAGCCCCAGGTGGTCACCGTCCATCTGGAGGGGGAGGGGCGCCTTCGAATGCAAGGTGAACTGGTCCAGATCGTGCAGCGCCACCGCGTGCTTCCCATGGGGTCCGCGCTCGGGGGACGAAGTGAGCAACTGGGTGCCATACCGGGCAACCGCGGCCGTCGACAGGCGGCTGAGACCGAGCACGTCGATGCCGGCGTCGAACGACGCCCGGGGCGAGGTGTACATCGGGCGGTTGCCCAGATACGTCCACGGGGACGTGTTCGAGACTATGGCGACCACCAGTTCCTCGACCGGGTCCGCGCCGGGCCGCTCCAGGGTGATCGTGCCGTGCCGGCGGTTGGTCTCCCCGAGGAACTGCCGGACCACCTGGCGGACGTAGAGCGCGTGCGTCGACTTCTTCCCGCGCTCGCGCTGCTGCTCGACCCGCCCCACCACGCCCGCGTCGAAACCCAGCCCGGCGTTGAAGGTGAACCAGCGGGCCGGCACCGCCTCGTCCTCGGTGCCCCGCGGACCCGAGGTCAGACCGAGCCCGACGATCCGCTCGCTGCCCTCGCGCAGCGCGTCCAGCAGCGCGCCGGTCGCCTCGACCGGGTCGTTGGGCAGGCCCAGGGCGCGGGCGAAGACATTGGTGGAGCCGCCGGGGACCACAGCCAGACCGGGCAGCCGCTCCGGATCGGGGCCGGCGTGCAGCAGACCGTTGACGACCTCATTGACCGTGCCGTCACCGCCGAGCGCCACCACCAGGTCGATGTCGTCGCTCTCCGCCGCCTGCCGGCCGAGGTCGCGCGCGTGCCCGCGGTACTCGGTGGTGACCGCCTCCAGCTTCATCTCGCTCGCCAGCGCGTGGATCAGGACGTCACGCCTGCGTGCGCTTGTGGTGGTTGCCGCCGGATTGACCACGAGAAGTGCACGCATGCATGGCAGCGTACCTACTGGGGGGTATTGATCCCAGACCGAGGTAGGGAAGCGGTAAGAACCCGGCGGGTGAGCCTGGACACCCGGCTCCACCGGGCACCGCCGGGCGTGGGGGCGGGCGGGCTACCCTGCTGGGGTGAGCAGTGAGCAGAATCCCGCCCCGGACACCGCCGAGACCGCCCCGGCCACCGAGCCGCGCCCGCGCCGGCTGACGTACGCGGCGGCACTGGCCGCGCTGGAGGGAGCCGCCCTGGTGGGCGGCGGTCTGTGGGTGGTCGTCCGCGCGCTCACCGGTGACCCGGACGGCCGGCAGCAGGCCGTGACCCTGGGCATCACCCTGGTCGTCCTCGCGCTGCTGCCGCTGCTCGCCGCGCGCGGTCTGCTGCTGCGGCGCGGCTGGAGCCGGGGCCCCGCCGTGATCACGCAGCTGATGGCGCTCCCGGTGGCCTACAACCTGCTCCAGGCCGACAGCATGGCCATCCCGGTCGGCATCGCCCTGGCGGTGGTCGCCGTGGCGGCGCTCGTCCTGCTGGTCAACAGCGAGACGACCCGGGCCCTCGGGATCAAGGGACCGGGCCGGGCCGAATAGCGCCCACTGCCCGGTCTTCCTCACCCCTGCGCGGCGCTCACTCCTCGACGAGGAGCTTCTCCCGCAGCTGGGCCAGGGTGCGGGCCAGCAGCCGGGAGACGTGCATCTGGGAGATGCCGACCTCCTGCGCGATCTGCGACTGGGTCATGTTCCCGAAGAAGCGCAGCAGCAGGATGCGCTTCTCGCGCGGCGGCAGGTCCTCCAGCAGCGGCTTGAGGGACTCGCGGTACTCGACCCCCTCCAGCGCCTCGTCCTCCGCACCCAGGGTGTCGGCGACCGCCGGCGACTCGTCGTCCGTGTCGGGGACGTCCAGCGACAGCGTGGAGTAGGCGTTCGCCGACTCCAGGCCCTCCAGGACCTCCTCCTCGGAGATGGCGAGCTTCTCGGCCAGCTCGTGCACCGTGGGGGAGCGGCCGTGCAGCTGGGAGAGCTCGGCCGTCGCGGTCGTCAGCGCCAGCCGCAGCTCCTGGAGGCGGCGCGGCACCCGCACCGCCCAGCCCTTGTCCCGGAAGTGCCGCTTGATCTCACCGACCACGGTCGGGGTGGCGTACGTGGAGAACTCCACGCCGCGCTCCGGGTCGAACCGGTCGACGGACTTGATCAGACCGATCGTGGCGACCTGGGTGAGGTCGTCCAGCGGCTCGCCCCGGTTGCGGAACCGGCGCGCCAGGTGCTCCACGAGCGGCAGATGCATGCGGACCAGCCGGTTGCGCAGCTCCGCGTACTCCGCGCTGGTCGCGTCCAGCGCGCGCAGCTCCACGAACAGCGCCCGTGCCCCGCTGCGGTCGTGCGGGGTGTGGTGCGCGGCGTGCTGCCCGGCGTGCTGCGCGGCAGGCACGGCCTCCGCGGCCGGCGCGTCGTCGTCGGCGTGTCGCCCGTGCTCGCTCATCGTCCCGCCCGTAGCCCTTCCCCGAGCCCTCGCCCCCGCGCGGCCTGCGGAACCGGCACCGCCGTGTGCCTCCGGCGGCGCCGCCGGAGCGGCACCGTCGTCACCGGCCGGCGCCGAGCCGTCCTCCGGGTGCGGTCTGGCCTGCTCGGGGATGCCGTCGATGCCGTCCGCCATGCGCCGGGAGCCGTCCCGGGGGTCCTGCCCCGGGGTGTCGGCTCCGGTGTCACCCTCGACTGCGCCCGAGCGGGGGGACTCCCACGACCAGGGAGCACCCTCGTCCCCGGTCGGCCGCTCCCGCGTGCCGCGCTCTTCGTCCCGCACCGGCCCGTCCCCGTTCCTCACGCCGGCCCGGGACCCGCGCCGCGCTGTTTGTAGAGGCTGATCGACACCGTCTTGTCCTCGTCGACGGCGGACGAGACCTTCCCCGCGAGGGCCGACAGCACGGTCCAGGCGAAGGTGTCCCGTGAGGGAGCGTGGCCGTCGGTGGTCGGCGCCGACACCGTGACCTCCAGCGAGTCGTCGACGAGCCGGAAGACACAGCTGAGCACCGAACCGGGCACGGCTTGCTGGAGCAGGATCGCGCAGGCCTCGTCCACGGCGATGCGCAGGTCCTCGATCTCGTCCAGGGTGAAGTCCAAGCGGGCCGCCAGACCGGCCGTGGCCGTCCGCAGCACCGACAGGTAGGCACCCGCCGCCGGCAGCCGGACTTCCACGAAGTCCTGGTTCGCCGCGGGCTCGCCTGCGATCTGGGACACCCTCACCTCCATGGTGGTACAAAGCTTTATGGGGCCGAGGGTCTCGCCCCCCGGGGTAACGCGTACGAGTTCAAGCGGTGACGCTATCGCGCTGCGAACATTCCTGTCCCCGGGACCCCGACCCCCTGGCGTCACTCACAGTAAAGCTGTGGATACGCTCCGTGTCTAGAGGGTCTGCGGACCCAAATGGAAAGAGCGCGCGCCGGGTTGACGTACCCAGGCGCCACCTGCTCGAACCGTCGTGCGGCGACCACCCCATGCAGTGTCACACGAGAACCCGCCCGGACGGGAAACACTCAGACCAGGACGTGGTCCACGAAGCACCACCGCCAGTCCTCGCCGGGCTCGAAGGTCCGCATCACCGGATGACCGGTCCGCTCGTGGTGCTCCGTCGCGTGCCGTCCGGGCGAGGAGTCGCAGCAGCCGACGTGGCCACAGGTGAGGCACAGCCTCAGCTGCACCGGGTGGGTGCCGTTGCGCAGGCACTCCGGGCAGGTCTCGCCGAGCGGCTCCGGCTCCGGGAGCGGCAGCGCGTCGGCGTGCGTGCACTGTTTCATGATTGCCAGATTACGACGGGCGTGCGGGTGACCGCGCGGAATACGAGGGTGGGCGAAGACCATGGACGTGATGCCACTGCTGTTGCTGGTGGCGGGCAGTGCCGCGGTGGCCGGGGCGGCCCGGCGCACTCCCGTGCCGGCGCCCCTGCTGCTGGTCGCGGTGGGGCTGGTGGTCTCGGGCATCCCCGGTGTGCCGTCCTACACCCTCGATCCGCACATCGTCCTGCCGCTGCTGCTGCCCCCGCTGCTGTACACCTCCGCCGCCGACAGCTCCTACCTCGACCTGCGCGCCCAGCTGCGACCGGTGGCCCTGCTGTCGGTCGGTTACGTGCTCTTCGCGACCCTGGTCGTCGGCTGGGCCGCCTACCTGATCGTGCCCGGACTGCCGCTGCCCGCCGCCCTGGTGCTGGGCGCGGTGGTCGCCCCGCCGGACGCGGTCGCGGCCACGGCGGTCGCCCGCCGGGCCGGCCTGCCCTCCCGGATCACCACCATCCTCCAGGGCGAGTCCCTGCTGAACGACGCCACCGCGATCACCGCGTACAAGGTGGCGCTCGGCGCGGCGATCGGCGCGGGGGCCACCTGGGGCGGCGGCATCCGCGACTTCCTGCTCGCCGCGGTGGGCGGCGTCGGGATCGGCCTCGTCCTCATGGCACCCCTGCACTGGCTGCGCACGCGCCTGACCGAGGCTCTCCTCCAGAACACGCTCTCCCTGCTGATCCCGTTCGTCGCCTACGGGGTCGCCGAGCAGGCCCACGCCTCCGGAGTGCTCGCGGTCGTCGTCGTCGCCCTCTACCTCGGCCACCGCGCCTGGGAGGTCGACTTCGCCACCCGGCTCCAGGAGGAGGCGGTGTGGAAGATGGTCGCCTTCGTGCTGGAGTCCGCCGTCTTCGCCCTGATCGGCCTCCAGCTGCCTATCGTCCTCAAGCGGCTGGGGGAGTACGAGGGCGCCGCCGCCGTGGGATACGCGGTCGCCGTCTTCCTGGTCGTCGTCGTGGCCCGGTTCGTCTGGGTCTACCCGGCCGCCTTCCTGCCCCGGATGATGTCGGCGCGCATCCGGGAGCGCGAGGACAACCCCACCTGGCGGGGCGCGATGGTCACCGCCTGGGCCGGCATGCGCGGTGTCGTCTCCCTGGCGATCGCCTTCGCCATCCCGCCGACCATGGCCGACGGCCCGCGCAACCTGGTCCTCTTCCTGACCTTCACCACGGTCATCGGCACGCTGGTCGTACAGGGCGTGACCCTGCCCCCGCTGATCCGGCTCCTGAGGTTCCCCGCCCGCGACCGGCGCGCCGAGACCCTCGCCGAGGCCAACGCCCAGGCCCAGGCGTCCCGGGCCGCCGACAGCCGCCTGGACGAACTCCTCACCGACGACCGCAACGCCCTGCCTCCGCCGCTCGCCGACCGGCTGCGCACCGTCCTGGAGCGCCGCCGCAACGCCGTCTGGGAACGGCTCGGCCAGGTCAACCCGGTGACCGGTGAATCCGTGGACGAGACCTACCGACGGTTGTCCCGCGAGATGATCAGCGCCGAGCGCGAGGTCTTCGTCAAACTCCGCGACCACCGTCACATCGACGACGAGATGCTGCGCGCCCTGCTCCGGCGCCTGGACCTGGAGGAGGCGGCCGCCTACCGGGAGGCCGGTTAGGGCCCGTCGTCCGGGTCCGGCCGGCCGGTCACCACGGCGGCGACCGTCGTCCCGCGCGCGAAGGCCCCCTCCTCCGCCAGCGCGAGCAGTCCGTACAGCAACTTGGCGACATAGAGACGTTCCAGGGGCAGTCCGTGCCGCTGCTCGAAATCCTGTGCGAAGGCCAGCAGGTCCGGTGTCGTACGGGCATAGCCCCCGCAGTGGAAGCGGTCGGCCAGCGACCAGGTGCCGGTGCGCGCGCCGAAGGCGGCTTCCTGGAGCCGTTCCACGGCCGCTTCCAGGAAGCCGCCCCTGAGGACCGGCACGCCGAGCGCGCGCTGGTCGGGCGATATCCCGGCGGCCAGGCCGGCGAGGGTGCCGCCGGTGCCGCAGGCGACCGCGACGACGTCCGCCCGGCCGCGCAGCTCCTCGCCGAGGGCGCGACAGCCTCGGACCGCCTCGGCGTTGCTGCCGCCCTCGGGGACGACGTACGCCCCCTCGGCCCCGGCCGCGCGCAGGACGGCGGCCAGGGTCTCCGGCTCGTCCTTGCGGCGGTACGTCGCCCTGTCCACGAAGTGCAGGCGCATCCCGTCGGCCGCGCACCGGGCCAGGGACGGGTTGAGCGGGCGGCCGGCCAGCTCCTGGCCCCGGACCACACCGGTGGTCGGCAGCCCGAGCAGCCGGCCCGCCGCGGCGGTGGCCCGCAGGTGGTTGGAGTAGGCCCCGCCGAAGGTGACCAGCGGACGGCCCCGCGCCGCGGCGATGTTGGGCACCAGCTTGCGCCACTTGTTGCCGATCAACTCCGGGTGGACCAGGTCGTCCCGCTTGAGCAGCAACCGCACCCCGCGCCGGGCGAAACGGTCGTCATGGACCGCGTGCAACGGGGAGGGGAGGCGGGGCGCGAGCGGATCCGGGCTGGTCACGCACCCCATTGTCCCCCGACCCCGACGGCCTGCCGCCCTGCGCGGGCGACGGCACGGTTCCGGCGCAACGCCCGCCCGCAGCTGCGGCGATGCCCAGCGACCACCCCGATACGACGAGCGTCCGCGCGACGGCAGCCGACGGGCCGTCGACCGTCATCGAGGCGCCCACCGGGGGGTCCCGGGGCAGACGCGGGCCCGCGTCCGGTCGACGGCCGAGCGCGTGGACCGGTTGGCTGGAGCGCCTCTACGGCCGGGCGCAGCGGGCGGGCGACCAGTTGCCCCGGAGAACCCACCGGGCGGGCGGGGAGCCGTCGACAGACTGCCCACTGTGCCCGCCGGCGGGCGACTGGGGGCGCCGACCGGCTGCCGGAATCGCGCGCTGCGTACGACCAGGGCATCGACGGGCGTGGGCCGGCTGTCTGACGCGCACACAGGGCCGGTCCCGGGGCCGTCGGCACGCCTGGAGCGGCCGCCCAGGTGGCTGTCGAGAACCGCCCGCCGTGTTCACCGGCCGGCCACTGAGGAGCTCGATCGGTTGGCTGAGGCGCCGCACGGCCGGGCGTCGACGGGCCGGTGGCGGCTCTCCGGCGTGCGGACGGGGCGGCGTCGGCGGGGTGCCGCCGGTGACCGGCCGGCTGCTCCGAGCGGCTACCGGCCGGCCCGGCTTCCGGGTGCGCGACGGGCTGTGGTCCGGTGAGGACGTCCAGTGACCCGGAACCGTCACGGCGGCGGTCACCCGTCAGGCGTCGGCCGGCCGCCCCTCGCCCTCGGGCCGGACGGTGGGGCGTGGGGGCGCCAGCCCTTCAGTCCTTGAGTCGTTCCCGTACCCGGTCCCTCAGCCACGCCATCGTGAAGCCCCGGGGATCGATCTTGCCCGGTTGCCACTCCAGGTGCCCGATGACCGACCGTTCTGTCCACCCGTGGTGCCGGCACACCGCCGCGGCGACCCGTTCGATCGCGTCCAGCTGCGGTTCCGGCCACGGGTCCTCCCCGTCGCCGAGGTTCTCGCACTCGAAGCCGTAGAAGTGCCGGTTGCCGTCGGTGTTCGCCTCGTTGTCCGGTGGCAGCCCCCGCTCGGCGATCACCGCGCGCAGCACCTCGTCGTCGCCGAGCCCGGCGTGGTTGGCGCGCCCGTAGCCGACCAGGTGGACCGTGCCGTCCTTGGTGATCACGCCGTGGCACAAGGGACCGGGCAGCGCCGCATAGCCGTCGCGGCACATGTCCACCGTGGCCGCGCTGCCCCGGGTGACGGTGTGGTGGATCATCACGCCGTGGACGGGCCCCCAGGGCCCCTTGTGATTGCGGTTGTGGTGCTGCCAGTCGCCGATCTCGACGACCGTGACGCCCTCCGCCCGCAGCGCGTCCAGAAATCCGCTCGCCGACATGGGTGGGGCCATGACCGACTCCTTCTGCCGTGCCCGTCCGGCCGCCGGTCGCGACCGATCCGCTCTGGCTGCTTCTACCGAAACCGGACGTGTGCGGACACATCGTTCGTACGGTGTGCGAGCCGATCCGGACAGGCGGCGCATCCGGTGCCATCGGGGAGGGGCGGGGCAAGTCCCTCATTGTGCCCAGTAGTGCGATGATCCATTCCCGCTCTTTCGGGTAATGGTGCGGCGACACACCGTGATGAAAGGCTCGACCCGAGACCGGAGCTCCGTGCGACAGGGCGACCGGGCATACATTGGGAGGGCATTTCTCTATGTCGGTAGGCGAAGAGGTCCGCACGGATCAGGGCAGGCCGCAGCAGTCCCTCGGGACGGCGGCAGCGCGGAACCTGGCCACCACCACCAAGTCCGTTCCGCAGATGCAGGAGATCAGCTCCCGCTGGGCGCTGCGCACGCTCCCCTGGGTGGACCTCCAGGGCGGTACGTACCGGGTGAACAGGCGGCTGACCTACGCCGTCGGCGACGGCCGCGTCACCTTCGTGAAGACCGGTGACCAGGTGGAGGTCATCCCGGCCGAACTGGGCGAGCTCCCGGTCCTGCGGTCCTACGAGGACGAGGAGGTGCTCACCGAGCTGGCCCGGCGCTGCCGCCGACGGGACTTCGCGCCGGGCGAGGTCATCGCCGACTTCGGCAACCGGACGGAAGAGGTCTACCTGCTCGCCCACGGCAGGGTGTCGAAGGTCGGCACGGGTCCGTACGGCGACGACGCGGCCCTCGGTGTCCTCGCGGACGGCGCCTACTTCGGCGACCAGGCGCTGGTCGACCCCGACGCCATCTGGGAGTACACGGCCCGCGCGGACACCGCGACCACGGTGCTGGTCCTGAGCCGCCAGGACTTCGAGCAGGTCGCCGAGCGTTCGGACACCCTGCGGGAACACCTCGACCAGGTGCGCGCGCTCCCGCGGCAGCGGACCAACAAGTACGGCGAGAAGGAGGTCGAGCTGGCGGCCGGCCACTCCGGCGAGCCCGACATCCCGCACACCTTCGTCGACTACGAACCCCGGCCCCGCGAGTACGAGCTGAGCATCGCCCAGACCGTGCTGCGCATCCACACCCGCGTGGCCGACCTGTACAACCAGCCGATGAACCAGACCGAGCAGCAGCTGCGGCTCACGGTCGAGGCGCTCAAGGAGCGCCAGGAGCACGAGCTGATCAACAACCCGGAGTTCGGTCTGCTCAGCAACTGCGAGTACGGCCAGCGCATCCAGCCGCACGACGGCGCACCGTCCCCGGACGACATGGACGAACTGCTCAGCCGCCGCCGCGGCACCAAGCTGTTCCTCGCCCACCCGCGCGCCATCGCCGCGTTCGGACGCGAGCTGAACAAGCGCGGACTGGTCCCGGAGACCATCGACATCGGCGGCAACCGCATCCCCACCTGGCGCGGGGTGCCGATCTACCCGTGCAACAAGATCCCGATCAGCGAGGCCCGTACGACGTCCATCCTCGCGATGCGTACGGGCGAGGCCGACCAGGGCGTCATCGGCCTGCGGCAGTCCGGCATCCCGGACGAGATCGAACCGAGCCTGTCCGTGCGGTTCATGGGCATCAACGAACAGGCCGTCATCAAGTACCTGGTGACGGCGTACTACTCGGCGGCCGTCCTGGTGCCCGACGCGCTCGGAGTGCTGGAGAACGTCGAGATCGGCCGGTGGGGGTGACGTCTGCGCACGTCGCCGCCGTGTCCCCGGGGACACGGGCGGGTAGGCCCCCGGGACAGCCGTCCGGTCGGGCCGGCGACACCGGCCCGCACGGACCTGGCGAGGGGGAGGCATGGCCGAGTTCATGACGGAGACCGGGCAGCGAGCCCCCGGGGTGCCGCGTCCCGGCATCCCGGGGGACCCGGGGGACAGAGCAGGGGAGGTCGCCGCCGGTCCGGCCGACGGGCACGAGGCGACGGCACTGCTGGAGCGCACCCGCGCGCTCGTCGACCCGCAACTGCGCGCGGCCGTCGAGACGTTGCCCGGCTCCATGCGCCGCGTCGCGCTCTACCACTTCGGCTGGCAGCAGGCGGACGGCACACCGGCGGCGGGCAACGCGGGCAAGGCGGTGCGGCCCGCGCTCGTCCTCGCGGCCGCCGCCGCGCTCGGAGGACCGGCGGCCCGGGCGGCGGCCGTCCGCGCGGCGGTGGCGGTCGAACTCGTCCACAACTTCACGCTGTTGCACGACGACGTGATGGACCGGGACACCACCAGGCGGCACCGGCCCACCGTCTGGACGGTGTTCGGCGACGCCGACGCCATCCTCGCCGGGGACGCTCTCCAGGCGCTGGCCCTGCGGCTGCTCGCCGAGGACCCGCACCCGGCCGCGGCCCCGGCCGTGGCCCGGCTCGCCGGCTGCGTCATGGAACTCTGTGCCGGCCAGCACACCGACACCGCACTGGAGCGCCGCGCCCCGGACGCGGTCACCCTGGACGAGGTCCTCGTCATGGCGGAGGCCAAGACCGGCGCCCTGCTGGGCTGTGCCTGCGCGCTCGGCGCGCTGTACGCGGGCGCCGGCGCGGACGAGGTGGCCGCCCTGGACGGCTTCGGCCGGCAGGCCGGGCTCGCGTTCCAGCTCATCGACGACGTCATCGGGATATGGGGGGACCCGCGGCACACCGGCAAGCCGGCCGGCGCGGATCTCGCGGCGCGCAAGAAGTCGCTCCCGGTGGTGGCGGCGCTCACCTCCGGCACCCCCGCGGCGGCCGAACTCACCGCGCTGTACGCGAAGCCCTACGTCGAGGCGGAGGCCGGGGACGGGGAGATCGCGCGGACGGCGCTTGCGGTGGAGCGGGCCGGCGGCCGGGACTGGGCGCAGGCCGAGGCGGCCGACCGGATGGCCCGCGCGATGCAGGAGCTGGCCCGCGCGGTACCCGTCCCGGAGGCTGCCGGGGGTCTGCTGGCGCTCGCCGAGTTCGTGACCCGGCGCAGCAGCTGAGGTCGCCGCCCCGGCAACACCTGGAATCCGGAGTTCCGGGACCTGTGCGGCTCCTGACCCCGCACGGGCGCCCGGGTCTCCGGCCAGACGGGCCCCGCGCACCCCCACAGTGCGCGGGGCCCGCCGCTCCGCCGGGACGTAGACGGCGCGCTCGTGCGGGCGTGCGGCGGGAAGCGCTGAACCCGCCGCGGACCTACCCTGAGGGCATGGGCAGCGAACAACCCGTCTGTCCCGTCTGCGGACAGCCCGTCGACACGGTCGTCAGGCGGCACAAGACCCTGGGTACCTGGGTGCCGGTATGGTCCTCCGGTCCGTGCCACAGCCCCGACTGCGTGTCCCGCACCGACCCCGCCCACTCCGACCCCGCCCGGCCCGCCGGTGCCCCGGTGCGGCGGGGGGACGGCGGCCCGGAGCGTCCGCCGGCGACGGGGACGGGGAACAGCGCCGTCTGAGCACGGGACGGCCAGGGGGCGCCGTAGCGTGGGCGCATGCCGAAACTTCCGCACATCCTGCACGTCACCGAGCGCTCCCTGTGGGAGGCGGCGCGCGAGCGCGGCACCTATGAGCTGTCGACCCGTGGCCGCACCCTCCAGGAGGAGGGATTCATCCACTTCTCCACCCGGGACCAGCTGCCACGTGTCGCCGCCTTCCTCTACGGCGACTACGACGGCCCGGACGAGCTGGTGGTCCTCGTGGTGGACCCCGCCCGCGTCGGGGCGCCGGTGCGGTACGAGGCGGCCGAACCGGGCGGGGAGGAGTTCCCGCACGTGTACGGGCCGGTGCCGGTCGCGGCCGTGGTGGACGTGGAGCCCTGGGGGTGAAGCGGCGGGGGGACGTGCGCCGCCGGACGTGGTGGTGGGCCGTGACGGTGTGGACGGTGGCCGTGGCGGTCGGCGGCGGCCTCACGCTCGTCCTCCAGGACGAGGCCCGGCCCGGAGGCCCCTACGTGTGGGAGAACGGGGACGACTCCTCGCACCCACCGGACCCGGACGAGGATCCCTCCGCCTGCCGGACGACCGGGGCGGCACCGGAGTCCGGCCGCGGCCCCCTCGCCTGCGCCCGTGCCACGGCCCTGCCCTGAGGCGGCACGGCGGCGCCCGCCCCCGTCGTGCCGTACCGCGCGGGGGGTCAGCCCGCCGGTCGCTCGAGGAAGCGCAGCTGGTTGCCGGCCGGGTCGCGGAAGGCGCAGTCGCGGACCCCGTACGGCTGGTCCGTCGGCTCCTGGATGACGTCGGCGCCGGCCTCCCGCACCCGCTGGTACAGGGCGTCGCAGTCGCGGGTGGTGAAGATCACCCCGCGCAGCAGGCCCTTGGCGAGCAGCTCGTTCAGTGCCTGCTTGTCGGCGGGGGAGGCGTCGGGGCTGGCGTCCGGCGGCTCCAGGACGATCTCCACGTCGGGCTGGAGCGGAGAGCCCAGGGTGACCCAGCGCATCCCCTCGAAGCCCACGTCGTTGCGGATCTCCAGGCCCAGCACATCGCGGTAGAAGGCGATGGCCTTGTCGTGGTCGTCCACGGCGAGGAAGCACTGCGCGAGTTTCACGTCCATGGACTCACCCTAGGACCGCGGACCGCGCCGTGCCTCAGTACGGGCGGCGCCGGGGCCGGGTCAGCCGGCGGGCCACGCAGGACGGGATCACCGCGCTCTCCTCGTGGTCGCGGGCCCGGTACGCGCTCGGCGTCTCGCCGACCAGCTCGGTGAACCGGGAGCTGAAGGAGCCGAGCGAGGTGCAGCCGACGGCGAGGCACACCTCGGTCACGGTGAGGTCGCCCCGGCGCAGCAGGGTCTTCGCGCGCTCGATCCGGCGGGTCATCAGATAGCTGTACGGCGTCTCGCCGAACGCCTTGCGGAAGCTGCGCTGGAAGTGGCCCGGGGACATCAGGGCGTCGCGGGCCAGCCCGGTCATGTCGAGCGGCTCGGCGTACTCGCGGTCCATCCGGTCCCGCACCCGTCGCAGCCGTCTGAGATCCTCCAGGGCGGTCATCCGCTCAGCCTGTCACACCACCGCCCGCGGCCTCCAGGGGCGGGAAAGACCGCACCCGGCCGTGACGAACGCCGTGTTCGGCGCGCCGCGGACCGGGTGCGGACGGGAGACCTGGCGACCGGGGAACCGCGGACATCGCGGACCGGCCGTCGTGATCGGGGATCAGGCCTTCTTGGTCTCCCAGAAGATCTTGTCGATCTGCGCGATGTAGTCCAGCGCCTTCTGACCCGTCGCCGGGTCGGTGGACGCCTTGGCGGCCGACAGGGCCTTCAGGGTGTCGTTGACCAGCTGGTGCAGCTCCGGGTACTTCTCGAAGTGCGGGGCCTTGAAGTAGTCGCTCCAGAGAACGGAGACGTGGTGCTTCGCCAGCTCCGCGCGCTGCTCCTTGATGATGGTGGCACGCGCCTGGAAGTGAGGGTCGTCGTTACCGGCCATCTTCTCCTGGACGGCCTTGACCGACTCCGCCTCGATGCGGGCCTGGGCCGGGTCGTACACGCCGCAGGGCAGGTCGCAGTGGGCGCTGACCTTGACCTTGGGGGCAAACAGGCGGGAAAGCATGGAGCATTCCTTCCTCGTGATCGTCTTCTCAGGTGCGACATTACTCCCTGAGGGACCGGTTTTCGTGAGTGCCCCCTAGGGCTTAGGACGAAAGTCCAGGGTCAGACTGGGACCGGTGGAGGAACGGACCGGGGAGGTGCCGGGGATGCCGGAGCTGTCGCGGGAGACCGAGCGGGGCGGGGCCGTGGCGCCCTTCGGGCTGGCCGAGGTGTCCGGCCCGTCGATGGTGCCCACGCTGCGCCACGGGGACCGGCTGCTGGTGCGGTACGGGGGTGCGGTCGCACCGGGGCACGTCGTGGTCCTGCGCCATCCGTTCCAGCAGGACCTGCTGGTCGTCAAGCGGGCCGCGGAACGGCGCGAGGGCGGCTGGTGGGTGCTCGGGGACAACCCGTACGCGGGCGGGGACAGCACCGACTACGGGGTGGTGCCCGAGGAGCTGGTGCTCGGCAGGGCGCTGCTGCGGTACCGGCCGCGGCGGGCCGGTCAGCGGCGGCCGCTGACGCTGCTGCGCTGGGCGGTCTCGGCGGTGAGGCCGCTGCCGGCCGACCGGTCGGCCTCCAGGCGCTTGCGGGCGCGGTAGGCGGCGACGTTGGCGCGGGTGGCGCAGCGGTCGGAGCAGTAGCGCCGGGAGCGGTTGGTGGAGGTGTCGAGGTAGGCGTTGCGGCACGGCGCCGCCTGGCACAGGCCGAGGCGGTCCACGCCGTACTCGGTGAGGTGGAAGGCCAGGCCCATCGCCGCGATCGCCGCGTACCCGGCGGTGGCGTTGGAGGGGTGGTCGGCCAGGTGCATGTGCCACAGCGGCCGGTCGTCCTCGTCGCGGTGGTCGTGCCCGGAGATCTGGGGGCTGACCGGGAACTCCAGCAGCAGCGAGTTCAGCAGGTCCACGGCGAGGGTCTCGTCGCCGGTGTCGGCGGCCTCGAAGACCGAGCGCAGCCGGCCGCGGACCGAGCGGAAGCGGGTGACGTCGGCGTCGGTGGCGCGGCGGGCCGCGGACGCGTTGACGCCGAAGAGGTCGCGGACGGCCTCGACGGAGGTCAGGGAGTCCTTGCCCCGGACCGGCTCCTCGCTGTTGACGAGGCGTACGGCGTAATCCGAGTAATAGGCCAGTTCCACTTGTAGTCCTTACGAGGGCGCTTTATCGTCGGTCTGCGGTCGAGTAACAGCCGGTCGTGCTTCCAGGGTATTACGCGAATTGAGAGGAGACGGGATTCCATGACCACGGGCACCGGTACGGACTGGGCCGCCTGGCAGCAGAGCTGGGACCGGCAGCAGGAGGGCTACCTGCCCGACCGCGAGGAACGCTTCCGGATCATGCTCGACATGGTCGAGGCGCTGGTGGGGGCGGCCCCGCGCGTGCTCGACCTCGCGTGCGGCACCGGCAGCATCACCGCCCGGCTGCTCCAGCGCTTCCCGCGGGCGACCAGCACCGGCGTCGACCTCGACCCCGCGCTGCTCACCATCGCGCGCGGCACCTTCGAGGGCGACGACCGCGTCACCCTCGTCACCGCCGACCTGCTGGACCCCGACTGGCCGGCGCGGCTGCCGTACGACTCCTACGACGCCGTCCTGACCGCGACGGCCCTGCACTGGCTGCACGGTGAACCCCTCGCGGCCCTCTACGGTCAGGTCGCGGAACTGGTCCGCGACGGTGGCGTCCTGATGAACGCGGACCACATGATCGATGACAGCACGCCCCGGATCAACGCGGCCGAGCGCGCCCAGCGCCACGCACGCATGGATCAGGCCAGGCGGGACGGCACCCCGGACTGGGCCGAGTGGTGGCAGCTGGCGGCCGCCGACCCGGTCCTCGCCGAGCCCACCGCCCGCCGCTTCGCGATCTTCGGCGAGCACGCGGACGGGGACACGCCGTCGGCCGCCTGGCACGCGCGGGTGCTGCGCGAGAAGGGGTTCGCCGAGGTCCGCCCGGTGTGGTGCTCCCCCTCGGACACCCTTTTGCTGGCCCTGAAGTGACGGCCGGCCGGTGACGGCACGGGATGCGCCGCCACCGGGGCCGGGCAACGGAGAGGGGCGGTACGGCCACGGCCGTACCGCCCCTCTCCCACTCCGCTACAGCACCTTCGACAGGAAGGACTGCGTCCGCTCGTGCTGCGGGTTCGTAAGGACCTCCCGCGGATGGCCGGATTCGACCACCACGCCGTCATCCATGAACACCAGGCTGTCACCCACCTCGCGGGCGAAGCCCATCTCGTGGGTGACGACCACCATGGTCATGCCGGACTCGGCGAGATCCCGCATGACGTCCAGGACGTCACCGACCAGCTCCGGGTCCAGGGCCGAGGTCGGCTCGTCGAACAGCATCAGCTTCGGGTCCATCGCCAGCGCCCGGGCGATCGCCACGCGCTGCTGCTGGCCGCCGGAGAGCTGCGAGGGGTAGTGCCCGGCCCGGTCGGCCAGGCCCACGCGCTCCAGCAGCTGCACGGCCCGCTCCCGGGCCTGCGTCCGGCCGGCGCCCCGCACCTGCACCGGCGCCTCCATGACGTTCTCGAGGGCCGTCATGTGCGGGAACAGGTTGAAGCGCTGGAAGACCATGCCGATGTCCCGGCGCTTCATGGCGACCTCGCGGTCGCGCAGCTCGTACAGCTTCTCGCCCTGCTGGCGGTAGCCGACCAGCTCGCCGTCGACGTACAGCCGCCCGGCGTTGATCTTCTCCAGGTGGTTGATGCACCGCAGGAAGGTCGACTTGCCGGAGCCGGAGGGGCCGATGAGGCAGAACACCTCGCCCGGCTTCACCTCCAGGTCGATGCCCTTGAGCACCTCCACGTGGCCGAAGGACTTGTGGACGCCCTCCGCCCGCACCATCGGGACGGTGTCCCCGGCCGGGGTGTCCTGCGTCTTGCTCAGCTTGTCGGTCATGCCATGCCACCCTTCGGCCGGCCCAGGGAGAGCATGTTCGTCCTGACCTTCTGCCACGGTGTCGGTGGCAGCTGGCGGCTGGAGCCGCGGGCGTAGTAGCGCTCGACGTAGTACTGGCCGACGCTCAGGACCGAGGTCATGATCAGGTACCAGGCCGCGGCGAGGAAGTACATCTCCACCGGGGCGCCGGAGTTCTGGCCGATGTCCTGGGCGTAGCGGAACAGTTCGGGGTACTGGACGGCCGCCACGAGCGAGGTCGTCTTCAGCATGTTGATCACTTCGTTGCCCGTCGGCGGCACGATCACGCGCATCGCCTGCGGGATGATCACCCGGCGCAGCGTCTTGCCCTGGCTCATGCCGAGGGCGTGGGCCGCCTCGGTCTGGCCCTCGTCCACCGCGAGCAGACCGGCCCGGCAGATCTCGGCCATGTAGGCCGCCTCGTTCAGACCCAGGCCGAGCAGCGCCGTCAGCAACGGCGTCATGAAGTTCGACCAGTAGTCCTTGTAGAACGGCATCAGGTTGATGTACTCGAAGACCAGGCCCAGGTTGAACCAGAGGAACAGCTGGACCAGGACCGGGGTGCCGCGGAAGAACCAGATGTAGAACCAGGCGATCGAGGAGGTCACCGGGTTCTTGGACAGCCGCATCACCGCCAGGACGATGCCGCCGACGATGCCGATCACCATGGACAGGACCGTCAGCAGGAGGGTCTTGCCGACACCGGTCAGGATCCGGTCGTCGAAGAAGTAGTCCGGTACGGCGTGCCAGTTGATCCTGCCCTGGCCGAACGCGTAGACGATCGCGACGAGGATCGCGATCGCGATGACGGCGGAGACGTACCGCCCGTAGTGCCGGACCGGGATGGCCTTGATGGCCTCCGCGCCGGCCCGGGGCGTGCCCTGGGGGCCCGCCGTCTTGTCGATGTCAGTCACGGGTATTGCCTCTCGGTGTCCGCTGGCGCTGACGCGGGTCACTTGCCGCCGTTGACCGCGGACTCCTTCACGGCGCCGTCCTCGGCGCCCCACTTCTCGAGGATGGTCTTGTACTCACCGTTGCGGATGATCGCGTCCATCGCGGCCTTGAGGGCGTCGCGCAGCTGCGTCTCCTTCTTGGAGACCGCGATGCCGTACGGGGCGGCCTGCACCTGGTCGCCGACGAGCTGGAAGTCCTTGCCGCCGCCCGAGTTCTTGACCGCCCAGGCGGCGACGGGGAAGTCCGAGGAGGCCGCGTCCACACCGCCCGAGCGGAGCCGGGTCTGGGACTGCTGGTCGTCGTCGAAGGCCTCGACGGTCAGCTTCTTGCCGGCGGGACACTTCTTGGCCTCCTGCTTGGCCAGGTCCTCCGAGACGGTGCCCCGTTCGACGGCCAGCTTCTTGCCGCACAGGTCCGACCACGTGCTGATGCCCTTGGTGTCACCCTTGCGGGTGTAGATCGACACACCGGCGTTGAGGTAGTCGACGAAGTCGACGCCCTCGCCGACCTTCTTGCCCGTGTCGGGGTCGACGCCCTCCTGACGGTTCTTGTTGTCCGTCATCGCCGACATCGCGATGTCGTTGCGGCCCGAGCGCAGACCGGTGAGCAGGGCGTCGAAGGTACCGTTCTCGAACTCGAACGTCACCCCGAGCTGCTTGCCCATGGCCGCCGCCAGGTCCGGGTCCAGGCCGACGACCTTGCCGGAGGAGTCCTTGAACTCCACCGGGGCGTACGCGATGTCCGAACCGACCCGGATCTTGCCGGCGCTGCGGATGTCCTGGGGGAGCTTGTCGGCGAGCGGCGCCGTGCTGGTGGACGCGCCGCCGGAGTTCTTGTCCTTGTCCTTGGTCTGGTCACCGCAGCCGGTGATCAGCAGGGCGCCTGCGACCGCGATCGCACCGGCCGCGGCCAGACGTGAGCGCGCGGCGCTTGTACGACGGGTGGAGCTTGCGGTCATCGTGGTTCCTCCGGCGGATGGGAAGAGTTGCCGATGGGTCGACGGAAACACACACCTTCGGGTGTCGCGACCTCGTGGGTTTACGGCATCTTGCCATTCGGACTGGGCCATTCAGGGGCGTCGCTATGTCAAAATCGGATAACGGGTGACCCCCGAACCACATCAGGTCGGTACAACCCCGGTCCATAGCCGCAGGATCATCTGCGGGAATCCAGCGCTCCGGCCGGAAAATCTTCGGCGTGTCTCACGATGTGATCGCCTCCGGGGCCCCTTCCGCGGCCCCGTGCGCCCCCGGCCGTGCCCCTCGCTCCGGCTCGTCCGAGCGCCGTCCCCCCTGCCGTCGGCCGGACGTCACCTTCCCGCCGCTTTGCGGTTCCGGGATGTGACCTTGCACCTAATGGACTCGTCGCGGGCGCCGTCCGTCCGGTAAGAAGGTTCTTTACACCCCTCATCCGGGGCTCAGGGCGCGTGTGCGGCGCGCCCGTCGCGTATGTGCTCGTACGTATCCGCAATCGAGCCGTGCGCGGTGCCCGCCCACCCCTCACCAGGAGTGGTCGACCCTCAAACCATGCATAGCTAAGGGGTAAAACAAAGTGGCAGCGGAGATCGTCAATCCTCGCAGCGACAACGGTACGGGCCAGGACGGAGGGGCCGAGCCCCTCGACGCGTTCGATCCGGTGTTCGCGCTGCACCGCGGTGGCAAGATGGCCGTGCAGGCCACCGTGCCGATCCGCGACAAGGACGACCTTTCCCTCGCGTACACGCCCGGCGTCGCTCGCGTGTGCACCGCGATCGCGGAACAGCCGGAGCTGGTCAACGACTACACATGGAAGTCCAGCGTGGTCGCCGTCGTCACCGATGGCACCGCCGTGCTCGGACTCGGGGACATCGGTCCCGAGGCCTCCCTCCCCGTGATGGAGGGCAAGGCCATCCTGTTCAAGCAGTTCGGCGGCGTCGACGCGGTGCCGATCGCGCTCGACTGCACCGACGTGGACGACATCGTCGAGACCGTCGTCCGGCTCGCCCCGTCCTTCGGCGGAGTGAACCTGGAGGACATCTCGGCGCCCCGGTGCTTCGAGATCGAGCGCCGGCTCCAGGAACGGCTCGACATCCCGGTCTTCCACGACGACCAGCACGGCACGGCCGTCGTGACGCTCGCGGCGCTGCGGAACGCGGCCCGGCTCAGCCGGCGCGAGATCGGCCAGCTGCGGGCCGTCATCTCGGGCGCCGGCGCGGCCGGTGTCGCCATCGCCCGGATGCTGGTCGAGGCCGGCATCGGGGACGTGGCCGTGGCGGACCGCAAGGGCGTCGTGTGGGCCGGCCGGCCGGACCTCACCCCGGTCAAGCGCGAGCTGGCCTCCTTCACCAACAAGGCCGGCCTCACCGGCTCGCTGGAGGACGCCCTCGCGGGCGCGGACGTCTTCATCGGCGTCTCCGGCGGTACCGTCGCGGAGGAGGCCGTCGCCTCCATGGCGCAGGGCGCCTTCGTCTTCGCGATGGCCAACCCCACCCCCGAGGTCCACCCCGAGGTGGCGCACAAGTACGCGGCGGTCGTCGCCACCGGACGCTCGGACTTCCCCAACCAGATCAACAACGTGCTGGCCTTCCCCGGGATCTTCGCGGGCGCCCTCCAGGTGCGGGCCACCCGGATCACCGAGGGCATGAAGATCGCGGCGGCCGAGGCGCTGGCCGCGGTGGTGGGGGACGACCTCGCCGCCGACTATGTGATCCCGTCCCCGTTCGACGAGCGGGTCGCCCCGGCCGTGACCGCGGCGGTCGCGGCCGCCGCGCGTGCCGAGGGCGTCGCCCGCGGCTGACGTCGTACCGAGCGGCCCCGTCCCCTCGGGGGCGGGGCCGCTCTTCGTGCCCTCCCCTGGCGTCCCCGCCCCTGCGCCGCACGGGTGCCGTCGCGCAAGAGGGCATGTGTCACAGGCGGTGCTGGTTCCGCCGACTGCACCGTGCACCTATCGTCGGCACCATGTTCGCTGTCTACGCCGCCCGAATCGACCGCGACCAGCCGCTCACCGGCCTCGAGTTGGGGGAGCTCCCGGCTCCCGAGGCCCGTCCCGGCTGGAGCACGATCACCGTACGGGCCGCTTCCCTCAACCACCACGACCTCTGGTCCCTGCGGGGCGTCGGCCTGCCCGAGGAGCGGCTGCCGATGATCCTCGGCTGCGACGCCGCCGGGATCGACGAGGACGGCAACGAGGTCGTCCTCCACTCCGTCATCGGCCAGAGCGGCCACGGCGTCGGCCCCGACGAGCCGCGCTCCATCCTCACCGAGCGCTACCAGGGCACCTTCGCCGAGCAGGTCGCCGTGCCGACCTGGAACGTCCTGCCGAAGCCCAGGGAACTGTCCTTCGCCGAGGCCGCCTGTCTGCCGACCGCCTGGCTGACCGCGTACCGGATGCTGTTCACCAACGCCGGGGTCCGGCCCGGCGACTCGGTCCTCGTGCAGGGCGCGGGCGGCGGGGTCGCCACGGCCGCGATCGTCCTCGGCAGGGCGGCCGGGCTGCGGGTCTTCGCGACCAGCCGGGACGAGGCGAAGCGGAAGCGGGCCCTGGAGCTCGGGGCCGTGGAGGCCGTCGAGCCCGGGGCGCGGCTGCCGCAGCGGGTGGACGCCGTCATCGAGACCGTCGGCGCCGCCACCTGGTCCCACTCGGTGAAGTCCCTGCGCCCCGGCGGCACGCTCGTCATCTCCGGGGCCACCAGCGGCGACCGACCCTCGCACGCCGAGCTGACCCGCATCTTCTTCCTGGAGCTGAAGGTCGTCGGGTCGACCATGGGCACCAAGGACGAACTGGAGGACCTGCTCTCCTTCTGCGCCGCGACCGGTGTACGGCCGGTCATCGACGAGGAGCTGCCGCTGGACCGGGCCCGCGAGGGCTTCGAACGGCTCGCCTCCGGGGAGCAGTTCGGAAAGATCGTGCTGACCAACGCCTGAGTCCGCGGGAGGATCGGGACGGAGGGCGGGCCCGGGACGCCGGGCCCGCCCTTTTCGCACTTCTTGTGCACGGCCTGCCTGCTGACACCGAGCTCCGCGGCGATCTCCTGCCACGACCAGCCCTGATTGCGCGCACTGTGCACCTGTACCGCCTCCAGCTGCTCCAGCAGCCTGCACAGCGCGGCCACGGCCCGCAGGCCGACCCGTGGGTCACGGTCACCGGCGCGCTCGGCGAGATCGGTTGCCTCGGTCATGATGTCCGCCCTGTCCGCCCTGGGGCTGGCGCCGTCACGTGAGCAGGTACGGCGGGACGTGGCCGAGGCGCGGCGGGCGGGCCGGACCGACCCGGGCCGACGCGGACGCGCTGGCGGGGCTGGGGATCGACGTGGCGGAGATCGTCGCGCGGGTGGAGGAGGCGCACGGCGTCGGGGCGATGGCCGGGGGCCGGCGGCGGAAGACCGGCCGGCCGAGCTTCAGCCGGCCGGCGAAGGGAGTGCTGCAACGGGGGCTCCGGGTCGCCCTGGGGCGGGGGGAGCGGTGGATCGGTGACGAGCACCTGCTGTTGGCGCTCACGGTGGTACCGGGGGTGACGGGGGAGGTGCTGGCCGACCACGGGGTGACGTTCGAGGGGGTGTCGAGGGTCTGCCCACCCGCCCAGCCGACTCGGTCGGCCCGATAGCGCCCACCTCGGGGCTCCGCCGCGAACCCCGGGCGCCGCCCACCCGTCCGCCCGACCCCGTCGGCCGGGTGGGCGGGCGTCTCGGCGCTGCGCCTCGGATGTCGGGTCAGGGCTTGTCCGTGTGGAGCAACGCCGCGATGCGGGTCGCCGCCGTCGACAGGTGGTGGCGGGCCTCGCCGAGCTGCTCCGGGGTGATGCCGTGGTCGCGGGCCGCGTCACGTATGTCGTCGCGGAAGCGGTCCAACAGGCGGTCCAGGTCCCGGGCGGGGTCGCCGGTCAGGCCGGCCCCGGCGTCCTCGTGCGCCCAGGAGGGCTCGTACCCGACCGGGAATTCCTCGTCGGGGGACGTGTGGTGCGGCTGTGGTCCGGTGGACTCCCCGGCGGGGCGGGCGAAACCCCACTCCTTGCCGAACACCTTGCCGTAGTCCTTGCCGAACTCACCGAACTCCTTGGCCAGCTCGGTGAGGCCTTCCCGGACGCCGGTCGGCCAGTCGCCGCGGGCGAAGTGGTCCTGGACGCGCTCCTGGACCCGGTGGGCCATGCGCTGCATCTCCTCCTGCGCCTGGACCCGTGCCCGTGCCTGTGCCTCCTGGGCCTGGCGGCGGGCCCGCTGGGCCTCCTCACGGGCCCGGCGGCTCTCGTCCTTGGCGCGCCGCGCCTGCTCCTTCCACTCCTGCCTGACCCGGCGCATCTCCTCCTTGGCGGTCCTCCAGGCCTCCTTCTCGCCGAGGCCGGCCTCCTCCCCGCGGGCCGTGTCGTCCGGGGGCACGCCGGTGTCCCGACGGGCCTCCGAGGCCGCCGCACGCATCTCCCGGCGCAGGTCACCGGCGGCACCGCGGACGTCGGCCCTGATCTCGGCGGCCAGTTCCGCCACCGAGTCGCGGATCTCCAGCTCCAGGTCGGCCAGCTCACCGCCGCGGTCGGCCAGTTCGGCCCGGCCCGCGTCGGTGATGGCGTACACCTTCCGGCCGCCCTCGGTGGTGTGCCGGACCAGGCCCTCCGCCTCCAGCTTGGCCAGGCGGGGGTAGACGGTGCCCGCCGAGGGGGCGTACAGGCCCTGGAAGCGCTCCTCCAGGAGCCTGATCACCTCGTAACCGTGGCGCGGGGCCTCGTCGAGCAGCTTGAGCAGGTACAGGCGGAGGCGGCCGTGGGCGAAGACGGGGGGCATGTCAGAGCACCTTCTTGTCGGTCGTCGTACCGTCGGCCGGGGTGCCGGGCGCGCCGGCCGGCCGGGGGGAGTCCGGTTCCGTCTGCTCGGGGGTGGGCTCCTCCTCGTCCCGGGGCGGGCGGCGCAGCAGGGCGATCGAGCCGGAGACGGTGGAGGCGCGCAGCCGTCCGGTGCCCGCGCCGAGCCGGCCGGAGACCTTGTGGGCGCCCCACTGGCCGTGCACCCGCAGTCCCTCGAAGGCGTTGGAGATGGTGCCGCTCGCCGTGTTCGCCTCGACCGTGGCGTCCGCCGGATGCGGCAGGCGGATCGCTATCTCGCCGGAGACGCTGGTCAGGCCGACCTCGGTGGGGCCGTCCGGGTCCAGGTCGACGATCATGGAGCCGGTGACGGACTCCGCCTTGACGGAGGGGCCGGAGCCGTCGACCACGGTCAGGTCGCCCGAGACCGAGTGGAACCGCAGGTCGCCCGTGACCGCCTGGGCCTCCAGGTTCCCCGACACGGTGTCCGCGCGGGCCGGGCCGGAGACGCCGACCAGGGTGGTGTCGCCGGTCACCCCCCGGACCGCGACGGGGCCGCGGATGCCGGAGACGACGGCGCCCGCGCCGACCACGCCGACCTCCACCTGGGTGCCGGGCGGGACGGCGAGGGAGACGACGGCGCTGCGCCGCCGGCCCTGCTGGTCGAGCCACTTGAGGAAGCCCTTCCAGGGCAGGTCCTCGTAGGCCACGGTGAGGGTGCCGTCCCGCAGGGTGACGACCAGCGGCGGTCCCTCGATCTCCGAGACCTCCAGGCGGGCGGCGGGCTCGTCCGTGCCCACGACGTTGACCGTGCCGTTGACCAGTCGGACATGGAGGTCGCGTACGGGGTCGTCGAAGGTCAGTTTCCGGGGCTCGCTGACGGACCAGTCGGGCATGGGGCCTCCTCGGCGGGGCGGCGCGACATTGCCACGTCATATCGCGTCCTCGGAGAAACACGATATATCGTGGCTCCGGGAAGTCAAGACACCCTTTCGGTGAGGGACGCGGCTGGGCGGGGCGGGCCCGGCGCTTAGGCTGGGAACCAGTCAGCGACGGCCTGGACGGATGCGCAGGAGACACGGCCCCATGTATTTCACCGACCGCGGTATCGAGGAGCTGGAGAAGCGGCGTGGCGAGGAGGAGGTCACCTTCGGGTGGCTCGCCGAGCAGTTGCGCGCCTTCGTGGACCTGAACCCGGACTTCGAGGTGCCCGTGGAGCGGCTGGCCACCTGGCTCGCGCGCCTCGACGACGAGGACGAGTAGGCTCCGCCGGACGAGCGGCAGTCCCGCCCGCCCGCCCGGCGGGCCCCGCCCCACCGCGCCTGGCCCGTACGGCCACGACCCCCACGGCCACGGTCCGCTCGACCGCGCACGGCCGGTCCGCACCGCGCCCGGCCTGCGGCTCGCATGGCCACGCCGGCACCGCGCCCGGCCAGCCTTCGTGGGCCTGAACCCGGACTTCGAGGTGCCCGTGGAGCGGCTGGCCGCCTGGCTCGCGCGCCTCGACGACGAGGACGAGTAGGCTCCGCCGGACGAGCGGCAGTCCCGCCCGCCCGGCGGGCCCCGCCCCACCGCGCCTGGCCCGTACGGCCACAGTCCCCCCGGCCATGGCCGGCCACGACCTCTACGGCCATGGCCCGCACGGCGTGTCCTACCGCGCCCGGCCCGTACGGCGACGACCCCCGCGGCCATGGCTGGCCACGACCCCCGCGGCCACGCCGGCACCGCGCCCGGCCAGTCTTCGTGGGCCTGAACCCGGACTTCGAGGTGCCCGTGGAGGGGCTGGCCGCCTGGCTCGCGCGCCTCGACGACGAGGACGACGAGTAGGCCCCGCCCGACGAGCGGGTCCCGCCCACCCGGCGGGACCCCGCCCCACCGCGCCCTGCCCGCACGGGGTCACGGTCCCCACGGCCTGCACGTCCGCTCGACCGCGCACGGTGCGCCCCACCGCGCCCTGGCCGCACGGCCACGACTCCCGCGGCCGTGGCCGGCCATGACCTGCACGGCCACGCCCATACGGCCGACCCCCCACGGCTATGGCCGGCTACGACCTCTACGGCCACGGCCCGCACAGTCCGCCCCACTGCGCAAGGCGCGCCCCACCGCGCACGGCCCGGCCTACCGCCCGGCTCGCACGGCCAAGGCCCGCACTGCGTCCCACGGCCCACTCGGGGCCACGACTCCCACGGCCACGGCCGGCCACGACCCTCACGGTCACGACCTCTTCGGCCACGACCAGCATGGTCCGCCCACACCGCGCACGGCGCGGCCCCCCGCGCCCGGCTCGCACGGATACGGCCCCCGGCCCGCGCGGCCACGCCCCCCACCGCCCCCGCGCCCACCCCCCGCCGCGCAGCCCCCCCACGGCCGCGGCCCGGACGGGCGAAGGGCCCGGTGCCGAGTGGGTACTCGGTGCCGGGCCCTTCGTCGTCGTGTGTCTGCCGGGGCCTAGGCCTCGAACACCTCACGCACCAGCTGCTCCTGCTCGGCCTGGTGGCGCTTGGCCGAACCCACCGCCGGGGAGGAGCCGTGCGGGCGCGAGATGCGCCGCAGCCGCTCGCCGTGCGGGACGTCCGCGCCGACCGCCAGGTCCAGGTGGTCGATCAGGTTGAGCGCGATGAACGGCCACGCACCCTGGTTCGCCGGCTCCTCCTGCGCCCACAGGTACTTCTCGGCGTTCGGGTACTTCTTGATCTCCGCCTGGAGCTCGGCGCCGGGCAGCGGGTACAGCCGCTCGATGCGGATGATGGCCGTGTCCGTGGCACCGCGCTTCTGCCGCTCGGCCTCCAGGTCGTAGTAGACCTTGCCCGCGCAGAAGACGACCTTGCGCACGGCGGCCGCGTCGACCGAGCCGTCGCCGATGACCGGGCGGAACTCGCCGCTCGTGAACTCCTCCGCCTTCGACGCCGCCGCCTTCAGGCGCAGCATCGACTTCGGGGTGAAGACGACCAGCGGCCTGTGGTGCGGGTTGTGGACCTGCCACCGCAGGAGGTGGAAGTAGTTCGACGGGGACGTGGGCATCGCGACCGTCATGTTGTTCTGCGCGCAGAGCTGGAGGAAGCGCTCCGGGCGGGCCGAGGAGTGGTCCGGGCCCTGGCCCTCGTAGCCGTGCGGCAGCAGCAGGACCACACCGGAGGTCTGGTTCCACTTCTGCTCGGCCGAGGAGATGAACTCGTCCACGACCGTCTGCGCGCCGTTGACGAAGTCGCCGAACTGGGCCTCCCACATGACGAGCGCGTCGGGGCGGGCCAGCGAGTAGCCGTACTCGAAGCCCATCGCCGCGTACTCGGAGAGCAGCGAGTTGTAGACGTTCAGGCGGGCCTGGTCCTCGGAGAGGTACTGGAGCGGGGTGTACTCCTCGCCGGTCTCCCGGTCGATCAGCACCGCGTGGCGCTGGCCGAAGGTGCCGCGCTGGGAGTCCTGGCCCGCGAGGCGGACCGGGGTGCCCTCCAGCAGCAGGGAGCCGATGGCCAGGGTCTCGCCCATGCCCCAGTCGATGGTGCCGTCCTCGACCATCGCCGCGCGGCGCTGGAGCTGCGGCTGGAGCCGCGGGTGCACCGTGATGTGGTCGGGGACGTTGACCTGGGACTCGGCGATCCGCTTGACGACCTCGGCGGAGACCGCGGTCGGCACGGCGACCGGGAAGCCGTCCTGGGGCTCCTGGGTGTTGCCGGCGGCCGGCTGGGAGGTGGCCTCGCGGACCTCCGTGAAGACCTTCTCCAGCTGCCCCTGGTAGTCCTGGAGGGCCTGCTCGGCCTCTTCCAGGGTGATGTCGCCGCGACCGATCAGCGACTCGGTGTACAGCTTGCGCACCGAGCGCTTCTTGTCGATCAGGTCGTACATCAGCGGCTGGGTGAAGGCCGGGTTGTCCGACTCGTTGTGCCCGCGGCGGCGGTAGCAGATGAGGTCGATGACCACGTCCTTGTTGAACGCCTGGCGGAACTCGAAGGCGAGCCGGGCGACACGGACGACGGCCTCGGGGTCGTCGCCGTTGACGTGGAAGATCGGGGCCTCGATCATGCGGGCGACGTCCGTCGCGTACATGGAGGAACGCGAGGACTCGGGGGCCGCGGTGAAACCGACCTGGTTGTTGATGACGATGTGGACCGTGCCGCCGGTGCGGTAGCCCCGCAGCTGCGACATGTTCAGGGTCTCGGCCACCACGCCCTGGCCCGCGAAGGCCGCGTCGCCGTGGATCGCCACCGGCAGGACGGTGAAGTCCGTGCCGCCCTTGTTGATGATGTCCTGCTTGGCGCGGGACACACCCTCCAGGACCGGGTCGACGGCCTCCAGGTGGGAGGGGTTGGCGACCAGGGAGACCTTGATCTGCTCGCCGTCCAGGCCGGTGAAGGTGCCGTCGGCGCCCAGGTGGTACTTCACGTCGCCGGAGCCGTGCATCGACTTCGGGTCGAGGTTGCCCTCGAACTCGCGGAAGATCTGCGCGTACGACTTGCCGACGATGTTGGCCAGGACGTTCAGCCGGCCGCGGTGGGCCATGCCGATGACGACCTCGTCCAGCCGGGACTCGGCCGCCGAGTCGATGACCGCGTCCAGCAGCGGGATGACGGACTCGCCGCCCTCCAGCGAGAACCGCTTCTGGCCGACGTACTTGGTCTGGAGGAAGGTCTCGAAGGCCTCCGCCGCGTTCAGCCGGCGCAGGATGCGCAGCTGCTCCTCGCGCTCCGGCTTGGTGTGCGGGCGCTCCACGCGGTCCTGGATCCACTTGCGCTGCTTGGGGTCCTGGATGTGCATGAACTCGATGCCGGTGGTGCGGCAGTACGAGTCGCGCAGCACGCCGAGGATGTCGCGCAGCTTCATCATCGACTTGCCGGCGAAGCCGCCGACGGCGAACTCGCGCTCCAGGTCCCACAGGGTGAGGCCGTGCTCGACGATGTCCAGGTCGGGGTGCTTGCGCTGGCGGTACTCCAGGGGGTCGGTGTCGGCCATGACGTGGCCGCGGACCCGGTAGGAGTGGATCAGCTCGAAGACGCGGGCGGCCTTGGTGACGTCGTCGTCGTGGGAGGCGTCGATGTCCTTGAGCCAGCGGACCGGCTCGTAGGGGATGCGCAGCGCCTCGAAGACGTCGTCGAAGAAGCCGTTCTCGCCCAGCAGCAGGTTGGCGACGACGCGCAGGAACTCGCCGGAGGCGGCGCCCTGGATGACCCGGTGGTCGTAGGTCGACGTGAGCGTCATGACCTTGGAGACGCCGAGCTTGTTCAGGGTGTCCTGGCTGGTGCCCTGGAACTCCGCCGGGTAGTCCATGGAGCCGACGCCCATGATCACGGACTGGCCGGGCATCAGGCGCGGCACGGAGTGCACGGTGCCGAGGCCGCCGGGGTTGGTCAGGGAGACCGTCACACCGGTGAAGTCGTCCATGGTCAGCTTGCCCTCGCGGGCGCGGCGGACGATGTCCTCGTAGGCCTGCCAGAACTCGAAGAAGTTCAGCGTCTCGGCCTTCTTGATCGCCGCGACGACCAGCTGGCGGTCACCGTTCGGCTTGACCAGGTCGATGGCGAGGCCGAGGTTGACGTGTGCCGGCTTGATCAGGGTCGGCTTGCCGTCCTTGACGCCGTACGACCAGTTCATCGACGGCATGGCCTTGATGGCCTGCACCATCGCGTACCCGATGATGTGCGTGAAGGAGATCTTCCCGCCGCGGGCGCGCTTGAGGTGGTTGTTGATGACGATGCGGTTGTCGAACAGCAGCTTCACCGGGACAGCGCGGACCGAGGTGGCGGTCGGCACCTCCAGCGAGGCGTCCATGTTCTTCACGACCGCGGCGGCCGGACCGCGCAGCGTGATCAGCTCCGGGCCGCCGGGGGCCTCGGCGGGCTTCGCCTTCGGCTGGGCGGGCGCCTGTGCGGGCTGCGCCGGCCTGGCCGGGGCGGCCTTCGCCTCGGGAGCGGGAGCGGGAGCGGCGGGCGCCTGGGCCGGGGCGGCCGCGGGCTTCGGGGCCGCGGGTGCGGCCGGGGCGGCGGCCTGGGGAGCCGGGGCCGGAGCCGCGGGCCGGGCCTGCGGGGCCGTGCTGGGGGTCTCTGCGGCCCCCGCGGCCGCAGTACCCGCCGGAGCCGGGGTGGCGGGAGCGCCGGGCTTGTAGTCGGCGAAGAAGTCCCACCAGGCGCGGTCTACGGAATTCGGGTCCTGGAGGTACTGCTGATAGATCTCGTCGACGAGCCACTCGTTCGGACCGAACGCGGCGGCGGGGTTCTTCCCGGCTTGGTCATCGGTGGAGATGCTCGAGTTACTGGGGGACTGTGGCGACACGGCGGCAACCGCCCTCTTCCGCTTCACAAGGTGATGGACAGCGGGAATAAAGGCTACGCCTCCCTGACCGTGAAGGTCAGGCCGGGCCCGTTCAACGTCGTGTAAGTCACATCGGAAATCTTGTTTCGGGGCTTGAAATGGCGGGAAACAACCGTGGTTCCGCATGGGGGAGGGTGCACCGGCCCCGGCCCTGCGCGTCTTCGTTCGACGGGTGGCGCGGGCCCTGTTGCCGATCGCACGGGTCCGGTCGCGCCGAGCGGCGGCGACCGTCGTGGATCTTGTGCTTCCGGTTCGGACCCTACGTCAACTCAGGTCAGAAGTCAGACCCGGAAGAGTGACGATGATCCGGCAGCCGCGCTCCGATTCGGCCACACCGATCCGGCCGCCGTGCAGATCCACGGCCCACCGGGCGATCGCCAGCCCCAGCCCCGTGCCGCCGTCGCTGCCCGGTCCGTGCGGCCGGGTCACCGCCCCGCGGTTGAACCGCTCGAACACCCGGTGCCACTCCGACCGGGGGATGCCGGGACCCTCGTCCAGGATCTCCAGCTCCAGCGACTGCGGCTGCGGACCGCGCCGCGCCTTCACGGTCACCCGGCCGTGCGGCGGGCTGTGCTTGACCGCGTTGTCGATGAGGTTGGCCACCACCTGGTGCAGGCGCTCGGGGTCCGCGTGCGCGGTCAGCTCCGGCGGCGAGACGTCGAGGTGCAGGTGGACGTCGGTCCGGGTGTGGCTGCCGGAGCCGGAGGCGATCCCCGCGCGCGCGGAGGCGACCATGTTGGCCTCCTTGAGTACGCCCGACAGGTACGGCCACACCTCGAACCGCCGCAGCTTCAGCGGTACGACGCCGTTGTCGAGGCGGGAGAGGTCCAGCAGGGTCTCCACCAGGCGGCCGAGCCGCTCGGTCTGCTTCAGCGCCGTCCGCATCGTCTCCTGGTCGGGCTCGGTGACCCCGTCCACGATGTTCTCCAGCACCGCGCGCAGGCCCGCGATCGGGGTGCGCAGCTCGTGCGAGACGTTCGCCACCAGCTCCTTGCGCTGGCTGTCCTGGGCCTCCAGCTCGTCGGCCATGACGTTGATCGTCTCGGCCAGGTCGCCGAGTTCGTCCCGGCGGTTCTCCTTCACCCGGCGCGTGTAGTCGCCGTGCGAGATGGAGCGGGCCACCGTGTTCATCTCGTCCAGCGGCATGGTGAGCGAGTGCGCCACGAACTGGGTGATGAGCAGGGTGGCGATCATCGAGAACACCGTGATGAAGCGCAGCTCCGTCTTGGTGTGCACGGCGACGATCGACAGCCCGGTGGTGATCAGCACCGCGATGACGACCAGCGCGCCCAGCTTGGTCTTGATCGAGAACGGGCGCACGCCGCCCCAGGGTCCGCCGCCGGCGAGTCGGCGGCCCCCGCGTGCGGTCCGGCGCCCGTCGCCGCTCATGGTGCCGGCGTCTCCAGCGCGTAGCCCACGCCGTGCACGGTACGGATCCGCTCGGCGCCGATCTTCCGGCGCAGCGCCTTGATGTGGCTGTCGACCGTGCGGGTGCCGGAGGCGTCCGCCCAGTCCCAGACCTCCGCCAGCAGCTGCTCCCGGGAGAGCACCGCGCGCGGGGTGTTCGCCAGGCACACCAGCAGGTCGAACTCGGTCGGCGTCAGGTGGACGTCCTCCGCCTTCACCCGCACCCGGCGCTGCGCGTGGTCGATCTCCAGTTCGCCGAGGCGGAGGATGCCCGAACGCGGGGTGGCGGCGGCGATCGTCGCCCGCTCCACCCGGCGCAGCAGCACGTGCACGCGGGCCGCCAGCTCCCGCATCGAGAAGGGCTTGGTCATGTAGTCGTCGGCGCCGACGCCGAGCCCGACCAGCATGTCCGTCTCGTCGTCGCGCGCGGTGAGCATCAGCACCGGCACCGGGCGCTGGGCCTGCACGCGCCGGCAGACCTCCAACCCGTCGAAGCCGGGCAGCATGATGTCGAGGATCAGCAGGTCGGGCTGCCAGGCCTCCGCCGTGTCGACGGCCGCGGGACCGTCGGCGGCCGTCTGCACCAGGAATCCCTCGGCACGGAGCCGGGCCGCGATGGCGTCGACGATCGTGACGTCGTCCTCGACGACCAGCACCCGGCGCTGTGCGCCCGGGGTGGTCGTCGCCGCGCCGCTCTGGGAGGTGTGTGTCTGCTCCATCGCCCGCCCCTGTTGTTGCTTTCCGGAATCCGTGGGGTGATCCCATGTCTGCGTTTGACGCTTGAATGATCCGCGTCAGGGCAGCACATTACGGGGACTCACCGGGCTGTCGCTATCCAGGTCGGACGGCGAGGTGCACAGCGTCCGGAACGCCCCGGGCAACGGGCACCTCTTCGGTACGCACCTGCTGGAATGCGGCATTCCGCAAGGTTCCTTCAAATTCCGGAGAGGGCTGCGCGGACCACACGGCGAGCACCCCGCCCGGTCTCAACACCCGTGCGCACGCGGCGAGTCCGGCCGGCGAGTAGAGGCTGCCGTTGTCCTCCGTGACCGTCCAGCCGGGTCCGTTGTCGATGTCGAGGCACAGCGCGTCGAACGTGTCCGATGTCTCATTGACGTACGCCACCAGATCCGCTTCCACGATCCTGGTGCGCGGATCGGCGAGCGCGTCGCCGGACACCCGGGCCAGCGGCCCCCGCCGGTGCCAGTCGATGACGGCGGGTTCCCGCTCCACCACGGTGATCCGCCCCCACCCCGGATCGGCCGCCGCGTGTGCGAGCGAGAACCCCACGCCCAGCCCCCCGATCAGCACGTGGGGCCTCGGCCGTCCGTCCAGCGCGGCCCGGGCGGCGTCGACCAGCAGCCGCTCCGAGCGGCCGTCGGACGTGTCCATCAGGAAGCAGCCGTTGGCGATGATCTGGAGCAGCGGGCCGTGCCGGCGCAGCACCACCTCCCCGTACGGGCCGTCGCGCCGGTCCAGGACCTCGGGGGAGTCGAGCGGGGCAGTCATGGCCCCATCCTGGCCGAACGGAGCAGATCCTTCACGGGAATTGCGCGCGGTGCGACGGCCGCCCCGGACTCGCGGCCCACGCACGCGGCCGGGAGGTGAGAGATCGCTGTGAATCCGCTCCCGGGTGGCGCCGGTCATAGACAGCGGCGCGCCGGGGCCCAAGGGTTGGGGGACGACGGAAGGAGCGCCGCACCGTGGAACGGATCACGCAGGGCCCCGCTCGGGCCGCGGCCCCGCCGCTGCCGGCCCCGCCCCTGCCCGGCGGTTCCGCCGCCGCCCCCGCCCCGCCCGTCGCCGGTCTGCTGGACGGAGTGCCCGGCCCGCGCGGGCCCGCGCCGCGGTCCGCCGCGGCCCCCGCCCGCCCGTCCGGGCCTGCCCCACGGCCCTGGCGCCTGCTGCCCACCCCGGCCGGCACCCCGTTCACCTTCGCCTACGCGACGGTCCTGGCGGTCACCTCCGTGGTCACCACCGTGGCCGGCCCCGCCCTGGTGCACGCCCTGCACCAGTCCTCCAGCACGGACGTCGCCCACCTGATACGCACGCCCGTCCCCGTGCTGGCGGCGAGCGCGCTGTGGATCGCGGGCGGGATCGTCTCGCCGTACGCCGTCGCGTTCGTGCTGGTGCTCACCGCGCTGGAACGGCGGGTGGGCGCGGTGCGGGCCGCCTGCGTCTTCCTCGCCGGCCACGTCGTTGCCACCCTCGCCACCGAGGTGCCCGTCGGCCTCGCCGTCCTGGCCGGCCACCTGCCCCCGACCTCCCTGCACCGCCTCGACTACGGCATCAGCTTCGGCGTCGCCGCCAGCGTCGGCGCGCTGGCCGGACTGCTCCGGCCCTGGCTGCGCTGGTCGGTGCTGGTACCCGTGACCGGAGCGCTCCTGGGCGACCTGTACGCCTACCTGGACCCGCTGACCGACTGGGGCCACCTCATCGCCCTGGCGACCGGGGTGGCCGCCTGGCCGCTGCTGCGCCGCCCGCATCCGCCGGCCGGAGCCCCCCGGCGAGGACCTCACCTGCGCTGATCGGCCGCCGATGCCCAGTGCGGCAGGAGGCCCGGGACGGTCGCTGTGGTCGGCGGGATGAAGGCGCTGTCCGCACGGTCGGCGCGGGAGTCGTGCGGATCGACCTTGCGAAGCGAGCCGCTTGCGTCACCAGAGGTCCACACCTACCTCGGCGACCCCCGCCCGCGCGGTGGCCCGGGAGTCTCGTCGTCGAGCTCGACGGGGCGATGATCGGCCAGATTCTGCTCAGGAGAGCACCGGAGCACGGTCGTCCGGCTGCCGCGGGGATGGTCGATCTCGGCTACATGTTCCTGCCGCGCGCGTGGGGATTCGGGTACGCCGCGGAGGCGTGCGCGGCGGCACTCGACTGGCTCGACGGTGTACTTCCCGGCGAGCTGCTGGTGCTCCACACCCGGACCGCCAACGTCGGCTCGATGCGCTTCGTGGCAAAGCTGGGACGCCGCGCAGCGACTCGACCTGCGGTCCCCGGCCACGCCCTCCGCCGGCGACCCGGAGACCCGTCCGGCAGCACCCGACCGGCCAGCGGATTCCGTGATCGCTCACGGCGAACAGCCGGATGGGAACAACAGGGGCCGCCGGAACATTGAGTCGGCATAGCTCAAGTTGACTGCCGAAGGGGAGATCATGGCTGCTGAGTCACCGGCGTTCACGCTCAACCTGCCGCTGCTGCCGCTCGACGACGAGGTCGTGCTGCCCGGCATGGTCGTCCCGCTGGACCTGAGTGACGCCGAGGTGCGGGCCGCGGTGGAGGCCGCCCAGTCCGCCGCCCCGGAGTCCGGCAAGCCCACCGTGCTGCTGGTCCCGCGCATCGACGGCACCTACGCCGGCACCGGCGTCCTCGGCACGGTCGAGCAGGTCGGCCGGCTCGCCGACGGTGACCCGGGAGCACTGATCCGCGGCCGGAGCCGGGTGCGCATCGGCGCCGGCACCACCGGCCCCGGCGCCGCGCTGTGGGTCGAGGGTGCCCGGATCGAGGAGAGCGTGCCCGAACCGCTGCCGGGCCACGTCACCGAACTCGTCAAGGAGTACAAGGCGCTCGCCACCACCTGGCTGAAGAAGCGCGGCGCCTGGCAGGTCGTGGACCGCGTCCAGGCCATCGACGACGTCGCCGCGCTCGCCGACAACTCCGGCTACTCGCCGTTCCTCACCACCGACCAGAAGGTCGCCCTGCTGGAGACCGCCGACCCGGTGGCCCGGCTGCGGCTCGCCACCCAGCAGCTCCGCGACCACCTCGCCGAGCAGGACGTGGCCGAGACCATCGCCAAGGACGTCCAGGAGGGCGTCGACAGGCAGCAGCGGGAGTTCCTGCTCCGCCGCCAGCTGGAGGCCGTCCGCAAGGAGCTGCGCGAGCTGAACGGCGACGGCAAGGACCCGGCCGAGGAGTCCGACGACTACCGCGCCCGCGTGGAGGCCGCCGACCTGCCGGAGAAGGTCCGCGAGGCCGCCCTGAAGGAGGTCGACAAGCTGGAGCGCGCCTCCGACCAGTCGCCCGAGGGCTCCTGGATCCGCACCTGGCTGGACACCGTCCTGGAGATGCCGTGGAACGTGCGGACCGAGGACGCCTACGACATCCGGGGCGCCAAGGCCGTGCTCGACGCCGAGCACGCCGGACTGGAGGACGTGAAGGAGCGCATCACCGAGTACCTGGCCGTGCGCAAGCGGCGCGGTGACCGGGGACTCGGCGTGGTCGGCGGACGGCGCGGCGGCGCGGTGCTCGCGCTGGTCGGGCCGCCAGGAGTCGGCAAGACCTCGCTCGGGCAGTCGGTGGCCCACGCCATGGGACGCGAGTTCGTCCGCGTGGCCCTCGGCGGCGTCCGCGACGAGGCCGAGATCCGCGGCCACCGCCGTACGTACGTCGGCGCGCTGCCCGGCCGGATCGTGCGGGCCGTCAAGGAGGCCGGGTCGATGAACCCCGTCGTCCTGCTCGACGAGATCGACAAGGTCGGTTCGGACTTCCGCGGCGACCCGGCGGCCGCCCTGCTGGAGGTGCTGGACCCGGCGCAGAACCACACCTTCCGCGACCACTACCTGGAGGTCGAGCTGGACCTGTCCGACGTGGTCTTCCTCGCCACCGCCAACGTCCTGGAGGCCATCCCGGAGGCGCTCGCGGACCGCATGGAGATCGTCCGGCTGGACGGCTACACCGAGGACGAGAAGGTCGTCATCGCCCGCGACCACCTGCTCCCGCGCCAGTTGGAGCGGGCCGGCCTGCACGGGGACGAGGTCACCCTGGAGGAGGGCGCGCTGCGCAGGCTCGCCGGCGAGTACACCCGCGAGGCCGGCGTGCGGACCCTGGAGCGGTCCATCGCCCGGCTGCTGCGCAAGGTCGCCGCCCAGCACGAACTGGGCGAGCGGGAACTGCCGTTCACCGTGACCGACGCCGACCTGCGCGCTCTGATCGGCCGCCCCCACCACGTGCCCGAGTCCGCCCAGGACCCGGCCGAGCGCCGTACGGCCGTACCCGGCGTGGCGACCGGCCTGGCGGTCACCGGTGCCGGCGGGGACGTGCTGTTCGTGGAGGCGTCCCTCGCCGACCCGGAGACCGGCGGCGCGGGCCTGACCCTCACCGGACAGCTCGGTGACGTGATGAAGGAGTCGGCGCAGATCGCGCTGAGCTTCCTGCGCAGCCACGGCGCCGAACTGGAGCTGCCGGTGGCCGACCTCAAGGACCGGGGCGTGCACATCCACTTCCCGGCGGGCGCCGTCCCGAAGGACGGCCCGAGCGCCGGCATCACGATGACCACGGCCCTCGCCTCGCTGCTCTCCGGCCGCCTGGTCCGCACCGACGTCGCCATGACCGGCGAGGTCTCGCTGACCGGCCGGGTGCTGCCCATCGGCGGGGTGAAGCAGAAGCTGCTGGCCGCCCACCGCGCCGGGGTGACCACCGTGATCATCCCCAAGCGCAACGAACCCGACCTGGACGACGTGCCGGCCGAGGTGCTGGACAAGCTGGACGTCCACGCCGTGACCGACGTCCGCCAGGTCCTGGAACTGGCGCTCGCGCCCGCCGTGGCCGGGGCGGCGCCGGAGGTGCCCGTGGCGGCGTGACGGACGCCTCGGCAGGGGCGGGGCCCGGTCTTCCCGTACGGGAGGTCCGGGCCTTCGCCCTGCACGGTCGCGGTCCCTACCTGTGGCGGGGCGGCGGCCTGTCCGGGTCCGAAGGCGTCAGACCGACTGCTCCGCCCACACCGTCTTGCCCACCCGGTCGTGCCGGGTGCCCCACCGTTCGGCCAGTTGCGCCACCAGCAGCAGGCCCCGCCCGCCCTCGTCGAAGATGCGGGCGCGCCGCATGTGCGGGGTGGTGCCGCTGGAGTCGTACACCTCGCAGATCAGCTTGCGGCCCTGGTGGATCAGCCGGAGCTGGATGGGCGGGCGGCCGTAGCGGATCGCGTTGGTGACCAGCTCGCTGACCATCAGCTCCGTGGTGAACGCGGCCTCGTCCAGGCCCCAGGTGGTGAGCTGGTCGGTGGCGTACCGGCGGGCCACGGAGACGACGGTGAACTCGTTGTCGAGTTCCCAGGAGGCGACCCGGTCCGCGTGCAGCGCCCGGGTGCGCGCGACCAGCAGGGCGATGTCGTCGTCGGGACGGTGGCTGAGCAACTCGGTGAGCACCCGGTCGCACACCGACTCCAGCGACTTCGCCGGGCGGCCGAGCGCGCGGAACATCTTGTCCAGTGCCTCGTCGATGTCGTGGTCGCGGGCCTCGAGCAGCCCGTCGGTGTAGAGGGCGAGCACGCTGCCCTCGGGCAGTTCGGTCTCCACCGCCTCGAACGGCAGCCCGCCGAGCCCCAGCGGCGGCCCCGCGGGCACGTCGACGAAGCGGACCGTCCCGTCCGGGGTGACCACGGCGGGGGGCGGATGGCCGGCCCGCGCCATGGTGCACCGGCGCGACACCGGATCGTAGACCGCGTACAGACAGGTGGTGCCGATGCCGCCCGCGGTGTCGCCGGCCGGGTCCGCACTGCCCTCGTCGGCGGCCAGCCGGAGCACCAGGTCGTCGAGGTGGGTGAGCAGCTCGTCGGCCGGCAGGTCGACGTCGGCCAGGGTGCGCACCGCCGTGCGCAGCCGGCCCATGGTGGCGGAGGCGCGCATGCCGTGCCCGACCACGTCGCCCACGACCAGCGCCACCCGCGCCCCGGACAGCGGGATCACGTCGAACCAGTCCCCGCCCACCCCGGCCCGGGTGGCGGCCGGCAGATAGCGCGTGGCGATCTCCAGCGCGGCCTGGTCGGGCAGCGTGTGCGGGAGCAGGCTGCGCTGGAGGGTCATCGTGGTCGTACGGGACTCGGAGTGGTCCCGGGCCTGCTGGATGCCGGCGGCCGCCTTGGCGGTGAACTCCTCCGCCAGCCGGAGGTCCTCGGGCCCGAACGCCCCCCGCCCCGGGTGGCGGGCGAACAGGGCCACACCGAGCGTGCTGCCCCGGTGGAGGAGGGGCACCGCCAGCAGGGCGCGCGCCCCGGACGCGGCCAGCCAGGCGGCGCCCGGGTCCAGCGCGGCCCACCCGGCGACGGCCGGGTCGGCGGTGTCGTACAGCAGCGGGCGGGCCGCCGCCAGGCACTGGGCGGGCGGCGAGTCCGCCGGGCAGACGACGGCGTCACCGATGCCGGTGCCCGCGGGTGCTCCCGTGCCGGTGCCCGCGGGGGCTCCGGTGCCGGCATCGGCGGGTGCTCCGGTGCCGCGGCGCGGGCCCCCGCCCTCCGGCAGGGCGCGCAGCGCGGCCCGGCGCAGCACGATCGGATCGGGGGACCCGCCGCCCTGTTCGCCGGTGCGCGGGGAGTCCAGCAGATCGACCGCCATGACGTCGGCGAGCCGGGGGACGGTGACCTCGCCGAGTTCCTGCGCGGCGCGGGCCTGGTCCGCCACCGTCCCGACGCGCGAGCCGGAGTCCGCCGGGGCGCGCTGCCCGGTGGCGGAGTCCCGGTCGGGCTGCTGCACGGACAGGCAGACGGCACGCACCTCGCCGCCGGCGTCCTTCAGCGGGGTCAGGACGGTGGCCGGGGCGAGGCCGGGGGCGAGGGGACCGCGCGCCTCCTCGGGTCGACCGGTCTCCAGGGCCAGCCGCATCGACCGGTCGGCCTCCTCCCCGGCGGCGCCCGGCACGATGTGGGTCAGGCGCAGTCCGCGCATCGCCGCCTCGGGCAGGGCGAGGGCGTGCTCCAGCCGGCGGTTGGCGCGCACCAGGCGCAGGTCGGTGTCGAAGACCGCCAGCGGAAAGGGCGACTGGAGGAACGTCCACTCCTCCAGCGGCTCGCCGCGGGGCGGCTGGACCCGGGGTGTCACGGCGCTCACCGCGAGCCAGTCGGAGACGCCGGTGCCGGAGGTCCGGCGATGGGCGAGGACGCCGAGTTCCAGCAGCCGGCCGTCCTGGTGGCGCAGCGGGACCGTGCCGTTCCAGCGGGTCCGGCCGGCCAGGGCCCGCCGGACGGCAGCGCCGTCCGTGGCGAGCAGCGTGGTCGCGGGGCGGCCGACGACCGCCGGCGGGTCGTAGCCGAGCAGCCGCCGCGCGCCCTCGCTCCAGCCGGTCAGGATGCCCCGGTCATCGATGGTGGCCGTGGCCGTGTACGTCGACTGTCGCTCCATCGCCGCTCATCTCGCCCTTGCTCGGCAGGCTCTCCTGACCAGCATGATCCCGGGCGGCGCGGAGCACCAACGCAGGGAGGACCGCCGGACGCGGCGGGGTGGGACCGGGCCGGCCGCTACCCGTTGGCCAGGGCCTGCACCCGGTCCAGCGCGCCGTTGAACCTGTCGTGGTCGCCGACGGTCGGTCCGGAGGAGGTGTACTGCCACATCGTCTGGAACGCCCATCCGGCCGGCAGCGTCCCCGGGTCCGCGGCGTAGCGGGCGATCCACAGCGGGTCGTTCACGGCGAAGCCGCTGTAGTCGCCGGTGCACTGGGTCCACCAGCTGGCGGCCGTGTAGATGACGGGGTAGCGACCGGTGCGCGCCTTGTAGGTGTTGACGAAGTCGGCGATCCAGCCGGCCATCTGGCTCGCCGTCTTGCCGTAGCAGGCGGCGCCGTAGGGGTTCCACTCGATGTCGAGCGTGCCGGGCAGTGTCCTGCCGTCCCGGGACCAGCCGCCGCCGTGGTCGACGAAGTAGTTCGCCTGGGCGGCGCCGCCGGCGGTGTCGGGGGTCGCGAAGTGGTAGGCGCCCCGGATCATGCCCACGTTGTACGAGCCGTTGTACTGCTGGGCGAAGTAGGGGTTCGTGTAGTACGTCCCCTCGGTGGCCTTGGAGTACGCCCAGCGCACCCCGCTGGTCCACAGGGTGGACCAGGCGACGTTGCCCTGGTAGGCGGAGACGTCCACGCCCTCGGTCTGGGTGGCCTGGGCGCCGGTGGTGGGGGCACCGCCTCGGCCGTCGTGGGCGAGGACACCGATGCCGAGGTAGGCGGAGCCGCGGCTGGGCGTGGTCGCGGCGTGCGCGGGGGTGAGCGTGCACGTGAGGGCGACCGCCGCGAACAGGGCCGTGAGGGGGGCGGCGAGGGTGCGCGGGCGGGGGGAGCGGATGGAACCGGGTCTGAGCACGGCCATGACGTGCCTCCGGGGGAGTGAAGTGGGGGACGGGGCGCGGACCGCTGATCCAATGGCGTGGGCATGCCATTGATTGCCTCGTAAAGAAGCTACGCACGTAGATAAGGGGTGGGAAGGGGGTCCGGAGGACGCCGTTGGTCTACGCCTACGAAATACTGGCGGAGCTGCGGTGATGACGACGTACGGCAGAAACTTTCAGACCAGCGAAACCGAGCAAAGGTGCTGACGTGCACGAGGACGGAAACGGTGGCGCGCGTGGCGTCACCGGCCAGACGACGCCCAGTGGCGCGGACCAGGAATTCCTCGCGCTGGAACGGGAGTTGACCGTGCTGCTCCGGCGCGCCCGGGCCAGCCAGGGGGAGATGGCCCGCGCGGTCCATCCCGACCTGGAGTCCTCCGCCTACGGCCTGCTCATCCGGCTGGACGAACTCGGCGGCCAGCGGGCCACGGCACTCGCCGCCTACATCGGCGTCGGCAAGGCCACCATGTCCCGGCAACTGCGTGCCCTGGAGGAACTCGGGCTGATCGCCCGCGAGCCCGACCCCGCCGACGGCCGCGCCTGGCTCGTCACCCTCACCGACGAGGGCCGCCGCCGCGTCGGCACGGTCCGCGAGGCCCGCCGCGCCCGGTACGTCCGCCAGCTCGCCCACTGGGACCGTCACGAGGTCGCCGAGCTGGCCCGGCTGCTCCACGAACTCAACGGCGGCATGGAGAAGTGACCGCGCGGCGGCCCGCACCCGCCCTCCGGCCTGCCCCACCACGCATCCCCACGGCAACCCGGCCCCGCACACTCCCGGCAGGCCGACCGGGCGGGCGCGCCTTCGTGGCGACGCCGAGCGGGGTCGGCCTAGCTACCGGCCGCGGGTGCGCGGAGCCCCATCGGCACGCCGGGGATCGTGCGCCCCGCATCGGGTGCGGCCGTGCACGCATCCCTCGCGGCGCCGCTGTGGGCCATCCTCGTGGGCCGGCGCGGGTGCGAACGGCCCCGTCCCTACGCTCTCCGTGCGCGTCATATCGGTGGCGTCGGTGCGCCCGCCTCCGTACGCGAACGCCGTCGCGCGGCCGGCTTCCGCCGGGTGCGAGCGGCCCCGTCCCTACGCTCTCCGTGCGTCACACCAGCGGCCTCGGCGTGCCCGGTCCCCGTACCCGAACGCCCGGCGAGCGGCCGGCCCCCCTCACAGCTCGGCGTACACCACCGTCGCGTCGTCGTGTGTCTTGGCGTTGCCCAGGAACGCGCGTTCCTCCCGGTCGGCGTCCTCCAGGGCGCGGACCCGGTCGATCAGGGACCGTGCGCCCTCCTTCGCGACCACGTCGAGGAGGGCGGTCCAGTCGCCCTCACGGAACGTCTCCGTCCAGCGGGTCGCGCCGTCCGTCAGCGCGGCCAGGGCCCGGACCGAGTGCCGGGGCACCGTGCCGGCGACCGCGCGGGCGGCCACGTCCGGGTCGGCGGCGGCCGTGAAGAAGCCGCCCTCCCGGTTGCGCAGGCGCGCGTCGACCAGGGCCGCCGTGGCCAGCGCGGCGCGGGGCAGCCGGGCCAGCCGATCGTCCAGCACCGGGGTGACCGTGCCGTCGGGCCCCCGCAGCAGCAGCGCGGAGTCGGACAGCACCAGGTACTCCACGGTGGTGGCGGACCAGCGGGCCAGGGCCACGGTTGCCTGCGGCGTCCGCGGGTGAGAAAGGTCACAGGTGCCCGCGTGGGCGTCGGCGGTGCGCCGGATGGCCGCCGCGAGGATCTCCGACAGTGTCAGATCTCGGTTGGAAACGGTCAGTTCGGTCAGCGCGCCGCCCAGACGCGCGGTGAACCAGGGGACGGAATGCAGACAGCCCGTCCCGTCGCTGGGCGGAGTCACCCCGTCCAGGACGACGACGCAACCTCCCTGTCCGCAGGCGGGTAGCCCGACCGCGGCGAAGTCCTCGTCGGGGCGGGCCGCGTCACCGGGTTCGGAAACGAGATCAGTGCGCATCCGGCCAGTCTGCACGACACCTCCACACGCTCCGCCAAAGACTGGCAAGCGGTGGCCGATTCCCATGACCCCGCAGGTCAGGCGCCGGATTTGGGGCGTAATGATCTACTCCGGGAAGGCGTGCTGGCGAATACTGCCAAAGCCTGCCGCGCGCGTCCAACCGGCCCACCGCGCAAGGCCCGCGCACTGGCCAGAGGAACTTGCCCGCCAACTCCCCTCCGATGTTCACTCCTTCGGGTGGCGGGTCAGGTGATGCGCGACCACTGCCCACCGGCGCTGGGAGGGTCGGGAACCGTACGAACCGGGTGTACGCACCACTTGGCACCGTGATGACGGGGTGCCACCCGGGCCCTGGGTAGACGAGTTCAGGAATGCGAGCACCGGTGCAGATGAAGCGGCCTCGGCGCACAGGCAGTCAGACGGCCCCCGCGGGGACCGCCCCGCAGACACCCGTGGGCACCGGCCGCCCCACCCATGTGCGCAACCGGCTGATCGTCGCCGTGGCGGTGGTCGCCGCGGCCGTGGCCGGCGCGGGCGCGCCCGCCGTGCTCGCCGCCTCCCGGGACGTCAGCGACTCCCAGGACCTCGTGACGCTGGCCGCCCGCACCCAGGACGCGCTGACCCTCGCCCACTCCCTCGCCGACGAGCGGGACGAGGTCACCTCCTACATCGCGGCCGGCCGGCCCCGCTCCAAGGCGCCCGCCGAGGACCGCAGCGCCCGCGTGGACCGGCAGGTCGAGGAGGTGCGCGCCGACACCGACACCCCGGCGGACCTGCGCGCCGAGCTCGGCGGCATCGACGCGGTCCGGCGCGCGGCCCTCACCGGCAAGAGCAGCGCCCTCCAGGCCCACCAGGCGTACTCGGGGACGATCACCGCACTGCACCGGCTCGCCGAGCGGCTGGCCGACCGGACGCCCCCGAGGGCCGGTTCCGGGGCCCACGCCCTCGCCGAGCTGGACTCCGCCGTCCAGCAGTCCGCCGCCGCCCGCGGCCTGCTGCTGGCGGCGCTGAACGTCCCCTCCCACTCCCGGACGGCGATCGACCCCGCCACCGGCCTGCCGACCACGTCCGCCACGGCCACCGACGCGGAGGCCAGGCAGCGCGACGCGCTCACCGTCGCCGCCCAGCAGGCCCGGCTGCGCGCCGACGCGGCCATCGCCGGCTTCCGCGACACCGCGCCCCGGTCGGCCGTGGACTCCTACGACGCCACGGTCACCGGCCCGGAGGTCAACTCGGCCGAGAAGTACCTGGCCACGCTGACCGACCAGCCGACCCTGGCCGACAGCGAGCTGACGACCAGCACCAAGAAGCTGGACGCCGCCCTGTCCGCCCGCGTCGACCTGATGCGCGGCGCCGAGTCGGCGCTCTACGACCACCGCACCAAGGACCTCGCCGCGCTGCGCGACGACGACGTCACCGACCTGGAGGTCCGCGTCGCGGTCCTGGGCGTGCTGATGCTGGTGGCGATCGGTGTCACCGCGGCCATGGCCCGCACCCTGACCCGCCCGCTGTCGGTGCTGCGCCGCGGTTCCGCCCGCCTCGCGGGGGCCGAGGACCCGGCGGCCCAGGAGCCGATCGCCTTCACCGGCCGCAACGACGAGTTCGCTCAGGTGGTCCGCTCGGTCAACGCCCTGCACGCGCACGCCGTGACCCTGCACGAGCGGGTGGGGACGCTGGAGACGGACCGCAGGCACCTGGTGGGCCAGCGGCAGAAGATGGCCGACGCCCGCGAGGAGCTGCGCGCCGAACTCGCCGAGTCCTCCGGCCAGCTGGAGCGGCTGCGCACCAGCATCGGTTCCACCTTCGTCAACCTGGCCCTGCGCACGCTGGGCCTGGTCGAGCGCCAGCTGGCGGTCATCGAGGGCCTGGAGGACCGCGAGCAGGACCCCGAGCGCCTGGCCACGCTCTTCAAGCTCGACCACTTCGCCACGGTCATGCGCCGGCACAGCGAGAACCTGCTGGTCCTGGCCGGCACCGAGCACGTCCAGCAGCACCCCGGCCCGGTACCGCTGGTCGACGTGGTCCGGGCGGCGGTCAGCGAGATCGAGCGCTACGAACGCGTCCGCATCGCGGCCCTGCCCCCGCACGCGCACCTCGTGGGCTTCGCCGCCGACGACCTCTCCCACCTGCTTGCCGAGCTGATGGAGAACGCCACGTCGTTCTCGCCGCCGGACCTGCACGTGGAAGTCTCCGGCTGGCTGCTGGAGTCCGGCGAGGTCATGCTGTCCGTGCAGGACGAGGGCATCGGCATGACCGAGGAGCGCCTCGACCGCCTCAACGCCCGCCTCGCCGACTTCGACCCCGCGTCGCCGTACGACCAGGAGGCCGGCGAGAACCTGGGGCTCGGCCTGTACGTCGTCGCCCGCCTCGCCCAGCGCCACGGCGTCCGCGTCCAGTTGCGCGAGCAGAAGCAGGGCGGGATCGCCGCGGTCGTGGTCCTCCCGGCCTCTCTCCTCACCGAGCCCCCGTCGGCCGCGTCGCCGCCGGCCGCGTCCATGAGCGGCACCGGCACCTACTCCCTGCCGGGCGCCGACGCCGAGGCCAACTCCAACGTCCTGCACGGCCGTGCCGCGGACCCCGACCCGCTGGTCGCGCTGGCGGAGAAGGCGGCCCGCGCCGCCGGCGACACGCCGGCGAAGCCCGAGGACCCCCAGGCCGCGAACCCCCAGGCCGCGAACCCCCAGGCCGCGGAGATCCAGGCCGGGAGCCCCCAGCCCGCGGAGACCCGGCCCGAACAGACGCGACCCGAGGCGCCCGCGCCGGAGTCCGGGGTCGCCGAGACGCACACCCGGGCGGAGACGCACACCCGGGCGGAGACGCACACCGGGGCCGAGACGCACACCCGGGCGGAGACCCCCGGGCAGCGCCGCCCGCAGGACGCGCCGGCACGGCCCAAGGCGCCGCCGGAGACGCCCGCCGAGACCACGATGGAGCTGCTGCTCCCCGAGCTGTCCGCGACCCCCCCGGAGCGGGACCCGTCGGCCGCGCACCAGGACCCGACCCCCCCGGAGCAGGACCCGGCCACCAGGGCGCGGAGCACGGCCGCTCCGCGACCGGACGCGCCCGGCGCCGACACCCCGACCGGCGGCGCCGGCCCGGACGAATCCACCGAGGACGAGACCGAGGCGGTCACCAGCAAGGGCCTGCCCAAGCGCACGCCCAGGATCACCGCACCCGCGGCACCGCCCCGCCAGCGCACCGAGAGCGTCGACGCCGACGCCCTGCGCCGCAGGCTCGGCGGGTTCCGCCGGGGAGCCGTGGCCGGCTACCGCGACGTGGAGGCGGAGATCGCCGCACACACCACACCAACCACGGGGGGCACAGCCGAGGAGGCAAGCAGTTGACCGCGCCCACTACCTACGGACTGAGCAGCGAAGCCCGCAACCTGCACTGGCTGCTGACCAACCTGGTCGAGGAAGTACCCGGCATCCAGTCCGTCGCCGTGGTCTCCTCGGACGGCCTGTTGCTGCTCTCGTCCGATCCCGGACACACCGAGCAGTCCCGCCGGGCCGGCCCGGCGAAGGGCCCCCGCGGGTCCTCGGCCGACCTCGCCACCATCGTCTCCGGCATCGGCAGCCTCACCGTCGGGGCGGCCAAGCTGATGGACTCCGGCGGGGTCCGGCACACGATGGTCGCGATGGCGGAGGGCAGCCTGTTCGTGATGTCGATCAGCGACGGCTCGCTGCTCGGCGTGCACGGCTCCGCCGAGTGCGACATGAGCGTGGTGGCCTACCACATGGCGCTGTTCGTCGGCCGCGCCGGCCACGTCCTCACCCCGGAGCTCCGCTCGGAGCTACGGCAGTCACTCGAGTCCCAGTCGACGGGGAGCGCCCGATGACCGGCACAGCCAAACTGCCCGTCCGCGGCGGCGACCGCAAACCCGCCCGCGTCCGCCCCTACTCGCTGACCGGCGGCCGTACCCGCTTCGGCCACGTCCTCCTCGTGGAGACCTTCGTGGCCGCGCTGGAGGCCCCCGAGGAGCGCAGGGAACTGACGAACGGCTCGCTCGCGACCCGGATCATGCCGGAGATGCGGGCCATCGTCGAACTGTGCCGCCGTATGCGCACGGTGGCCGAGATCGCCGCGCTGCTCAAGATGCCGCTCGGCGTGGTCCGCGTGCTCCTGAGCGATCTCGCGGACCAGGGAAAGATCCGTGTGTACGGCACCGGTACCGGGCACGGCACCGGCCGCCCGGACCGCGCGCTGCTGGAAAGGGTGCTGAGTGGACTCCGCCGTCTCTGACGCCGCCGCCTCCCCGGTCGGAGGCACCCCCCTCGTCGCCGGCTTCGCCGAGCCCGACGAGGACCTGAGGTCCTGGCAGACGGACCGCACCCGCGCCCCCGTCGCCACGAAGATCGTGGTGGCGGGGGGCTTCGGCGTCGGCAAGACCACCCTGGTCACCTCCGTCTCGGAGATCACACCCCTCCAGACCGAGGCGCTGATGACCGAGGCCAGCGAGGGCACCGACGACCTGTCCGCCACCCCGGGCAAGCTCACCACCACCGTGGCCATGGACTTCGGCCGCATCACGCTCGACGACGACCTGGTGCTCTACCTGTTCGGCACGCCGGGCCAGCAGCGGTTCTGGTTCATGTGGGACGACCTGGTGCGCGGCGCGATAGGCGCCGTGGTCCTGGCGGACACCCGCCGCCTGAAGGACTGCTTCCCGGCGCTGGACTACTTCGAGAGCTGCGCGCTGCCGTACGTCGTCGCCGTCAACCACTTCGACGACAGCGAGCGGTTCGAGCCGGAGGACGTGCGGGAGGCGCTGACGATCCCCGCGCACGTCCCTGTCATGATCATGGACGCCCGGCGCCGGATCTCGGTGATCGAGACCCTGCTGTCCCTGGTGGGCCACGCGCTGGCCGAAACACCCGAGTAGTCCCTGTAAGGAGCCACCACCCGCATGCGGAAGATACTCGTCGTCGGAGCCGGTCAGTCCGGACTCCAGCTCGCCCTCGGCCTCCAGTCGCACGGCTACGAGGTCACCCTGATGTCGAACCGGACCGCGGACGAGATCCGCTCCGGCCGGGTCATGTCGACGCAGTGCATGTTCGACACGGCACTCGGGCACGAGCGCGACCTCCAGGTCAACTTCTGGGAGACCCAGGCCCCGAAGATCCAGGGCCTCGGCGTGTCGGTCGCGGCCCCCGGCTCGCACGACCCGGGCCCCACCCAGCGGGCGATCGACTGGGTGGGCCGGCTCGACGGGTACGCGCAGTCGGTGGACCAGCGGGTGAAGATGGCCGGCTGGATGGAGACGTTCGCCCAGCGCGGCGGCCAGCTGGTCATCCACGGCGCGGCCGTCGGCGACCTCGACTACTTCTCCCGCACCTACGACCTCGTCCTCGTCGCGGCCGGCAAGGGCGAACTGGTGTCGATGTTCGCCCGCGACCCCGAGCGCTCCCCGTACAGCGAGCCGCAGCGCGCGCTGGCGGTGGCCTACGTCCACGGGCTCGGCCCGCGTCCCGAGCACCCGGACTTCGACGCGGTCCGCTGCAACCTGGTCCCCGGGGTCGGCGAGCTGTTCGTCATGCCGACCCTGACCACCTCGGGCCGCGCCGACATCCTGTTCTGGGAGGGCATACCCGGCGGCCCGCTCGACGTCTTCAAGGGCGTCAAGGACCCGGCCGAGCACCTGTCCCTGACCCTGGAGCTCATGGAGAAGTTCACTCCGTGGGAGTACGCGCGGGCCACGAAGGTCGAACTGACCGACGCCGGCGGCACGCTGGCCGGCCGGTACGCCCCGACCGTGCGCAACCCGATCGGCCGGCTGCCCTCCGGCGGCCTGGTCCTGGGCGTGGCCGACGTGGTCGTCGCGAACGACCCGGTCACCGGCCAGGGCTCCAACTCGGCGTCCAAGTGCGCCGCCGCCTACCTCGCGTCGATCCTGGAGCGCGGTGACGAGCCGTTCGACGAGGAGTGGATGCGGGCCACCTTCGACCGGTACTGGGCCACCGCCCGGCACGTCACCAAGTGGACCAATGCCATGCTGGCGCCGCCGCCGGAGCACGTGCTCGGCCTCATCGGCGCGGCCGGACAGCTCCAGCCGGTGGCCGACCGGTTCGCCAACGCCTTCAACGACCCGGCCGACTTCGAGAACTTCTTCTACGACCCCGAGAAGACGGCCGCCTACCTGGCATCGGTCACCGGGGCCTGACCGCCCGCCGAAGACCCTGGAGGCGCGCGTCCGGGTCGGGCCGGACCGCGCCGAGGATCGGGTGGCCGGCGATCGGGGAGACCTCCACCTTCGCGCCGGGCCGCGGTGCCTGGACGACCTTGCCGTCGCCCACGTACATCGCCACGTGCGTCGCCTCCGGGAAGTACACGACCAGGTCTCCCGGGCGGAGCCGGTCCAGCGGGACCTTCGGGAGCCGGTCCCACTGTTCCTGGCTGGTGCGCGGCAGCGGGGTGCCCGCGTGGGTCCACGCCTGGGACGTCAGGCCCGAGCAGTCGTACGCGTCCGGGCCCTGCGCGCCCCACCGGTAGGGCTTGCCGAGCTGGTCCAGGGCGTAGTCGACCGCGCGGTCGCCCGCCGGTGAGGCGGGGCGGTCGGCGGGCAGGGCACCCGCGGTGACGAGCTTGCGCTGTGCCTGCTCGACCCCCTGCTGCTCCAGCCGGGCCACGGCCGCGAGCTGCTCCGGGGTGAGCCCGGCGAGCAGGCGCTCCACGTCGGACAGCCGGGCCCGCACGTCGTCGCGCTGGCCGCGCTGCCGGCCGGCGAGGGTCTGCTGGGTGTCCAGGGCCTTGCGGGCCGCACGGGCCAGTACGTCCCTGCGTCTCTCCGTGGCGGTCAGCCGGGCCACCGTCCGCGCGTGTTCCCGGGCGAGTTCGGCGATGACGTGGCCCTCGTCGAGCGCGTGCTGGGGGTCGGGGGCGAGCAGCACGCGGACGTAGGGGCCGAGGCCGCCGCTGTTCTGGTACTGCTGCCGGGCCAGGCGCCCGGCGTCGGACCGGCTGCCGTCCAGGGCGAGCCGGGCGCGGGTCAGTTCGCCGTCGAGGCGGGCGACCTCGGCGCGCTGCCGTTGAAGCTGTTCCGTGGTGGCGTCGTACGTCTCGGTGGCCTGTTCGGTCTGCCGGTACAGCCGCTGGAGGTCCGTCAAAAGCTGGGCGACGGAGCGTTGTGGATCGGGTGCGGCGGCGGCCGGCACGGGCACGAGGACGGCCTGGGCCGCCACCGCGGCCGCGCAGGCCAGGCGCGGGAGCATTCCTGACACGTCATCACCTCGGGTGCGCAGAGTGCGGAATTTTCGTCCGCTTATCGCACCGCGAGGACGGCGGGTGTGCGCGCGGGGCGCGCCCCGGGCGTGCGCGGTTCGGCGCAGCCCTGTCACCCGTCCGGGTCGTCCGGGTTGCCGGACGGCGCGGCGTCCGGCCGGGACCAGGGCCACTTCGGCCGGCCGCCCGACCGGTCCTCGGGGGCGTACCGGTACTTCCAGCCCTGGACCAGCCCCAGCCGCCGGCTGTGCCCGCGCGGCACGCGGTGGTAGACGAGCACCGTGGGCGCGCCGCCCTCCGGGTCCGGGACGGGGATGCGGTAGGTCTTCGGCGGGTGCCCGGTGGGGCCGACCAGCACGGGCAGCACGCGGCCGTCCATGGGCCCGCCCTCGAAGGGGGTGTCCTGGCTCTTCACGGGTTCAGTCTCGGTCATCCCCGGTGAGCGCGCCGACGACCGCCGCGGTCTCCGGGTCCCGGCCCGCGGTGACCGTGAGCACGGCCACGAACTGCTCCACCAGCCAGTCGCGCAGCTCCCCGGCCGGCGGCTGCTTGCCCTCGTCGAGCCAGATCAGGGACGCCGCCTCCACGGCCGTGATCCACATCCGGACGGTCATCCGCAGCCGGGGGCCGGGGTCGGTGACGTCGAGGTGCCGGCAGATGTGCCGGGCGGCGGACCGGCGCACCCCGTCCACGAGGGCGGTCGTGCGGGAGGTCTCCACCACGCTGCCCCCCTGGAGCAGCGCGCTGAAGCCGGTGTCGTGCCCGTCCACGAACGCCAGGTACCGGTCGAGCACCCGGGACAGGCGGGGCAGCGGCGGACCCTCGCGCGGCTCGTCGAAGCACTGCTGGAGCTCCACCGCGGCCGACCCCAGCGCCGCTTCGTACAGCTGCTGCTTGCCGCCCGGGAAGTACCGGTACACCAGTGGACGCGAGACCCCGGCCGCCTCCGCCACGTCGTCCAGGGACACGTCCTCGGGGGCGCGGTGCGCGAAGAGGGAGAGCGCGGCGTCGAGGAGCTGACGCCGCCGCTCCTCCACACTGAGCCGGCGGTAGGCGGGACTGGCGGACGGGGTCATGTCCCGCAGCCTAATCGCCGCGGGGAGGCGGGGTGTCAGGCCAGCAGCCCGGAGGCCCGCCACAGCCGCCGGCCGACGCCGCGCAGCACCCCTATGTCGTCCAGGAAGTCGGTCAGCCGCTTCGCGCCCGTCTGCATGACCTCCCGCCGGTGCCCGCTCGCCTTCACCTGCGCCATGGCCTCCCGCTTGTCGAGGCCGACGTTGGTGTACACCTCCGGGTTCACGAAGGCCACCGAGAAGACCCGGGCGAACTCCCCGGAGGTGACCCGGGTGAACTCCTGCGACCACTTCGGCGCGGTCACCATCTGGCGCCGCAGCTCCTCACGGGCGTACCGGACGTGCCGCGCCTCCTCCACGACGTGGATCCGCGTGACGCCCCGGACCAGCGTCTGGACCCGCTCGTCGGGGAAGGTCAGGCGCTGCATCCAGTCCAGGACCTCCTCGCCGAGCAGGGTGGCGGTGAAGGAACCGGGGGTCGTGGAGATCGTCTTGAACAGGCGGCCGAGGTTCTGGTGGGCGCGGCTCACCGGGTACCACGGCGTGCCGCCGTGCGTGATCAGCCGGGCGAACATCTTGGAGTGGCGGCACTCGTCCTCGATCTCGGTGAGCGCGTAGCGCACGTGCGCGCTGGTCGCCGCCTTGTCGTAGACGTGCCGGACCAGCAGCTGCATGAGGATCAGCTCGAACCAGATGCCGAGCGAGGCCAGCGCCGCCGCCTCGTGCTGCGACAGCAGCAGCCGCTGCTCCTCGCCCATCCGCCGCCACATCGGGGTGCCGTACAGCGACACCAGCTCCGGGGGCCAGAACCACTTGCCCTCCTCGAAGGGCGCGTCCCAGTCCAGCTCCTCGTCCGGGTCGAAGGAGTGCTTGGCGGAAGAGACGAGCAGGCGTTCGGCCACCTGTTCCCGGTCCTTCAGCAGGCCGAGCGCGTCGCGCAGCCCCTCGAGCGCGTCCGCTTCCGTCAGGGTCGTCATGGCTCCCTCACCTCGTTACCCGGGGGTAGTCGTCGTATTCTTATAAGACTGCCTGTCAGCAAGCGCGTCAATCCCCTGCGCCCGACTTGTTGAACCGGCGCGCGCGGGCGGCGGCGTGCTCCCGGCGGGCGCGGACGCGGCGCCGGTGCGCTCACCCGGATGCAGTAGCGTGCTGGCGTGTCCATGCCTCCGCAACCGCAATACCCGTACGGCGGCCGGCCCCCCGCCGCCCCGGGCCCGTACGGCTCGCCGTACCCCCAGCAACAGCCCTACGCCCAGCAGCCGTACCCGCCGCAGCAGCCCTACCCGCAGCAGCCGTACCCGCCGCAGCCCTACCCCGGCTGGGGCGGCATGCCGCCCGTGGTCCCACCCCCGAGGAAGCGCCGGGTGGGCCTGGTGCTCGGGATCGTGGGCGGTGTCGTCACACTGGCCGTCGTGGGTCTCGTCCTGCTCGGAACGGTCGCCGAGAGCGGCTTCCCCGAGGCCAGGCACAAGCTGACGCTGCCGCACACACTGCTGCACGGCAGGTACGTCTTCGCCGAGGACTACTCCGCCACCGAGGGCAAGAAGGTCGAGCGCGAGGCCGACGGCGCCTGGGACGCCAAGGACATCCACGCCGTCACCGCCCGCTACAGCCTGGACGGCGACGCCACCCGGGGCTCGCTCGCGGTCTCCGGCATGTACGGCCGGTTCAAGAACCAGGCGTCGGTCCGGCGCCGGATGCTCAAGGGCGCCGCCGAGGCCGACGGCGTCACGCTCGGGAAACCCGCCAGGGACGTCGCCCCGCCCGGCGCGGACACGCCCGTCAGCTGCGAGGTGCTGGTCCAGAAGAGCGGCACGGTGACGCTCACCTACCCGGTCTGCGCCTGGGCGGACGGCAACACGGCCGCCATGATCGGCGCGGTGGGCCGCGAGCGGACGGACCCCGCCGGCATCGACCTCGACGCCGCCGCACGCGACGCCCTCGACATCCGCGGCGAGATGCTCAAGCCGGTCGGCTGACGGCCATCGCCTCCCCGGCCGCCCGCGGCGGGAAGGTCGCCCGCAGGGTGAAGGCGTACGGCGTCGGGCCGTGCGCCCGCAGGTGCAGCAACCGGTCCTCCGCCTCGGCGACCGCCGGACGGTGCCCGGCCGGCACCCACCACAGGGCGGTCATCGCCTCCGCCGGCCGCTCGAACCACTCCCGCCGGCGGGCGAGCAACTCCCGGTGCGTCCCCCGGTACATGAACGCCGTGAGCGCGTCCGTGTCCCGCCACACCGACATGTTGACGATCAGCCACGCGTCGCCGAGGACGGGGACGGCCGTCGCGTTCCCGCCCTCGCCCCGGAGCCGCCACACGAACCCCTCCGCCGCGTCGGCCACCGCGTTGACGGGGTCGAGCGCGTCGACGAAGTCCTTCAACTCGGGCGAGTCCAGCGTGTACTTGAGGCGGGCGATGTTGACCTGGGCGAGCTCGTGGGCGATCACGGTTTCCGTCATGCGCGCACGGTAGGTCGGCTCCCGGACCACCGGCACCCCCCGTCTCAGCCCGCGAGAACCGCCCGCATCACCTCCTTGGCGATCGGCGCCGCGTCCCCGCCCCCGCTGATCTCGCCCCGGTCCGCCGAGGCGTCCTCCACCACCACCGCGACCGCCACCCGCGGCTCCGGCGCGTCGTCGGCCTGCGCCCAGGAGACGAACCAGGCGTACGGCACGCCCGCGTTGCCCACCCCGTGCTGCGCGGTGCCCGTCTTCCCGCCGACGATCGCGCCGGGCAGCGCCGCCCGGGTGCCGGTGCCCTCCTCCACCACGCCGGTCATCAGCTCCCTGAGCCGGGCCGCCGTCGACGGCCGCATCACCTGCCGTCCCGGACGGGCCGCGCTGCCGCCGACGGTCTGGCCGCCGTGCCGGGTGGTGCGCTCCACCAGGTACGGCGGACGCAGCACACCGTCGTCGGCGACCGCCGCCGCGACCATCGCCATCTGGAGCGGCGTGGCCCGCGTGTTGTACTGCCCGATCGAGGACAGCGCCAGCTGCGCCCGGTCCACCCGGCCGTCGAAGGTGCTGGGCGCCACCGAGAACGGGATGCGCAGATCGGGGTCGTTGAACCCGAACGCCTGCGCCGTGGCCGCCATGTCCCGCACGCCCACGTCCACACCCAGCTTGGCGAACACCGTGTTGCAGGACCACTCGAAGGCCTCCCGCACCGATGTGTCCACGCAGCCGTCGCCCTCGTTGGTCAGCCGGGTCGTGGTGCCGGGCAGCCGGTAAGGATCGGGGGAGTCGGTGGGCGCGTCCAGGTCGGTGACGACGCCCGCGTCCAGCGCCGCCGCCGCGGTGACCACCTTGAACGTCGACCCCGGCGGATACGTCTGCCGTACCGCCCGGTTGAGCATCGGCTTCTCCGGGTCGCTGTTGAGCCGGGACCACGCCGACGTCACCGCCTCGTTGTTGCCGGACAGTTCGGCCGGGTCGTACGACGGGCTGGTCACCAGCGCCAGGATCCGCCCGGTGGCCGGGTCCAGCGCGGCCACCGCGCCCTTGCGGCCGGCCAGCCCCCGGTACGCGGCCTCCTGCGCCCGGCGGTCCAGCGTCGTGACGACGTCCCCGCCCCGGTTCGGCGCGCGCGTCACCTCCTTCCACAGCGGCAGCGGCGACACCAGCGGATCGGTGCCGGAGAGCACCCCGTCCTCGGCGTGCTCCAGGAACGTGGTGCCGTACTTCTGCGACGCGAACCCGGTGACCGGCGCGTACAACGGCCCGTCCGTGTAACCGCGTTCGAAGCGGAGCTGCTCGCCGGTGTCCACCGAGGAGGTGACCGGCCCGCCGTCCACCAGGATGTTCCCGCGTGGCTGCTGGTAACGGGCGATCGTGGCGCGGCGGTTGGCCGGGCTGTCGGTGTACTGACCGGACTGCACGACCTGCACGCGGGCCGCGTTGCCCAGCAGCGCCGCCAGCAGCAGGGCGCAGAACGCGCAGGCGTGCCGGATGTACTTCGCCATCGGGCGCCCGTGCTCGGGCAGCCCCCCGTACTCGGTCACGGAGCCTCCCGGCCGTCGAACTGGCTGCGCGCCGAGTCGCTCACCCGGATCAGCAGCGCCACGATCGCCCAGTTGGTGACCACCGAGGAGCCGCCCTGGGCGAGGAACGGCATCGCCATCCCGGTCAGCGGGATCAGCCCGGTGACCCCGCCCGCGATCACGAACACCTGGAGCGCCACGATCGAGGCCAGCCCCACCGCGAGGAGCCGGCCGAAGGGCTCGCGCAGCGCCAGCCCCGCCCGGTAGCCGCGCTCCACCAGCAGGGCGTACAGCAGCACGATCGCCGCGAGACCCGCGAGGCCCAGCTCCTCCCCGGCGGTCGCCAGGATGAAGTCCGACTTGGTGGCGAACCCGATCAGGATGGAGTGCCCGAGCCCGAGCCCGGTGCCGAGGACCCCGCCGGCGGCGAACGCGAACAGGGACTGGGCGAGCTGGTTGGGCCCCTGCCCGGCCTGGATCGTGGCGAACGGGTGCAGCCAGTCCTCGATCCGCCCGTTGACGTGCGGCTCCAGCCGGCCCACGGCGACGGCGCCGACCACGGCCAGCAGCAGCCCGACCGCGATCCAGCCGGTCCGACCGGTGGCCACGTACAGCAGGACCACGAACAGCCCGAAGAACAGCAGCGAGGTCCCCAGGTCCCGCTCCAGCACCAGCACCCCCACGCTCACCACCCAGATCGTCACGATCGGCCCCAGCACCCGCCCGGTCGGGAACTGCATCCGCCACAGCCGGCGGCCGGAGAACGCGAGCGCGCTGCGGTTGGCCGCGAGGTAGGCGGCGAAGAACACCGCGAGCAGCACCTTGGCGAACTCGCCCGGCTGGATGGAGAACCCGGCGAGCCGGATCCAGATCCGGGCGCCGTTGACCGCCGGGAACAGGATGGGCAGCGCCAGCAGGACCAGGGCGGCCACCACGCACACGTACGCGTACCGCTGGAGCACCCGGTGGTCGCGCAGCACCAGGACGACAGCGATGAACAGCCCGATCCCGAACGTGGACCACACCAGCTGGGTGGGGGCCGCCCGGTCGCCGGGCGTCTCCAGGTCCAGCCGGTAGATCAGCACCAGCCCCAGCCCGTTGAGCAGCACCCCGATGGGCAGCGGCAGCGGATCGGCGTACGGCGCCCGGACACGCACCGCGATGTGCGCGAACAGGGCGAGCACCCCGAGGCCGGCACCGTAACCGACGGCACCGGGCGGCACGGACCCGGTGCGCGCCAGCCCCACCGCGCAGTAGCCGTACACGGACAGCAGGACGGCCAGCACGATCAGGGCGAGCTCGACACCCCGGCGCCGGGGGAGCCGGGGGGCGCGCACGGGAGCGGGGACCGACTCCACGGTGGTTCCGGCCTTCGTCATGTCCGGAACCTACCGAAACGCGGCGACTCGTGGGCGCTCTTGGACGGCCGCGTCAGCACCAGCGTGGCGTGGGACCGGCGTTCCGGAGGCGCACGCCCGGGAACGGGACGCCGCGCGCGCCCCCACCGGTCACCCCGCGCCCCGTCCCCGCCGGTCACCCCGCGCTCCGCCTCCCGGGCGTCACTCCCCGCCCGGCAGGGTCAGCGTGGCGATCGCACCGCCGTCCGCCGCGTTGGCGAAGGACAGCCGGGCGCCCAGCACCTCCGCCTGCCCCGACGCGATGGTCAGCCCGAGCCCGTGGCCCTTGGCCCCGCCCTCCGTGCGGAACCGCTGCGGGCCGTGCGCCACCAGGTACTCCGGGAACCCGCCGCCGTGGTCCCGCACCGTCACCACCGGCCCGTCCACCGTGAGCACCACCGGCGGACGCCCGTGCCGGTGCGCGTTGGCCACCAGGTTCCCCAGCACCCGCTCCAGCCGCCGCCGGTCGGTCTCCACCCGTGCGTCCCGCACCAACCGGACCTCCGTCGGCGTGCCCGACGCCCGCACCACCCGCCCGGCCAGGGCGCCCAGCTCCTCGGTGTCGGCCTCCAGCCGCTCCCGCCCGGTGTCCAGCCGGGAGATCTCCAGCAGGTCCTCGGTGAGCGTGCGCAGCGCCGCCACCCGGTCCCGCACCAGCTCCGTCGGCCGGCCCGGCGGCAGCAGCTCCGCCGCCGCGTGCAACCCGGTGAGCGGGGTGCGCAGCTCGTGCGCGACGTCCGCGGTGAACCGCTGCTCGGACAGCAGCTTGCCCTGCAACGAGGAGGCCATCGAGTCCAGCGCCGCCGCCACCGCCGCCACCTCGTCCTGCGGCCGGGTCGGATCCTTCGTCCGCGGGTCCTCCACCCGGGCGTCCAGGTCACCCGCGCTGATCCGCCGGGCCACCCGCGCGGTGCCGTGCAACCGCCTGGTCACCCGGGTCACCGCGAACGCGCCGACCAGCACCGTCGCCCCGATCGCGAGCCCCGACGACCACAGGATCGACTGGTCCAGGCCGGCGATGGTGCGGTGCTGCTGCGAGTAGTCGACCTCCACGCCGAGCGCCCGCCGCCCCGCCACCGGCCCCGCCGCCCACATCGTCGGGCGCCCCCGGTACGTGGCGACCATCGTGCCGCGCTTCCCGGACACCGCCAGCCTCCGCAGCGGCGCGGGCAGCCCCGCCGGTTCCACCGCGGCGCCCGGCAGCAGGGTGTCCCCGGCCTCGTACGCCCGGGTCGCGTCGGTCAGCCGGGACAGCGCCAGGTCACGGGCCTGCCCGACGGTCTGGTCGGTCACCGAGACGTGGACCAGCACACCGAGCAGCGCGGCCAGCGCACAGCACATCACCGTGATGAACGCGGCGGCCTTGGCGGCGAGCGTCCCGGCCCACTGGGGCAGCGCGAGCCTCATCGCCCGCTCGCGGACGGGGCCGCCGGTGCCGACGGCGAGACGGACGCGGACGGCGACACGGAGGAGGACGCCGACGCGGACGGCGTCCTGCCGTGCCGCCCGTCCCCGACGTGCAGGTACTCGTCGCGGGAGAACACCATCGCGCGCTGGCCCGGGTCCCACACCCAGGTGGTGCGGTACTCGTAGCCCGAGATGTCCGCCGGCGAACGCTCGATCAGCGCCCGGCCGGCCAGCTCCACCCCGGTGATCGCGTCGTTGTCGGACAGCACCTGCACCAGCCCGTGCTTCTCGACGGTGTAGACCCGCACCCCGGTCTGGTTCGTCGGATACAGCCGGAACCCGAGCGTCAGGTCCGGCCGGCCGTCCCCGGTGAGGTCCCGGTAGTACGGCGTCAGCAACGGGCAGCGGGCCCGGTCACCGCCCGGCCGGCACTCCCTCATCCGGCCCACGGTGGCGTGGTAGGCGCCCTTGGGCCCGTAGTCGCCCGGGTGTGCCTTCAGCTCCGCCTCGACGACGTCCACCGGATCCACCTTCCGGATGTCGTTCCCGGGCACGGCCACGCCCTTCACCGCCTCCCTGGTCGCCACGTCGTACGGGTAGGCGGGGCTGGACGCCGGCCGCAGCCCGGGCCAGAGCTTCACGGGACTGTTGGCGGCCGGGGTCGAGCCGGCGCCGCGCAACCCGCCGGTGTCCCCGCAGGCCGCCGCCGTCGCCGACAGCAGGACGACGGCGGTCACGGCGAGGGCGGTGCGCGCGGGGCGTCGGGCTGGCACGGTGCTCCTGGGCGTCGGGTCCGATCCCCGCCACCTTAATTCGTGGGTGCGCGGGGACACCCGCCCAGCCTGCGCCGACCACCCGCCACGCGCACACCAGGACCGCCGGGGGCGGCCCGCGTCGGCGGGGCGGCACGGCGGGAGAGCGGTGTCGGGGACGGGGCTTCCCGAGGGGGGCCGGCACGACCGGGGAGGCGGCGTCGGGGACGGGGCTTCCCCAGGGGGCCGGTACGACCGGGGAGGCGGCGTCGGAAACGGGGACTGGCGGTACGACCGGGCGAGCGGCCCCGCGCGACCTGCCGGGCCGGTACCGCCATGGACCCCCGGCAGCGGGCGGCGAGCGCTACTCGGTCAGCTCCGCCAGTTCCTCCAGCAGCCGCACGGTCGCCAGCCCCGCCCGCAGGTAGGCGACGAACAGCTCGTTGTGCAGCGCCCACGCCGAGCGCCGGGCCCGGATCAGCCGGATCGCCTCGTCGGCCCGCTCACCCCGCCGCACCAGGGCGTGCCCGACGACCAGCCCCGACCGGTTGTACCCGTGGCAGCAGCGCACGAGCACCCGGCGGCCGGCGTCCAGCGCCTCGTCCACCGCACGCGCCAGCCGGATCACCCCGGCGAGCTGCGTGCCGTCCAGCGGCCCGTCCGGTATCGGCCACACGTGGTGCTCCACGCCCGGATCGGGCCCGTACCCCGGCAGCCGCAGCAGCGTCTGCACCACGTCGAACTCGTCGCCCACCACGGCGGACTCCAGGCGTCCGGAACGGCTCCGGAACTCGTGGCCGCCCATCCACAGGCCGGGCACGATCTCGTTCCACGGGCTCTCCGGAGCCGGTACGTCGGGCTGCTCTCCGCGGGTCCGCACCGGCGCCTCCCCAACTCCCCCGCGCGGGGGGCCGTCCTCCACGGTAACCGCTCTTGCCCCCGGAGCACCCCGCCTGTTCCCATGGTCGAGGGGTGATGGCACATGAGCGGACTGCGCGTGGTGCCGGCCGGCCGGCACGGCAGGGAACGGCTGTACGTCTGTCGCGCGGACGGAACGAGCGTGGCCTGGTACGACCGCGAGACCAGCCGGGTCAACCTGTTGGACGAGGACAGGGGGGACGCCGTACTGGACGCCCTGCGCCCCTTCCTCACCGGCCCGGTCACCGTGGGGCCGCCCCCGGTGCCGACCCCGGCGGAACTCGCCCGGCTGACCCTGCACCCGGACGACGACCTGGCCCCCAACCGCCCCGGCGAGGCCCTGCTCGTCGCCCTCGACCGCGATCCCGGCCCCGCGCACCGGCTGCGCCCCGACCCCCGACGGCACGCCCTGGCCGCCGAGCAGCTCACCGGCGAGACGCTGGACGGCCTGGAGGGCGCCGGCTGGCACACCCTGCACTCGGTCCCGCTGCCCGGCGGGGACCGCATCCACCACTTGGTGATCGGCCCCGGCGGCCTGTTCGCCGTCCACGCCCTGTACGCCCGCCGGACCCGCGTCCTGGTCGCCGACCCCATGATCGGCCTGGGCCGCCGCACGGCCGAACCGCTGCTGCGCCGCCTGCGCGCCGAGGCCGACCGCGCCTCGTACGCCCTGACCGCGGAGGTCCGCCCGGTACTGGTGCTCACCGCCCCGGCCGAGGTGACCGTGACGGCCGAGCCACGTCGGGTGCGGATCCTGCGGGACACCGAGCTGGCGGACCTGGCCCGGGCGGGCGGCGTGCTGAAGCCGGCGGACGTGGAGGCCCTGCACGGAATGGCACGGGACCGCGGCACCTGGGCGAGGGTCTGACACGGGCGTGGGCGCAGACGCGGGTCAGGGCAGGGAGGCGGCCGTGGCCGGGTCGGTCAGCGGCGCCATGAGGTCACCGAGGTCCTGAAGCCGCGCGGCGATGTCCCCGGCCCGGAACTCCAGCTGCGCCGGGCTGCGGCAGTCGGCGACCTCCTCCCAGGTCACCGGCGCGGACACCAGCGGGGCCCGGCGGGCCCGCACGGTGTAGGGGGTGGCCGTGGTCTTGCGGGCCGCGTTCTGGCTCCAGTCCACGAACACCTTCCCCGGCCGCAGGCTCTTGTTCATCCGGTGCACCACCAGCCGGGGCATCGCCCGCTCCGCCTCCACCGCCAGCGCCTTCGCGTACTCCGAGGTCCGCTCGGAGGAAGCCCCGCGCACCGCCGCCAGCAGGTGCAGTCCCTTCGACCCGGCCGTCTTCGGGTACGCCTCGATGCCGTCGGCGGCGAGCCGCTCACGCAGCCACAGGGCGACCTCGCAGCAGTGCACGACGTGCGCGGGGGCGCCCGGGTCGAGGTCGAACACCAGCCGGTCGGCCTCGTCGGGCGTCCGCACCAGCCACTGGTGGGTGTGGAACTCGGTGACCAGGTTCGCCGCCCAGACCAGACTGGGCAGGTCCTGCACCACCACCATCCGGGCCGGGCTGTCCGCCGACGAGCGCGGCACCTTCGCCGTCGTGACCCACTCGGGCGTACCCGGCGGCACGTTCTTGGCGAAGAACAGCTGCCCGCCCGGGCCGTCCGGATAGCGCAGGAAGGAGACCGCCCGGTCACGCAGGTGCGGCAGCAGGGCCCCGGCGGTGGTCGCGTAGTAGTGCAGCAGCTCCGCTTTGGTGAAGCCGGTCTCCGGATACAGCACCTTCTCCAGGTTGCTGAGCACCACCCGGCGCCCCTCCACCTCTGTGATAGGCGTCATAGGATGACAATCCCAGACGAATCGGAAAAAGCCGGAAAGGCAGGGTGCGGCACGTGCGATCGATCTGGAACGGCGCCATCTCCTTCGGCCTCGTCACCATCCCGGTCAAACTGGTGAACGCCACGGAGAACCACGCCATCTCCTTCCGCCAGATCCACACCGAGGACAGCGGTCGCATCCGCTACCGCAAGGTCTGCGAACTGGAGGACCGCGAGGTCAGTCAGGCCGAGATCGGCAAGGCGTACGAGGACGCCGACGGCTCGATCATCCCGATCACCGACGAGGACCTCTCCCACCTGCCCATGCCGACCGCCCGCACCATCGAGATCGTGGCCTTCGTACCGGCCGACCGGATCGACCCCCTCCAGATGGGTTCGGCGTACTACCTCGCCTCCGGAGGCGCGCCCGCCGCCAAGCCGTACACCCTCCTGCGCGAGGCCCTGAAGCGCAGCGACAAGGTCGCCGTCGCCAAGTACGCGCTGCGCGGCCGCGAACGCCTGGGCATGCTGCGGGTCGTGGGGGAGGCCATCGCCATGCACGGCCTGCTGTGGCCCGACGAGGTACGCGCTCCCGAGGGCATCGCCCCCGACACCGACGTCACCATCCGCGACAAGGAACTCGACCTGGCGGACGCCCTCATGGACACCCTCGGCGAGGTCGACCTGGAGGACCTGCACGACGAGTACCGGGAGGCGCTGGAGGAGGTCATCGCCGCCAAGGCCGCCGGCGAGTCCCCGCCCGAGACCCCGACCCCCGACACCGGCGGCAAGGTGCTGGACCTGATGGCGGCGCTGGAGAACAGCGTGCGAGCGGCCCGCGAGTCCCGCGGAACCCCCACCGGCGAGGCGGAGGTCAGCCCCCTGCACGGCCGCACGGCCCCCGAACAGCCCACGACCGCGAAGACGCCGAAGACCCCCCGCAAGTCGACGCCCAAGCCGCCGGAGACCACGCCGAAGAAGCGAACACCCCCCACGAAGACCACGCCGAAGAAGCCGACCCCGACGGAGAAGAACACCCAGAAGAAGACAACACAGACGACGAAGAAGGCACCCCAGAAGAAGCCAGCAGCCCGGAAGCGATCGGCCTGAGGGAACGCGGCGGAGGCCGCGACGCGGGGTCGACACCTCGACCCGAAGATCGACGCGGCCCACGCCCCCTCGAAGCCGACCCCGGGTCGAAGCCGAGGGCTCGCCTGCCCGGTGGCACAGAGGTGGTAGGGGGGACGTGCAGTTCCCTTGTGGGGACGTACGGACTGACAGCGGACCACGCTGGAACTGGCCCCCCACTATCACCGAGTCCCCAGGGGCCGCCTGTGGTGGTGGCCAGAGTTCCGATGCCTACGATGGGCTTTTGCGCCGTCAGTTGTACGCAGTCGACCGGACATGCACGCTCACGCTGACCACTGACTCCCCGACCGAAACCTCAGACTCCTGGGACCGCCTCATTTGTGGCCTTTGGCCCTCAGTGGCCCCAGTGCGCATACGCCTGAGCAGTCACACACACGGCTCCGGAGGGCGCTTGAGTCTCGGAGAAAAGCGCTGGTAGATGCCCTGGGTACGCTCGGTTGGCTAAGGCCCGTCCACAGATAGTCCACGACATCCGTGACCATCGCTCCGCGGAGAGAGGCTGGCGGCTCTGCTGCTGACGCCCGGGTCAAGTAGCTCAGCTGGTGCTGTGGCAATTACGGATTCGCCGGGTGGGCCCGTCGTGACCCAGCCGTGAGAGAAGCACAGATCCGGGCTGTCAGTAGGTCGCGGTAAGGTCAGCCAGGGAGTTTCGTTCTGAGTAGGGCAGGAAGCAGACGCGGAGGTCGGACGGTGACGGCAGGAGACTCGCGTCCGGTGCCCAAGCCCGGACCGCCCCGTCCGGCACAGCAGTGGTTCCAGGACCGGCCTTCTCCGTACCCCTGGGAGCAGGACGCTCTCGACCATGTACGTCGCCTGATGCCGCCCGCCGAGCCTTATCGCGCTTGGGCCACGTTCTCCTTCACCGCGCAATCGGGCCGTATCAACGAGTGCGACCTGCTGATCGCGGTGCCCGCGGGCTTGTACCTGGTCGAGATCAAGAGCCACCCGGGGCGGCTGGAAAACAACGGATCCACCTGGAACTTCCGTGGCTCCGACCGCACCAGGACGATCAACAACCCGCTCCACTTCAACGATGCCAAGTCGAAGGACCTCAAAAGCAGACTCCTATGGGCGGCGCGCAAGTTGGGCATCCCCGAGCGTTCCGTGCCGCGCGTGGAACCGGCGATCTTCCTCTCGGCTCCGGACCTCGAAAGCCATCTCGACGACGTCCAGAAGGTCAAGGTCTACGGTCGTGACGACCGCCCCACCGGCCTGAAGCGCATCTGGCAGGACTTCCTGGGCCTGCCGCCGGACCGACCCGACCGCCGCGTCACGCCGGACTTCTCCCGGGAAACTCTGCCGCGCCTGCTGAAGGCCATCGGTGTTCAGCAGTCCACGGCCCATCTCAGGTTCGGCGACGCCTGGAAGCTGCAGCCGCACCCCCTGGACCGCGGGCAGTCCTGGGAGGACCGCCTGGCCACGCGCGACGACGGCCTCGTCCAGGACGAGGGCCGCGTCCGCATCTACCTGGTCGGCCATATGGCTACCGAGGCCGCGAAGAAGTCGACCGACCGCGCGGCCCGCCGCGAGTACCAGGTCCTGCAGGGCATCACGCACCGCGGCATCGTCGAGGCCGTCGAGATCCGCGAGCATCAGGGCGGACCCGCGATCCTCTTCCGTCACCGGCACACGGACCTGCGCCTCGACCAGTACCTGGCCACCTACGGAGGCAAGCTCACCCCCGAAATCCGCCTCGACCTCGTACGACAGCTCGCCGAAGCCGTCCGCTACGCGCACAACCGTGCCCTCTACCACCGAGCCCTGGCGGCCAGTTCCGTCTACGTCTCCTTCCGGTCCGACGGGACGCGCCCCGAGTTGCGCATCACCGACTGGCAGACCGCGGCCCGCGACTTCGACAGCAACGCCACCTTTTTCCGCTCCATCGGCGGGTCGGCACTCGACGCCGCTCTGATCGAAGACGCGGCCCGCCTCTATCTCGCCCCCGAGACCGACCAGCCGTACGCCGATCCGGCAGACCTGGACATGTTCGGGCTCGGCGCTGTCGCGTACCTGATCCTCACCGGTCAGCCTCCCGCCACACAGCGCAGCGCGCTGAGCGAGCGCCTGCGCACCGATTCGGGGCTGCATCTGTACGCCGTCGCCGACGGTTTCTCGGACGCCCTCGACGACCTGGTCTTCAAGGCCACCCGCTCCGACGTGACCGAACGCCTCGGCTCTGCCGAGGAGTTCCTCGATCTGCTGGACAAGGCGGAGCGCGCCAGCGTGCTGCCCGAGGCACCCACAGCCGTAGGGGTCGATCCGCTGGAGGCGCTGCCCGGTCAGTCGCTCGACGCGGAATGGTCCGTACGCCGTGTCCTCGGCACCGGCGCCACGGCCCGCGCCCTTCTCGTGGAGCGCGCGGTCGAGGACGAGGACGGCCACACACAGATCGACGAACGGGTCTTCAAGGTCGCCCTGGACGAGCAGAAGGCCGAACGGCTGCGTGCCGAGGCGGGCGTCCTCAAAGAGGTGGGCGGCGGCGCGGTCGTACAGCTGCGGGGTGAGGGGCTGCGCGAGATCGGTGGGCGGACCGTCCTGCAGCTCGAGTACGCCGGTGAGCAGTCCCTGGGCGCCCGGCTGCGAGGCAAGGGCAAGCTGACCTACCACGAGCTGGAGCGCTTCGGCGACGATCTGTTCAGGGCGCTCGACCAGCTGGCCGCCAACGGTGTCCTGCACCGCGACCTGAAGCCCGACAACTTCGGCATCCACCACAGCAAGGACCGGATCTGGCGTCTGAAGCTGTTCGACTTCTCCCTCGCCGACGCCTCCGAGCGTGACATCAAGGCGGGCACGCGCGGCTACCTCGACCCCTTCCTCGGCTCCCTGCGGCGGCCGTACTACGACGACCACGCCGAGCGGTACGCGGCAGCCGTCACCCTGCACGAGATGGCCGGCGGTGAGCGCCCCATGTGGGGCGACGGACAGCTGGACCCGCTCACCAACGAGTCCGCCGAACTGTACGTCGCCTCCGAGCTGTTCGAGCCGGCCCTCAGGGACGGCCTGACGTCCTTCTTCCGGCGGGCGCTGCACCGCGACACCGAGCACCGCTTCGACACGCTGCGGCAGATGCACGACGAGTGGCGCGAGGTGTTCCGGGCGGCCGACGCGACCAAACCGGCCACCACCCCGGCCACGGTCGGTGCCCAGGCCGAGGACGCGGAGGAGGCCCGTGACGCCGCCGCCGAGGCCGCGGACGCCGAGACCCTGCTGGACGCCGCAGGCCTGTCGCCCCGGGCCGTGTCCGTCGCGCACGGGCTGGGCGCCACCAAGGTGGGAGAGCTGCTCAACGTCCAGCCGTACGCGATCTCGAAGGCGCGGGGCGCCGGTGCGCTCGTACGCAAGGAACTCAACCGGCGCCGCAAGCAGTGGGCGATCGCCTTGCGGCAGCCCACCGGGGCCGATGTCCGTCCCGCGGTACCGGCCGCGCGCATGGACGGTGACCCCGAGCCGGACGGATCGCTGCTCCTGTCGATAGACGACATGGCCGCCAGGCTCACCCCCGAACCCGGTCGCAAGGGTTCCCACCGTGCGCCGGTGGTCCGGCTCACGCTCGGTCTGCCGCCCGAGGAAGGCGGACTTTCGCCGTTGGGTCCGTGGCCGGTCCAGGCCCGCATCGCCGACCATCTCAAGATCAAGCAGCCGCCGGTCTCGCGTCACCACCGCATCGAGATCAAGCAGTGGGCCGAGGCGGACTGGCTGCGGCGGGTGCGCGAAGAGCTGGTCGAGATCGTTTCGGCGGCCGGGCGGGTCATGACCGCGCAGGAGGCGGCCGCCGAGCTGCGCGTCCGGCACGGCGCGGGCGACGACGCTCCCGAGCGTACGCTCGCGAGGGCGCTGGCCGTGGTGCGGGCCGCCACCGAGGCCGAGCTGTGGGACGGCGAGGGCGTGGAACAGCACGAGCCGCGCCTGGCCGTGCACCGACGAGGCGACACCGTACTGATCGCCGCGGAATCGTTGCCCGGGACCGACGACCCGAGCCCCCGTGAACTGGCTGACTATGCAGCCGAGTTGGGGTCGGTGGCGGAGCGACTGGCGCGTCAGGAGCCACTGCCGGGACGAGCCGCGGTGGTCCGGGACCTGCGCGCGGTACCTGCCCCGGAGGGCTTCGCCCCGCTCGCGGACACCCGGCTGGTCGACCTCGCAGCCGCCGTCGCCGTGGGGACCGAGGTCACTCCGCGCCTGGAGCTGTACCCCCGTGACCTCAGCCTGGACCGCGCCCTGCGCATCTCGCAGGCAGGGGCGGGAGTACGACGGGACCGAGGCATCACCGTCGCCGAGCTGCTGGCGCGACTGCGCGCGCGCTTCCCCGTGCTCGATGCGCTCTCCGGTGAGCGCGAGCCGACGTACGTCGAGCTGGAGGACCCGCTCAGGGAGGCGCGCTTCGAGCTCCGGTACGACACCAAGCTGGAGCGGTTCTTCCCGCCGGCCCTGGAGACGGTCGGCCAGTGGACGTCCACCGGGACGGGCACCAGCTACGTGTCACCCGGCCACGGCATCCCGGCGGTCGCGGAGGTGGACGGGGATCCGCATGCCGCCACCCGTGCCAGGCTCGCATCCCGCGTGCAGCGCGGTGGGTTCCTCGCGCTGACCGTGAAGGGCAGCCGGCTGCCGGGTGCCGCCGAGGCGGTGGCCGCGGCGTTCCCCGTCGAACGCGTCGACCTGGGGCGGGAGTTCCTCGCCGAGTTCCGGGCGCTGGCGGCGGAGAAGGGGCAGGACTGGGAGAAGGTCCTGCGCGCCGACGCGGGCTCCGCGCCGGGGCAGATCAAGCGGGGTCTGGCTTCGTTCGTACGTGCGGTCTGGGTACGTCTGGAGGCGGCCCTGCTGGAGCGGGCCGCGGCACCTCGCACGGTCCTTTTCCTGCATGATGCGGGGCTGCTCGCCCGGTATTGGGACGAAGGCGGCCACGACCTCCTGATCCGGCTGCAGACCGCGGCCCGCCGACCGGCCGAAGACCCGCACGGGCTGTGGCTGCTGTGCCCCGTGGACACGCGGACGCAGGTCCCGCACCTGGACGGGCGGACGGTCGAGGTGATCGGCGGCGACGGGGAACGGGCTTACCTCGACGGCGACTTCCTGACGGCAGTGACTGCGGCGGCCTGAGCGCTCTGCTGGAAGTACCGCGATGTGCCGTCGGTCGTCTGCGGCGCCGTCGTTGCCGGTCGCGCGGTTCCCCGGAGCCCTTCAGGGCGTTCGGGGCGCCCTCCGCCGCCTTCAAGGCCGCGCGCCGGGATCTGCCTGTGGTCAGTGTGCGCGCCGGGAGACGCCCCCCTTGCGGCCGATACCGAAAGCCAGGCGGTAGACGTCGGGGATGTCGACCGCGTAGTCGCGCAGGTCGGTGGCGCCCGCCGCTCGCCGTGTCATCACACCGAGCCTCTCCAACTCGTCGATCAGCTCACGGTGGTTGTCGACATCCTCCGGGCCGCTGCCCTGCGAGCCGTTCGCCAGGACCTCGCGCAGCTTCGCGGAGAGGGAGGCGTCCCGCCAGTAGGCGAGGACCACGGACGGCTGCATCGGCACCTGGCCGCCCCGCAGTTGCTCGACGGCGACCGCCGCCCAGCGGATGTCCTCCTTGATCTCGTCCACGCGGATCTGGGAGGCGGTACTCACGGACGCGCGGATGGCGTCGTAGTGAAGGGCGTATTCGTGTTCGGGGTACCGATCCCGGCTGATCGTCGCCGCTGTGGAGACGGCCTGGAGGAGCGTGCGCGGACTCACCTGGCCCTTGCCGTCCTGCAGGTGGTTGGGAAGCCAGGTGTACGTGTGGCCGCGGCGATGGCTCGCGCCCATGTACGGGCCGGCCATGGTGACGAACAGTTCGTGCTGCCGCTTCGGGGTGGCGATGACGTCGACGGGGGCGATGCACCTGCCTTCGCCCTCTCTGCGCCAACTGCCGGTCCACGAACGGAACTTATCCGCCTCGGGGCTCGGGTGGTTGCCGAGCTGGTGGTAGAGGAGGCCGTACAGGTTCTCCGTGGTCCAGGTCAGGTCGGTGGCGTTGGCGCCGAGTTTGGAGGCGTCGGGGAAGTGTTTGGGCGCGCTCTCGTACATGTCCGGACGGACGAAGATCTTCGCCCGGACCGCGCTGGTGCTCATGCGGAGATCCAGCGCCACCTCGAAGAGGCCGGACACCAGCTGGTCGACGACCGGCCTCTCGTTGTGGAGGTGCTCCAGGGCGTCGAAGATCAGCAGGCGGGTTCGGCCGCTCTTGCGGGCCTCCTGGTCGATCGTCCACAGGGCGCGTTCGTAGGACTCCATGTGCCCGGAGACCCAGCGGACCCGCTTGTCCCAGCCTTCGATGCGCAGGATCTCCGGGGCCCCGAGTCCGGTCAGGACCACGGCTGACCAGAGGTGCTGGGGCTTGACGCCGTCCTCCAGGAGTTTGCTGATGACGTTCTTGCTGGGGTGGTGCAGGTTCGGCTCGCCGCCCTTCGCGTGGCCTGTGGCGACCGTCATCCGCTGCAGCCGGGGCATCATGTACGAGGCCGCCGCGATCTCGCGCATCCTGTCGTCGCTGAGCACCTTGGTCCACACGGTCTTGCCAGAACCGCGCGCGCCGCGCACCACCGTCACGTCGGGGTCCAGCGCACGCCGGTGACTCGAGGGCGTGAACAGCCGCGTGACGTCGGGGCTCACGGTGTCGGCGTCGAAGGCGCTGCCGGGCGCGGTGGAGAGCAGAGTCCGGTACTCGTCGGTGGACAGTGGGTCCCGGTCCGTCATGACAGCTCCTCGCTCGGGAAGACGAGTTGGTAGACCTCGTCGAGGAACCTCTTGTACGCGGCCTCCACGAAGGGCAGTTCGGGCCAGTCGCGGTCCTGGAGCGGGTCGAGGCCGATCAGGTCGTGGCTGAAGAGGATCGGAATGGGCGAGTGCGGGGCCTGGTCGTCCTCCAGGGCCGGGTGGTACGCGTCCAGGTCCGCGCCCTCCGCGTCGTCGTAGAGCGTGTCGGCGAACATCTTCTGGGCGTTGTCGCGGAGCTTGTGCAGCCGCTGTATGTCCCCGGCGGACCGGAACATCGCGGCCACGATACGGAGGCGCTCGCGTAGCTCGACGGCCCGGTCCTGGCGCTGCTTCCACTGGGAGAGCAGCATGCCGTAGCCGTACCAGGTGGACGGGTTGTCGACGGCGAAGAGCAGGGACAGCCCGCTGAGCTGGGTGAGGGTGACGGCGGCGATGTCGTGAATGCCGGCGCGGCTGTCGAGCAGGACGACATCCGGCTGCCGCGAGATCCCGGCCACCTGGGCTTCGCAGGCGGCGATGGCCTCCTCCAGCCGCACGCAGAACGGCTTGGGCGCGCCGCCCGGCTCGGCGGCCGGAAGGTCGCTGTATATGCGGTTCAGCTTCGCGAGGTAGTCGTAGTCGTCGCGGGGGCGGCCTCCGGCGGGGGCCAGCCAGATCTCGCCGTTGCCCTGGGTGGGGGTGAAGAACGAGCTCTGGGTGACGAGGTCCAGCTCGTCCGCGTTGCCGACGCCGGCTTCGACCAGATGATCGACGATGCCGTGCTCGGGCAGTTCGTCGAGGCCGTGCAGGAGCGTGGAGACTCCCGGGGACTCCAGGTCGAGGTCGACGACGAGGACGCAGTGGCCCTTGTCGGCAAGGTGCCGGGCGAGGACGGCGGTGGCGGTGGAGCGTCCGACGCCGCCCTTGAAGCCGTACAGGGCGACGCGTCGCTCTCGCACCTCGGGCTGTGGTGAGGCGCCTGGTGCGGCTTCCCGGGCCCAGTCGGCGCCCACGACGGTCCGTTCGAGTACGGCGACGCGGCCCCGCCGTCCTGGCTCGCCCTCGTCCTGCACGATGAGTTCGGGGGAGGCGAAGAACATCTCCGGTGCGAACATCGTGGACGCGGCCTGGACGGGTTGGGGGCCTGCGAAGGCCTGGGTGTCGCGTCGGAACGCCTCCGCGAGCGATTCCAGCTCCTCGGCGGGCAGTGGCTCGGACTCGTCGTCGATGAGGAGCGACGCACGCCCGAACAGGTCGCGTACGAGTACGGTGTCCCGGCCGGTTTCGGCGGCCCGGCGGGCGTGGCCCAGGGCGGCGTGCCACGCGGCGTCGAATCGGGTGGGGTTCATGGGGCGGGCGCCTGCTTTTCCACTTCGGCTCTGGCTTTGGTTCGGCTTTGGCTGCGTTTGTGCTTTGTGCTACTTCGCCTGTTGGTAGGCGGCTATCACGGTACGCGCTGCGGCGAGGTGACGTTTCACGCGCTGATCCGATATCTGGCTGCTGTCACGGTAGCGGTGGGCCACGTCCCACTCGTCGGCTGATTCCCGGAAGGGGTTCTGCTGGGAAATCTGCGCAAGCACGGTGGCGCCTCGGTGGCCGTTGGCGAGCAGGAGGAGTTGGTCCCAGACGTGGGGGAGGTGACCGTGTTCGGAGGCCTTCCTCGCCTTCTCGATCTGGGTCTTGCTCGGCGCCGCCGGTTTGTTCCTGATCGCCGGGCTGTACGGGATCCCGAGCGGGGTGTCCTGTTTGGAACCGAAGAAGTCGAGGAGCATCGCCTTGATGACGCACTCCGCCGCAATGCCGGCCAGGTGGTCGGCGGAGCCGAAGAGCGGGGGTGACTTGGCGAGTTGCGTCGCCGCGTCGTAGTGGCAGCGGCCCACCTCTAAGAACGAGTGTTGGTGGGCGGGTCCGGGCGCGGGTGAGGCCGCCGGGACCGGAGGAGGTGTCTGAGCCGTCACGGTGATCACCCTAGCGGCGTGATCACGGCAGATGAGAGTACTTTGCCATGACTCCTGCGGGATCTGTTTCGGTCGACGGTGCTGGCAGGATTGGGACGCGAAACCGTATGGCGATGTGCGGTGGGTGATGTGGTGCTGCGAGAGGGATGCGAAGAGTGACGGTCACGGGCCAGGGTGAGCGGGCGGGGCTGGACCAGGCGGCGCTGCTGAAGGATCTGCGGCGGCAGGTCGTGATCCTTGAGGACGATCTGCGTGCGCGCAGTGAGTCTGTGGAGGAGTGCCGCGTCCGGCTGGAGTCCGAGTACCGGCGGGCCCGGGAGGCGCAGCGTACGGCGGCGACGTATGGGGCGTGGCGGGACGAGCGGGTGACTCAGGCTGCGGTGGCTTGGGTGCTGGCCTGTGTCTTCGTACGGTTCTGTGAGGATCACGGGCTGATCGAGGCGCCGTTCATCGCAGGGCCCGGGGAGCGGTTGGTCGAGGCGGAGGAGCGGCATGAGGCGCACTTCCGTCAGCATCCCGACCACAACGACCGGGACTGGCTGCTCGCCGCCTTCGAGCACCTTGCGGGGGCCCATGAGACCGTGGCCGGTCTCTTCGACCGTGCGCACAATCCGCTGTGGGAATTGATGCCGAGCTATGAGGCCGCAACGGAGTTGTTGCGGTTCTGGCGGCGGTGGGACGCGGACGGGCGGATCGTTTACGACTTCTCGCATCTGGACTGGGATACGCGGTTCCTCGGTGACCTGTACCAGGACCTGAGTGACCATGCCCGCAAGACGTACGCGCTGTTGCAGACGCCGGAGTTCGTCGAGGAGTTCATCCTCGATTTGACGCTGGAGCCGGCCATCGAGGAGTTCGGGCTGGATCCTGTGGTGGAGGGGCCGGGAGGTGTCGAGCGGCGGGGGCTGCGGACGATCGACCCCGCGTGTGGGTCGGGGCACTTCCTGCTGGGCCTTTTTGAGCGGCTCGTGGAGAAGTGGCGGGAGGCGGAGCCAGGCGCCGATGAGTGGTCTGTGGTGCGAAGGGCTTTGGAGTCCGTCCACGGGTGCGACAAGAATCCGTTTGCGGTCAGTATCGCTCGGTTCCGGTTGCTGGTTGCGGCTATGCGGGCCGCAGGGGCTGAGCGGTTGGCGGTTGCGCCGGTGTTTCCTATCAATGTGGCGGTGGGGGACTCGTTGCTGCATGGGCGGGATGCGGCGGGTATTCAGACGGATTTGGGGACGTTGTTTGATGAGATGGAGGGGGGTGAGTCCGGGGGCGGGGGTGCCTTTGTTTACTCTACGGAGGATGTGGGGGAGTTTGCGGGGGAGGTGGATTTGTTGGGGCGGGGATCTTATCACGTTGTTGTGGGGAATCCGCCGTATATCACGGTAAAGGACAAGCAGGAGAACGAGAATTACCGGGCGGCGTACAGGGATTCCTGCGCCGGGAAGTACGCTCTGTCGGCGCCTTTTGCGCAGAGGCTCTTCGAACTGGCCCTGAAGGGAGCGGGCGGCAGAGCGGGCGGTGGCGGTTTTGTCGGGCAGATCACTGCGAACTCCTTTATGAAGCGTGAATTCGGCAAGAAGCTCATTGAGGTGGTATTCCGGGATAAGGTCGAGTTGTCTCATGTGATCGACACATCTGGAGCGTTCATTCCTGGGCACGGGACACCGACTGTGATCCTTGTGGGGCGTAATCGCGTACCGAGTCCCGAGCGGACCGTGCGGGCGGTGCTGGGCGTTCGAGGGGAGCCATCTCAGCCCGAAGTCGCGGCAGAGGCATCCGTTTGGCGGGCGATTGTTGAGCAGGTGGGTAGGCCTGGGAGCGAGTCGCAGTGGGTGTCTGTCGAGGACACGGCTGCCAGCAGCTTCGCCACGCACCCTTGGTCAGTTAGTGGTGGCGGCGCGGGTTCACTTTTGGAGAGGGTTGAGGCCGCAGCGGCTCGGCGGCTGTCCTCGCGGTCGGAGTCGATGGGCTTCCACGACATCTTGGGCGAGGACGACGTGTTTGCTGCTGACTCGGTGCCGACGCAGTGGAAGCAGGCATCGGTTCAGGCTCGCCCGTTGGTCACCGGTGATGTCCTGCGCGACTGGGGGCACCGTGGAGCCGCGGTGCTCTGGCCCTATGAAGGACGAGAAGCTGATCTTACGTTGCAGAGCACGCCGCTCTTTTGGCCATACCGCAGGACGCTCCGTTCCGGCTTGACCTTCGGGAAGACGAGGGAAGAGCGAGGGATGGCATGGCACGAGCACATCATGCTCTCCTGGGAGCGGACTGACGCTCCCTACCTTCTCTCGTTCGCGTTCGTGGCGACGCACAACCACTTCGTCCTAGGGCGAGGTGGGAATGTATTCAACCGCTCCGCGCCCGTGATCAAGTTGCCTGAGACGGCGGGGGAGGATGAGCACCTGGAGTTGGTGGGGGTGCTGAACTCGTCCACAGCTTGTTTTTGGTTGAAACAGGTAAGCCAGGATAAGGGAAACAGGGGTGGTGAGCGGTCCACTGGGCGGTATGCCTGGGAAAGCTTTTACGAGTTCACTGGAACGAAGCTTCAGCAATTCCCGTTGCCGGAATGCTTGCCGCTGAGTCTCGGAAACGCCCTCGACTCTCTTGCTCAAGAGTTGGAGCAGTGTGAGCCGTTCAGTGTGCTTGAGCCGGGCGTGCCGACGCGTGCTCGCCTCGATGAGGCGTACGCTCAGTACGCCCGCACCCGGCGTCGCATGATTGCTCTCCAAGAAGAGCTCGACTGGCAGGTCTACGGACTCTACGGGCTGCTGAGCGACGGAGAGGTGGCCCGCACAACGGTTCAGTCGCCTGCGGCTGACGAGATTCCCGAAGTGGACTTGGGCGAGCGAGCGTTTGAAATCGTCATCGCTCCTCAAGCGGCCTCCGATGAGGCAGTTGAGCAATGGTTTGAGCGGCATGGATCGGCTCCTACAGCCGAAGTACCGAGGCGTTGGCCGGACTGGTACCGAGACATCGTGCAGGCTCGTATTGACATCATCGAGCAGCGCAAGGACATCAGGCTCATCGAGCGGCCCGAGTGTAAGCGGCGCTGGTCCGTCGAGCCTTGGGAGAAGAAGGAGAAGGCTGCCCTTCGCTCCTGGCTGCTGGGTCGGTGTGAGGATCCCTCATTGTGGTTCAGTCTGCGGGACGGCGTGAACCAGCCTCGAACGCTCACCGTCAACCAACTTGCCGATGCCCTGAGTTCCGACGCTGACTTCAACTCCGTTGCCGCGCTGTATGCCTCCGACCACCTCAACAAGCCGGACCTCCCGCTCGGGCAGGTGCTTGCCGATGTGATCGCCGATGAGCACGTGCCGTATCTCGCGGCCATGAGGTACAAGGACTCCGGTCTGCGTAAGCGCGAGCAGTGGGAAGGCGTCTGGGAGCAGCAGCGAGAGGAGGACCGGACTGGGCGGCGGCTCGATATGCCCGTACCGCCGAAGTACTCACCCACCGATTTCCCGAAGACCTCCTACTGGTCCCACCGCGGCAAGCTCGACGTACCCAAGGAACGGTTCATCTCCTATCTGGAGGCCGGGCCCGAGGCTGACCCGACCACGCTGCTTGGGTGGGCCGGGTGGGATCACAAGGATCAAGCTCAGGCGCTCATCAACCTCATCGAGGACCGTACGGAGCAGAGCGGTTGGGGCATTGAGCGGCTCACGCCGTTGATCGCCGGGTTGCACGAGGTCATGCCCTGGGTGCGGCAGTGGCACGGCGAGTACGACCCCGAGTGGGAGTCCGTGCCGGCGGAGGACTGCGATGCCTTCCTTGAAGAGCAGATGGGCAAGCATCGGCTCAGCGCGGCGGATCTCAAGGCCTGGCGGCCGGTGAAGCGGGCGCGGGGGCGTAAGGCTGCCGCGTCGAAGAAGGCCAGCGCCCCGGAGCAGCCCGCCCTCGACGGCGAGTAGGCGGAACGTGGCGATGGGCTGCCGGAGTTCAGTACTCCGGCAGCCCCACGGGCGTTGGGCGAGTGTCAGACCCGGTCCTCTGCCGCATACGCGATGAAGGTCGACCACGTGGTGCGGGAGAGGGCCAGCTGGCCGCCCTCCTTGTCCTTGGAGTCCCGGACGCGGACGGCTTCAGGGCAGTCAGCGACTTCGACGCAGTTGTCGCCCTCGCTACCGCTGTAGCTGCTCTTGAACCACGCCGGTTCCGTAGTGCTCATAGCGCTCCTCGCATGTGTTCCAGCAGGCTCACCGTGGCCCTGCAGTCGAGGGCCTGCGCACGCAGCTTGCCATAGCGCTGGAGCAGGACGCTGACGTCCTTCGATGCCGTGATCAGGGTGCTGGAACGCTGACCCTCGGTGTAGCCGATCCACTGGTTGTCAGGAGTCTCTGCCAGGTACATTTGGCCGTCAACGCCCGCGTGGTCCTCCTGCTGGAGTGGCATGAGCTGGATCTCCACGTTGCGCAGCTTCCCGACCTCCAGGAGGTGGTCGATGAGGGCCCTTGTGACGCTCGCTCCACCCACCCGCCGTTCCAACAACGCCTGTTCGATGACGAAGCTGAAGGCCGCGTTCGGCTTCTGCGTCAGGAGTTGCTGTCGCTCAAGTCGCGCCGCAGTCTCACGTTCCACTTGCTCCTCGGTCACCGGCGGCAGCCTTCGATCAAAGATCGCTCGGATGTAAGCCTCCGGCTGCAACAACCCAGGAATCGCCCGGCACTCATACGCATAGAGCGAGATCGCCTCCTCCTCGATCCCCGCCCACTGCACAAACCACGAAGCCAACCCCTGCCGCCGCGTCAGATGCCGTGCCGCCGCCTTGAGCACCCTCGGCGCCTGTAGAACCACCCCGGCCCGCTCGATGAACCTCACCGACGGGAACCGCTTCCCCTGCTCCAGCTTGGCCACCGCATGGACCGAGTACCGCACCTGCGGCGCGAACTCCTCCTGCGTCAGCCCCGCTTCCTCCCGCAACGCCTTCAGGACCGCGCCGAAGCTCTTGAGGCCGTCCGACACTTCCGGTTCACTGCTCGCGACGCCGTCCAACACGACCGGCCCACCTCCCACGTACCCCACCGGGACATCAACCCGCCCATGGTTACGGGGAGTCACTCACCCTGTCCACTCAGTGAACCCACCCAGCCACGGCTGTACCAGCGCCGTGCCTGTTGAAGTGCTCCCCCTCCCACGACGCTGGCCGCATGACCGCACCTCTGACTCAACCGGCCGTCACCGTAAGTGTGTTCTTCCAGCGGCTCAGCGCGACCGGTCGCGGCGCCCGCCTCGCCCGCCACCTCGCCACGCACCAACTCGACGCCTGGGGCATCCCATTCGGCTCGGACCTCTCCGACACCGTCGCCCTCGTCGTCGCCGAGCTGGCCTCCAACGCCGTACTCCACGCCCGCGTACCCGGCCGCGACTTCGCCCTCCGCCTTGAACACCGTGCGGACGCCCTCCGCATCGAGGTCGCCGACGCCCGAGGCGACCGCTCTCTCACCGCGCAGCCACCCGCGACCGACGCCACGGACGCGACCACCGATCAAGACCACGGCTGGGGCCTCGTCATCGTCGACGCCTTCTCCTCCCGTTGGGGCGTCGCCGACCGTCGAGGGCCCGGCAAAGTCGTCTGGGCCGAGATCGACCTCCTCGACAGCGCTCCGAGCATCCGTCACGGCATCGGAACCGCCGGCGGGCTCGGCCGCTGCCAGTAGTGCAGCACCGGAGGATGCGCGACCTCCTCCCCGAGATCGGAGGTCAGCAGGTGATGCCGGGCAACCGCGTCGTCGACGATCTGCCGCCACCACTCCAGCCTGTCCGGGCCCGCGTCGGCCGAGATCAACTCATCGTGCAGCGCGTACAGCTCACACGTGTTGTGCCACTGCGACTCGCGTACGTCGGCGGTGCTCTCGCTGAAGCGGGACAACTCGGCGCCCTCGCACACCGCGCACCGGCACGTCCACGGTTCGACGCGGGCGAACCAGTTCTGCAGCACCTCCACCCGGTGGTACTTCAGCAGCTCGCGGACGAGCACCACCGGATACGGCCGCCAGCCTCGGCCCTTGCGGCGCGGGTCCATGCCGTGACGGAGCATGGCCGTGACCCCTACCGCCGTGCCCAGCGCGCCGTGCGCCAGTGCGTCGAATGCCGCCAGGTCCGTACGCCACAGCAGCAGGCGCGGGCACGACCGGCACAACACGCGTAGGCCCTCGGCCACACCCACCCGCTCCAGCGGGTCCTTGTAGTGCTGCATGATCAACGCCACGGGATGCCGACTCGCCCGTACCGCCGCCACCAGGTGCAGCAGCGACTCGTCCCGCAGCCAGCGGTAGCTGCACGGCAGCAGAACGACCGTGTCCGTCCGCTCCAGCAGGTTGGCCTGGGTGATCACGGCACGCAGCACGCGCGCGTCGCCGCCCTCGTCCGGCGGCGGTATGAAGCAGGTCGGGGTCACCGCGAACGCCGCCTTGTTGGCCAGCTGGCCGTTCAGGACCTCCTCCAAGCCGGAGTGGTCCAGCGCGTGCCAGCCGTCGGACGCCTGATAGCCGAAGGGGCGGTCGGCGGTCGCGACCCGGTGTTCGTGGCCGCCGTAGTCGACGGCCACGACGGTGTCCGGGTAGCTGTTGCGTATGTTCCGGCACCGCACGGCGGCATCGGCACCCGTGAGAAGCAGACCCCCGGTGTTGCCGTCGATGTATGGAAGCAGGCCGATCGCCGACCTGTCGTTCACCATGATCAGTAACCTGTCGCGCAGTAAGCCCTCGATCCCGGTGCTCCCCATGGGGTCCCCCTCGCGGTCATCAAGCACGTCGGCATGTCCCGCTGGTCACGAGTGTCAGAGCCGGTTGAAAAGGAGCACAAGACGGTCGTATGCGGGCTTAAGCGGTTCTCGGCCAGGATGCCGACAGGCCCGCACCCAGGTGGATGTCACGCAGAGATCCGGCATCGTCACTTCGTGTGAAAGTTTCGTTCGCTCAAGGGGCTCAACGTGACACCGGCGTCACGCAACTTGCGTCTGGCCTGGGCGCAAGGCATGGCAAGACTGGCAAGATTGGATGTCGCGCGTGAGATCCGGGAGATCGGCGCGCCCCGACTGCTGCCGAGTGAGGGAACGAGAGCCGGATGCCCACCAGCGAACTCTTCCTGCGGGATGTCATCGACATCAAGGAAGACGTCCATGCCGGCGATTTCAAGGTCGAGCTGTCCGGCGGGTTCACCGAAACCGATGCCCGCGTCGCGGAGTACGTGGTCACCGAGCAGCTGCAGGGGGCCTTCCGGAGCGCGCTCGGGCTGGTCGGGGCGGCGGTCAGGTCGGGGAACTCGCACGCCGCCTATCTGCATGGTTCGTTCGGTGCCGGTAAGAGCCACTTCCTGACCGTGCTTCACGCCGTGCTGAACAACAGCGCTGCGGCCCGCTCCAAGCCGCGGCTGCAGGAGGTCATCGCCGAGCACGACGACTGGCTGCGCGCCAGCAAGTTCCTCATGGTGCCCTACCACCTCGTGGGCTCCACCGACCTGGACTCGGCCATCCTCGGCGGCTACGTGCACGCCGTGCGCTCCCTGGAAGGGAACAAGCCGACCCCCGCCGTCTACCGGGCCGACTCCGCGCTCGCGGACGCGCGCAGGCAGCGGGAGTTCCTCGCCGACGACGCCAAGTTCATGCAGTGGCTCGGCGACGGGGCCGCCGTGGTGACCCCGGGCGGCGGTGCCGTCGGCGCGAACGGCGATGACGACGACCTCGACATGCTGGACGCGGACGACGCCGCCCCGGCCGCCGGCAGCTGGGCCTCCGCCGACCTGGACCGTGCCTTCGACGCGCCCGCCGGGGACCCGTACCGCGAGGCACTGGTCTCCGCGCTGCTCTCCGGGCCCATGGCGGCGTACGCGCAGGGAGCCCGCGGCGACAAGGACGCCTTCGTGCCGCTGGAGAACGGGCTGTCGGTCATCTCCCGGCACGCCAAGTCTCTCGGCTACGACGGCATCGTGCTCTTCCTCGACGAGCTGATCCTCTGGCTCCAGGCGCACATGGGCGAGCAGGACTTCGTCCGCGACCAGGTGCAGCGGCTGGTCAAGTTGATCGAGTCCGGGGACACCGACCGGCCCGTGCCGATCGTGTCGTTCATCTCGCGTCAGCGCGACCTGTCGCAGCTCATCGGCTCCGACGTGGCAGGCGCCGAGGTGCAGAACCTGGAACAGCAGATCGAGTACCTGGCCGGACGCATCGACGTCGTCAATCTGGAGGACAGCAACCTCGTCGAGATCATCAAGCGCCGTGTGCTGGAACCGAAGCCCGGGATGGAAGCGGCCCGCGACGAGGCCTTCACGCTCGTCGAGTCGTCCAAGGACGAGGTCCGGCAGGTGCTGCTCGACGCCCACGGGCGGACCGAGGCCAGCTGGGACGACTTCCGCACGCTGTATCCGCTCTCGCCCGCGCTGCTCAACGTCCTCGTGGACCTCTCCGGTGCGCTCCAGCGCGAGCGCACCGGCCTCAAGCTCGTCCAGGAGCTGCTGCGGCGGCGGCGCGACGACCTGAGGATGGGGGAGCTGATCCCGCTCGGCGATCTGTGGGACGTCATAGCGTCGGGCACCGGGGAGGCGTTCACCGCCAAGCTGCGCCGCGAGTCCGAGATCGCGCACCGCTTCCACGCACGCGTACGGGCGCATCTGCTGGAGAAGTACGGGTCCGTCGACGATCCGCGCTACCGGCGGGACGACCGGCTCGTCAAAACGCTGCTGCTCGCCGCGCTCGCCCCCAACGTCCCGGCTCTGGCACGGCTGACCGGTGGGCGGCTCGCCGCCCTCAACCACGGCACGATCAGGGCCCGTGTGGGGTCGGCCGGATCGATCGCGGTGAAGGCGCTGCGAGACCTGCAGGCCCAGGGTTTCGGGGAGCTGAGGAGTGAGGGCGACGCCGACCCGGTGTTCCATCTGCACCTGTCCGATCTGGACGTCGAGCCGCTGCTCGAAGAGGTCCAGGGGGTCGCGGACAAGGGCGGACACCGGCGGCAGTGGGTCAAGGACCACCTGTGGGCGGCCTTCGGCATCAAGGACACGCAGGCGTTCGTGTGTGAGCGCGAGATCGTATGGCGGGGCACCAAGCGGACCGCCGAGTTCGTCTTCGGGAACGTACGGGATCCCCATCTGCCCGACGAGCAGTTCGAACCGCAGACGGACGGCAACATCCGTTTCGTACTGGACTATCCCTTCGACGAGCCGCAGCGCTCGCCCATCGAGGACGTCCACCGGATCGAGGCCCTGAAGCGGTCGGGACGGTCCGGGAACACCATCGTCTGGCTGCCCGACTTCTTCTCCGAGCAGCGGGCCCGGCAGCTCGGACGACTCTTGAAGATCAACTATCTGCTGGAGCGCGACCGCCTCGACGACGTCACCGCCACCCGCCCGACCGAGGAACGGATCCAGATCCGCCACCAGCTCAAGGCGCAGAGCGACAACCTCACCACGCAACTGTCCGCCGTACTCGAGCAGTTGTACGGGATCAGCAAGGCTGAAGCTGCGAACGTCGGAGCCGAGGTCCCGGCGGACCAGCATGTGTGGTCGCTGCGGCCCGGCTTCACGCGGCAGAAGCCCGAGCCCGGGATCGGCTTCGAGAAGAACCTCTACGCCCTCGCGGACGAGATGTTCGCCGTGCTCTACCCGAAGCACCCCGACTTCGACCCTGCCCTCACCCGCAAGCCGGTCACCCTGCGCGAGCTGAAGACGGCGCTCGAATGGATCGGCCGGGCCATGGAGAGCGGCGAGCGACGGATCGTCGTCGACAGCCACCAGCTGGCCATGGTGAAGAAGATCGTGCACCCGCTGGGACTGGGCGAGGTGTACGACGGTCCGCTGAACGTCAGCCGTGAGTGGCGGCTGCGGATCAACCAGAAGGCCGCGGACGCGCACGCCGGGACGGACCTGTCCGTCGAGGACATCCGCAGGTGGATCGGCCAGCTCGGGTTCACCGGTCTGGAGAAGAACGTCAGCAACCTGATCATCGCCACTTACGCACTGCTCGACGACCGGACGTGGGTGTACCAGACCTCACCGCTGCGGCAGGCGCCGGAGCTGGACAAGATCGGCCCCGGTTACGGGCTGCGCGCCGTCGAGAAGCCGACCGACGAGGAGTTCGCGACCGCGCGTGAACGGGCCGGAAGGATTTTCGGGGTTCACGTACCGCCCGCTCTTATCGCACTGAACGTCGCCAAACTCGCCACCGGCGTGAAGGAAGTGGCCGAGAGACATCGCGATGCCGTGAGCGGGGTCCGGTCCGTGCTGCAGAAGCGGGCCGGGGAGCTGGGGCTGCAGGGCCCCCATGGGGCCGACGCCCCGCGGATGAGGTCCATGAAGGCCGCGGCGGACCTGGTGGCCCGGCTCGGGCGCACCGACGACGCGGCCGTGGTGGTGCGCGAGCTCGCGGCGGTGGCGTACGACGTGACCGACCAGGAGATCGGGGCAGCCCTCAAGCAGGCCCCCGAGGTGCTGGCCGCGCTCGACGACACCAACTGGAAGCTGCTGGGCAGCGTGCGCGGCTTCGCCGGGCGGGACGACGGTGTGGGCGACCGGGCCGCACGGTTGATCCAGGTCATCGAGGAGACCGCGAACGACCACGAGCAGGCCCGCTCGCTCGTCCCCGTACTCGAACAGCTACAGGACCAGGCGCTGGCCCTCGTCAACGAAGTCGCACGCCTCGCGCAGGTCGCCCAGCCCGTGCCACCTCAGCCGCAGCAACCACAGCCGACCGCGGACGACATCAGCTTCACGGAACACGGGAAGCCGGTGATTCCGTCGGCGCCCGTCGTGCCGGAGGACACGCCGCAGCAGGTCGACGGTGGCGGGCGGCCGGTGGACGTACCCGCTGACGCCGTACGCCCGGGGGCTCCGCATGTCGTCGAGCCCACTCGGCTCGAAGCGTCCCTCGCCGCCACGGTCGCCGAAGTGGAGGAGGAGATCAGGTCGTACCTCGCCACGCATCCGGGCACCCGCATCCAGGTCACCTGGCGCCCCGTGCCCATCGGCGACCAGGAGAAGGAGACCGGACGCTGATGGGCGCCGCCCTGCCCCAGGTGGGCCGTCGCACCATCGAGGCCCTGCTCGCCACGCACGCCTCCGGGCTCGGAGACCGGCGTCTCGTCCTGGTGCACGGGCGCTACACGGCCGGCGCGCCCGAGGAGTTCACCGTACGGACGGGGGAGGAGACGCGGCGCGTCCGCGTCAGCCACCAGGCGTCCGTCCTGGGCATCCTCGAGGAGTGGACGAAGCACCGGGACAAGGCTGCCGGTGCGGACCTCCTCGTCGTCACCACCGGCGTCGACGACGGTCAGATCGGCTGGGACTTGCGCGGGCAGGCGGTACGGCGGCAGACCCTCACGGTGGAGAACGCCGAGATCGTCATGCAGCGCTTCGGGGCGGCCGGACTCGACCCGCGCATGTACGACGAAGGATGGCTGCTGGAGGCGCTGCTCGACGCCGAGCCGTCCCAGGGATGGAGGCGCGCGGGCTCCGTCCTGACGCGGGACGCGGCGCTGCGCGCGCTGGTCGTGGCCCGGCTCGGGCTGGGCGACGGCGACGACGGGGCGGCCCCGGCGGCGGGGACAGTCGTCGATCTGGACGCCCTGCTCACCTGGTCCCGTACACCTGCGGGGCCCCTGCGGTTCGCCGAGCTGGACCAGACCGAACGGGACGAACTGAAGAAGTGGCTCGGTGAGACCACGGGGCCGGCCGCACCGGTCCTGATGTCCCTGGCCGAGACCGGGCGCGGACCGGACGCGATGCCGCTCGGTCTGCTGGGAGCCGTCCTGCGCGACCAGGCCGCGAGCCCGGACGTGGTGCTCGCCGTGGGCGGGCTGTTCGGCCAGGTGATGCCGCGCCGGACCGAACTGCAGTCCTTCACCGAGGCCGTCGAGGGCGCCCTCATCCGCTGGATCGGGGAGGCCCGGCACAACGCCGACGCACTGGAGCGGGTCTCCGCCGTCCTCAAGCGCGCCGACAAGCTCGCCGAGGACGCCGGACTCACCACGGCCCTCGAATCCAACCGCTTCCTGCCGTCCAGCTTCACGGCCCAGCTGCGGCACGTGACGGCAGCGGCCCGCACCTCCCCGGAAGCGGGGGAAGCGGCCCTGTCCGAGCTGAACGCGCACATGCTGGCCCGGCTGAACACGGACCGCGTCGGCGTGGCCGAGATGGCCGTACGGATCGCCCGCTGGCTGGCCCTTCCACGGCCCTCGGTGGCGTCGGTGGCGGCCGGAGTACGGGACCAGGCAGGGGACTGGGGCTGGGCGGACCGGGCGCTCGCCGTCCTGTGGGCCGGCGACCCCGAGGGTGACGCCGCCGTAGGCGAGGACCTCCATGCGCTGTACGAGGCGGCCCGCGAGCGCCGCGGGCGGCTGGACGAGGAGTTCGCATGGAGGCTGGCGTCCTGGACGCCGAATGCCACCGCCCTCCATCCCGGTGGCTGCCTGGTCGTCGAGAACGTCCTGGCCGAAGCGGTCAGGCCGCTGGCCGGCGACACGGCTCCGCTCGTCCTGGTGCTGGACGGCATGAGCTGCGCGGTCGCGGCCCAGCTCGGCGAGGAGGTCGAGCGCGAGGGCTGGACCGAGGTCGTGCCCAGGGAGGGGGGATCGGAGGAAGGGCCGCGGCGGATGGCCGCCGTGTCCATGCTCCCCTCGGTCACGGAGGCCAGCCGAGCGTCCCTGCTCACCGGTACGGCCGTCAAAGGCGGGCAGACGAAGGAGGGTTCGGGCTTCGCTGCCTTCTGGAGGCAGCGGCGACTGGACGCCGTGCTCTTCCACAAGGCCGGGATAGAGGGAGGCGCGGGAAGGTTCCTCTCCGAGGAGATCATGGCCGCGCTCGCCTCGGAGGCGGTGGTCGGCGTCGTGCTGAACACCATCGACGACGCCCTCGACAAGGGACAGCAGGGGCGGCGAACCCAGTGGAGCCTGGGTGACGTCACCTACCTGCGGGAACTGCTGTCGGCGGCCAAGGGGTACGGGCGCCCGGTCGTGCTCGTCGCGGACCACGGGCATGTGCTGGAGCGGGGCGCGAGCGAAGGACCCGTGGGTTACGAGGACGCAGGGCACGGCTCGGCTCGGTGGCGTACGGGCGCGGCGAAGGACGGCGAGGTCCGGCTGTCCGGGCCCCGCGTACTGGAGGGCGGCGGCACCATCGTCGCGCCCTGGCGGGAGAATATCCGCTACACCGGTCGCCGGGCCGGGTACCACGGCGGAGCCTCACTCGCGGAGGTCACCGTGCCGCTGCTCGTCCTCGTGTCGGACCGCGACCTGGTGCCCAAGGGGTGGCAGGCCCTGCCCCGGGAGCAGGCCGTCCCGTCGTGGTGGGCTCCCCGCAAGGGGGGGAGTACCGACGTCGTCGCCGGGCAGGAGACGCCGCGCAAGCTGAAGCGGGGTAAACCGAAGGAGCAGCCCGCGGGCGAAGGGCTGTTCGCGGCTGCCGAGCTCGTGGCACCGGCCGCGGACGGAGCCGCCCCCGCCACTCTGGGCGAGCGTGTGGTCGCCAGTGAGGTGTACGAGGCGCAGAAGGAGTACGTACGCAAGGCTCCCGAGAGCAAGGTCGTGGCAGCCGTCATCGACGCGCTGGCCGGGACGGGCGGCACCATGTCACCGGCCGCGCTGGCCGGCGCCATCTCGGCGACCGGGCGGGTGCGGCGCAACATCGACGGGTTCATCGCCACCCTGCAGCGGCTGCTCAACATCGAGGGCTACCCCGTCCTCGGCTTCATCGACGCCGGGCACACGGTGAAACTCGACGTGACCCTGCTGCGCGACCAGTTCTTCCCGAAGGAGAAAATGTGACGTCGTCGCCCGACGTGAGCGCGGTCCGGCGGCGGGAAGTCGTCGACGCACTGCGCCGGGGCACCGTGCCGCACTCCGGGCTCGACCTCTTCGCGGTCGGTCTCGACCGGTTCACCGGCGCCCTCGACGAGGATGTGGCCACGGTGGCGCGGGGCGGAGCCGCCTTCCACGCCATCCGTGGCGAGTACGGCTCCGGCAAGACCTTCTTCGCACGCTGGCTCGCCGAGCGGGCCAAGCGCGCCGGGCTCGCCACGGCCGAGGTGCAGATCTCCGAGACGGAGACACCTCTGCACCGGCTGGAGACGGTCTACCGCAGGCTCACCGAGCGCCTGTCCACGGCGACCCATCAGCCCAGCGCGCTGCGCGCGATCGTCGACTCCTGGTTCTACACGCTGGAGGAGGAGGTCCTCGACAACGGCGACGTGGACGAGGAGGACGAGGCGGCGCTGGGCGAAGCCGTCGACGTACTGATGGAACGTCGGCTCGCCGAAGTGGCCCGCACCACACCGGCGTTCGCCGCGGCCTTGCGTGGCTACCGGCGCGCGGTCGCGGCCGACGACGCGGCGACCGCGGAAGCCCTCATCGCCTGGCTCGGCGGTCAGAAGTCCGTCGCCGCGTCAGCACGCCGGGCCGCCGGGGTACGGGGCGACCTCGACCACTTCGCGGCGCTCGGCTTCTTGCAGGGGCTGCTCACCGTGCTGCGGGACTGCGGTCACCCCGGCCTGCTGCTCGTCTTGGACGAGATCGAGACACTTCAGCGGGTGCGCGGTGACGTGCGGGAGAAGGGACTCAACGCACTGCGGCAGCTTCTCGACGAGATCGATGCAAAACGCTTCCCGGGATTGTTCCTCGTCATCACGGGGACGCCGGCCTTCTACGACGGTCAGCAGGGCGCACAGCGGCTTCCGCCGCTCGCGCAGCGGCTGGCGACCGACTTCACCACCGACCCGCGCTTCGACTCGCCGCGGGCGGTCCAACTGCGGCTCGCCGGCTTCGACCTGGAACGGCTCGGCGAGTTGGGCAGGCGCGTGCGCGACCTGTACGCGGGCGCCGCCCGGCATCCGGAACGAGTTGAGCAGCAGGTGGACGACGCGTACCTCATGGAACTCGCCACCGCCGTCACCGGCGGACTCGGGGGCAAGGTCGGCGTCGCGCCCCGCGTCTTCCTGCGCAAACTCGTCGCCGATGTGCTCGACCGGGTGGACGAGTTCCAGGATTTCGATCCACGCAAGCACTACGCGCTCACCATTACGGACGGCGAGCTGACCGAAGTGGAACGCAACGCGGCGGCCGCACGCGCGGACGACATCGACCTGGAGATGCCGTGAGCGGCATCGACGATCTCGAACCCGCGCTCGTCCACCACATCGTCAACACGCTCGGCTGGCCCGGACTGCGCCCCCTGCAGGAGGAGGCCATCGGGCCGCTGCTCGCGGGCGACGACGCGATCCTTCTGGCGCCCACGGCCGGAGGCAAGACGGAGGCCGCGTCGTTTCCGCTGCTGTCGAAGATGACGCAGCGGAAGTGGTCTGGGACGTCCGTCCTGTACGTGTGTCCGCTCAAGGCGCTGCTCAACAACCTGCTGCCCCGGCTGGAGACGTACGCCTCGTGGCTCGGACGCACGGCCGCCCTGTGGCACGGGGACGTCACCTCCGGCACGCGGAAGCGGATCCTGGCCGCGCGCCCCGACATCCTGCTCACCACGCCGGAGTCATTGGAAGCGATGCTGGTGAGCGCGAACGTCGACCACGCGTCCTTCTTCTCCGGACTGCGCGCCGTGGTCGTCGACGAGGTGCATGCCTTCGCCGGGGACGACAGAGGCTGGCATCTGCTGGCCGTCCTGGAGCGGCTGCAGCGTGTCGTCGGACGTCCCGTTCAACGAGTCGGGCTGTCGGCGACCGTGGGAAACCCGGACGAGCTGCTGCTGTGGCTGCAGGGATCCGGAGCGGGGAAGCAACCGTCCACTGTGGTCGCACCGCACCTGGCAGATCCGCAGCCGGACACATCGGCAGCGGCGTCGCCGGCCCCGGCGGACATCCAGCTCGACTACGTGGGCTCCGTCGACAACGCCGCCACCATGATCGCGGCCCTGCACCGCGGTGAGAAACGGCTCGTCTTCTGCGAGTCCCGCAGGCTCGTCGAGGAACTGGGCGAGAAGCTGCGCGCCAAAGCCGTGACCACCTTCCTCTCCCACGCCTCCCTCTCCGTCGACGAACGCCGTCGCGCGGAAGAGGCGTTCGCCGAGGCCCGCGACTGCGTCATCGTCTCCACGAGCACCCTCGAACTCGGCATCGACGTCGGGGACCTGGACCGGGTTATCCAGATCGACGCCCCGCTCACCGTCGCCTCCTTCCTGCAACGGCTCGGCCGCACCGGACGCAGGCCCGGAACGTCACGCAACTGCCTGTTCCTCACGCTGGATCGCGATGGACTGCTCGGCGCTGCGGCCCTTCTCCTGCAGTGGTCGCGCGGCTGGGTGGAGCCCGTCATCGCCCCGCCGGAGCCGCGGCACATCGTGGCCCAGCAGCTTCTCGCGCTGTGCCTGCAGGAACCGCAGGTCGGAGAGCGTCTCTGGCAGGAGTGGTGGAACGGCCTCGGCCCGTTCGGTCAGTCCGCGGAGCCGATCGTCCGGCACCTGGTCGACAACGGCTACCTGGACCAGGACGGTGGACTCCTGTTCATCGGTCCAGAGGCCGAACGGCGCTTCGGTCACCGGCACTTCATGAACCTGACGGCGGTGTTCACCGCGCCTCCGCAGTTCACCGTGCTGCAGGGCCGCAGGGAGATCGGCAGGACGGATCCGAGCCTGCTCACCGAACGGATCGACGGGCCAAGGCGGTTGCTCCTGGCCGGGCGGAGCTGGCAGGTCACGTACATCGACTGGAAGCGCAAGCGGTGCTTCGTCGAGCCCGTCGACGGCGGTGGCAGAGCGAAGTGGAGTGGCGCCGGGCTCGACTTCGGTACCTCCTTCGAGCTGACGCGGGCAGTCAGGGAAGTGCTCCTCGGGGCGAACCTGTCCGTGGACCTCACGGCGCGTGCGGAGAAGTACCTGGCCGAAGCGCGGGAGCACTTCGTGGAGGAGGTGCATCCCGGAGGCACGGTGATTACCCGCGGATCGGGTGGATACGTGAGGTGGTGGACCTGGGCCGGTCATCGGGCGAACGCCACACTCGCCGCGACGCTCGCCGAGGTTGCCGTACCTGCCCAGCAGATCAACGACTGCTGGATCCGCCTGCGTGAGGACCTCAGCCCCGATGCCTGGAAGCAGGCTTCGGCTGCCGCCCCGGACCATCTGTGCTTGCCGGAGGTCGATGAACGGGCGGTTAAAGGACTGAAGTTCGCGGATGCACTGCCATCCAGGCTCGCCGAATCGACGCTGGCGAGGCGGCTGGCGGATCTGCAGCCGGCAGCGCAAGTGCTTTCTGAACAGGTGCGCTTTGTTATGCGTACCCAATAAATTTCTGGCGTGAGAGTCGCTCCGGCCTGCAGGGCGGGGCACCTGCAGCATCAGAGCTTAGGAACGCCGAGGTCAGCGAAAAGTTTCCTAGTTGCCGGGTGGGTGGAGTAGAGCACCGTGCCGCGGATGGAGCGGGTCATCAGGACGCCGTAGTGGTTACGGATTCGTTGGGCCAATTCGACGTCGGAGTTGATCCGGATGGCCTTGCTCTTCACGTATTCTCGGTCCAGGACCCAGGCGTTGTCTGACCATGTGAGATCGGGGCCCATGATGACGCCGCCCCAGTCATACTCCAGGCCCTGGGCAGTGTGCACACAGCCGATCTGATTGAAACCGCCGTCGTCAGTTGCCCAGTAGTGGCGCTTCGGTACGCCGGGCGTGTCGTGTGAGTCCTCGGCGTTCCACGGGCGGGTCCACCCGGGCTCCGGGGCGACGTCTGGGAAGGTGCCCGATGTGTCGCTCCACTCCCAGCACATGCCAGCCGTCATCCTGGCACTTGCACCAGCGTCCAACTTCGCCTGCAGAAACTTCTCCATCCGCGCGGCGCTGTCGGTCCAGTGGAGTTCGAACGGTTCGGCTTCAGTCCCGTCGTCTGCCTTCCATGGCAGGGGATCGCCAAGCAGGAGCCGTTTAACCCAGGTGTCGAAGGTGGAACTGCCTACCGCGCGGAGCGCACGATCGAAGTCGATCGTGACGACCTCTGCGTGTAGCTTCTGGATCTCCTCGATAAGTAGTTCCTCGGACCAGACCTCATCAGCGAACAGACGCTGGTCGCCGTCGATAAAGAAGACCGGAACCTTTGCCCGGGACACGATGACCTCGACGGAGGACTCGCCGTCTCGCATGTAGAACGAGCCCTTCATGGGGCGCTCAGTTAGCCGGTGCGCCTCGTCGCAAAGGATGAGTTCCACTCCGTCGGGCCCGATCTTGTCCGCGACCTTGTTGAGCGTCATAAACGCTTTTCCGTAGCCACGCGGCGCACCGCGCCGAAAGTTCTCGCGTGATGCCACGCCACCCGATACGAAACGTGCCGCATAGCCGTCCCTAATAACATCTCCCAGCAAAGTGAGCGCGACGAGGGACTTACCCGTGCCTGCGCGGCCGCGGATAACGTAGACTTGCTTGAGGCTTGTCGACGGATCGCGGACCGAGTTCATGACGTCGTTCACGGCTTTAAGTTGGTTCTCCACCAGACTGAAGTGTGTGTAGCCGCTGACAATGTTGCCGATCTCGGAGGTCAGGAGCGCGGTCGACCGGCGCCGCCCCAGCAGCGCCTCGGCAGCGTCCGCACCGTCGGCTGAGATGAAGGTGGCCTTGAGGAACTCCCGGAACTTTGCAGGCTGGCGGGCTGTGAACGTGCGGATGCCGGGGCAGGGCATAACCTGGCTAATCCACTGAGACTGCGGGTCCTTGAGATTGTGCAGATAGGCGGCCCCAGTGAGGTGGATGTACCGGTCGTCGAACATGCTGTGGTGTTGCTTGAGGGACTCCAGATTGGACCCGACCTGCATTGCCGGATGCTTCTTGTGTGCTGAGTAGAACGGCGCGTAGACGCGCTCGATCGCACACTGCTTGCACAGGGCCAGGGCGCCTGGCTTCCGGCATTCGGCGCAGAAGCCCTTGGTGGTATGCGTCCGGTTGGGTCGCTCGACTGTGCTCCACTGCTTTAGTTCAAAAGCTGCAAAGCTCAGCCCTCCCTCGGGGTGGTGACCGGCGAGGACTACGTCGATGGGGTTCATCTTCGGGTCGACGCGATACTCGATGAATACCCACACCTGGCCGAGGCCGAGATCCTTGAGCGCTGTCGCAACTTCGTAGACACTCTCCCGCCACGAATCGATGTCCCCCGCTGACGGGGCCTGTCCTGTGGGATGCGCCGCCTTGTAGCACTCGGCGATCTTGTCCTTGATGCGTTCCCGGTCCCGCACCATCTCTTCCGCGGGCCAGTAGGCCTCCAACTCTGACCACGTGCCCCCGCCAGCCACTACGCCCACGCTCCTGAAGCCGATCCACCATTTCGGAGACACCAACGGCCCTAACAGGAGAGCCTTTGGTGCGAATGAGGTGGCAGTATCCCAGTAGCCCCCAGTGACGACAAGCGATCTTTGGTCAGCCGCGCAGCTGCTACGGTCAACATCACCGGCGGCCGGATAGGCGACCGAGCAGCAGCTCACCGACTCGCTTCCGCGCCGCCGGGCTTGCGCCCGTGCCGGTATCGCGCCGCCAGGTTCCCCAAAGGAGAGACGGGAAGCCACTTGGGCTACTTCTTCTGGCCCTGGGTCTTGTCGGGGATCTTGGTGAGCTCGGTTTTTGCTGCTCAGGGGCGGTGGGGCCGTGCACCTGGTGGTCGTCGTTGGTCGCCCTTGGCCAATGTCGAGCGGCCCTGGACGGCCCAGAGACGGCCCAGGGTCGGCACGCCCGGGGAGGGTGGGAACCTTTGATGTGGCCCGTCTGAACCTCAGCCGAAGGCAGTTACTGACGTTGTAGTCGTGGTGTCGTCGGTGTGAGCCCTGTTCCGGTGAGGCATCCGTCGATGATGTCGCTGCGGTATTGGATCTGGCGGAGGCCGTGTCGGAGCCGGCGTATGAGGTGGCTCGGGTCGGTGAAGGCCGTCGGGTCGGTGAAGGCCGTGTTGGCCTGGGTGGTTCGGCGGAGGACCGACCAGATCCCTTCCACGGGGTTGAGGTCGGGCGCGTAAGACGGCAGGTGGTAGGCGGTGAGCCAGTCCTGCGCGTCGATGAAGGCCCGCATTCGGCGGTCTTTGTGGGCGTTCAAGTTGTCCCAGATGAGGACGATGGGTGCGTCGAGCTGCTGGTGGGCGGCGATGAGGAGGTCGCGGTATTCGGTCCACGCGAAGCTCTTGCGGCCTCCGCTCTTGTGATCTGTATGTTGTCTGGGCCGGTAGACGAGGCGGGAGCGCTCGCCGGGTTTGTAGCAGCACAGGGCGGCGATGGAGAAGCGACGCTGGGAACGGCCGCGGACCCGGATGACCGGTGTGGTGCCGCGTTGGCTCCAGGTGCGTGAGGTAGGCGGCGTCATCGAGAATCCCGCTTCGTCCTCGAAGACGATCCAGGCCCCGGCGCCGCCGCGGTGTTTCCACGTGCGGCCACACCTCCTTCACCCAGCCGGCCACCGCGGCTTCGTCGCGCTCGAGGGCACGACGGGCCGGAACCTGATGACTCCAGCCATGGCGCCGCAGCATCTGCGAGATCCCCGACAAAGTCATCGACTTGTGAAACCGCCGGCCGATCAGCGTCTTGATCCTGGCCAGTGTCCATCTCTGGTCCGGCCAGCCATGCGCGACCGGCCCCTTGGACAGCTCCTCCTCAAGGACGGCGAACAGTGCGTCGCTCAGCTTCGGCTTGGACGCTGGGCCGCGAGACCGAACCCCGTCCCGGCCAGCCGCCTTCCATGCCTGCCGCCACCGCTGGACCGACCGGACGCTGACCCGTAATTCCTTCGCGATGTCCGTGCTGCCCCGCCCCTCGGCGAACATCACCGCTGCTTCCATCCGGACCCGCTCGCGGAACGCTTGCCTCTCCGCGGTCAGACCCCCACCCTGCGGATACCTCATACACCCGGCATACCGCGACGATCACCGATCGTCAGCCCCCACGACAACCCGCCTTCAAGCTCAGTAGCCACGATGGTGGGTGCACCGGAAGGCACCCGAGGGGGATGATCGGCGCGAACTCACGCCTCGATCCGGCCGTGATCCTCCGCGGGGCTCGGAGAGGGTTCGACGGTGTGCGGGGCCCCCTCACTCCTGCGTCGACGGCGCACTCTCCGAGTCAGCCGACCGCCGCCAGCCACGAGTCCCGTGGCGAGGAGAGACCCGATCGTCTCGCTGAGCGCACCCTGGCCGATGGCGTCCCAAGGCAACGTGGACACCCACATGGCTACCGTCCTTCCGATCTACAACGCGTCTCGATTCAGCGTGCGTTGGCGCAGGACGACGCGGACGCGCGCGGACGCCAGGCGGTATCGTCGGACGGAATCGGACGGGTTGGGGGCCATGCCGAGGTTGAAGCGACCCTCCTTGCCCGAGGGACCTGGCAAGGAACTGAACGACGCGCTCCACGACCTGCACTTTCGGGCTGGGCTACCGTCCGTGCGTGCGCTCGTCCATCGGGTCGACCCCAAGGTGGCCGGCAGGAGTCGGGTCCACGACGCCTTTTCCAGCGAGCGAGTGCCGACGTGGGGGCTGGTCGAGCTTCTGGTGGAGGCCCTTGCGGAGTGGACGCCGGGTGCGGATCAGGCACGCGAGGTGCAGCGCTTGCATCAGCTGTGGCTGGCGGCGTCGGGGCACACGGCCCTCAAGCAGCCGGCGCCACCGATGCCTCCGAAGGCGGATGAGGCACCCCTGCCCCCACCAACACCGGTGCCGACTGGCACACGGACGCTACTGCCAGTAGCCCCGTCGGACCCACGCCCCGTCCTGGTCATGCGCGTTGAGTGGGAAGCACCCGCCAGCCTTGATGTCGACACCCGCCGAAAGCTCCGGGATATCGTCGGCACAGCTCTCGACGATATTGGCTGGCCCATCAAGGGGAGCATCGGAGGGACGGCAGCGCGGGATCCGTCATCACCCTTCGTCCAGAGCACGAGCACCCGAGTGTGACCGCCGCAACCTTTCTGGCGACTCTGGACGACGAGCAGCGTAGGAATCGAAGATTGAAACTCTCGTATTCTGCGGTGCTCAGGTTCATGGCGTACCTCGATCGCGGCGCCCTGGTGCCGAAACAGGCCACGGACATATTGAATCGTCTCTGGATGCACTCCGAGATCGAGTTCCTGTGGAGACTGCAAAAGGCCCCCGGAGGCTGGAGACCCCAGGGAGACGAGGGCCCTTGGCGATGGAAGGAGACCGACCCGCGCCAACTAGTTACTGCCGTGCTCTTCGGACTTCCTGCACCCGGCCACTTCGTCGGCAAGCGGGCCGCAGTCAGCGAATACGTGCACATCGATTACGCTGCGTTCGACCTCAGTGAAAGCACCCAAGACGATGCATGGGTTCGGGTTTCAATGGAGGATCCGTGGGATAATCCATTCTGAGGTTTCTCGCCCTGCTTCACTGTCAAGCTAGCGGCGCGTGCGTTAGTTGCTGAATACAGGCGAGTGGCCCCGGCAGGATTCAAATGACTCGGTCCCAGCTGCTGCCTGCGCTCTCGCCGCAGAGATCAGAACTTTGTGGGCAGGGGGCGTCCATGTGGGTCGCATAGAACACGTGGCTCTTGCCGGGGATCTTTGTGAGCTGAGTATTCGCTGCTCAGAGACGGAGAGCGCGTGCGGCTGGTGTTCGTTTGTTGGTCGTCCTTGGCCATCATCGAGCGCTCTCGGACGGACCAGACACGGCCCAGCTTTGCCACGCGCGACTGACGGCCGGCACTCTCGATGTGCGCCGCCTGAACCTCAGCCGAAGACAGTCAGCCACGACGGCGGGTGCGCTGACCGACCACGCACGCGTATGCCTCGCTGCACTCCCCGCCAGCCTTAGCCATGCTGCCGTCGATAAGACCAAGCCTCGACGACCGGGGCAGTCGAACCCTCAGCCTGGGAAGCTGGGTGATTTAAGGACTCACTGTGGGACTGACCTGGGAAGATTGGCTATCGACGCCTACGGGCGGGGTCATTGGTTCCCCGTTGCTCCCAGTGGTTCCCTGGGTAATCTCTGGCACGCGTCTGGCACGACCTCTTCGTCTCGACCTGTCGGCTGGAGACTCGGTGTGCGGAGGCCGTTTACGGTCCGATTGCCGTCACGGCGGGTTGGTGCAGACGACGAAGTGAAATTCGCTACAACTTCTACCACCATGCGTCAGGTGGGTGGCCGTCTGCTGTTAAGCCATACCGGAGGACCCCCTTCCACTGAGGCTGGTCTTTGTCTACTCGAGCCAGCTCCCACAACGCCCAGGTCATACCGCCGTCGGCAGCCAGGCGAGCCAGACGCTCTGCTGAAGCGAGATCACCAGCGTTAGCACGCATGATCGCCAGATTGGCTAGCCCATCCATGAGTCCGGCGGCTGCGGCCTTGTGTGCATATTCCTCTGCCTCCGTCTGATTTCCGGCGTCTTCACGCATCTCAGCAAGTACTACGAGCGCCATCCGGTCACCATCGGCAGCGAACTCCTCGAATTCACTTTCGGCGGTCGCCTTACTGCCCGCACGTTGCTGAATATCGGCAAGGCTACGAAGCTGGAATTGCTGAACGCCCCCGGCTGCCTGGAGCTGCAATCGCTCCGCTTCTCCTTGATCGCCGAATGTTCTAGCGATCTCAGCCAAGGCGCGGCGGGCTTCAGTGAGTCCATAGCCGGACAGGCCGCCATCCATGGCTTGACGGTATAGCCGTTCTGCTCTACTGGAGTCTCGGGCCCTTTTGTGAATGTGTCCCAAGGCGAGCAATGCTTCTGGATGACCTAGATCGGCGGCTTGGCGATAAAGAGGCTCGGCTCCGTTTGAGTCACCGTCCTCCATCCGAGCTGCGGCTAGGATGACGAGCGCGCTGCCGTCTCCAATTTCGGCAGCCTGGTATGCAAGGGTCTCGGCGCGGCTCTCGTTCCCGACTTGATGTGTCATTTCTGTTAGTGAGGCCAGTACGCCAGGTCTTTCCGTGATCCGCAGATAGAGGCTTGTTGCGTGGAATATCCGCCCTCTCGTGCGGGCGGCGTCGGCCAGTGCATGAAGGTCGGCGGCGTTTGTAAGCAAATGGGCGGCACTCCAGAACGACTCCGGTGGGGCGTTAAAGCGACGGATGTTTCGGCCGTGGTGGAACAGGTAGTCAGCGAGCTGAACCACACCGGGGCGAGCGCCCATGCCAGTTGGGTGCGGCGCAGGGGAAAAGGCTGATGTCACGTATTTGATAGGGGTACGAGCATAAGCAAGAGCATGTGTTTCCCAGTCGTGGGGTGCAGTGGCACGCTGGGTATCGGTGAGATAGCCAGGAACCGCGGCAGTGAGGAAGTCCAGTGGCAATGGCGCCGTGACGCCGAGCCGCTGGGCGTCCATGGCGGCAGTGATGAGAGCTTTTCCGTATGGGCCGAAGGGGCCAGTGGGATGCTCGTAATGGTCGACCAAGTCCGGTCCGGCAGCCAGAGTTTGGGTGACCAAGCCCGTAGCCTTGCTCGTGTGGTGCGCTGTAGCCAACGATCGGTCAAGATGGATCTTCTGCTCCAGCGCTGTCAGGTCAATGTCGCTGAAGTGGCCCGGTACATTGTGGACCGTTGCCTGATCCAATAGAGCCCGGACCTGTGCTCTTTCTCGAACTTGGCTGGTTGAAAATTCCTGGTAGTACTCCGGCCACAGTGTCGCAATAACAATACGGGGACCATTGGTCTCCAGCAGGCGGCGCAGCGCAGCGGCGCACGCCTCCCCGGCAGGACCATCCAGATAGTTCTGCGCTTCGTTGAGCCACAGTACGGTCTGCGGCTGGACAACATCAGCGGCCAGGGACGCGAGCAAACTGTCTGCATCTTTGGGAAACAGCAGTTGCCAATCTGACAGGCAGGCCTGCACAGCTTCAAAAGCAGTACGGGTCTTGCCCGTGCATGATCCTCCGCGTAGAACTTCGAACTCGGTGAGGGCGTCATGTGTAACGGTCTCGATGCGGGCACGGAGCCCTTCGTCGTGATGCCGTCGCAGGTACGTTGGCAGCACAAACGTCCCTAAGTTGTTGTGTTGGTCACCAGGGATGGCCGCATGGACCCCAAGCTGCGCCGCTGTCCATTCTGGCACTGGGCGGGCCTTCTCTACGTTGGCGTTCGGCAGAGGTGGCACGCCCCCCATGGTGTGGACGTAGATATGCTGATCTCCAGCTACCTGAGTGATTTGCGCGTTCCCCGAGGCTTTTGCCTGCTGACGTACCCGGTCGGGGCCATTGTGCTCCACCCGTCTCCCATCCCTCAACCGCGCGCCGGTTTCGCTGACTCGCCTATTTCTGTCTTACGATCGATTGCCGCCGATCTGATCGATGTCACCAGAACCCCGCGCCTTCTGGCGAATGTCTTCCAGCAGGGGCTGGGCTGACACTGCGGCCCCCTGGTTGCCTGCAGTCTGTTTGATGGTCCCGCGCCCACGTGCTGACTGCCGAACTCGGCGGGTGGGCACACTGCCGACGGTGGTGGCTTGTGCGGCCCACCAACTGAGAGCAGCGAGAACACCGGCCGCGAACACGCCCCCGACAGGCCCGATCACGTCCCACGGATCGTCGCTACCATCCGACAACACCGCCCACGGCACTGCCACCACGAGAAACGCCACGACTGAACCCGCCACCGCAACCAGCCATCGCACCGCAGCCTGCATGCTCGCCTCCGGGCTGTCCGGCCTACTCGGTTCAAACAGCCCATGCTGGCACGCAGAGACCGGCACAGACCTGAAAAAGCCGGATTCCGGACCGTCCGTTCACAGGCAGGGTGGCACCGCGGGCCGCGGAGCCGACCGCCCCAGCCCTGACGCATCTCTTCTCTGGCGTTAGGTGACTGATTGCTCTGAGCGCGGCGCGGGCGCCGGCCGGGCTGGAGCGGGGCGGAGACAGGAGCGCAGGCCCGGCCGGGGGCCGGGCCGCGTGCGGGGAGCAGAGCGAGCCGCCTTGAACCAGTAGAGAAAGTTTGAATCATGCTCGGGCTGCCAGTGATCGACATGGCTCGTGCGTCCGGCTGTTGCTGCTCCGTGGTGTAGAACCCTGGACATGGGGAGTAAGCGGCGGGAGCGGATGAGGGCGCTTGGTGTGCGTCTTCGGGAGCTTCGGACAGAGGCCGGCCTAACGGGTGCCGTGCTGGCGCAGCGGGCCGGTGTGGGGCAGCCGACCGTGTCGAAGATCGAGACCGGGCGGATGGTTCCGAGCCTGGACGTGCTCGACCGGCTCTCGCACGCCCTCGACCTGGATGAGTCGGCCGTCCGTGAGGTGCGGGACCTCCTGGCGGCCGTGGTGGCTGCGGCGAACTCCGCGGAATCGGCCGCCCTTGCGACCCCGGCCGGTCTCACAGTTGACGAAGAGGTTCGGTCCGCTCTGCTGGTGCGCTCGTTTCAGTGCGTTGTTCTCCCCGCCCTGCTCCAGAGCGCGGAGTACGCCCGGCACGTCTTCGAGAGTGCGCCCCATGCGGTCCCCGAAGCGGTCGGTCGGGCTGTCGCTGCTCGGGTGGAGCGGCAGAGCGTGCTGTACGAGCCCGGGCGGGAGTCGGTGTTCGTGCTGACGGAAGCCGTGCTACGTACCTGGCCGGGGGCTCCGACGCTCATGCTCGCCCAGTTCGACCGGCTGCTGGCCGTGGAGAGCCTGAGCACGGTCCGGCTCGGCGTCATCCCCTGGCGCCGGCCGGTGCCGGTGCTGCCTCGTCACGGGTTCACCTTGTGCGACCAGCGGGCGGTCGTTGTGGAGACCTTCGACACCGAGCGCGTCACGGACGACGACGCTGACCTGGCCGCGTACGAGGAACAGTTCGAGCGGTTCGAGGGAGCCGCGGTCTTCGGTGCTGAGGTCCGGGAGCTGCTGCTGCAGTTGATGGAGGAGTACCGGGCGCTGGGGGACAGCCTCACTCCTTAGAGGAATAATTCCTCACAATGCCTGGTCTGGTTGCCATGAATGGGAATACTCTGCCGCTGGCAGCGTCTAGCCCCCTAGACGACCTGTGACTTGAGGAGCCCTCCCATGCCTGCCCAGTGGAGCCGTGTCTTTCCCGGTCTGCCAGAAGAGGTGGCCCATGCTCGTCACTTCGTTGCCTCACTGTTGGCCGACCGCGGTCCCGTCGAGGATGCCGCCCTGGTCGTGAGTGAGCTGGCGACCAACGCCGTACGACACACCCTGAGCGGATCGGCCGGGGGCCGCTTCTTCGTGGTCGTCTGCGCAGGTGACGACCTGGTGCGCATCGAGGTGGTCGACCAGGGCGGCGACCGCGTGCCCCACCTGTGTCACGCCACCGGCCGCGAAGAGGGGGGCCATGGCCTGCGGTTGATCGCAGCCTTCGCGAAGAACTGGGGCTACACGATCAGGCCTGACGGGCGCTCCGTGTGGGCCGAGTTGGTGCGGGCGAGTGCGTGAGCGCGTCGGACTCGATACGGCTGCGCTGCCGCTTGGCCGGCGGTGACGGATGAGTCCTCGGGGTGTACCGCGTCGGCGGGCGGGGTTCTTCGTGATCGGCGTTCGTACGGGACGGCGGCTCCCGCCCTTATCGTCTAGGGCCCTAGACTCCTGGTTACTGCTAGGAGGTGAGGTCATGTCGGACGAGCTGCAACGGATCATGGCGATGAGTGATCCGTACTTGCTCCTGCGCGAGGTCACGACCCGATTGGCCGATGCCCAGCAGGAGGTGACCGAGCTGGCCCGCCTCCGTCGGCGTGTGGTGCAGGACCTACATGCACAGGGGCTGTCGTACGCGCAGATCGCCGCGAAGGCCGGCCTCAGTCGGGGGCGGATTCACCAGATCCGGCATACCGGTCCGGCCCCCGAGGGTGCGTTCCTCGGCCGGGGTGCCGTCACCGTGGCGACTCCGCTGCGGCGTGATGACGAGCGCGGGCGGACGGTCGTCGCGGTGGACGACGTCAGCTCCGGTAAGCGGTTGGAGGACCTGGCGCGGTCGTATGGGCTCGACGTGACCTCGGAGCACGTACCGGTGAGTGGTGAGATCGACCTGAACCGTGACGGCCTGATCGTCGTCTGCGGCCCGCGTATGTCCCAGGAAATGTGGGACACCTACGGGCAGGATCCGGTACTGCGCTGGGAGCGCGCGGAGGACGGGCCCTGGACCGTGGTGGACCGGCGCTCCGGCACTGTGTACCGGTCGGGACAGGACAGCGAACCGGTGCGCCCGTACGACGTGGGCTATCTCGGACGGCTGCCTCGTCCGGACGGCTCGGGCTCGCTGCTCGCCATCGCCGGTATCCACACGCAAGGCTCCCTCGGTGTCGTGCAGTTGCTCGCGAACGATCTGAACGCCCTCTGGGGCCAGGTGGGGGACCGTCGCTTCTCCACCCTGGTGGGTGTTGAGTACGACCCGGAGACCAGCGAGCCGCAGTCCGTAGAATTGCTCTGCCCCCTGTACCGGCACGACGAGGAGACGCCGGCGTGAGGGTTGCCCTCGCCACGCTGCCCGCCGACTCCGACCGTGAGAACGAGGACTTCGCCGCCGCCGCTCCCGGGGCGGCCGTACTCCTCGACGGCGCCGGCGTCGGTGGCGCCGAAACCGGGTGCACGCACGGCGTCGCCTGGTTCTCCGGGACACTGGGCGGCCTGCTGCTGCGCAGCATCTCCGCGCACCCCGCCCAGTCACTCGCCGACTGCCTGGCCGACGCGATCCGCCTCGTCCGCTCCTTGCACGAAGACAGTTGCGACCTCGCGTATCGGGCCAGCCCCACCAGCACGGTCGTCACTGCGCGGTTCAACGGGGAAGCACTGGAGTACCTGGTCCTCGGGGACTCCTCACTGCTCCTGGCCAACAAGAACGGGTCCGCCTCTGTCGTCACCGACCGGCGCCTGGACGAGGTCGGCAAGCGGCTGCGCGGGCCCGTGGACGCCCTGCCCACCGGTTCGCCCGAGCACTCCGCCGCGCTGGCCGGATACCGGGACGCACTGACCGGGCTCCGTAACCGGCTGGGTGGCTTCTGGATCGCTGGCCCTGATCCGCGGGCGGCCGAACACGCCCTAACGGGCACTGTGCCGCTGGACTCGCTGGCGTCCGTGACGCTGCTGAGTGATGGGGCGACGCGACTCATCGACCGTTTCGAACTCGCCGACTGGCAAGAGGCGTTGGGCGTGCTCGGCTCGGCCGGGCCGGGTGAACTGATCCGCCAGGTACGTGAGGCCGAGGCCGGCGACCCGGACGGCCGGCGCTGGCCCCGTGGCAAGGCCCGTGACGACGCGACGGCCCTTCACTGGGTGCTGCGGTAGCGCGTTCACACGCTCAGGGACACGCTCGTATACCCCCCTAGACAGTTGATGGGTCGTCGGTTACCTTTGTCGTCAACCCCCCTAGACAGATCGGGCGGGCCCCTCCTGTGCTGTCTAGGGGGGTACGCAGTTCAGTGAGGCGCCGAACAGTATCGGTGCCGACAACCCAGTGAGGTATAGACAATGCGAGTGATCCCCGTGGACACATCGGCCGCCACGCTCCTCGTCACAAAGCTGCCTGAGGTGAAGGTGCGTGACCGGCAGACCGGTGAGGTCGCCGTCGACCCGGTGACCAACCAGCGGCTCATGACGCTGGAGCTGGTGTTCATCGCGGCGGGCGGGTCGGACATGATCAAGGTGACCATTCCCGAGCAGGGCATCGGTGAGGGCCTGGTCATGGGGGCGCCGGTCATCCTGTCGGGTCTGATGGCCCGGCCGTGGGAGAGCGAGTTCGGCGGGCGTGCCCGGCACGGCATCGCCTACCGGGCCGACGCCGTCATGGTGAACGCTCCGGCCGCGGTGCAGGGCTGACCGCCATGACCGACACCGTGCGAGTGCTGTTACCGCTTCTGCTGGTCCTGGTCGCGCTGCTGGTGGTCCGCCGCCGTATGCCGGTGGTGTTCTGGTGGCTGGTCGGGTATCCGGTCGTCGCGCTGCGGGTGCTCGCCTCGTACCGGTCGACGATGGACGCCTGCGGCCTGACGGTCCCGGCCTCGGCAGTACGACAGGCCACGGCCCGGATGATGGGGCGGCAGGCGGCGCCCGTACCGCCTCGCCGGTCATTCCCGCGGCCGACCGGGTCGGGGCTCGTGATGCGGCTGCGTATGGCGGTCGGGCAAGCGCCCGAGGACTTCACCGCCTCGGCTGACCGGCTGCGGCATGCCTGGGGCGTTCAAGCCGTGCACGTCCGCCCCACCAAGCCGGGTCGGCTCGAACTGCGCCTGGTCGGCTGGGATGTACTCGCCGAGGTGCGTCCCGCCCGGCGACGGCTCGTATCCGGGGCGCTCCGCCTGCCGCTGGCGCTACGGGAGGACGGTGAATGGCACGTACGGGACTTCCGTACCGTGCCGCATGAACTGATCCTCGGCGCCACGCAGTCCGGCAAGTCCGTCTATCTGCGCAACCTGCTGTGCGGCCTGGCCCGGCAACGGGTGGTGCTTGTCGGCATCGACTGCAAATGGGGCGTCGAACTCGCTCCCTTCGCGCCCCGGTTGTCCGCGTTGGCTGACAACCCCGACCGGGCGAACGAACTCCTCGACGCGCTGCTGGAGGAGATGGAGGCACGGTTCCGCCTGATCGGGCTCGGCGGCGGGGCCGGTGCGGACGCCGTACTCACCTCGGACGTGTGGGGACTGCCGGAAGCGGTGCGGCCGGTGCCGGTCGTGATCGTCGTGGACGAGGTCGCGGAACTGTTCCTCGCCGCCGGCAAGGAAGACGAGAAACGTCGCGACTCCATGGTCACCAAGCTCATCCGCCTAGCCCAGCTCGGCCGTGCGGCCGGCCTCTACCTGGAGGTGTGCGGGCAGCGCTTCGGCTCTGAACTCGGCAAGGGCGCCACCATGTTGCGCGCCCAGTTGACCGGCCGTGTCTGCCACCGCGTCAACGACGAGGCGTCGGCGAACATGGCGCTGGCCGACATCTCCCCGGAAGCCACGTTGGCTGCCACTGCCATCCCGGCGGAACGCCCTGGCGTCGCGGTTGTCGGTGACTCCTCGGGCGGCTGGTCCCGCGTCCGCTCGCCACACCTCACCCTCGAAGGCGCGGCCGCTGTCTGCCGCGACACCTCGGCCCTGGTGCCGGAACTGCCCCGGCTCGATGCCTTCCGTCCCGTCGTCGCCGTGGAGTCCGCCGGGCCGGCGCCCACGGCCGGTGCCGCCGTCGTGCCGACCACTCGACCGGTGGCCGAGTAACCGCGCTCTCTCCCTCCAACGGTCGGCGTGACCGTCTCGCGCCACGTCCCTACCCCCTCCATGCCTGCAACAGGAAGGAACCGGAGCCGATGCGTGCGCACCTGGCCCGCGTGGATGCCGTGATCGTTCAGGCCGTCATCGCGGGTGCCCTGTCCTTCTCGCACCTGCACGACCTCGCCTCGGCGGCTGGGCAGGGCGGCTGGAAGGCATGGGCCTACCCGGTGAGCGTCGACCTGCTGCTGGTTGCCGCCTGGCGCCGAATGCGCCAACCGCAGGGAGCGGGACAGGCGGCCGGGAAACCGCGGTTGTGGTTCGTCGTTGCCCTGGCCGCATCCCTCGGCGCCAACATCGCCACTGCCGGACTCCTCGACCTGCACCACGTCCCCGCCCCGCTCCGCGTCGTGGTCGCCGGCTGGCCCGCCGTCGCCTTCTTCGGTGGCACGCTCCTGGCCCACGCACCACACGACCCGGCGGTGACGGCCTCCTCCATGCCGGACACGAGCACGGAACCGCGCCCCGCCTCGGCGACGGACGACGAGGTCGACCGGGACGCGCCACGGCCAACGCTCACCGATCCCGTTCCCGCGCCCGAACTCACTACCACGGCGGAGCCGGACGACACCCCTGCCCTGACTCCGGCGCCCGTGGCCGCCGTCCCGCTGCCACCCGCCCTGATCGACCGTGTCCGGGCTCTGGCCGACGAGCACCGCTCGGCCACAGGCCGCCCCGCCGACCCCGATGCCCTAAGGGCTCGGCTCGGCCTGCCCCCGTCCATGACCGCATCCGTCGCCGCTCACCTCTGAGAGGAACACCATGCACCGGCGCTTCCGCAACGTCCGCCGCATCGGACCCGTCAACGTCGCCTCCTACCTCGACCGCGGCAAGAACCGCCACCTGGCCGCCTGCACCGCACCCCGCTGCGACTTCTCCGCCGAGTACGACAGCCGCGCCGCCGCCGAACTCGCCGCCCGTACCCACCGCTGCTCGGCCTGACAGGAGACCACGCATGAACGTCCCGCTCTGGCTCGCCCTGCTCTGCATCGGGGTCCTGGGCGTCAAGCTCATCCACCCGCCCTGGTGGCTCATCGCCGTTCTGCTGCTGGGCGGTTACCTCCTCGCCGACAGCCTCCTGGCCCCCGTCATCGACTCCGTCGTCAAGTAACTCGGAAGGAGCCCCGCCGATGTTCCAGCCGAAGATTCCGACCATGCCGCAGCCAACTGGCCTGGTCGTCCCGCCCACCGTCATCCAGCCGACCGCCGTCGCCCCGGCGCCAGTCCGGCAGCCGGCCTTCACCGTCCCCGCGACTGCGGAACCGTCCCGCCCGGCCGTCCAGCTCACCCCTAAGACCGGGCTCGCTCTCGTCGGCGGCGGCACCGCTGTCGTCCTGGTGGTCGGCGTGGTCCTCGTCTCCCTGCTCCTTACCGTGGCCGTTACGGCTGTCTCCGTCGCCGTGTGCGCCGTCGTCATGCGCTCCGTCCTCCTCGCCCGCCGCTAATCCGCCTGCTCCGACGCGCGTCTGGCCTGCCCGTGCCGTCTAGCCCCCTCGACAACAACGACATCAGGCCGGGCGCGCTCGTCCCCAACACCCCCACCGACCCGCACCGGTAAGGAGGACACCGCACATGCACGCCCCGGCTCCGACTGGAGCCATCCGCCACCTGGCCGCGCTCGCCCGGTACGGCGACCTGGGCGCCTACGCCCGGCAGGTCCAGCGTCTCGGCGGCTGCGAGCGGCCCGTACGGATGGAGGGCCACCGGCTCGATGTCCACGCCACCACGGGGGAGATCGTCCGTGAGGTCATCGACCGCGATCTTCCCGCCGGACAGCTCCTCATCCGCTGCAACAACCGCCGGGCCACCCGGTGCGCCGCCTGCGCGGAGGTGTACCGCAAGGACACCTTCCACCTCGTCACGGCCGGGCTGAGCGGTGGCAAGGGCATCGGCCCGGCTGTCGCCCAGCACCCCCGCGTGTTCGCCACCTTCACCGCCCCGTCCTTCGGCCCCGTCCACAACCGCCCCACCGGTGGCCGGTGCCGCTGCGGACGATCCCACCCCGACGACGATCCCGCCCTCGGCACACCGCTCGACCCCGACCGCTACGACTACCGCGCCGCAGTCCTGTGGAACGCACACGCCGGGGCGCTGTGGGGCCGCTTCACCACCTACCTGCGCCAACAGCTCGCCTCCCGCGCGGGTGTGGGCCGTTCCGCACTGCGTCACCGCCTCAAGGTCTCGTATGCCAAGGTTGCCGAGTACCAGCGGCGTGGCGCCGTCCACTTCCACGCCGTCGTCCGCCTCGACGGCCCGGACGGTGCCGAGGACACCCCACCGGCCTGGGCCACCACCGAACTGCTCACCGACGCGATCCGCTCGGCGGCCCGGCTCGCTGAGGCGCCCGGTCCGGTCCTCGACGGCCACGCGTACGCCTTCCGCTTCGGCACGCAGCTCGACATCCGCCCCATCCGCTCTGCCGACTTCACGGGCACCTCGGAGCTGTCCAGCCGCGCCGTGGCCGCGTACATCGCCAAGTACGCCACCAAGGGTGCCGAGACCGCCGGCACCCTGGACCGTCCCATCCGCAACCCGATCACCGACCCGATCGGCTCCGGCGTCACCGACCACGCCCGGCGGATGATCCTCACCTGCTGGCACCTCGGCGCGCTGCCTGAACTCGAAGACCTGCGCCTGCGCAAGTGGGCCCACATGGACAGGGCCCCGCTGCGTTCAAGTTGCCCAATGGAGAGCTCCGAGTGTGGCGGAGTGACTTCACCGCTTGGCTGCGACAGATGGAGGCGGCGGCGTGAAGTCTCTCGACGTGAAGGTGTGGGGCGTCCGGAAGAGGAACACCAAGAAGTCGTCGTATGACGTCCGGTGGATCGTCGCCGGGAACGTGTTCTCTGACCAGTTCCGTACCAAAGGGTTGGCGGATCACTATCGGTCCAAGTTGCTTCGCGCCATTCATGCCGGCGAAGAGTTCGACACGGTGACGGGGCTGCCCGAGTCGATGGCCGAGAAGGCGGCCTCGATGACCTGGTACGCCTTCGCTCTCAAGTACCTCGCCATGAAGTGGCCGCACGCGGCGCCGAACACACGCAACGGGATCAATGAGGCCCTGACCGCCGTGACGGTAGCCCTTCTCGACGAGCGTCCGGGGCAGCCGTCCGAGGAACTGATCAGGAAGGCGCTTCGTAACTGGGCCTTCATCCTTCCCGGACCGGACGAGCGCGAATTGCCGCCCAGTATCGCGAACACCTTGCACTGGGTGGCCAAGGCATCGCGTCCACTCTCGGATCTCGGTGACGCCGCGATCGGCAGGGCCGTCCTGGATTCGCTCAAGCTGAAGCTCGACGGGACGGCGGCAGCCGCGGAGACCGTCCGGCGCAAGCGTCGGACGCTCGTCAATGCGCTGCACTATGCAGTGGATCTCGGGGAGTTCAAAGAGAACCCGATCACGGGCATTCGCTGGAAGAAACCGAAGGTGGCCGGGGAAGTCGATCCCCGGGTGGTCGCCAATCCCGCACAGGCCCGTTCCCTGCTGACTGCGGTCTCGTATGTCGGTGGGTACGGCCGGGCGCGTGGTCGCCGCCTCGTCGGCCTGTTCGCCTGCATGTACTACGGTGCCTTGCGTCCGGCTGAGGCCGTCGGCCTCACCGATGCGGACCTGAAGCTGCCCGAGGTCGGCTGGGGAACGGTCCTGCTGAACCGGACGCGTCCGAGCGTCGGAAAGCAGTGGACGGACTCCGGCGAGACCCATGACGACCGGGGCCTGAAGAATCGGCCGGCGGAAGAGGTCCGGCTCGTACCGGTCCCGCCCCAGCTCGTCGCCATCCTCCGGCAGCACCTCGACAGCTTCGGCACCGCCGAGGACGGACGGCTGTTCACCAACGAGCGCGGGGGAGTGGTCGGCTCGTCCACGTACTACCGCGTCTGGCAGGAGGCCCGTGCGCTGGCGCTCCCGCCGGCCGCGGTCGCCTCGCCGCTTGCCGCCCGACCGTATGACCTCCGGCACTCGGCGCTGTCGACCTGGCTCAACTCCGGGGTGGACCCGACCGAGGTCGCCGAGCGCGCGGGCAATAGCGTCGAGGTCTTGCTGGGCCGTTACGCCAAGTGCATCGACGGGCGGCAGGAAATCGCCAACCGCAAGATTGAGGACCTCTTGCGCGAGTACGAGTGATCACGTAGGCACGCCAAAGCCCTCCGCTTGTACGAGCGGGGGGTTTTGTCGTGTATCAGCCGCATGCTGGCGGCCAGTAGGTGCTGGATGCACCTGCCGCGTCGTTGCTGGTCTCAGGAATGAGCGGACACCTCAGATGTCCCGTCCAATTCGCTTCTACGCATATGTCGTCGGGCTGTCGACTCTCACGGTATGGGGCCTAAAGAAGAGGAGCCGCGCCGACTGCACAGCGGTCGCTCCCGCTGTCCGCGCTGCGGCCTACCACAGGACCGGGTGGCGACGCTTGAGCAGGATTGGGTGTTGCTGGAGCCGGACATGTCTCCGCTGGCCCATACGGTGCCGGCGGAGCATCGGTGGATCGAGCTGTCAGATGGGCGAGTGGCCGTCTATGGCGTGGGTCCGCCGGATCCATACCAGCGGTGCCGTATCGAGCATCGATTGGCTTGCTCGGCACAGCCGCTACCGGATCTCTGGCCGTGGTTGACGGCGCTCCGCGGTGAGAACGCGCGACGAGTAGAGCGGCAGGATGCCCCGGAGCCGCTGGAGCTCCCTGAGCAGTGGCCGGATGCCGGGTGACGGCTTCCTCACCCAAAGTGGGGGCTGACCTGGGTAGACGCTCCAAGATTCTGTCCACGAATAGTCCACAGACCTCGGCATACGCCCGCTTCGGGCCGTATACGCCTGCACAAACGCGAAGACCCCGGCCTCAGCGTTTCCGCTGGTGACGGGGTCTTTGGGCACCTCATGTTGGGTGCCCCCGGCAGGATTCGAACCTGCGCACACGGCTCCGGAGGCCGTTGCTCTATCCCCTGAGCTACGGGGGCGTGTCTTGCGTTGAGCTGCTTGCTCGCGGCGACGGGTAGAACACTAGCAGGTCCGCGGGGGTGATCGAGAACCCGTTGTCGCGGGCGTCCCCGGTAGGGGGTGGAAGTGGGGAAAACCCGGACGCGGTGGCCGGTGCCGACCTACTCTCGACGTGTGTCAGGCGCTCCCGGTCGGGTGCTTGTTGTGGACGACAACAAGGTCATCCGGCAGCTGATCAGGGTCAATCTCGAGCTGGAAGGGCTCGAGGTCGTGACCGCGGCCGACGGTGTCGAGTGCCTGGACGTGGTGCATCAGGTCCAGCCCGATGTCGTGACGCTCGACGTCGTCATGCCCCGGCTGGACGGGCTGCGCACCGCCGCCCGGCTCCGTGCCGATCCCCGTACGCGCCATCTACCCCTCGCCATCATCAGCGCGTGCACCCAGTTCGAGGTCGAGACCGGCCTCGACGTCGGTGTGGACGCCTTCCTCGCCAAGCCCTTCGAGCCGGCCGAGCTGGTACGGCTCGTCAAAGACCTCATCGAGCGCCGCACGGGGCACGAGGGGCACGGGGGTGAGGCCCACGGGGGCGGGGGAGACGGGGGCGGCGACCAGGGCGGCGGCAACGGCGGGGGCGGTGGCCGTGGGTCGGGGGACGGTGACTGCCGTGACGGCGGTGGTGCCGGGGCTCGGGACGGCGGGGCTCCCGGTTCGCACGGGGTGTCCGGGGACGGTGGTCAATCCAGGCCTGGCTGCGGAGGATCCGGTATCGGTGACGGCCCGGACGGTGATGTGGCGTCCGACGGCGTGCGCGACGGGGTCTCCGACGGCGTGCCGGGCGGCATGGCCCGCGGGAACTGAAACAGAAAAAGCTCCCACGGCAGTTGGGGCGCCGAGAGGAGCCCAGCGGCTGAAGCACTGGAGAGTCGGCCTCCCGTACCCACGCCGATGCGGGAACCCCCGGGCGCCTACCTCCCCCAGCCCCGCGAGCGACGACGGTGCGCCTGCCTCCCCCACCCCCCCACAAACACCCCCCCACCCCCCGCCTCCCCTACGCTTGTCCCGTGACACCCGTCGAGCTCTCCCGGACCGTGCTGCGCGCGGTGCGTCGTGCTGTCGACGACGGTGAGCTGAGCGTCACCGTGCCCGAGCGGGCCGTGGTGGGGGAGCCGGGGCCCGGGGGGTGCGGGGACTTCGCCACCACCATCGCGCTCCAGCTCGCCCGGCCGGCCGGGCAGACCCCGCGGCGGGTCGCCGAGATCCTGCGGCCCCGCCTCGCCGACACCGCCGGTATCCGGGACGTCGTGGTCACCGGGCCGGGGTTCCTCAACATCACCCTCGCCGCGCAGGCCGATCCCGTCGGCGCGTTGGTGCGGGAGATCCTGGAGGAGGGCGTCCGGTACGGGCACGGTGACGGCCTCGCCGGGCAGGTCGTCGCGGTGCGGGTGCCGTACGAGGTGCGGGCCGAGGTCGTCGCCGACGCGGTCGTACGGCTGGTGGCGGCGCAGGGCGGCCGGGCCACCGTCGAGCACGGCGAGCCCGCGGACCTGCGGCCCGTGCCCGCGCCGGAGGACCCCGCCCCGCTCGGCCCCGACGCCGCCCGGTGGGCCCTGCTCCACCCGGCGCCGCACGACCGGCCGCGGATCAGCGCCGACCACCTGGTGCAGCGGGAGGGCAACCCCCTCTTCCGCGTCCGGTACGCGCACGCCCTCGTCCGGTCCCTCGGCCGCAACGCCGGCCGCCTGGGCTTCACCGCCGTACCCGGGCCCGTGGAGGCCGCCGGGGACGGCGTTCCGGACGGTGGTCACGACCTCCGCCCGCTGCTGGTCTCCCTCGCCGACCACCCCCGTATCCTCGCCGCGGCCGCCACCCACCGTGCCCCGGACCGGGTCGCCCGGCATCTCGTGACCGTCGCCGATGCCGTGCTGCCCTTCCTGCCCCGCGTGCTCCCCCGCGGGGACGAGAAACCCTCGGCCGCCCACCGTGCCCGGCTGGCCCTCGCCGAAGCCGCCGGGACGGTGCTGGCCGGCGGCCTGTCCCTGCTCGGCATCGACGCACCCGAACATCTCTGAGGCGCCGAGAGCAGATGGCGTCCCGGAGAGAGACAGAGAGTCTGAGAGTCACGTCATGAGTCGTTCCGCCCACCCCGCCGGGCCCCGCCACGCCGACGTCCTGCCCGAGGGCCACTACTCCGCGCCGCCCGCCGACCTCAACACCCTCGACCCCAAGGTGTGGGCCCGCACCGTCGGCCGGGACGACGACGGCGTCCTCACCGTCGGCGGGATCCCGGCCACCCGGCTCGCCGAGGAGTTCGGCACCCCCGCCTACATCCTCGACGAGGCCGACTTCCGGGACCGTGCCCGTGCCTGGCGCACCGCGTTCGGCCCGGACGCCGACGTGTTCTACGCCGGGAAGGCGTTCCTGTCCCGGGCCGTGGTGCGGTGGCTGGACGAGGAGGGGCTCAACCTCGACGTCTGCTCGGGCGGCGAGCTGGCCACGGCCCTGAGCGCCGGCATGCCCGCCGAGCGCATCGCCTTCCACGGGAACAACAAGTCCGTCGCGGAGATCACCCGGGCCGTCGAGGCCGGTGTCGGACGCATCGTCCTGGACTCCTTCCAGGAGATCGTGCGGGTGGCGCACATCGCGCGGTCGCTGGGCAGGCGCCAGCCGGTCCAGATCCGGATCACCGTGGGCGTGGAGGCGCACACCCACGAGTTCATCGCCACCGCGCACGAGGACCAGAAGTTCGGGATCCCGCTCGCCGGCGGGCAGGCCGCGGAGGCGGTGCGCCGGGCGCTCCAGCTCGACGGGCTGGAGCTGATCGGGATCCACTCCCACATCGGGTCGCAGATCTTCGACATGTCCGGGTTCGAGGTCGCCGCGCACCGCGTGGTGCGGCTGCTGCGGGACGTCCGCGACGAGCACGGGGTGGAGCTGCCCGAGATCGATCTGGGCGGCGGCCTCGGCATCGCCTACACCAGCGACGACGACCCCCGCGAGCCGCACGAGATCGCCAAGGCGCTCCACGAGATCGTCACGCGTGAGTGTGAGTCGGCCGGGCTGCGGACCCCGCGGATCTCCGTCGAGCCGGGGCGGGCCATCGTCGGGCCGACCGCCTTCACGCTGTACGAGGTCGGCACAGTGAAGCCGCTGGAGGGGCTGCGGACGTACGTCTCGGTCGACGGCGGCATGTCCGACAACATCCGGACCGCGCTGTACGACGCCGGGTACAGCGTGGCGCTGGTGTCGCGGGCCTCCGACGCCGAGCCCATGCTCGCCCGCGTCGTCGGCAAGCACTGCGAGAGCGGGGACATCGTGGTCAAGGACGCGTTCCTGCCCTCCGACCTGGCGCCGGGCGACCTGATCGCCGTGCCCGCGACGGGGGCGTACTGCCGGTCCATGGCCAGCAACTACAACCACGTGCTGCGGCCGCCGGTGGTGGCGGTGCGGGACGGTGAGGCCCGGGTGATCGTCCGGCGCGAGACGGAGGAGGACCTCCTGCGTCTCGACGTCGGGTGACCGGTCGGCACGGGAAGAACCGGGGGCGGAAGATCTCCGGTTCCGCGCCTTCGCGGAAATGAAATAGATGTCTCACGATCCGGACGAAGGGTAGAAACTGTCGTCCGGTGAGTGAGACTGGTCCAACCGTAGACGGTATGAGGAAACGAGGTCGGATGATGCGTACGCGTCCGCTTAAGGTGGCGCTGCTGGGCTGTGGAGTGGTCGGCTCAGAGGTGGCGCGCATCATGACGACGCACGCCGACGACCTCGCCGCCCGGATCGGCGCCCCGCTCGAACTCGCGGGTGTGGCGGTCCGGCGGCCCTCCAAGGTCCGGGAGGGCATCGACCCGGCCCTCGTCACCACCGACGCCACCGCCCTCGTCAAACGCGGCGACATCGACGTGGTCGTCGAGGTCATCGGCGGGATCGAGCCCGCGCGGACGCTCATCACCACCGCCTTCGCGCACGGTGCCTCCGTCGTCTCGGCCAACAAGGCGCTGCTCGCCCAGGACGGGGCCGCGCTGCACGCCGCCGCCGGGCAGCACGGCAAGGACCTGTACTACGAGGCCGCCGTCGCCGGCGCCATCCCGCTGATCCGGCCGTTGCGCGAGTCCCTCGCCGGCGACAAGGTCAACCGGGTGCTCGGCATCGTCAACGGCACCACGAACTTCATCCTCGACAAGATGGACTCCACGGGCGCCGGCTACCAGGAGGCCCTGGACGAGGCCACCGCGCTCGGGTACGCGGAGGCCGATCCGACCGCCGACGTCGAGGGGTTCGACGCCGCAGCGAAGGCCGCGATCCTCGCCGGCATCGCCTTCCACACGCGCGTGCGGCTCGACGACGTCTACCGCGAGGGCATGACCGAGGTCACCGCCGCCGACTTCCGCTCCGCCGCGGAGATGGGCTGCACCATCAAACTGCTCGCCATCTGCGAGCGCGCCGAGGACGGGGCGTCGGTCACCGCGCGCGTCCATCCGGCGATGATCCCGCTCAGCCACCCGCTCGCCTCGGTGCGCGGCGCGTACAACGCCGTCTTCGTCGAGTCCGACGCGGCCGGGCAGCTGATGTTCTACGGCCCCGGCGCCGGCGGTTCCCCGACCGCCTCCGCGGTCCTCGGCGACCTGGTCGCCGTCTGCCGCAACCGGCTCGACGGCACCACCGGGCCCGGCGAGTCGGCCTACGCCGACCTGACCGTCTCCTCGATGGGGGAGGTCGTCACGCGGTACCACATCAGCCTCGACGTGGCCGACAAGCCGGGCGTGCTCGCCCAGGTGGCCACCGTCTTCGCCGAACACGGCGTCTCCATCGACACCGTTCGGCAGCAGGGCAAGGACGGCGAGGCCTCCCTCGTCGTCGTCACCCACCGGGCCTTCGACGCCTCCCTCACCGGGACCGTCGAGGCACTGCGCAAGCTCGACACCGTGCGGGGTGTCGCCAGCATCATGCGGGTTGAAGGAGAGTAGCCAGAGATGACCCACCAGTGGCGCGGCATCATCGAGGAGTACCGGGACAGGCTTCCGGTAACCGACACCACGCCGGTCGTGACGCTCCGCGAGGGCGGCACGCCCCTCGTGCCCGCACAGGTGCTCTCCGAGCGCACGGGCTGCGAGGTCCACCTGAAGGTGGAGGGAGCCAACCCCACCGGGTCCTTCAAGGACCGGGGGATGACCATGGCCATCACCAGGGCCAAGGAGGAGGGGGCGAAGGCGGTCATCTGCGCCTCGACCGGCAACACCTCCGCCTCCGCCGCCGCGTACGCCGTGCGCGCCGGCATGGTGTCCGCGGTCCTCGTGCCGCAGGGCAAGATCGCGCTCGGCAAGATGGGCCAGGCCCTCGTGCACGGCGCGAAGATCCTCCAGGTGGACGGGAACTTCGACGACTGTCTCACCCTCGCGCGGTCGCTGAGCGACAACTACCCCGTGGCGCTGGTGAATTCGGTCAACCCGGTACGCATCGAGGGGCAGAAGACGGCCGCCTTCGAGATCGTGGACATGCTCGGCGACGCACCGGACATCCACGTGCTGCCGGTCGGCAACGCGGGCAACATCACCGCCTACTGGAAGGGCTACCGGGAGTACGCCGCCGACGGCGTCGCCACCCGCACGCCCCGCATGTGGGGCTTCCAGGCGTCCGGCAGCGCCCCGATCGTGCGCGGCGAGGTCGTCAAGGACCCGTCGACCATCGCCACCGCGATCCGCATCGGCAACCCCGCCTCCTGGCAGTACGCCCTGGCCGCGCGGGACGAGTCCGGCGGCGCCATCGACGAGGTGACGGACCGTGAGATCCTGCGCGCCTACCGGTTGTTGGCCGCGCAGGAGGGTGTCTTCGTGGAGCCCGCCTCCGCCGCTTCCGTGGCCGGTCTGCTCAAGGCCGCCGAACAGGGCAGGGTCGACCCGGGGCAGCGCATCGTGTGCACCGTCACCGGCAACGGCCTGAAGGACCCCGACTGGGCCGTCGCCGGTGCCCCGCAACCGGTCACCGTCCCGGTCGACGCGGCCACCGCGGCGGAGCGCCTCGGCCTCGCCTGACGGGTGCGGTCCGCGCGCCTCGCCCGGGTGCGCGGACCCTCGCCCCGGGACTCCGGGGTAGAGCCCGCGGGCGCAGCAGGACGCGTCCGGGACGGGGCGCCGGGAGCCGGGTCGCCGGCCCCGTGCCCCGGTCCGGGCGCCCCTGGTCCGGGGCCGTTCTCCGACCGGGGCACGACGGGCCTGCGACACGCATCGTGCGCCTCCTGTGCGCCCTATGTCGCGGCGGAACCTTCCTTCGATAGGCTGTGTCCAACCCGCCCACCGCATACGCCCTCGCGTGTGGCACGGCGCCGCGCCGTCTACGCGGCCCGACGGGTCTTCGTACATCAGTCATCGGCAGTCCACCGAATGGCCATCGAATCCATCGACCGTCATTCGACAGTCACGCAGCTCAAGGAGAGTCAACGAGCGATGGCCGGTCCAGCGTTCCGCGCCGCCGCCGTCCGGGTGCGCACTCCCGCCACCAGCGCCAACCTCGGCCCGGGCTTCGACGCCCTGGGGCTCGCGCTGGGGCTCTACGACGACGTGGTCGTCCGGGTGGCCGACTCCGGGCTGCACATCGACATCGCGGGCGAGGGCAGCGAGACCCTCCCGCGCGACGAGCGCCACCTCCTCGTCCGCTCCCTGCGCACGGCCTTCGACCTGCTCGGCGGCCAGCCGCGGGGCCTGGAGATCGTGTGCGCCAACCGCATCCCGCACGGCCGGGGCCTCGGCTCCTCCTCGGCCGCCATCTGCGCCGGCATCGTCGCCGCCCGCGCGGTGACCATAGGCGGCGAGTCCCGCCTGGACGACGCCGCGCTGCTGGAGCTGGCCACCGAGATCGAGGGACACCCCGACAACGTGGCCGCGTGTCTGCTCGGCGGCTTCACCCTGTCCTGGATGGAGGGCGGCGCCGCCCGGGCCATCAGGATGGAGCCCCACCATTCCATCGTTCCGGTGGTCTTCGTGCCCGGGAAACCGGTCCTCACCGAGACCGCGCGCGGCCTGCTGCCGCGCTCCGTGCCGCACGTCGACGCCGCCGCCAACGCGGGCCGCGCCGCCCTGCTCGTCGAGGCGCTGACCAGGCGTCCCGAGCTGCTGCTGCCCGCCACCGAGGACCGTCTCCACCAGGAGTACCGCGCGCCGGCGATGTCGGAGAGCGCGGCGCTGGTGGAGCGGCTGCGCGCCGACGGCGTCCCGGCCGTCATCTCCGGCGCCGGCCCCACCGTCATGGCCCTCGCCGACGCCGGTACCGCCGACAAGGTGGAAGCCCTGGCCGGCCCGGAGTGGGCCGCCAACCGGCTGGACCTCGACGTACCGGGCGCCTGCGTGCTGCCGCTCGCGCCCTGACACGCGGTTGCCGGATTTGGAGAGGGGGAATGTTTGTTGGATCCGGTAGTGTTAATCTCAAGTCTGCACCCGACCTCACCAATGGCGAGGTGCCTCGTGTCCCCGTCGGGGACAGACATTCTTCCGGGAGCCTCCCGCGCCACTCCGTGTTCCTTGCGCCGTACCTGGGCAGTACGTCGTATGCGAACGCTGAGCGGGCCGCCGGTGGGGGTACCCCCTGCGGGGGAGCTCCGGAATCGGTGCTACCACGCCATGTGACACCCGGTGCCACGGCTCGCGGAAGCGCCATCACCGCACATTTTCCTCCGCCGCTTTGGCGGACCACCGCCCCGGCACGGTTCACGAAGACAGGACCGTAAGCCGGACAGCACAACCGGTCGCCGAGCCAGACAGGCCGACGTCCGCTCCAGGGAAGGACCCTTCGTGAGCGACACCACCGATCTGATGGGCGCACGTGTCGAGGAGACCGCTGCCGCGCCCTCCACGGACGCCTCCGCGCCTGCCACCGGTGCCGGCTCCCGGCGGCGCCGCGGTACCGGCCTCGAGGGCATGGTGCTGGCCGAGCTCCAGCAGGTCGCCTCGGGCCTCGGCATCAGGGGCACCGCGCGGATGCGCAAGAGCCAGCTGATCGAGGTCATCAAGGAGGCGCAGGCCTCCGGGGGCGCCGCCCCCAAGGCCGAGACCGCCACCGAGACGAAGCCGAAGCGTCGGGCCACCTCCAAGGCCCGCACCGGCGACGCCGCCGAGGCCGCGGAGAAGAAGACCGAGGCCAGGACCGAGGCGCCCGCCGACAAGGCCGTGGCCCAGCAGCAGATCGAGATCCCCGGCCAGCCCGCCGGAGGCCCCTCGCGCGACGACCGCGCGGGGGACGACGCCCCGGCCGAGCGCCGTCGCCGCCGTGCCACCGCCGACGCGGGCAGCCCGGCCGCGAGCGGTGCCGACACCGTCGCCGCCGAGACCCGGAGCGAGCCCAAGGGCGACGCGTCCGCGCAGGCGCAGGGTGACGCCAAGGGCGACGCCGCCGACGGCGAGGGCCGTGGCCGCCGGGACCGCCGTGAGCGCGGCCGGGACCGCGACCGCCGCGGCAAGGGCGACGACCAGCAGGGTCAGGGCGGCGGCCGGCAGGACCGTCCGGACCGCCAGGACCGGCAGGACCGCCAGGACCGTCAGCAGCAGGGCCAGCAGCAGGGCGGTGGCCGCCAGGACCGCGACCGTGACCGTCAGCAGCAGGACGACGACGACTTCGAGGGCGGCCGCCGCGGCCGCCGGGGCCGCTACCGCGACCGTCGTGGCCGCCGTGGCCGCGACGAGATCGCCGAGCCGCAGGTCACCGACGACGACGTCCTGATCCCCGTCGCGGGCATCCTGGACATCCTGGACAACTACGCGTTCATCCGGACCTCCGGCTACCTGCCCGGCCCGAACGACGTGTACGTCTCCCTCGCCCAGGTCCGCAAGAACGGCCTGCGCAAGGGTGACCACCTCACCGGCGCGGTCCGCCAGCCCAAGGAGGGCGAGCGCCGCGAGAAGTTCAACGCGCTGGTCCGGCTGGACTCCGTCAACGGCATGGCGCCCGAACACGGCCGTGGCCGCCCGGAGTTCAACAAGCTGACCCCGCTCTACCCGCAGGACCGCCTCCGCCTGGAGACCGACCCGGGCGTGCTGACGACCCGGATCATCGACCTCGTCGCGCCGATCGGCAAGGGCCAGCGCGGTCTGATCGTGGCCCCGCCGAAGACCGGCAAGACCATGATCATGCAGGCGATCGCCAACGCGATCACGCACAACAACCCCGAGTGCCACCTGATGGTCGTCCTCGTCGACGAGCGTCCGGAAGAGGTCACCGACATGCAGCGGTCGGTGAAGGGCGAGGTCATCTCCTCGACCTTCGACCGCCCGGCCGAGGACCACACCACGGTCGCCGAGCTGGCCATCGAGCGCGCCAAGCGGCTGGTGGAGCTGGGTCACGACGTCGTCGTGCTGCTCGACTCGATCACGCGTCTGGGCCGTGCCTACAACCTGGCGGCGCCGGCCTCCGGCCGCATCCTGTCCGGTGGTGTCGACTCGACCGCCCTCTACCCGCCGAAGCGGTTCTTCGGCGCGGCCCGCAACATCGAGGACGGCGGCTCGCTGACCATCCTGGCCACCGCGCTGGTGGACACCGGGTCCCGCATGGACGAGGTCATCTTCGAAGAGTTCAAGGGCACCGGCAACGCGGAGCTCAAGCTCGACCGGAAGCTCGCCGACAAGCGCATCTTCCCGGCGGTGGACGTCGACGCGTCCGGCACCCGCAAGGAAGAGATCCTGCTCGGCAACGAGGAGCTGGCCGTCACCTGGAAGCTGCGCCGGGTGCTGCACGCCCTGGACCAGCAGCAGGCCATCGAGCTGCTGCTGGACAAGATGAAGCAGACCAAGTCCAACGGCGAGTTCCTGATGCAGATCCAGAAGACGACGCCGACCCCGGGAAACGGTGACTGAAGGTCCCCGCGTCCCTGAGCCGCACGAGCCCGCCCCCCGTCCGTCCGCGGACGGGGGGCGGGCTCGTCGTGCGGCGGTGAGGGCTCCGGCCGGAGATTTCCGCCACAGGGATCCGGCCGGGCACCGAACTCCGGTCGTACGACTTCCGGTGTCGAAACCGCAGGTGAGAGCGGTTGATCGAAATCCGGCGGCTACCTGCTGTGACCGTTTCCGTGTGCGGCGGCCACACTGCGTCGTGCAACCCTTTTCCCGGTTTCTCCGTCTGACCCGGCGGAGCGACGATGGAGTGGTGAGAACCGCGCCTGACCCTGACCGCAGGGGGTAGCCGACCGACGAGACCGAGGAGCGCTGTGGCCGCCGAGAGCACGCCCGAGCCCGTCATAACGGAGCCGGGCCCGAACGGATCCCGCCGCGGGGGCAGGGGCCGCCGCCGCAAGGCCCGCGGGACGCGCCGCAAGGCGCTGCTCGTGACGGCCTGGACGGCGGCGGGCGTGGTGGTGCTGGGCGGTGCCGGCGCCGGGTTCCTGTACGTCAAGCTCAACGGCAACATCCGCAGCATCGACATCAACCAGGCCCTCGGCGGCGACCGACCCACCAAGGTCGACAACGGGTCCGAGAACATCCTGGTCCTCGGCTCGGACACCCGCTCCGGCAAGAACCGGAAGCTCGGCGGCGGCACCGACGACGGCAGCGCCCGTTCCGACACGGCGATGATCGTCCACGTGTACAAGGGCCACAAGCGGGCCGGCGTGGTCTCCATCCCCCGGGACACCCTCGTAGACCGCCCCTCGTGCACCGACACCAAGGGCACCGTCCACCCCGCCGCGTCCGGCGTGATGTTCAACGAGTCGTACTCCACCGGCGGCGCGGCCTGCGCGGTGAAGACCGTCGAATCGATCAGCGGCATCCGCATGGACCACTACCTGGAAGTCGACTTCAAGGGCTTCCAGAGACTCATCGACGACCTCGGCGGGGTCCGGATCACCACCACCAAGGCCATCGACGACCCGCAGAGCCACCTGCGCCTGAAGGCCGGCGCGCACACCCTGGACGGCGAGCAGGCCCTCGGCCTGGTCCGCACCCGGCACGGCGTGGGCGACGGCTCCGACCTGGGCCGCATCCAGCTCCAGCAGGCGTTCGTCAAGGCGCTGATCGACCAGGTCAAGCACGTCGGCGTCTTCACCGACCCGAAGAAGCTGTACGACCTCGCCGACACTGCCACCAGCACCGTCACCGCCGACTCCGACCTCGGCTCGGTCAACTCCCTCATGGACTTCGCGGGCAGCCTCAAGGGCATCGGCTCGTCGCACATGAAGATGGTCACGATGCCCGTGCGGTACGACCCGGCGAACCCCAACCGGGTCCTGCTGGAGCGGCACCGGGCCGCGCTGGTGTGGAACGCCCTGAAGAACGACCGGCCGATCCCCAGGTCGGCCACCGAGGGCACGGCCACGGGCGAGGCCGCCGGCGTGGTGACCGGCTAGCCGTACCGGACCACCGGGCCGTGCGGCGGCCTCCGGGCGCCCGGCCGCACCCCGCCGGAATAGAACAGGTGCACCCCCGGTTTGGGTGGATGGCCCCAGTCCTGGCAGACTGGTACGTCGGCTCCGGTTCACGCTCCCGCATCCCGTGGCGGCGACCCGGCGCCCTCCCGAACCTAGGAGACACCTTGAAGCGCGACATCCACCCCGAGTACGTCGAGACGCAGGTCAGCTGCACCTGTGGCGCGTCGTTCACCACCCGCAGCACCATCGAGTCCGGTGCCATCCGGGCCGACGTCTGCTCCGAGTGCCACCCGTTCTACACGGGCAAGCAGAAGATCCTCGACACCGGTGGCCGTGTGGCCCGCTTCGAGGCCCGCTTCGGCAAGGCCGCCGGCTCCAAGAAGTAGCGAGCCCCATTTCGCCGGTCCACGGCCACGCCCTCTCGCGGGGTGTGCCCGGGACCGGCGTTTTTGGTCGCCCGCCCTATCCTTCACCGCAGTACAGGAGCCCAGAATGTTCGAGGCCGTCGAGGAGCTCGTCGTCGAGCACGCCGACCTGGAGAAGAAGCTCGCCGATCCGTCGGTCCACGCCGACCAGGCCAACGCGCGCAAGCTGAACAAGCGCTACGCCGAGCTGACCCCGATCGTCGCCACGTACCGCTCCTGGAAGCAGACCGGTGACGACGTGGAGACCGCCCGCGAGTTCGCGGCCGACGACCCCGACTTCGTCGCCGAGGTGAAGGAGCTGGAGAAGCGGCGCGAGGAGCTGACCGAGAAGCTGCGGCTGCTGCTCGTCCCGCGCGACCCCAGCGACGACAAGGACGTCATCCTCGAGATCAAGGCGGGCGCCGGCGGCGACGAGTCGGCCCTGTTCGCCGGCGACCTGCTGCGCATGTACCTGCGCTACGCCGAGCGCGTCGGCTGGAAGACCGAGATCATCGACGCCACCGAGTCCGAGCTGGGCGGCTACAAGGACGTCCAGGTCGCGGTGAAGACCAAGGGCGGCCAGGGCGCGACCGAGCCCGGTCAGGGCGTGTGGGCCCGGCTGAAGTACGAGGGCGGGGTGCACCGCGTGCAGCGGGTGCCGGCCACCGAGTCCCAGGGCCGCATCCACACCTCCGCCGCCGGTGTCCTCGTCACGCCGGAGGCCGAGGAGGTCGACGTCGAGATCAACCCCAACGACCTGCGGATCGACGTCTACCGGTCCTCCGGGCCGGGCGGCCAGTCCGTCAACACCACCGACTCCGCCGTGCGGATCACCCACCTGCCGACCGGTGTCGTCGCCTCCTGCCAGAACGAGAAGAGCCAGCTCCAGAACAAGGAGCAGGCACTGCGTATCCTTCGCTCCAGGCTGCTCGCGGCGGCGCAGGAGGAGGCCGAGCGGGAGGCCGCCGACGCCCGCCGCAGCCAGGTCCGCACCGTCGACCGGTCCGAGAAGATCCGCACGTACAACTACCCGGAGAACCGCCTCTCGGACCACCGCGTCGGCTTCAAGGCGTACAACCTGGACCAGGTCCTGGACGGCGACCTCGACGCGGTCATCCAGGCCTGCGTCGACGCGGACTCGGCGGCGAAGCTCGCCGCCGCGTAAGACCCGTACGCCCGCACGAGTACGACACGGAGGACTCGCGTGAACCTGCTGCTCGCAGAGGTGGCCCAGGCCACCCAGCGGCTGGCCGACGCCGGCGTGCCCTCGCCGCGCAACGACGCGGAGGAGCTGGCCGCCTTCGTGCACGGGGTGAAGCGCGGCGAACTCCACTCCGTGAAGGACACCGACTTCGACGCCCGGTACTGGGAGGTCATCGCCCGGCGCGAGCAGCGTGAGCCGCTCCAGCACATCACCGGGCGGGCCTACTTCCGGTACCTGGAGCTCCAGGTCGGGCCGGGGGTGTTCGTGCCCCGGCCGGAGACGGAGTCCGTGGTCGGCTGGGCGATAGACGCCGTACGCGCCATGGACGTCGTCGAGCCGTGCATCGTCGACCTGTGCACCGGCTCCGGCGCCATCGCGCTGGCCCTCGCCCAGGAGGTGCCGCGCTCCCGGGTCCACGCCGTGGAACTGTCCGAGGACGCCCTGGTGTGGACGCGCAAGAACATGTCCGGGTCCCGGGTCGACCTGCGCCAGGGGGACGCCCTGGCGGCCTTCCCCGACCTCGACGGCCAGGTCGACCTGGTCATCTCCAACCCGCCGTACATCCCGCTCACCGAATGGGAGTACGTCGCCCCGGAGGCCCGCGACTACGACCCCGAGCTGGCCCTGTTCTCCGGTGAGGACGGGCTGGAGCTGATCCGGGGCATCGAACGCACCGCGCACCGGCTGCTGCGCCCCGGCGGTGTCGTCGTGATCGAGCACGCCGACACCCAGGGCGGCCAGGTGCCGTGGATCTTCACCGAGGAGCGGGGCTGGGCCGACGCGGCCGACCACCCCGACCTCAACAACCGCCCCCGCTTCGCGACCGCCCGCAAGGCGCTGCCGTGAGCACCCCGCAGAATCCCACTCCGCAGCACGTGTACGAGGAGGCCAGTTAGTCATGGCACGGCGATACGACACCAACGACGCGACCGACCGCGTGACGGGTCTGCGCGAGGCGGCGTCCGCCGTCCGCCGGGGCGAGCTGGTGGTGCTGCCGACCGACACGGTGTACGGGATCGGCGCCGACGCGTTCTCCTCCGAGGCCGTCAACGACCTGCTCGCCGCCAAGGGGCGGGGCCGCAACATGCCCACCCCCGTCCTCATCGGGTCCCCGAACACCCTGCACGGCCTCGTCACGGACTTCTCCGAGCAGGCCTGGGAACTGGTCGACGCGTTCTGGCCGGGCGCCCTGACGCTCGTCGCCAGGCACCAGCCGTCCCTCCAGTGGGACCTCGGCGACACCCGGGGCACGGTCGCCGTGCGCATGCCGCTGCACCCGGTCGCCATCGAGCTGCTCACCGAGGTCGGTCCGATGGCCGTGTCCTCGGCCAACCTCACCGGCCACCAGGCGCCGGAGGACTGCGACGCCGCGCAGCAGATGCTCGGCGACTCCGTCTCCGTCTACCTCGACGGCGGACCCACCCCCGGCATCGTGCCGTCGTCCATCGTGGACGTCTCCCGCGAGGTGCCGCTGCTGCTGCGCGAGGGCGCGATCTCCCCGGACGAGCTGCGCAAGGTGGTACCCGATCTCGAGGTGGCGAATTGACGGCCCCTGAAGCGGGGCGTGGCATAGGCGGCGGGGGTTACGGCGCGGAGGAGACGACGACGTTCGGGTTCCCGCGCGACACCTTCCGCATCCTCCACGTCAGCACCGGCAACGTGTGCCGTTCACCCATCACCGAGCGGCTGACCCGGCACTTCGTCGCGGAGCGGCTCGGTGTGCTGGGCGGCGGGCTGATCGTGGAGAGCGCGGGCACCTGGGGCCACGAGGGCGCGTCCATGGAGTCCCACGCGGAGACCGTGCTGGCCGAGTTCGGCGCGGACACCTCCGGCTTCGTGGGCCGGGAGCTGCTGGACGAGCACGTGATCATGGCCGACCTGGTCCTGACCGCCACCCGCGACCACCGCGCCCAGGTCATCTCCATGGGCCATTCGGCCGGGCTGCGCACCTTCACCCTGAAGGAGTTCACCCGGCTGGTCCGTGCCATAGACCCCACCACGCTGCCGCCGCTGGAGGACGGGGTGGTGGCGCGGGCGCGGGCCCTGGTGCGGGCCGCGGCGGCGTTGCGCGGCTGGCTGCTGGCGCCGACGGCGGAGGCGGACGAGGTGTACGACCCGTACGGAGCTCCCCTGACGTTCTTCCGCTCGATCGGCGACGAGATACGGGACGCCCTGGACCCGGTGGTCACCGCCCTGACGGGGGTTCCGGCACGCGCGTGACGGGCGCGCGTGCCGTGGGGGGCGGGCCTACATTGGGGGTACGTCACCGTCGACCGCCCGGAGTCCGTCATGTCGGTCACCACCGTCCCCGAGACCGATGCCCTGCGGCGGCAGGATCCGGCGATGGCCGAGATCCTGCTGGCCGAGGCCGAGCGGCAGTCGACCACGCTCCAGCTGATCGCCGCCGAGAACTTCTGCTCGCCGGCGGTGCTGGCCGCCCTCGGCTCACCGCTGGCCAACAAGTACGCCGAGGGGTACCCCGGCGCCCGGCACCACGGCGGCTGCGAGATCGTCGACGTCGCCGAGCGTGCCGCCGTGGACCGGGCGAAGGCCCTGTTCGGCGCCGAGCACGCCAATGTGCAGTCCCACTCCGGTTCCTCGGCCGTGCTGGCCGCCTACGCGGCCCTGCTGCGCCCCGGCGACACCGTCCTCGCCCTCGGCCTGACGCACGGCGGCCACCTCACGCACGGCTCGCCGGCGAACTTCTCCGGCCGCTGGTTCGACTTCGTCGGTTACGGCGTCGACGCCGAGACCGGGCTGATCGACCACGACCAGGTGCGCCACCTGGCCCGCAACCGCCGTCCCAAGGCCATCGTGTGCGGCTCCATCGCCTACCCCCGCCACATCGACTACGCGTTCTTCCGCGAGGTGGCCGACGAGGTCGGGGCGTATCTGATCGCCGACGCGGCGCACCCGATCGGACTGGTCGCCGGCGGTGCGGCGCCGAACCCGGTGCCGTACGCGGACATCGTGTGCGCGACCACCCATAAGGTGCTGCGCGGCCCGCGCGGCGGCATGCTGTTGTGCGGCGCGGACCTGGCCCAGCGCGTGGACCGGGCCGTCTTCCCGTTCACCCAGGGCGGCGCGCAGATGCACACCATCGCCGCCAAGGCCGTCGCGTTCGGTGAGGCGGCGACCCCCGCGTTCGCCGCGTACACCCGTCAGGTGGTCGCCAACGCGCGGGTGCTCGCCGGTCACCTGGCCGCGGAGGGGCTGGCCGTCACGACCGGCGGCACGGACACCCACCTGATCACCGCGGACCCGGCCCCGCTCGGTGTGGACGGCCGTACCGCGCGGGGCCGGCTGCTGGCGGCCGGTCTGGTGCTGGACTGCTGCGCGCTGCCGCACGGCGACGACCGCGGCCTGCGTCTGGGGACGGCCGCCGTGACCACGCAGGGCATGGGCGAGGCGGAGATGGTGCGGATCGCGGCGCTGCTGGCGGCCGTGGTGCGGGGCGCAACGGAGCCGGCCGCGGCCCGGGAGGAGGTGCGCGCGCTCACCGGTGAGTTCCCGCCATATCCGGGCTGAACGGGGTGTGGCGCGGCCCCGTGGCTCCCGGTACGGACCCCGGTGGACGGTGGCGCACAGCCACCCGTGCAACCATCGTCGCTACCCGGAAGTCCTCAACCATATGCGTCCGTCGCTAGGGTGTGAGGCTGTGATGGCCAGCGAGACCTGTGGGGAAGCCCGTGCGTGAATACCTGCTGACGCTCTGCATCACGGCCGCGGTGACGTACCTGCTGACAGGGCCGGTACGGAAGTTCGCGATCGTGGCCGGGGCGATGCCGGAGATCCGGGCCCGTGACGTGCACCGGGAGCCCACTCCGCGGCTCGGCGGTATCGCCATGTTCTTCGGGCTGTGCGCGGGCCTGCTGGTCGCGGACCACCTGACCAACCTCAACGACGTGTTCGCCAAGTCGAACGAGCCGCGGGCGCTGCTCTCCGGTGCCGCCCTGATCTGGCTGATCGGCGTCCTGGACGACAAGTTCGAGATCGACGCGCTGATCAAGCTGGGCGGTCAGATGATCGCCGCGGGCGTGATGGTCATGCAGGGTCTGACGATCCTGTGGCTGCCCATCCCGGGCGTCGGCAACGTCGCGCTGACCCAGTGGCAGGGCACGCTCCTCACCGTCGCCCTGGTCGTGATCACGATCAACGCGGTGAACTTCGTGGACGGCCTGGACGGTCTCGCGGCCGGCATGGTGTGCATCGCGGCGGCGGCGTTCTTCCTGTACGCCTACCGGATCTGGTACTCGTACGGCATCGAGTCCGCGGCGCCGGCGACCCTCTTCGCGGCCATCCTGATGGGCATGTGCCTGGGCTTCCTGCCGCACAACATGCACCCGGCGCGGATCTTCATGGGCGACTCGGGCTCGATGCTGATCGGCCTGGTGCTGTCGGCGGGCGCGATCTCCATCACCGGCCAGGTGGACCCGGACGCGCTGGCGCTCTTCACGGGGTCGGAGAAGGCGGCGGTGCACCAGACGGTGCCCGTCTACATTCCGCTGCTGCTGCCGCTGACGATCATCGCGGTGCCGGCCGCCGACCTGGTCCTGGCGATCGTCCGCCGTACCTGGCGCGGCCAGTCGCCGTTCGCCGCCGACCGCGGCCACCTGCACCACCGGCTGCTGGAGATCGGCCACTCGCACAGCCGGGCCGTGCTGATCATGTACTTCTGGTCGGCCCTGATCGGCTTCGGCGCCCTCGCCTACTCGGTCAACTCGGCGTCGATGTGGATCGTGCTGGGTGTGGTGTTCCTCAGCGCGATCGGCCTGGTCCTGCTGCTCCTGCCGCGCTTCACCCCGCGGGTGCCGGTGTGGGCGCAGCGGTTCGTGCCGCCGCGGTACCGCAGGCGCGGCCGGACCGAGGAGCCGGCCGCGTCCGGGCCGGAGGCCTCGCGGGAAGCCGGTGAGGCCGGTGAGGCCGGGCAGGGGGCCGGGGAGCACGAGGAGCGGGGCCCCGTCGCGGCCGGTGCGGGGGGCGTCAACGGGGCGACCGCGCTCGGCGCCCGTTCGCGTTTCGCCCACCGCCGCTGAGGCGGCCAAGGTAAGAATCTGACTAGAGCATTGCCAATTCGTGGGGGAGCAAAATCCCCAATACCAGACAACTCGGCTCGGTTTTTGCACAGACGGGCGCTGTCACCCTCATGTGTGACAGCAAGCACACCCATCAGGTAAAGACCTCATCAAATAGTTTGTGATACGGTTCACGAGAACCCCGGAGAGAGCCGACGGACCCGCTGCGATGGTCCATCGGTGTGAGGTCTCGACCCCCTCGGCCCGGGACTACGCTCGTCCATGACGACACCCTGCCCCCTGTGAAAGCGGAGTTGCCGCCATGCCGTCCAATGACGTCCGGATCCTGGCTCAGGCCGCCGTACCCACGGTTGCCGTCGGCGCGATCGCCGCCGTCGTCAGCGGTGTGGTCGCGGGCGGCAAGGGCGCGGTCGGGGCCGTCGTCGCGACGGTGATCGTGATCCTCTTCATGGGTATCGGCCTGTACGTCCTACAGCGCACCGCCAAATCGCTTCCGCATCTGTTCCAGGCCATGGGCCTGTTGCTGTACGCGGCGCAGATCCTGCTGCTGTTCGTGTTCATGGCCGCGTTCAAGCACACGACGCTGTTCAATCCCAGGTCCTTCGCGCTCACGCTGCTCGCCGGCACCCTCACGTGGATCGCCGCGCAGACGCGTGCGCACATGAAGTCCAAGATCCTGTACGTCGAACCCGATTCGACGACGTCCACGAGCGACGAGAAGTCCCACAAGTCGGGGCACTCGTCGTGAGGGGTAGGGCCGGGATAAAGGCGCATGAGATCTCCTGCTATCGTCCGGTGCCAACTGCGGCATCGCGGGCGCGGGCATTCGAGCTGACGCCTGCTCGATCGCGAGGCGAGATGCCCCCAAGCCGCCCCCACATCCGTAACACCAGTCCCGTGCCGACCCGCGGTCGTACGCCGCGCCGACACAACGAGGTTGCCGTACCTATGCGCCACGCTGAAGGAGCCCGCGGTGAGTGCTGATCCGACGCAGGTGCTCGCCTTCGAGACCGACTGCCACATCTTCGACGGCTGTGGCTTCCCGGCTCCCGGCCTGCACTCGTTCCTGTTCCAGCCCCTCTGGGGCGACGGCGACAGCAACGTGTACTTCAACAAGACGATGCTGCTGGCGCTGCTCGGCTCGATCATCATCGTCGGCTTCTTCTGGGCCGCCTTCCGCAAGCCGAAGGTCGTCCCCGGCAAGCTCCAGATGGTCGCCGAGACCGGCTACGACTTCATCCGCCGCGGTGTCGTCTACGAGACCATCGGCAAGAAGGAAGGCGAGAAGTACGTCCCGCTGGTCGTCTCGCTGTTCTTCTTCATCTGGATGATGAACCTCTGGTCGATCATCCCGGTCGCCCAGTTCCCGGTGACGTCGATCATTTCGTACCCGCTCGTGCTGGCGCTGATCGTCTACGTGCTGTGGGTCTCGCTGACCTTCAAGCGCCACGGATTCGTCGGCTTCTTCAAGAACGTCACGGGCTACGACAAGTCGCTCGGCGCGGTGCTGCCGCTCGCCATGGTCATCGAGTTCTTCTCGAACCTCCTGGTGCGCCCGTTCACCCACGCGGTGCGACTCTTCGCGAACATGTTCGCGGGCCACACCCTGCTGCTGCTCTTCACGATCGCCAGCTGGTACCTGCTGAACGGCATCGGCATCGCCTACGCCGGCGTCAGCTTCATCATGACCATCGTGATGACGGCCTTCGAACTCTTCATCCAGGCTCTTCAGGCGTACGTCTTCGTTCTTCTGACGTGCACCTACATCCAGGGCGCCCTGGCCGAGCACCACTGAGCGCCTCGTCCCACACCCCCATCGTCCGGTGGCCAACCCCCACCGGTCCGTAAAGAAGAAGGAAGAACTGGCATGTCCCAGACCCTTGCCGCTGTTTCCGGCTCGCTCGGCTCCATCGGTTACGGCCTCGCTGCCATCGGTCCCGGCGTCGGCGTCGGCATCATCTTCGGTAACGGCACCCAGGCCCTCGCCCGTCAGCCCGAGGCCGCCGGCCTGATCCGCGCCAACCAGATCCTCGGCTTCGCCTTCTGTGAGGCGCTCGCCCTCATCGGTCTGGTCATGCCGTTCGTCTACGGCCAGTGATCTGCTGATCCACGAACAGCCGACTAGACGAAAGGCACTGACATGAGCCAGCTGCTCATCATGGCGGCCGAGAACGGGGAGAACCCGCTCGTCCCGCCGGTCCCCGAGCTTGTCATCGGCCTGCTCGCCTTCGTCATCGTCTTCGGCTTCCTCGCCAAGAAGCTCCTCCCGAACATCAACAAGGTTCTGGAAGAGCGTCGCGAGGCCATCGAGGGCGGTATCGAAAAGGCCGAGGCCGCACAGACCGAGGCCCAGAGCGTCCTCGAGCAGTACAAGGCCCAGCTCGCCGAGGCCCGGCACGAGGCCGCGCGCCTGCGCCAGGAGGCGCAGGAGCAGGGTGCCACGCTCATCGCCGAGATGCGGGCCGAGGGCCAGCGGCAGCGCGAGGAGATCGTCGCCGCCGGTCACGCGCAGATCGAGGCCGACCGCAAGGCCGCCGCGTCCGCGCTGCGCCAGGACGTGGGCAAGCTCGCCACCGACCTGGCCGGCAAGCTCGTCGGCGAGTCCCTCGAGGACCACGCCCGGCAGAGCCGTGTGATCGACCGCTTCCTCGACCAGCTCGAGGAGAAGGCCGAGGCCACGCGATGAACGGAGCGAGCCGCGAGGCACTGGCAGCCGCCCGTGGGCGTCTCGACGCGCTGACGGACTCGACGGCCGTGGACGCCGCGCAGCTCGCCGACGAGCTGGCGGCCGTCACCGCGCTGCTCGACCGCGAGGCCGGCGTGCGCCGCGCCCTCACCGACCCGGGCAAGGCCGGAGAGGCGAAGGCGCAGCTGGTCCAGCGTCTGATCGGGGGCCAGGTCAGCGGCACCACCGCCGACCTGGTGTCCGGGCTGGCCCGGTCCCGCTGGTCGCAGTCGCGTGATCTGGTGGACGCGGTCGAGGAGCTGGCGAGCATCGCCGACCTCACGGCCGCGGAGAAGACGGGCACCCTCGACGACGTCGAGGACGAGCTGTTCCGGTTCGGCCGGATCGTCTCCTCCAGCACCGAGCTGCGCGCCGCGCTCACCGACCGCGCCGCCGGCCGCCCGGCCAAGACCGAGCTGCTGCACCGGCTGCTCGGCGGGCGGGCCAGGCCGGTCACCGAACGGCTGGTCACGCGCCTCGTTACCGCGCCGCGGGGACGTAGCCTTGAATCGGGACTCGAGTCCCTGTCCAGGCTCGCCGCGGAGCGTCGCGACCGCATGGTCGCCGTCGTCACCTCGGCGGTGCCCCTGAGCGACGGGCAGAAGGAGCGCCTCGGCGCCGCCCTGACCAAGCTCTACGGGCGCCGGATGCACCTGAACCTCGACGTCGACCCCGAGGTCGTCGGAGGCATCCGGGTGCAGGTCGGCGACGAGGTCATCAACGGCTCGATCGCGGACCGGCTGGACGAGGCCGCCCGCCGCATGGCGAGCTAGCAACACCTCGGCACACCGAGAAACAGCAGAACGTAATTACGGCCCTGGTTGGGCCGTGCAGAGGATTCACCTCCTGTTGGGGGGAGTCCCCATCCCCCCAAAGTGAAACTTCGGGCCCAACAAGGAGAGCAGGGAACCCAGATGGCGGAGCTCACGATCCGGCCGGAGGAGATCCGGGACGCGCTGGAGAACTTCGTCCAGTCGTACAAGCCGGACGCGGCCTCGCGCGAGGAGGTCGGCACGGTCACCGTCGCCGGCGACGGCATCGCCAAGATCGAGGGCCTGCCCTCGGCCATGGCGAACGAACTGCTGAAGTTCGAGGACGGATCCCTCGGCCTCGCGCTGAACCTGGAAGAGCGCGAGATCGGTGCGGTCGTCCTCGGCGAGTTCAGCGGTATCGAGGAGGGGCAGCCGGTGCACCGCACCGGTGAGATCCTCTCCGTGGCGGTCGGCGAGGGCTACCTCGGCCGCGTCGTCGACCCGCTCGGCAACCCGATCGACGGCCTCGGCGAGATCGAGACCGACGGCCGCCGCGCCCTCGAGCTTCAGGCCCCCACGGTCATGCAGCGCAAGTCGGTGCACGAGCCGATGGAGACGGGCTACAAGGCCGTCGACGCGATGACCCCGATCGGCCGTGGTCAGCGTCAGCTGATCATCGGCGACCGCCAGACCGGCAAGACCGCCCTGGCCGTCGACACGATCATCAACCAGCGTGACAACTGGCGCACCGGCGACCCGAAGAAGCAGGTCCGCTGCATCTACGTCGCCATCGGCCAGAAGGGCTCCACCATCGCCGGCGTGCGCCGCGCGCTGGAGGAGAACGGCGCCCTGGAGTACACGACCATCGTCGCCGCCCCGGCGTCCGACCCGGCCGGCTTCAAGTACCTGGCGCCGTACACCGGTTCGGCCATCGGCCAGCACTGGATGTACCAGGGCAAGCACGTCCTGATCATCTTCGACGACCTGTCGAAGCAGGCCGACGCCTACCGCGCCGTGTCGCTGCTGCTGCGCCGCCCGCCGGGCCGTGAGGCCTACCCGGGTGACGTCTTCTACCTGCACTCGCGTCTGCTGGAGCGCTGCGCCAAGCTCTCCGACGACGAGGGCGCCGGCTCGATGACGGGTCTGCCGATCGTCGAGACGAAGGCCAACGACGTCTCGGCGTTCATCCCGACCAACGTCATCTCCATCACCGACGGCCAGTGCTTCCTGGAGTCGGACCTCTTCAACGCCGGTCAGCGCCCCGCGCTGAACGTCGGTATCTCCGTCTCCCGAGTCGGTGGTTCCGCGCAGCACAAGGCGATGAGGCAGGTCTCCGGCCGACTGCGCGTCGACCTCGCCCAGTTCCGTGAGCTGGAGGCGTTCGCCGCCTTCGGTTCCGACCTGGACGCGGCCTCGAAGTCGCAGCTGGAGCGCGGCCAGCGCATGGTCGAGCTGCTGAAGCAGGACCAGTACCAGCCGATGTCCACCGAGGACCAGGTCGTCTCCGTCTGGGCCGGCACCACCGGCCGCATGGACGAGGTGCCGGTCGCCGACATCCGCCGCTTCGAGAAGGAGCTGCTGGAGTACCTGCACCGCAAGGAGCAGGGCCTCATGACCTCCATCCGCGAGGGCGCCAAGATGTCCGACGACACCCTCACGGCCATCGCGGACGCCATCGCCGAGTTCAAGAAGCAGTTCGAGACCTCGGACGGCAAGCTGCTCGGCGAGGACACTCCTGCCGCTGCCGCCAAGTGACGTAAGGAAGGGACCTGACTCATGGGAGCCCAGCTCCGGGTCTACAAGCGTCGCATCCGATCCGTCACCGCGACCAAGAAGATCACCAAGGCGATGGAGATGATCGCCGCCTCGCGCGTCGTCAAGGCGCAGCGCAAGGTGGCGGCCTCCACGCCGTACGCGAGCGAGCTGACGCGCGCGGTCACGGCGGTCGGTACGGGGTCGAACACCAGGCACCCGCTCACCACGGAGGCGGAGAACCCGGTCCGCGCCGCGGTCCTGCTCCTCACGAGCGACCGCGGTCTGGCCGGCGCCTTCAACTCCAACGCCATCAAGGCGGCGGAGCAGCTGACCGAGCGCCTGGAGCGCGAGGGCAAGCAGGTCGACACGTACATCGTCGGCCGGCGCGGTGTCGCGCACTACAACTTCCGTGAGCGCACCATCGCGGAGTCGTGGAGCGGGTTCACCGACGAGCCGACGTACGCGGACGCCAAGAAGGTGGCGGCGCCTCTCATCGAGGCGATCGAGAAGGACACGGCCGAGGGTGGTGTGGACGAACTCCACATCGTCTTCACCGAGTTCGTCTCGATGATGACGCAGACGGCGCTCGACGCCCGGCTGCTGCCGCTGCGTCTCGACGAGGTCGCGCAGGAGAGCGCCCCCCAGGGCGAGATCCTGCCGCTGTACGACTTCGAGCCGTCGGCGGAGGACGTCCTCGACGCCCTGCTGCCGCGCTACGTCGAGAGCCGGATCTACAACGCGCTGCTCCAGTCGGCCGCTTCGAAGCACGCCGCCACGCGGCGCGCGATGAAGTCGGCCACCGACAACGCGGGCGAGCTGATCAACACGCTGTCCCGCCTTGCCAACGCGGCCCGCCAGGCCGAAATCACCCAGGAAATCAGCGAGATCGTCGGTGGCGCCAGTGCCCTGGCCGACGCGACCGCGGGGAGTGACCGATAAATGACCACCACTGTTGAGACCGCGACGGCTACGGGCCGCGTCGCCCGGGTCATCGGCCCGGTCGTCGACGTGGAGTTCCCCGTCGACGCGATGCCGGACATCTACCAGGCGCTGCACGTCGAGGTGGCCGACCCGGCCAACGCCGGCGAGAAGAAGACGCTGACCCTGGAGGTCGCCCAGCACCTGGGTGACGGCCTGGTCCGCACCATCTCCATGCAGCCGACCGACGGTCTGGTCCGCCAGGCCCCGGTCATCGACACCGGCGCGCCCATCTCGGTGCCGGTCGGCGACTTCACCAAGGGCAAGGTGTTCAACACCCTCGGTGAGGTGCTGAACGTCGACGAGACCTACACCGGCGAGCGCTGGCCGATCCACCGCAAGGCGCCGAACTTCGACGAGCTCGAGTCGAAGACCGAGATGTTCGAGACGGGCGTCAAGGTCATCGACCTGCTCACCCCGTACGTCAAGGGCGGCAAGATCGGCCTGTTCGGCGGTGCCGGCGTCGGCAAGACGGTGCTCATCCAGGAGATGATCTACCGTGTCGCCAACAACCACGACGGTGTCTCCGTGTTCGCCGGTGTCGGCGAGCGCACCCGTGAGGGCAACGACCTCATCGAGGAGATGACCGACTCGGGCGTCATCGACAAGACCGCTCTGGTCTTCGGTCAGATGGACGAGCCCCCGGGCACCCGTCTGCGCGTCGCGCTGGCCGGCCTCACCATGGCCGAGTACTTCCGTGACGTCCAGAAGCAGGACGTGCTGTTCTTCATCGACAACATCTTCCGCTTCACGCAGGCCGGTTCCGAGGTCTCCACGCTGCTCGGCCGCATGCCGTCCGCGGTGGGCTACCAGCCGAACCTGGCCGACGAGATGGGTCTCCTCCAGGAGCGCATCACGTCGACCCGCGGTCACTCGATCACCTCGATGCAGGCGATCTACGTCCCCGCGGACGACCTGACCGACCCGGCTCCGGCCACCACCTTCGCCCACCTCGACGCGACGACGGTTCTCTCCCGTCCGATCTCGGAGAAGGGCATCTACCCGGCCGTGGACCCGCTGGACTCCACGTCCCGCATCCTGGACCCGCGCTACATCGCGGCGGATCACTACAACGCGGCCATGCGCGTGAAGACGATCCTCCAGAAGTACAAGGACCTCCAGGACATCATCGCGATCCTCGGTATCGACGAGCTGGGCGAGGAGGACAAGCTCGTCGTCCACCGTGCCCGTCGTGTGGAGCGCTTCCTGTCCCAGAACACCCACGTCGCCAAGCAGTTCACCGGCGTGGACGGTTCGGACGTGCCGCTCGACGAGTCGATCGCCGCGTTCAACGCGATCTGCGACGGTGAGTACGACCACTTCCCCGAGCAGGCGTTCTTCATGTGTGGTGGCCTCGAGGACCTCAAGGCCAACGCCAAGGAGCTGGGCGTCTCCTGAGCCTCGTGCTCGGACGAGGGGGCGGGCGCGTCCCGCCCCCTCGTCCACGCCCACTAGAATTGACCCCAACACCCGGCACTACCGCCGGGTGGTGACCCGAGGAGCCACCCTTGGCTGCTGAGCTGCACGTCGAGCTCGTCGCCGCCGACCGCCAGGTCTGGTCCGGCGAGGCCACCCTGGTCGTCGCGCGCACCACGTCCGGCGACATCGGCGTCATGCCCGGTCACCAGCCGCTGCTCGGTGTGCTGGAGTCGGGCCCGGTGACCATCCGTACGAGCGAGGGCGGAACGGTCGTCGCCGCGGTGCACGGCGGTTTCATCTCGTTCGCGGACGACAAGCTGTCGCTGCTGGCCGAGATCGCCGAGCTGTCGGACGAGATCGATGTCCAGCGCACGGAGCGGGAGCTGGAGCGCGCGAAGGCGGAGGGCGACGCCGGTGCCGAGCGCCGCGCGGACGTCCGACTGCGCGCGGCGGCGGCGCGCTGAACCAGCCGCGCTGTACGTTGACGTCACTCAGCCGCGGCCGGCCCGGAGCAATCCGGTGCCGGTCGCGGCTGAGGCAGATGTGGATGTTTTTTACGTTTCATTACCCAGTGACACCAGCGGTGCCACTGCCTGGGAGACGAGGAGGTCGGTGCCGATGGTCCTCGCTCTGACTGTGTGCGGGATCGTGGTCGCGCTCGTGGCGGTGGGATTGTTCTTCTTCGGGCTGCGCCGCCGGCTCATCCAGCGCTCCGGCGGTACGTTCGACTGTTCGCTGCGCTGGGACATGCCGGGGACACCTGACGCGGGCGGCAAGGGCTGGAGCTACGGGGTCGCCCGCTACAACGGGGACCGGATCGAGTGGTACCGGGTGTTCTCCTACGCCGTCCGCCCCCGCCGCGTCCTGGAGCGGGCGCAGATCGAGGTGGCGGGCCGCCGGCTGCCCGAGGGCGAGGAGGAGCTGGCGCTGCTGTCCGACGCGGTGGTGCTGGCCTGTGTCCACCGGGACGCCCACCTCGAACTCGCCATGAGCGAGGACGCGCTGACCGGGTTCCTCGCCTGGCTGGAGGCCGCCCCGCCCGGACAGCGGGTGAACGTGGCGTAGCCGCGTCCACCCTCTCCCGGACGAGGTCCGGGGGAGGCTGAACGCGGCTTGGTCGCGTGGCGCGCGGCGCCTGTGGGTTACAGGTTGTCGCTGATGGCGCTCACCAGTTCACCGTTGCTGGTGTCACCGCTGAACTCCCAGAAGAACGCGCCGCCGAGGCCCTGGCTGTTGGCCCAGGCCATCTTCGACTTGATGGTGGCGGGGGTGTCGTACGACCACCAGTTGCTGCCGCAGTGGGCGTAGGCCGTGCCGGCGATCGTGCCGGTGGCCGGGCAGGAGGACTTCAGGACCTTGTAGTCCTCGATGCCCTGCTCGTAGGTGCCGGCCGCCGGGCCCGTGGCCGTGCCGCCCGGGGCGTCCTGGGTGACGCCGGTCCAGCCGCGGCCGTAGAAGCCGATGCCGATGAGCAGTTTCTTCGCGGGGACACCGATCGCCTTGAACTTGGCCAGCGCGTCGGCGGTGGTGAAGCCCTCCTTCGGGATGCCGGAGTAGGAGGTGAGCGGGGAGTGCGGGGCCGTCGGGCCCTTCGCGTCCCAGGCGCCGAAGAAGTCGTACGTCATCACGTTGTACCAGTCGACGTACTGGGCGGCGCCCGCGTAGTCGGCGGTCTCGATCTTGCCGCCGGCGGAACCGTCGGCCGTGGTGGCCGCGGTGATCAGGTTGTTCGAGCCGAACTTGGCGCGCAGCGCGGCCATCAGGTTCTTGTAGGCCGCCGCCCCGCTGGTGTCACAGGTGAGACCGCAGGCGTTCGGGTACTCCCAGTCGATGTCGATGCCGTCGAAGACGTCGGCCCAGCGCGGGTCCTCGACCAGGTCGTAGCAGGACTGGGCGAAGGCCGCCGGGTTCTTGGCCGCGTCCGCGAAGCCGCCGGACCAGGTCCAGCCGCCGAAGGACCACAGCACCTTGATCTTCGGGTACTTGGCCTTCAGCTCACGCAGCTGGTTGAAGTTGCCGCGCAGCGGCTGGTCCCAGTTGTCGGCGACGCCGCTGACCGACTGGTCGGCGGTGAAGGCCTTGTCGTAGTCGGCGTAGGAGTCGCCGATCGCGCACTTGCCGCCGGTCACGTTGCCGAAGGCGTAGTTGATGTGCGTGATCTTGGCCGCGGAACCGGACGTCACCAGGTTCTTGACGTTGTAGTTCCGGCCGTAGATGCCCCACTCGGTGAAGTAGCCGAGCTTGACCTTGTCGCCGGTGGGCGGCGGGGGAGTGGTGCCGCCGCCGGTGGTGTGCACCTTGACCGCGCCGCTGACCGGACCGGTCTGGTTCGCGGTGTCGCGGGCCTGCACGGTGTAGGAGTAGTCGGTGCCGGCGGTCAGACCGGTGTCGGTGTACGACGTGGTGCTGACCGTGCCGACGACCTTGCCGTCGCGCAGGACGTCGTAGTTCTTGACGCCCTTGTCGTCGGTGGCCGCGCCCCAGCCGAGCTTCACCGAGGTGTCGGTGACGGAGGAGGCGGTGGGGGTGCCGGGCGCGGAGGGTGCCGCGTCACCGGGGACGGTGGTGCCGTCGCAGCTGTCGCCGTTCAGCTTGCAGTTGGACGGGGAGCCGGTGCCCGCGCCGTTGAAGCCGAAGGAGATGGAGGCGCCGGGGGCGATTTGGCCGTTGTACGACTTGTTCTTCGCGGTCCAGTGGGTTCCGGAGCTGGTGACGTCCGCGTCCCAGGAGGACGTGACGGACGTACCGGAGGGGAAGTCCCAGTCGATGGTCCAGGAGCTGATGCTGGTGCTGCCGGTGTTCTTGATGGTCCACTGGCCACCGAAGCCGGTGCCCCAGTCGCTGGCCTTGGTGTAGGTGGCGGTGGCGTTGCTCGCGGCCTGGGCGGGGCTCGCGAGGCCGACCAGACCGGCCAGCGGGAGCAACAGGGTCGCGAACCCTGCCGCGGCTCTGTGTCTGAAGCGCATGCTGCGCCTCCCTCGTCGTCGGGGGTGTCAGGGGCATGACTGAGCCTCCATGCCCGAGTGCTGCGAGAGTAGAAAGGTCTGGACCACTCGTCAATAGGTCTGGACCATTCTGGAGTTGCCGCGTCAGAGCCCCGACTCACGCGCCAGAACCGCCGCTTGCACCCGGCTGCGCAGCCCCAGCTTGGCCAGCAACCGGCTGACGTGGGTCTTCACCGTGCCCTCCGCCATGTCCAGCCGCACCGCGATCCGCGCGTTCGACAGGCCCTCGCCGACACAGGCCAGCACCTCCCGCTCCCGCCGGGTGAGCCCCTCCAGCCCCGCCGTGTCGGAGCGCGCGCCCCGCACGGGAGCCGCCGCGAACTCGGCGATCAGCCGGCGCGTCACGGCCGGCGCGACGACCCCCTCCCCACGCGCCACCGTCCGCACCGCCTCCAGCAGCTCCCGCGCCTCGGCGTGCTTCAGCAGGAACCCGGCCGCGCCCGCCCGCAGCGCCCCGAACACGTACTCGTCCAGGTCGAACGTGGTCAGCACGAGCACGTCCGCGAACCCCTCCGCGACGATCCGGCGGGTCGCCGACACCCCGTCCAGCCGCGGCATCCGCACATCCATCAGGACCACGTCCGGCCGCAGCTGACCGGCCAGCCGGACCGCCCGCTCACCGTCCGCCGCCTCCGCGACCACGTCGATGTCGGGCGCGCTGCGCAGGATCAGCACCAGTCCGGCGCGGACGGCGGACTGGTCCTCGGCGACCAGGACCCGGATCACGTGAGGTCCCCTCCGGTGAGCGGGAGCACGGCGCGCACGGCCCACGAACCGCCCTCGGGACCCGCCTCGAAACGCCCGCCGAGCAGCGCGGCGCGCTCCCGCATCCCGGTGAGCCCGGAGCCCGAACCCGGGGCGCGAGGACCGTCACCGGGCCGGTGGGGACTGGTCACCCGGATGTCCAGCGCGCCGTCGTGCTGCCGCAGCGCGACGTCGACGCGCCCCGCGCCGCCGTGCTTCAGCGCGTTGGTCAACGACTCCTGCACGATCCGGTAGGCGGCCAGGTCCACCGGGGTGGGCACCTCGGTGTGCGCGGCGTCGAGGCGGACGTCCAAGCCGCCTGCGCGGGCGGCGGCGACCAGCGCGGCCAGGCCGTCCAGGGTCGGGGACGCGGCGGGCTCCCGGTCGCCGCCGCCGTCGCGCAGGACACCGATCAGCCGGCGCATCTCGGCCAGCCCCGCCACGCTGTTCTCCCGGACGACGGCCAGCGCGGCCCGCGAGGTCTCCGGGTCGCCGATGGACAGCGCCGCCGTGGAGTGGATGGCGATGGCCGACAGGTGGTTGGCGACCAGGTCGTGCAACTCGCGGGCCACCCGCGCCCGTTCCGCGGTGACCGCCTGCGCGCGGTCCATCTCGGCGAGCAGCGCGGTCTGTTCGGCGCGCAGCCGGGCGGCCTCGGCGGCGTCACGGTGGTCGCGGACCACCCAGCCGGTGGCGGCGGGCGCGAACGCCACCACACCGATGCCGACCCCGATCAGCAGTCCCCGCGGATCACGCCACAGCGTGGCGGGCACCACCCCGCCGAGCACCGTGCACACCCCGGTGATCCAGGGAACGCGGCGGGCCGCGGCCGCGGTGCCGTACAGGACGGCGGCGTACACCAGGTCCGTGTACAGCACCACGGTGACGAGACTGCCCTCGGTCACCGTGTCCAGGGCCAGCGCGGCCGTGCCGAACAGCAGGCCGGTCCGGGGCCGGACACGGCGCAGCGGCTCGCACGCGACCGTCACCAGCAGCGGCACCAGCGGGGCCCAGCCCGGGTGCCACAGCACCATCGGGTCGGAGGCGGGGCGCGGGTGCGTGCCCAGCGCCCAGAACAGCACCCCGCCGGCCAGTCCGCCCACGGCGATGCGCAGGTCGTCACGGTGGGGTCGGGGGAGTGCGCCAGCCATGGCCTCCATCCAACACGGCCGCGCGCCGGCGCGCCCGCTCCTCGTGGAGGGGACCGCACTGCGACTTTCGCTTACCGCGGTCTCGTCCGCGCCGACGACGCGGCGGGCGCCGGAGCGGGGGAGCCTGAAGGGGTGGACGAGGGGAGCACACCGTGATCGTCGCGCTGATCGCCGCCGCGGAGGTGGCGTTCTGGGTGCTGCTGGCCGCCGGACTGGGTTTCCGGTACCTGCTGCGGATGCCGCGCACCGGCCTGGCGCTGCTGCTGTGCGAGCCGCTGCTGGAGGTCGCGCTCCTCGCCGTCACCGTGCTCGACCTGCGCGCCGGTGCCGCACCCGACTGGCGGCACGGCCTCGCCGCCGTCTACATCGGCTTCACGGTCGGCCTGGGCCCCGCCACCCTCCGGTGGGCGGACGGCTGGGCGGCCCACCACCTCGCCGGCGGCCCGCGTCCGGCCGGTCGCCCCCGCTACGGCAGGGCGCGCACCGTCCACGAGTGGCGGACCGCGGGCCGCTGGATCCTGTCCTCGGCCGTCGCCCTCGCCCTCCTGGAGTGCGCCGTCCGGTACGCCGACGACGACGCCGGCACGGGCGCGCTGCGCGTGTGGCAGGAGCGCATGCTGTTCGTGATCGGCGTCAACCTGGTCATCGCGGTCAGCTACACCCTGTTCCCCAAGCGGGAACCCCGGGACGGTGCCGCCGGAAATCCGGTCGACACGGAGGCGGATGCCGGTAGATCATTCCGGCGATGACACGCACCGATACGCCTGCTGCCTGGGACGAGCGCACCCAGCTGACCACCTTCCTCGACTACGTCCGCGCCACCGCGCGCGCCAAGTGCGAGGACCTCTCCGCGGAGAACGCCCGCAACGCGCCGCTCCCCGGCTCGCCGCTGATGACCCTCAGCGGGCTGATCAACCATCTCCGCTGGGTCGAGTACTACTGGTTCCGGGTCATCTTCCTCGGCGAGGAGGACGAGGGCCCCTGGACCGACGAGGACCCCGACCGCGAGATGCGCATCGCCGTCGACCTCCCGCTGTCCCAGCTGCTCGACGAGTACGCCCGGGAGTCCGCCCGGCACAACGAGCTGATCGCCGCGCACGACCTGGACACCAAGGCGCAGCGGAAGCGGGACGACGGCAACCGGTACGACCTGCGCTGGATCGTGCTGCACCTGATCGAGGAGACGGCCCGGCACAACGGCCACCTCGACATCCTGCGCGAGCTGGCGGACGGCCGGACCGGCGACTGACCGGGCCGCGGGCGGGGGCTGGCGTTTTTCGTGGATCGAGCCCGGCATGATCCGGACGACAGGCCCTAGCGTTCCCCGCCCGGCACCCACAGCACGTCGCCGACCTCCCGGTTGGCGCTGCGGGCCAGGATGAACAGCAGGTCCGAGAGGCGGTTCAGGTAGGTCGCGGTGAGCGGGTTCATCGTCTCGCCGTGCGCCTCCAGGGCCGTCCACGTGGACCGCTCGGCCCGCCGTACGACCGTGCATGCCTGGTGGAGCAGGGCGGCGCCCGGGGTGCCCCCGGGCAGGATGAAGGAACGCAGCTTCTCCAGCCGCTCGTTGAAGCGGTCGCAGTCCGCCTCCAGCTTGTCGACGTAGAACTGCTCCACCCTCAGCGGCGGGTACTCCGGGTCCTCCACCACCGGTGTCGACAGGTCCGCGCCCACGTCGAACAGGTCGTTCTGGACGCGGGTGAGGACCGCGACGATCTCCTCGTCCAGCCCTCCCAGGGCGATCGCGGTGCCGATGACCGCGTTGGCCTCGTTGGTGTCCGCGTACGCGGAGATCCGGAGGTCCGTCTTGGGTACCCGGCTCATGTCGCCGAGGCTGGTGGTGCCCCGGTCGCCGGTCCTGGTGTAGATGCGTGTCAGGTTGACCATGCGGCCAGCGTAGTTAGGCCCCGGCCGTCCGGAACACCCGTGTGCCCACCGTCACGGCCAGCGCCGAGAAGGCGACGGCGACCAGGACGCCGTAGAGCATGTGCGTGCTCGCGTAGCGGCCGAGGTAGGCGTCGCGGACCGCGTCCACCAGATAGCGGAACGGCATGAAGTGCGACAGCACGTCCAGCCAGCCCGGCGCCAGGGACATCGGGAGCATCAGCCCGGACAGCAGCATCGACGGCATCGACACCGCGTTGACCAGCGGCCCGAACTCCTGCGGGGTGCGGACCTTCATGCCGAGCGCGTACGACAGCGAGGCCAGCGACACCGTCAGCAGCGCGACGAACCCGAAGCCGATCAGGACGCCGGCCAGCGGCGCGCGCAGTCCCATCACCAGCGCGGCCAGCACCAGCAGCACCGCCTGGAGGACCAGGACCGTGGCGTCGCGCAGCACCCGGCCGAGCAGCAGGGCGAGCCGGCTGACCGGGGTCACCCGCATCCGCTCCACCACCCCCTGCCCCTTCTCCAGGATGACCGCGAAGCCCCCGAAGAGGGAGCCGAACAGGCCCAGCTGGAGCAGCAGGCCGGGCACCAGCACCTGCCAGGAGGAGCCCGCCCCGCCGAGCGGCAGTCCGGTGAGCAGCGGGCCGAAGAAGAGCAGGTACAGCAGGGGGGTCAGCAGGCCGAAGAGGAGGGCGAAGCGGGAGCGCAGCGACTGGCGCAGGTAGCGGCCGTAGACGAGGGCCGTGTCGTGCAGGAGCATCGGGCGGGTTCCTGTCGGTCTCATACGGCGAGGGGCGGGGTGTCGGCGGCCGGTGCGGGGCCGCGGCCGGTGACGGCGAGGAACGTGTCCTGGAGCGTGGCGTCCACCGAACCGGCGTGGCGCAGCTTGAGCGCGGCCGGAGTGCCTTCGGCGGCGACCGTGCCCCGGTCGACGATCACCAGGCGGTCGGCGAGGGCGTCGGCCTCGTCCAGGTAGTGGGTGGTCAGGAAGACGGTCGTGCCGTGCCGGTCGCGCAGCCGGCGGACCAGGTCCCACAGGTCGGCGCGGCTGCCGGGGTCCAGGCCGGTCGTCGGCTCGTCCAGGAACAGCACGCGGGGGCGGTGGGTGAGGGCCAGCGCGATGTCGAGCCGGCGCCGCTGGCCGCCGGAGAGCGCGCCGGTCCGCCGGTCGAGGAGCCCCGCGAGATCCAGCTCCGCGGCCAGTTCCCCGGCGCGCGCCACCGCCTCCGCCTTCGGCAGGCGGTACATCCGGCCCTGGGTGACCAGCTCCTCCCGCACGGTGACCTGCGGGTCGACCCCGCCGGACTGGGCGACGTAGCCGCTGGCCCGGCGCACGCCGGCCGGGTCGGTCGCCAGGTCGTGCCCGGCGACGGTGGCCGCGCCGCCGGTGGGTCTCAGCAGGGTGGTGAGCATCCGCAGGGTGGTGGTCTTGCCCGCGCCGTTGGGGCCGAGGAAGCCGAGGATCTCGCCCGCGTGGACGGTGAGGTCGATGCCGAGGACGGCCTCCACGGGGCCGGCCTTGGTGTGGAAGGTGCGGGCGAGGCCCGCCGCACTGATGACTGCTGTCATGACCCCAGAAAAACAGAGACTGCCCATTTTTGCAATGACGCCAAAATTAGTCAGAGGCCAACGACATCGGGGCGCCCTACGATGACGGCATGGCAGAGGGGCTCAGGGAGCGGAAGAAACGCGAGACCAGACAGCGGATCTCGGACGTCGCCACCGGACTGTTCGTGGAGCACGGCTTCATGGCGGTGACCGTGGCGGACGTGGCCGAGGCGGCCGACGTCTCCGTCAACACGGTCTACAACTACTTCCCCGCCAAGGAGGACCTCTTCCTCGACCGGTCCGCCGGCGTGGTCGACCGGCTGGCCCGCTGGGTGCGCGGCCGCGACGCGGGTGAGTCCGCCGCCCGCGCCGTGCTGCGCGAACTGCGCGAGGAGGTCGAGGCCGTCTCGCCCCGGGTCGGCCTGATGGAGGGCTACGACCGCTTCATGCGCGTCATCCAGGACGCGCCGCCCCTGCGCTCCCGGCTGTGGAGCCTCCAGCGGGACACCCACGACAACCTGGAGGCGGCCCTCCGCGAGGAGACCGGCGCGCACCCGGACGACCCGTTGCCGGGCCTGATCGCCGGTCAGATCTGCTGGGTCCACCAGACGGTCTTCGCCGCCATCGGCCGCCGCATGCTCGCCGGTCACAAACCGGCCGAAGTATCACGAGACATACTCGTCCTCATGGAGGACATCGAGGACCTGTTGGACGAGAAGGTCCTCAACTACGCCGTCCGTGAGCCGTCCTGACCTCTGCCGGTGTGATGTCCGTCAAATGAGACGTGACGCGCGTTACTTACCGGTCACACAGCGGCGTCGGAGCGCTATGGTCCGCCGGAGAGAGGCAGACCTACACGCGTTCAAGGGAGTCGGAGTGGCACGCAAGCTCGCCGTCATCGGGGCCGGTCTCATGGGATCGGGCATCGCTCAGGTCGCCGCCCAGGCGGGCTGGGACGTGGTCCTGCGGGACGTCACCGACGAGGCACTGAAACGTGGCACCGACGGCATCAAGGCCTCCTACGACAAGTTCGTCGGCAAGGGCAAACTGGCGGCGCCGGACGCCGAGGCCGCCCTGGCGCGCATCACCGCGACCACCGACCTGGACGCCGCGGCCGACGCCGACGTCGTCGTCGAGGCCGTCTTCGAGAAGCTGGAGGTCAAGCACGAGATCTTCCGCGCGCTCGACAGGATCGTGCGCGAGGACACCGTGCTCGCCTCCAACACCTCCGCCATCCCGATCACCAAGATCGCGGCCGCCACCGAGCACCCCGAGCGGGTCGTCGGCGTCCACTTCTTCTCGCCGGTGCCGATGATGCAGCTCGTCGAGCTGGTCCGCGGCTACAAGACCAGCGACCAGGCCCTCGCCACCGCGCGGGAGTTCGCCGAGTCCGTCGGCAAGACCTGCATCGTCGTCAACCGGGACGTCGCCGGCTTCGTGACCACCCGGCTGATCTCCGCCCTCGTCGTCGAGGCGACCAAGCTCTACGAGTCCGGCGTCGCCACCGCCGAGGACATCGACCTCGCGTGCAGGCTGGGCTTCGGCCACGCCATGGGCCCGCTCGCCACCGCCGACCTCACCGGCGTCGACATCCTGCTGCACGCCACGAGCAACATCTACACCGAGTCCCAGGACGAGAAGTTCGCCCCGCCGGAGCTGATGCGCCGGATGGTGGACGCCGGTGACATCGGCCGCAAGAGCGGGCAGGGCTTCTACAGTCACTGAGTCACCCACCGACGCGACACCACCCCGGGTGCATCACTCCCCGGGGTGAATTCGGTATCGGTTCGCTTACAAGCAGCAACCGTGCCGCCACCCACGCAGTCAGACGTTGCACAGCATCGTCACGAAGTACGCCAACCGCAGCCAACGGGGAGCGCATATGTTCATCAGGGGCGACCACGCCGAGCTGGTCGTCGGGGGCCGCCTCGACGTCCGCAGCGCGGCGGACGCCCGTACGGCCCTGCACTCGGCCGTCGACGACGGAGTCGGCGACCTGGTGCTCGACCTGTCCGAACTGGACTCCTGGGACGCCACCGGACTCGGGGTGATCATGGGCGCCCACCGGCGGGCCGGCCGCTGCGGGCGCCGCCTGGTGCTGCGGGGCGTGCCCGCGCAGATGCAACGCCTGCTGGTGGCCACCCGGCTGCACCGCATCCTCGCCATCGAGGGCGGCATCGGAGTGGAGTCGCTTCCCCGGGTGTGAGCCGCGTACGGGATTGAACCGGCCGACGGGGGAGACCCGGACACGGCCGTCGCGGTACCGGCCGAGGGCAATCCTCACGAGACCGTGACGTCTCGGACCGCACGGCACCCCGCCCTGTCGCGGACACCGGGTGACGGTTTAGGGTTCGGTCGCCCGCTGCCTCGCGACACTCGGCCGAGCGGGCCCGGACCAGAAGCGACAGCGCGGTGTGCGACAAGGCCGGGAGGGCCGGACACGTGCACGACGCTTTTGGGGGGCTTGAACCCATGAACCCGACGAACCCCGCACCCGAGGAGCACGGACCGGCGCACATCCGCCGCCCGCCCCGGGAGACCCTCACCGCCGACTTCGCCCCGGGCGCGCCCGTACCGGCCCGGATGCACCAAGTCCTCACCGGCGACCTCCAGCTGACCGTCAATCCGGTCGACGGCAGCGAGATAGAACCCGTCCCGCCGGCCGACCGGCCCGGCACGCCCCGCAAGCGCACCGCCGACGAGCGTGCCGAGGCCGACCGCGCCGCCCGGCCGCCGGCCCCCTCCGGCCCCACCGAGCCGGCCCTCTCCTTGCTGGAACGCCAGGACGAACGCGAACGCCTGGTCCGCCTCCTGGCCCGCGGCCGCTCCGTCCGCCTCACCGGCCCGGCCGGCTCCGGCCGGACCGCCCTGCTCGACCTGGTCGCCGAGGACTGCCGGGACCTCGCCCCCGACGGCGTCGTGCGCCTCAATGGCCACCACCGCACGGCCGGCGACCTCCTCCAGAACCTGTTCCACGTCGTCCACCACGCCCCCCGCCACCGCCCCGACCGGGACGAACTGCTCACCCTCGTCGGGGAGATCGGCGCGGTCGTCGTCCTGGACGACCTCCAGTTCGGCGGCGCCGCCCTCGACGAACTCCTCGACGCCACCCCCGAGTGCGCGTTCCTGTTCGGCGCCACCCCGGACGTACCCGCGCCCTCCGCCGAGTCGGACGTCGAGGAGGTCTTCCTCACCGGCCTCGACCGCGCCGGCGGGGTGGAGATCCTGGAGCGCACCGTCGGCCGGGTCCTCACCGAGGAGGAGGCCAACTGGGCCGGCGACCTGTGGTTCGAGTCCGAGGGGCTGCCCCTGCGCTTCGTCCAGGCGGGTGCCCTGCTGCGCCGGCGCGACCTGCTGCGGGCCGGCACCGGGGCGGTCGACGAGTACGGCGTCTTCGAGGACGTACGGACCACGGCCGACCCGCCGCATGACGCGGAGCAGGAGCACATACCCCTGCCCTCCCTCGGTGAGGCCGCCGCCCCCGCCCCGCTGCTCGCCTCCCGGCTCGGCGCCTGCGCCCGCGCCGCCCTCCGCTTCGCTGTCGCGCTCGGCGGCGAGGTACCGCACCAGGCGCACCTGCCCGCCCTGGTCGGCGACACCCACGCGGACGCCGCCCTCGGCGAACTGGTCGCCTGCGGGCTGGTCTCCCCGGCCGGCCCCCGCTATCGCCTCGCGGCCGGCGTGCTCACCCAGCTGGAGGCCGCCGGGTACGGTGACGACGCCGCAGAGCGCGCCGTCACCGCCGCCCAGCACTACTCCTGGTGGGCCGGGCACCCCTCGGTCACCCCGGAGCGGGTGTGCGCGGAGGCCGACGCGGTGCTGGCCGCGCTCGCCGCCGTCGTACCCCAGACCTCCCCGCCCGCCGAGGAGGAGGAGAGCACCGCCGTACGGCTCGCCCGCACCGCCGCGCCGGCCTTCGCCGCCGGCCTCCACTGGAGCGCCTGGGAACGTGCCCTGCGGTCCGGCGCGGAGGCTTCCCGGATGGCCGGCGAGGTGTCCGAACAAGCCTATTTCCACCACGAACTGGGCATCCTCGCGCTCTGCACCGGACAGTTCGACCGGGCCCGCGCCGAACTGGAGGCGGCCGGCGGACTGCGCGGCGCCCTCGCCGACAAGCGCGGCGCGGTCGCCGGCCGCCGCGCGCTGGCACTGCTCGCCGACCGCACGGGCGACGTGCCCGGGCCGCCGCTGCCGGAGCCCGAGGAGACGGCGCCCAGGGACCAGCCCTGGCCGCCGCTGGGCGCGCTGGGCGCGCTGGGTGCCGTCGGTGCCGCGAGTGCCGCCCAGGCGACCCAGCGGCTGGAGCGCCCCGCGGCCGCGCACACGCCCGCGCCGGCGCGGCGCGGCGGCGGTCTCAGGCGGGTGGCCCGCCGGAACATGGTCGCGGCCGGCTCCGGCGCGCTCCTCGCCGCCGTGCTCGGCACGGTCGTCACGCTCGGCATGACGTCCCCCGGCGACACCGGGCGCGACCCGGCGGGCAAGGGCGGCGCCAACCCGTCCGCCAGCCAGGGCGCCGACGACGGCGGAGTCGTCGCGGACCCCGTGGACAGCGACGGGAACGGGGGCACCGGCGGCACCGGCTCGGCCGGCGGCCGGGCCACGGCACCGGGGCCCGACGGCACGTACGGCACGGCGGACGACCCCGCGCCGTCGGCCGACACCCCCCGGCCGTCGGAGAGCGCCGACCCGTCCGGCTCCGCCAAGCCCTCCGGCAGTTCGTCCAGGTCGCCCCGGCCGGGAGGATCGAGCGCCCCCTCCTCCGGCGGGACCACGGGAGGTGGAACGACAGGGGGCACGACCGGAGGCACCAGCGGCAGCCCGTCGGGCGGTACGACGGGCGGCACCGGCGGCACCGGCGGCAGCACCGGCTCCTCCGGCCCCACGGGCGGCACCTCGACGGGGGGCACCCCCACGGGCGGCTCCACGAGCACGGGCGGCGCGGGCGGGACCGGCGGCTCCACCGGTACGACGGGCGGCGCGGGCGGCGGCACCACGGGCGGCGGCGGGACCGGCGGCGGCACCACGGGGGGCGGCACGACGGGCGGTGACGCGGGCGGGGACACCACGAGCGGCTCCACCGGCGGGACGTCGAGCAGCGCGTCGGCGTCGCAGAGCGCGCCGGGGACGGCCGGCGCCGTGATCTGACGCCGGCGCGGCGGCCGACCCGAGGGGGCCGGCCGGCGGCGGATCAGAAGAGGCGGAGCTTGTCAGAAGAGGCGGAGCTTGTCGTCCTCGATGCCGCGCAGGGCGTTGTAGTCCAGGATCTGGCAGTTGATGCCGCGGTCGGTGGCGAGGACGCGGGCCTGGGGCTTGATCTCCTGGGCGGCGAAGACGCCGCGGACCGGCGCGAGGTGCGGGTCGCGGTTCAACAGCTCCAGGTAGCGCGTGAGTTGCTCCACGCCGTCGATCTCGCCCCGCCGCTTGATCTCGACGGCGACGGTCTGCCCGTCGGCGTCCCGGCAGAGGATGTCCACCGGGCCGATCGCGGTCATGTACTCACGGCGGATGAGCGAGTAGCCCTCGCCGAGCGTCTCGATGCGGTCGGCGAGCAGCTCCTGGAGGTGCGCTTCCACGCCGTCCTTGATCAGCCCCGGGTCCACGCCGAGTTCGTGCGAGGAGTCGTGGAGGATCTCCTCCATCGTGATGATCAGTTTCTCGCCCGCCTTGTTGACGACGGTCCACACGCCCTCGTCCTCTCCCTTGCCCTCCTTCAGGGCGCAGGGCGGCGACATCCAGTTGAGCGGCTTGTAGGCCCGGTCGTCGGCGTGGATGGAGACGCTGCCGTCCGCCTTGACCAGGATCAGTCGGGGCGCCGAGGGCAGATGGGCGGTGAGCCGGCCGGCGTAGTCGACCGAGCATCGGGCAATGACGAGACGCATGGTCGGCAACGCTACTCGACGGCCGCGGGTGCTCGCGATCCACCCGCCCCGCTCCCTGTGGAACGTCCCGTTTGTCCCTGGAAACTCTTGTTCATCCCTGGCCGATTGTGGGCACAACCCGACCGTTCCATATACGCATTCTGCTGGTGTGGTCACCGACCGTTGCCTACCGTAGGGAACGGGAGGTCGCGACGCATGTACTGAGCGTGTTCCGTATCGCGGACTCCCTTACCTGTCCGGCAACCCCTGCTCTTCGGGGGTGCGAGAGGAGAACCCATGTCGCTCGACGTCTCACCGGCCCTACTCGAACAGGCCGAGCGAGGCGAGGTCGACGAAGCTGCATTCGTCGACTGCGTCCGGACCTCCCTGCCCTACGCATGGGAGATGATCAGCTCCCTGGTGGCCCAGCTGAAGGTGGACGGCGGCTCCTTTGCCGACAACCAGACGCCCCCGCCGGACGAGCGGGCACGCGGTCAGCTGCTGCGTGCGCTCGCGAGCGACGCCATACGCGGCGCGCTCCAGCGGCACTTCGGTGTGCGGCTGGCCTTCCAGAACTGCCACCGGGTGGCGGTGTTCCCGCTGGACGCCTCGGTGGACGAGACGTTGGCCCGCTTCACCTCGGTGCGCAGCCAGTTGCTGAACCAGTCGCCGGAGTTCCGGGACTGCTGACGCACGCCTTCGGTACGGCCGCGGCGGCGAGCCGTCCGCTTGCCGCTCCACCCGCGGGAGCACCTTTCCGTACCGGGGCGGCAAGCCCCCGGCCCGCGTGCGCGATGCGGCTCAGCGCACCTGGGGCAGTACCTCGGCGCCGAGGCGCCGCAGGTTCTCCTCCGTGGCGGCGAGGTCGCCGGAACCCTCCATGAGGAGGGCGAAGCGGGAGATGCCGGTGCGTTCCGCGGTGGCCGCGAGCCGGTCGGCGGCTAGCCGGGGGGTGCCGACCGGGTGCAGTCCGCAGAGCAGCTCGGTGTAGGCGTGCGGGTCGCGCATCCCGCGCACCCGTCCGTCCACCGTCACGTGCGCCTGGAGGCCCTGCCTCAGCCAGCCCGGCATCGCCTTCGTCAGGGTCTCCACCGCGTCCGTGCGCCGGTCGGCGAGCTGGCAGACGCCGGCCGACACATGGGCGGCGCCCGCGATCTCCTCGCCGGGCCGGCCGGCCGCGCGGGCGCAGCGCCGCCACAGGGCGACCATCTCGGCCTTCTCCTCGTCGCCGACGTGCATGCCGAGGAGCATCGGCAGCCCGCGTTCGGCGGCCAGCCGTACGCTCGCCGGGGAGGTGCAGGCGAGGACGACCTCGGGGCCCGGAGTGTCCGTCAGCGCCTCGGACGGGCGGGGGACGACGGGCACCTCGCGGAAGGAGAACCGCGTCCCCGAGGCCCCCACCGACGGCTCGCCCAGCCAGCGCAGCAGCAGGTCGAGCGATTCCGGGAACCCGCGTTCGTACGCCGCCAGACCCGTGCCGAAGACCTCCAGGTCCACCCAGGGGCCACCGCGGCCGACGCCGAGCGTGAACCGTCCGCCGCTCGTCACGTGCAACAGTGCCGCCTGTTCGCCGAGGGCGACGGGGTGGACGGTGGGCAGTACGCTGACCGCCGTACCGACCTGGACGCGGCGGGTGCGGCCGAGCAGCAGCGCGGCCAGGGTGACGGCGGACGGGCACGTGCCGTAGGGCACGAAGTGGTGCTCGGCCAGCCAGACCGCGTCGAGCCCGGACTGCTCGGCGACCTCCGCCGAGCGGACCGCCCGGTGCAGGGCCTCGCCGGGACCCTGGCCCGGGAACTGGGCCGCCAGCACAAAACTTCCTACGCGCATCGCCATCCCTGCTTCCTCGGCTCCGACCCGGAGCTCCCCCGCTCGGCATAACCGTCTGACACGTGCGCAGGACACGGCATGGCGGAGAGATTTGCGGATTGTCTTGAGAATGGGGGTTCGTGGAGGGGGACTTGTGCGGGTTGGTTCCGTACGCGTACCCGGTCCGGCGACGCGTAGGCTGGAGGCGCCCCGTGCTTCCTGTACAGCCCCGAGAGGTGTCCCGTGTCCCCGCGTCGCAACCGACCGAACGCAGCCGGATCACCGGGCCGCAGCGCCGAGGACGACCGCTCCGGCCGGTACGGCGGCTGGCAGTCCACCGAGAGCTGGCAGGGCGAGGAGTGGAGCGTGCGGCACGTCGCCGGGGCCAGCTCGCAGGGCAAGACGTACCGCTGCCCGGGCTGCGACCAGCTGATCCCCTCCGCGGTGCCGCACGTGGTCGCCTGGCCGGAGCACTCGGGCGTGGACGACCGCCGGCACTGGCACCGGGCCTGCTGGAACGCGAAGGACCGCCGCACCACGCGGGTGCAGCGGTCCCGTAACGCGCCGAGGTTCTAGGCCCTGTCTGACAAAGACAGGACCTTGGACCCCGGTCCGGGGGGTGTCACACGTCCCGGCTCCGCAGCAGCGCGTACGCGCCCGCGTACGCCACCGCCGACAGGCCCATCATGATCCACAGAGGGTCCCAGCCGGAGGGGCCGGACTCGCTCAGGGAGTTGGCGTAGAAGACGCTCAGCTGGTTCGGGATCGAGTACTCGAAGAGCCACTCCCGCACCTTGTTGAGCGATTCCGTCGCCATGAACAGCGCGAGCACCAGCGGCGCCAGCAGCAGACCGATCATGAGGGTGACGGCACCCGCGGAGTGCCGGATGATCGAGCCGACGAGCAGCGAGATCAGCCCCAGCAGCGCGATGTAGAGGCTGACACCGACCGTGGCCTTGAACCAGTCGCCGCCCGAGGGGGACCGGGCGCCGGTGTCCGCCAGCATGGACACCTGGACCATGGCCACGAAGCCGGACGAGACCAGGGTGATCACGAACGCGACGGCGAAGAACACGATCGACTTCGCGGCGAGCACCCGGGCCCGGCTGGGGCACGCGGTCATCGTCGTCCGGATCATGCCGGTGCCGTACTCGGACGCCGTGGTCAGCACGCCGAGCGTGATGATGCAGATGCTGCCGAGGAGCAGGCCGAAGAAACCGAAGGACAGCGGGTTCTCCCCGGACAGCGACGAGGTGTCCGAGTGGGACTTCACCAGGGCGCCGGCCAGCAGACCGATACCGAGGACGAGCAGCAGGAAGACGCCCAGCGTCCACATCGTCGACCGCACCGACCGGATCTTCGTCCACTCGGAGGCCAGCGCGTGCCCGAGGTGCGTGCGCACGACCGGGATGGGCGAGGTGTAGCCGGGATACTGCCCGCCGGGCGCCGCCTGCCAGTGGGGCACGGCTGCGGGGGCCTGTGGCATCGGGGGCTGGGGGGTGGTCATCGGGCGTCCTCGGGCTGGGTCGGGTCGGCGGTGGCGGAGGCGGCCGGCGCGGTGTCGGCTGCGGGGGCCGGTCCGGCGGCGGGGGCCGGCTGCGGCGCGGCGGGACCGGCCGGGGCCTGGGCCGGCTGGGCGGGGGCTTGAGCGGACTGTGCGGGGGCCTCGGCGGGCTGGGCCGGGCCCTGGGCGGGCTGGGCCGGGGCGGCCGGCTGGGCGTACGGGTTGGCGGCGCCCGCGCCCGGCGCACCGTCGTACGGTGCCTGCGCGAACGGCCGGCCGCCCTGCTGGGGCGGCGGCGGGGCGTACCAGCCGGGCTGGCCCTGGCCGGGGACCGGCATGGGCGGCTGCGCGCCGGGCGGCAGCGGCTGCTGGAGGCCCGCCTTCTGGTCGATCGTCGAGCGGTAGTCCACGGCGCCCTGCGTCATCCGCATGTACGCCTCCTCCAGCGAGGCCTGGTGCGGGGACAACTCCCACAGCCGTACGTCCGTCTCGTGCGCCAGGTCGCTGATGCGCGGCAGCGGCAGCCCGGTGACCCGCAGCGCGCCGTCCTGCTCGGGCAGGACGTGCCCGCCCGCCTCGGTGAGCGCGGAGGTCAGCTTCTCGCGCAACTGCGGATCCGCGTCGGGGGTGCGCACGCGCGCGAAGTCCGCGGAGTTGGCGGAGATGAAGTCCCGCACGCTCATGTCGGCGAGCAGCTGTCCGCGCCCGATCACGACGAGGTGGTCGGCGGTCACCGCCATCTCGCTCATCAGGTGGGAGGAGACGAAGACCGTACGGCCCTCCGCCGCGAGCGCCTTCATCAGGTTGCGCACCCAGAGGATGCCCTCGGGGTCGAGGCCGTTGATCGGCTCGTCGAAGAGCAGCACCTGCGGGTCGCCGAGGAGGGCGGCGGCGATGCCGAGGCGCTGGCCCATGCCGAGCGAGAAGCCCTTGGAGCGCCGCCTCGCCACGTCCTGGAGGCCGACGACCCCGAGCACCTCGTCCACCCGGCGGGCCGGGATGCCCGACAGCTGGGCGAGGCTCAGCAGGTGGTTGCGGGCGGTGCGGCCCCCGTGCACGGCCTTGGCGTCGAGCAGCGCGCCGACCTGGCGGGGAGCGTTGGGCAGCCTGCGGTAGGGGTAGCCGCCGATCGTGACCGAGCCGGAGGTGGGGTTGTCCAGGCCGAGGATCATCCGCATCGTCGTGGACTTGCCCGAGCCGTTCGGGCCGAGGAAGCCGGTGACGGCGCCGGGCCGCACCTGGAAGGAAAGGTTGTGCACGGCGGTCTTGTCGCCGTAGCGCTTGGTCAGGCCGACAGCCTCGATCATGCTCCGCACCCATCGAAAGGTTCAGGACAGCGGGGCACACGCCCCCGTAAGGGTTAGGAGGATATCGGGGCGCTGACGGTTCCGCTCAAGACCGGGTAAAGCCCGGACGTCACCCGGGGTGCCCGCGGGCGCACCGGGCGTCCCGGCGGGCCGGGCGGTGGGTCGGGTCGGACGGGTCGGGCCGGAAGGGGCGCGCCGGACGGGTCAGGCCGGGCGGCGGATCCGGACGGGGCCGCGGGCGCGGGCCGGGTCGACGGGGCGGCCGCGCTGGGTGACCTCCACCTGGCCCCGGGCGGCGAGCCGGGCCGCGGCTCGGCGGACGGGCTCCATCAGCTCCCGCCAGCCCTCGTCCGCACCCGGGTACACGGCGCGGGCCACGTCCGAGGGGCACACCGACGCCCCCGCGGCCCTCCGGTCGAGCAGCCCGAGGATCGCCTCCTCCAGCTCCAGCTCCCGCTCACCCGTCACCCACACCACCGCCTTCCCGTGCCACCCCGCCCGGGCACCCCCTACGGGGCTCCACCCGGGGGGCGAGGGCGGGCCCACCGTTCCAGGCTAGGCGCGGGTCGTCGTCGTGGGAGCGCGCGAGAGGGGCGGTGGGATGGGATCCCACCGCCCCTCGCGGTCTCACCGGGCCGTACGGCCGCCCGGGATCAGCGGGACTGCTGCGCCGGCACACCCCGGGAGACCGGCTCGTCGTCGGTCGACGTGCCGGCCGCGGCCACCGCGGCACCGGTCAGCGTGGCGAGCATCTCGCGCACGTTCGTCAGCTGGGCGTTGATGCTGTCGCGGCGGTTGGTGAGCGCCGCCAGCTCCCGCTCGGACTCGGACCGGATGCGGTCGGCCTTGGCGTTGGCGTCGGCCACGATGTCCTCGGCCTGGCGCTGGGCCGTCTCCACCGTCTGGCGGGCGCGGCGCTCGGCGTCGGTGCGCAGCTTCTCCGCCTCCAGGCGGAGCTGCTCGGCGCGGTGCTCGATCTCGGCGAGGCGCTTCTCGGCCTTCTGCTGACGGGAGGCCAGGTCGCGCTCGGACTGCTCGCGCCGCTTGGCCAGGTTCGTCTCGAAGTCGGCGGCGGCCTGCGCGGCCTTGGCGCGGGTCTCCTCGAAGAGGGCGTCCGCCTCCTCCCGCTTGGACTGAGCGTCCTTCTGCGCGTCGGAACGCAGCTGGGACGCTTCGGACTTGGCCTTCTCGACGATCCGGACGCCCTCGTCCTCGGCCTTGGCCTTGCGCTCGGAGGCGTAGGACTCGGCGTCGTTGCGGACCTGCTGGGCCGCCGACTCGGCGAGGTCGCGGTGCTGCTCGGCCGCCCGCCGGGCCTCCTCACGCAGCTCCTTGGCCTCTTCCTCGGCCAGGCGCAGGATCTTCTCGACCCGCGCGCCGAGACCCGCGTACGACGGCTCGGCGTCGCTGACCTGGGCCTGGGCGTTCTGCGTCTCGAGGTGGAGTTCCTCGATGCGCTTCTCCAGGGCGGTGATGCGGGAGAGAGCGCTGTCACGGTCGGAGACGAGCTTGGAGATACGTTCGTCCACCTGAGCGCGGTCGTACCCACGCCGCACAAGCTCGAAGCCGTAGGGGGAAGTGTCGCTCATGGGGTTCCTGTCGAATGGGACCGGTGAGGTGATAAGGGGAATCCTAGGGGCCGAAGCGGTGTGTCATCGAGCGGATACGGTTTTGATCTGGAGAATGGCGCCACTTTCGGATGGCCGACCGGCGCACGGTCCACCCAGGACCCGGGCAAAGCCCTTGGAACACACCGGAATCCACCCTTCCCGCTAGCTGTCCGACGACTTGCCACCCGATCGGGGGGCACCCACGGTGGCGCCCGCCTTGACTCCGCCGTCCTTGCCGGCCACCGGCGCCTCGAACGACTCCAGCGCCTCCAGCACGTCCTGGACGCGGGAGATCTCGGTGTTGATGTCCTCGCGCCGACGCACCAGGACCTCCAGTTCGCGCTTTCCCTCCTCGACCGTGCGCCGGGCCTCGCGGATCGCCTCCGCCTTCAGCTCCTCGGCCTCCTTGACGAGGCGGGCCTTCTTCTGCTCGGCCTCCTTGAGCAGCCCCTCGGCCTTGCGGACGGCGGCGATACGCACCTTGCCCGCCTCCGAGTCGGCCTCCGACACCAGCTCCTTGGCCTTCGCCTCGGCCTTCGCCAGCTGCTCCTCGGCGGCCTTGATGAGCGCGTCGCAGCGGTCGCCGGTCGACTTCATCGTCTCGGCGGCCTCACGCCGGGCCCGCTCGTGCAGCTCCTCGATCTCGGTGGTGACGCGGTCGCGCAGCTCCTCCGCGCGCTCCCTCGTGGCGGTGGCGTCCCGGCGGGCGCCGACCAGCAGCTCGTCCGCGTCCGTACGGGCCTTCTCCACCAGCGAGTTGCCCTCGACGGTCGCCGCGGAGACGATCCGCTCCGCCTCGCTGCGGGCCGCGCCGACCATCGTGTCGGCCTGCGACTCGGCGTCCGCGGTGGCCTTCAGCGCCTGCTGCCGCGCCTCGGCGAGCAGCTTGTCGGCCTCGGCCGTGGTCTCCGTGATGAGCGTGTCGACCTGCTCCGCCGCCTCCGAACGCCGCTTGTTGGCCTCCTTGCGCGCCTCGTCCAGCGTCCGCTCGGCCTCCTCGCGCGCGGAGTTGACGAGCCGTTCGGCCTCGGTCTCCGCGTCCGTCCTGAGCCGCTCGGCCTCCGCCCGCACGCGCTCGGCGTGCGCCTGCGCGGAACCCACGGTCTCGGCGGCCTCGGCCCGCAGCCGCTCGGCGTCGCCGGTGGCGTCCCCGATGAGCTGCTCGGCGCCCGCGACGGCCTCCGACCGGACCCGGTCGGCCTCGGCGAGCGCCTCGGCCCGCACCCGCTCCGCCTCGGCGGCCGTCTCCGTCCGGAGCCGGTCCGCCTCGGTCAGCGCCTCGGTGCGCACCCGGTCGGCCTCGGCGGCCGTCTCGGTCTGGAGCCGCTCGGCCTCGGCGCGGACCTCGGTGATCAGCGTGTCCGCCTGGGTCGCCGCGTCCGAACGGATGCGGTTGGCGTCCTCGCGGGCGTCCGCCCGGGTGCGGGACGCCGCCTGATCGGCCTCGGCCAGCGCGTCGGAGGCCTCGGTACGCACCCGCTGGGCGTACTCGCCGGCGTCCGAGCGCAGCCGCTCGGCCTCGGTGATCGCCTCCGCGACGGTCCGCTCGGCCAGTGCCTTCGCGGCCTCCGTCTCCTCGTGCGCCTCGCGCCGCACCCGGGAGGCGTCCTCGCCGGCCCGCTCCCGCTCGGCGTAGGCGTCGGCGCGGACCCGGTCCGCCTCCTCCTCGGCCTCCCGCTTCGCGCGGTCCGCCGCGTGCTCGGCGGCCGAACGCAGCCCGGCGATCTCCTCCTGCGCCTGCTCGTGCAGCCCGGCGACGGAGTCCCGCACCTGCTGCGCGTGCTGTTCGGCCGCGGCGACCATCTCGGTGGCGCGCCGGTCGGCCTCCTCGACCAGCCGGGTCGCCTCCGCCTGGGCCTCCTCGACCCGGGTGCGCGCGGACGCCAGCAGCTCCTCGCTCTGCTCGCGGGCCCGCTGCCGCTCCTGCCCGGCCTCCTCGCGGGCCGCGCCGAGCAGTTCCTCGGCCTCGCGGCGGCGCCGGGCGGCCTCCTCCTGCGCGGCGGCCAGCGTCTCGGACGCCTCGGTGCCGAGCCGCTCGGCGGCGGCCTGCGCCTCCGCGCGCACCCGGTCGGCGCTGTCCTGGGCCTCCACCTTCAGCCGCTCGGCCTCGGCGGCGGCCTCCGAGCGCAGCCGTACGGCGATGGCCTCGCCCTCGGCGCGGGAGGCGGACGCGTCGGACGCGGCCTCGTCGCGCAGCCGGTCCGCCTCGGTCTCGGCCTGCTGCTGGAGCGTACGGATCCGCTCGGCGGACTCCGCGCGCAGCCGCTCGGCCTCCTCGGCGGCCTCCCGGCGGATCCGGGCGGCCTCCTCGCGCGCGTCGGCCAGCGCCTTCTCGGCCGACGCCAGCCGCTCCTGCGCCTCCGACTGGAGACGGCCCAGCTCCTCGGCGGCCTCGGTACGGCGGGCCTCCAGGGCCTTCTCGGTCTCCTCGCGCAGCTCGCGGGCGGCCTTCTCGGCGTCCGCGCCGACCGTCTCGGCCCGCTCGGCGGCCTCGGCGCGCAGCCGCTCGGCCTCCGCGCGGGCCCGCTCCAGCGTTTCCTCGGCCTGCCGGCGCAGCGCCGTGGCGCGCTCGATGGCCTCGGTGCGGACCTTCTCGCTGTCGGCGGTCGCCGACCGGCGCAGCTCGTCGGCGTCCGCCTTGGCCTTGGCCAGCAGTTCCTCGGCGGTCCTGGCCGCCTCCTCGATCTGCGTGACGGCCTCGCGGCGCGCCTCGGCGCGGATCGACTCGCCCTCGGTGACCGCGTCGGCGCGCAGCTGCTCGGCCTCGCCGCGCAGCCGGCGGGCCTCCTCCTGGAGCTCGACCGTCTTGGCGCGGTACTCCTTGGTGTCGTCCTTCGCCGCGCCCTTGAGCTGCTCGGCGATGTCGTGCGCCTCGGCGCGCAGGCGGTCCGCCTCGGCCTCGGCCTCGCCGCGGATCCGCTCGGCCTCCTCGGCGGCGGCCCGGGTGGTCCGCCGGGCGTCCTCGGAAGCCTTGTTCAGCACGTCCTCGGCGGTCCTGGCCGCCTTGGACAGCTGGGTGGCGGTCTCCTCGGCGGTGATCGAGCGGGCCTTCTCGGCGGCCTCGGTGACCAGCTTCTCCGCCTCGGCGCGCGCGTCGGCGACCAGCTGTTCGGCCTCGGACCGGGTGGACTCGGCCTCCTTGGTGGCCTCCTCGACCAGCCGGGCGACCTGCTCCTTCGCGGTGCGCGTCCGCGTCTCGTTGGCGGCCTCGGCGCTCGCGAGGGCCTTGGCGGCGGCCTCCTTCGCCTCCGTGACCACCTTGTCGGCCTCGGTCTGCGCCTTGCGCAGCGCCTCCTCGGCCGTCGCCATCCGCTCCTCGGCGGCCCGGCTCAGCTCGGCGGCCTGCCGGCGGGCGCTGTCCGACTCGGTGACCGTGGCGGTGCGCAGCTGCTCGGCGTGGTCGGTGGCCTCCTGGGCCTGGGTGGAGGCGGCGTTCAGCAGCCGCTCGGCGTCCGCGCGGGCGCGGCGCAGGATCTGCTCGGCCTCCGCGCGGGCACTCTCCGCGTCGTCCCGGAGCCGCTCCCGGGCCTCCCGGGTCAGCCGTTCGGCCTCCGCGCGGGCGGTCGCCATGGCCTGCTCCGCCTCGGCGCGGGACTCGTCGAGGAGCCGGCGGGCCTGGGCCTCGGTCCGGGCCCGCAACTGCTCGGCCCAGGCCACGTTCTCGTTGACGTGCGACTCGACGGTGGCCCTGCGTTCGGCCAGTTCCTGGTCGAGCTGCTGGCGCCGGGTCACCGCCTCCTGGTGCAGCTCGGCCTGGAGCCGGGCGGCCTGCTCGGCGTGCTCCTGGAGGATGCGCTGGGTCTGCGCGCGGGCCTGGCTCAGCTCCCGCTCGGCGTCCTGGCGCAGCTGCTCGGCCTGCATCTGGGCATTGCGGAGCAACTGCTCGGCCTGGTAGCCGAGGTCACCCGCGTCGTAGGCGGGCCGGGTCATGAGGGTGCGGCGCGCCTCGTGCAGCTTGGCGCGCAGCACCTCGACCTGGTAGCCGAGGTCCTCGGCGTGCTGGATCGCCTTTTCCCGCTCGGTCCTCAGCCGCTTCATCTCGGCCTCGAACCGAGAGAGGTGGTCGACGTCAGCCGCCGGCTCTCGCTCCTGGCTCTCGTAGCCCCGCACTGCGCGGTCCCATCCGTCCCCTGGTCGGCTTCTGCAACGAGCTCCGTCCATCCGCCGGACGGGGCCCCCGGGGAATGGTGTCAGATCAACGGCGGAGCACGGGCTGCCGCCCCGACGCTCGTCCCCCGAAACCCGGACCCCGGCATGCGGTCGCCCCCGGTGCGGGGACGACCGCCCCAACCCTACCGGCCCTTATGTACGGGGGTCAGTGCTCGGGCGACTCAACAGGGGCCGAAGTGACCAGTTCTGTCAGGACACCGTGGCAGTCCTTGGGGTGCAGGAAGGTGATCCGCGACCCCATCGAACCCCGTCGCGGCTCGTCGTACAGCACGCGTACGCCCTTGCCGCGGATGTCGGCGGCGTCCGCGTCGACATCCGCCGTACCGAAGGCGATGTGGTGGACGCCCTCCCCGTTCTTGGCGAGCCACTTGCCGACCGCGGAGTCCTCGCGGGTCGGCTCCAGCAGCTGGAGGTAGGAGGCGCCGCCGTCCGAGGTCCCGTTGATCCTGAGCATGGCCTCGCGCACGCCCTGCTCCTCGTTGACCTCGGTGTGGAACACCTCGAAGCCGTACGTGGCCCGGTAGAACTCGACGGTCGTGTCGAGGTCGTGACAGGCGATCCCGATGTGGTCGATTCGCGTCAGCATGGTTTCAGTGCAGCGCTCCCGGGGTGGTTACGCAACGTGCGCGCGATCACACCGACAGGCCGGTGACGCCGTGCTCGCGGGCTCAGTACATTCGAAGTAAACCCTCGTTCACTCCTCGGCTGCTCGTCAGCTGGAAGGGGATCGCACCTCATGTCTTCTGGAACGACCAGCTCGGTGATCGTCGCGGGCGCTCGAACGCCCATGGGGCGACTGCTGGGCTCGCTGAAGTCCTTCTCCGGAGCCGACCTGGGCGGCTTCGCGATCAAGGCCGCCCTCGACCGTGCGGGGATCGGCGGCGACCAGGTGCAGTACGTGATCATGGGCCAGGTGCTCCAGGCCGGCGCGGGCCAGATCCCGGCCCGGCAGGCCGCGGTCAAGGCCGGCATCCCGATGAGCGTCCCCGCGCTCACCATCAACAAGGTGTGCCTGTCCGGCCTCGACGCGATCGCCCTGGCCGACCAGCTGATCCGCGCCGGCGAGTTCGACATCGTCGTCGCCGGCGGCCAGGAGTCCATGACCAACGCCCCGCACCTGCTGCCGAAGTCCCGCGAGGGCTTCAAGTACGGCGCGGTCGAGATGCTCGACTCGATGGCCCACGACGGCCTGACCGACTCCTTCGAGGGAATCGCCATGGGCGAGTCCACCGAGAAGCACAACACCCGGCTCGGCATCGGCCGCGCCGAGCAGGACGAGATCGCCGCCCTGTCCCACCAGCGGGCCGCCGCCGCGCAGAAGAACGGCCTGTACGAGGCCGAGATCACACCGGTGGAGATTCCGCAGCGCAAGGGCGACCCGGTGCTGTTCAGCAAGGACGAGGGCATCCGCGGCGACACCACCGCGGAGTCCCTGGGCAGGCTGCGGCCCGCCTTCGCCAAGGACGGCACCATCACCGCCGGCTCCGCCTCGCAGATCTCCGACGGCGCGGCGGCCGTGGTCGTGATGAGCAAGGCCAAGGCCGAGGAACTGGGCCTCACCTGGCTCGCCGAGATCGGCGCCCACGGCAACGTGGCCGGCCCGGACAACTCCCTCCAGTCCCAGCCGTCCAACGCCATCCGGCACGCCCTGAAGAAGGAGGGCCTGGACGTCCCCGACCTCGACCTCATCGAGATCAACGAGGCCTTCGCCGCGGTCGCCGTGCAGTCAATGAAGGACCTCGGCGTGTCCACGGAAAAGGTGAACGTCAACGGCGGCGCCATCGCGCTCGGCCACCCGATCGGCATGTCGGGCGCCCGTCTCGTGCTCCACTTGGCGCTGGAGCTCAAGCGGCGCGGCGGCGGTGTCGGCGCGGCGGCGCTGTGCGGTGGCGGCGGTCAGGGCGACGCGCTGATCGTGCGGGTGCCGAAGGCCTGAAGGCCCCGGCAGGGCCGTGTTCCGGTACGTCGGTGAAGTGAACGGAGCTGTGATGCAGGACGTCCCCACGCTGGTCGCCCAGGCGAGAGAGGGCCGGCCACGGGCCGTGGCCCGGTTGATCTCGCTGGTGGAGGGGGCGTCCCCGCAGCTCAGGGAGGTCATGGCGGCCCTGGCGCCGCTGACCGGCAACGCCTATGTGGTGGGCCTGACGGGCTCACCGGGCGTCGGCAAGTCGACCTCCACCTCCGCGCTCGTCACCGCCTACCGCAAGCAGGGCAGGCGGGTCGGCGTCCTCGCCGTCGACCCGTCCTCGCCGTTCTCGGGCGGCGCGCTGCTCGGCGACCGGGTCCGCATGTCGGAGCACGCCTCCGACCCCGGCGTCTACATCCGCTCGATGGCCACCCGCGGCCATCTCGGCGGCCTGGCCTGGTCGGCGCCCCAGGCGATCCGGGTGCTGGACGCGGCCGGCTGCGACGTGATCCTGGTCGAGACGGTCGGCGTGGGCCAGTCGGAGGTGGAGATCGCCTCCCAGGCGGACACCTCCGTCGTCCTGCTGGCCCCCGGCATGGGCGACGGCATCCAGGCGGCGAAGGCCGGCATCCTGGAGATCGGCGACGTGTACGTCGTCAACAAGGCGGACCGGGACGGCGCCGACGCCACCGCCCGCGAGCTGAACCACATGCTGGGCCTCGGCGAGTCCCGCGGCCCCGGCGACTGGCGCCCGCCGATCGTCAAGACCGTCGCGGCTCGCTCCCAGGGCGTCGACGAGGTGGTCCAGGCCCTGGAGAAGCACCGGGCGTGGATGGAGGAGCACGGTGTCCTCGGCGAGCGGCGCCGGGCCCGCGCGGCCCGCGAGGTGGAGACCATCGCCGTCACCGCGCTGCGGGAACGCATCGGCGACCTGCACGGCGACCGCCGCCTCAGCAGCCTCGCCGAGCGGATCGTCACCGGCGAACTGGACCCGTACCGCGCGGCGGACGAGCTGGTCGCGGGCCTGACACAGGGCTGATCCCTGTCGCCCGGGCCGTCGTCCTGCTAGCTTGCTCCCCATGTCGTTCCTCTTCCTGGCGTAGAGCGCACCCGTCGCGCGGTGACCAACCACCGGTCACCGCCGCCCTCGGTGTCCCCTCTTCCGCCTCGTCCAGAGGAACGTCCGCGTGTCCACGCACCCTTCGCGGCCTTCGTACGCCGCCGTCCTGCGCGTCCCCCATGCGCGCCACGCCTTCACCGCCGTCCTGGCCGCCCGCCTGTCCTACGGCACGGTCGGCCTGGCGGCCCTGCTGTCCGTCACCCGGGCCACCGGGTCCATCGCCGTCTCCGGCGCCGTGCTGTCCCTGTACGGCGCGACGACGGTCTTCCTCATGCCGCCGAGGGCCGCGCTGATCGACCGCCACGGTCCGCGCCGCGTCCTGCCGCCCATGTCCGCGCTGTACGGCGCCCTGCTGTCCGTCCTCGCGTTCCTCACCTGGCGGCCCGGCGCAGCGGTGGCCCCCATAGCCGTGTGCGCCGCGCTCGCGGGCGCCTGCGCTCCTCCGCTGGGCCCGACCATGCGCGCCCTGTGGTCCCGGCTGGTCCAGGACCGGGACCTCGTGCGGCGGGCCTACAGCCTCGACGGGGTCGCCGAGGAACTGCTCTTCGTCTCCGGCCCGGCGGTGGTCGGCGTCCTCGTGGGTTTCACCCCGCCGGCCGCCGGACTCCTGCTCAGCGCGGTCCTGAACGTGGCGGGCACCTGTGTCTTCGTCAGGTCACCGGCGCTGCCCGGCCCGCGTCCCGGCTCCGGCCGGCCCGAGCGCGGCGGTCTCCGTGCGGCGCTGCCCCCGGTCGTTGTCGCCCTCGGCACGGGTCTCTCCCTGAGCGCCGTGGAACTGCTGGTGATGGCCTTCGCCACGGAACGCTCCTACGACATCGCCCTCGTGCCCTGGGTGCTGGGCGCCCTCTCGGCGGGCAGCGCGCTGGGCGGTCTGGCCCACGGGGCGGTGCGCTGGCGCGCCTCCACCCGGGCCCGGCTCTGCCGGTTCGCGGCGGGGCTCGGTCTGGTGCTGGTCCCGGCGGGGCTGGCGCCGGGGCTGTGGACGCTCGCCGGGGCCATGGTGGTCGCGGGCGCGTTCGTCGCCCCGGCCCTGACGACGGCCTACCTCCTCGCCGACGAGACGGCCGCCGAGGGCGCCCGCACCCGCGCCGGGGCGTGGGTGAACATGGGGGTGAACGCCGGGAGTTCGGCGGGGGCGCTGGTGGCCGGAGTGCTGGCCGGCCGCTTGTCCTCGGCGGTCTGCTTCGCCCTGGCGGGCGGCGTCGCCCTGCTCTCCGCCCTAGCCGTGGCCGGCCACACCAGGAGAGCGACCCGGTCCGACGCGAACCCCTCGGCGCCGGGCTCCCGGACCGGTACGGGTCCGGCGGAGCCGGGCTCAGGGATGGTGCGTCCGGCTGACGAGGTCCGGGTGGAGCCGGGTTCGGCGAAGGCGAGTCCGGTGGACGCGAGCCGGGTGGAGCCGGGTTCCGTGTGACCGGATCCGGCCGCCGCGAGCCGCGCCAGAGCGCGGCCCGACGAGGCCGGGGGAGGCTCCGGTGGGATCGGATCCGCTGCGGCGGGTGCTAAGGAAGCCGCCTGGCCGGAGCCTGGCCCAGGCCGGGGTCGGAGCCGGGGCCCGACCCGAGCCGGAGCCGGAGCCCGAGCCGGAGCCGAGCCCGAGCCGGAGCCGAGCCCGAGCCGGGGCCCTGATCGGGCTAGGAGCCAGGGTCGGTCGGCCCGTCCGGGACGATGAGCGGCCGCCTGCGGAGGGAGCCGGGTGCTGACGGCGGAGTCGGCCGGCACCCACCGGCCGGTCGGGCTCGGTGCTGCCGGCGGCGCGTCCGGCGGGAGTGGGGCCGGCGGCGCCGAGTGCGAGTCGCGTGCCGAGGGAGTGGGGCGGCCGCCCGCCCACCGGGCCCTGATTCGGCGCAGGTGGGTGGGCGCGGCGGCGTCGTGTCCGGGCCGGGCCGCACGCCCCACCCCCCGCCGCCCGCTGTCACGTCCCTGGGTCTCCCCGGAGGCTCAGGGACGTCCCCGCTGCCCTCTCAGGTGCTCGGCGATCGGCCGGAGCGCCTTGTCCAGTTCGATCAGGGCGTCCTGCGGCAGCAGATCGATGAAGTGCCGCCGTACGGACGACACGTGGTGCGGTGCGACCTTCTGCATGGTCTCCATGCCGTGCTCGGTCAGCACGGCGTAGAGTCCCCGCCGGTCGGACTCGCAGTTCTCCCGCCGCACCAGGTTCGCGTTCTCCATCCGCGTGATCTGGTGCGAGAGCCGGCTCTTGGACTGGAGGGTCGCGGAGGCGAGGTCGCTCATCCGCATCCGCACGTCCTCCGACTCGGACAGGTTGACCAGGATCTCGTAGTCGTTGATCGTCAGGCCGAACGGTTGGAGATCCTTCTCGAGCTGGTACGTCAACAGCCTGTTGACCTCCAGGTGGGTGCGCCAGGCGCACTGCTCCGCATCGGTCAGCCAGCGCGTGGCCGTCTCGGTCTCCATGAATGAAGTCTACCTAAGAAGTTGAATGGCGAACTACTTCGGGTGGTGTGACTGTGCGCACGCGTTCGATGTCACACTCCGCAGACTACCGCTCACAGCCCGAAGCGACGCTGGAGGTCCCCCAGCTGTCCGGGAAGGCGCGGTACGGCCGACGATTGCGGACCGTGCCCGGACGGTGCCGCTGAGCCACCTCCGGGAACCCCCGGATCGGGCGGCAGCGGCCCCGTCGCCGCCTCGGCCACCAGGGCCTCCGTCGACTGAAGCAACACCGTCCCCGCGCCTGCGAACTCGAACTGGTGCTCCTCGCCGGAAACCCCGCCGAAGCCCGTCAGCGCACGGAGACCGCCCAGTACACCCGCCATGTACCCGTGGTCGTAGTGATGGCACGGGGACGGGCAGTCCGCCCACCCCACGAGCGCCTGCGGATCGACCCGGATCGGAGGTTCCATGAACACCACCGGTCCGTTCGACGCGGCCACGAACTTCCCGGTTCCGAGGAGGGTCAGGAAACCCGGCACGATCGATTGTTTGAGCGCGAGACTTGGCTGAAAAGCGAGCAGGTTGCCCGCGCGAATGGTCAAGTTCCCGTCGTCCAGGTCGAAGGAGTTGACGTCGAAGGCCCGGTCGGCCAGCAGCATCTTCCCCGAGCCCGCCGCCACGACCCAGTCGCTCGCGTGCAGTGGCGAATGGAACGACGTCCGCACCAGCCGGTCGAGTCGCCCGTGCCCGATGCCCTCGAACTCGATCGCCCCGTAGTAGGCGATCATCTTCCCCTTCTGGAGGAACCACTGGCTCCCCTTGAGGTCGACGCAGAAGGTGTAGGCGTTCACGTTGTCGTCGACGGGCAGTGTCGTCGGGTCGTGCACGACCGGTCCGGCGCCCGGTGTCGCGTGGGTGCTCACAGCTTCTCCTCCGAGGCCTGGACGTAGACCGTGCCGCTGCCGCTCAGCTCCAACTGGAAGGCCTCACCGGAGCCGCGGCCCACCATCTCGCGCCAGCCGAGCGCGGTGGACAGCCGGTTGCGGACCTCGCCGTGGTGGGCGACGTAGGCCTGTGGGTCCACGTGGACCGGGCGCTCGGGGGCGACCGGGAGCGCGAAGACCCCGCCGTGCGCCATCACCGCCACCGAGCCGTGCCCCTGGAGGGTGGTCGTGAACAGGCCCTGGCCGGTGACCTGCCCGCGCACCAGGCCCATCACCCCGCCCTGCGCGCCCATGAACATCGTGCCCTGGCGCAGCGTGCCCTCGAAGGCGAGCAGCCGGTCCGCCTCCACGTACAGCGTGTCGCCGGTGAGGCCGATGACGTGCACGTGATGGCCGCCGTGCCCGAAGAGGACCGTGCCGCTGCCCTCCACGGTCATCAGCGGGGTCGCCTCGCCGGCCACCCGGCGCCCGATCATCGACATCACCCCGCCCTGACCGCCCTGGACGCTGGGGGTGAAGGACACGTCCCCCCGGTAGGCGAGCATGGCCCCGCGCTGGCTCAACAGCCGCCGCCCCGGCACCACGGCCGCCTCGACCATCTTGGAGTTGATCTCCCGGAACGTCATCTCAGAGGTCTCCCGCGATCGTGTTCCGCTCGCTCGGCTGCACGTACACCAGGCCGTCGCCCTCGAAGCGGATCTGGAAGGCCTCGCCGCCGCCCTCCCCGAGGAGGGTGCGGAACGTCACACCGGACTGGAAGGACTGCCGCACCTGCCCCTGGTGGGCGACGTAGGCGCCCGGGTCCACCGTCAGCGGGTACTGCGGGGTGACCCGGAGGACGACCGCCGGTCCGTCGGAGACGATCGCCGCCTGGCCGTGCCCCTCCACGGTCGTGGTGAACAGGCCGGTGCCCTGCGAGGCGCCGCGCAGGCCGGTGAACGTCGTGCCCGTCCGCAGCGCGCCGTCCGTCGCGAGCAGGTTGCCCGACTCGACGTACAGCGTGTCGCCCCGCAGGGCGACCAAGTTGATCTCGGCGGCCCGGTCCGCCAGCCAGCAGGTTCCATGTCCTCTCACCTCCATCACCGTCATCTGTTCGCCGGTGAGCCGCCGGGTCACCATCCCGCGCAGCCCCTCGCCGCCGCCGCTCAGCTTCTTGAAGGTCACCCGCCCGTCGTACGCCACCATCGAGCCGTTCTTCGCCTTCACGGCGTCACCGGTCATGTCGACGGCGAGCACCTTGCTGCCCTGGAGTCGGAACATCGCCACGCAGCGAAAGTAGCGGCCGGTCGGGTGGACGGAACAGGGCCCATGGGTGGAGACCCACCCTGACCGGACCCCTGGGGGCTCGGTTTGCCACAATGGGGGGACGCTTGTGCGTACGTTCACAAACGATTACTCCCACCGAAGGTGACCCGTGGACATCAAGACCGCCACCGCCCTCCGCCGTCTCCGCCTGGTCTCGGCCCCGGAGGCCGTGTCCTTCCTGGTCCTGCTCCTGTGCTCGGTCCTGAAGCGGACCACGGACTTCAACGCGGTCCCCGTCATGGGCGCGGTCCACGGCGTCCTCTTCGTGCTGTACGTCCTGTTCTGGGCGGACGCCTGGAACCGCACCAAGTGGCCGCTCGGCACCGCCGCCCTCTACTTCGTCCTCTCCGTGCTGCCCACCGGCGGTTTCTTCGCGGAGCGCAAGCTGCGCCGCGAGGCCGAGGACGCCGTCATCGCCGCCCGTGCCCGCCGCGAAGGAGCCGTGAACGCATGATCGTCGCCTTCTCCGTGACGCCCCTGGGGGTCGGCGAGGACGTGGGGGAGTACGTCGCCGACGCCGTCCGGGTGGTCCGCGCCTCCGGCCTGCCGCACCGCACCGACGCCATGTTCACCTCCGTCGAGGGCGAGTGGGACGAGGTCATGGACGTCGTCAGGCGCGCCGTCGCCGCCGTCGAGCGGCGCGCGCCCCGCGTCTCGCTGGTCCTCAAGGCCGACATCCGGCCCGGGGTGACCGACGGGCTCACCTCCAAGGTCGAGACCGTCGAGCGGCACCTGGCGGAGTAGGACCCCGCCCCACCCCCTGCCTCCGCGCCCACGACCCCGGCCCGCAACGGGCCGGGGTTCTCCTGTGTGCGGGGGGAGTTGACGGGAGACGGCCCCGCCCAGGGGTTTGAGCGATCGCTCAAGCAGCGGTATGTTCGCGGCAGACGGTTTGAGCGTTCGCTCAAACACCATGCTGACGTGGGGGAGACATGGGTCTGTACGTGGAGACGCTGATCCGCGCCGATCTGGACGAGCTGTGGGCCCGCACCCAGGACCCGGCCTGCCACCAGCGCTGGGACCTGCGCTTCACCGAGATCCACCACCTCCCGCGCGCGGGGGACGAGCCGCAGCGGTTCCGCTACGCCACCCGTGTCCTGCCGTTCCTCACCGTCTCCGGCACGGGTGTCGCGGCGGGGGAGCGGGAGCGCCCGGACGGCACCCGGACCTCCGCGCTGCGCTTCTCCTCCCCGCACCCCCTCTCGCTCATCGCCGAGGGCGCCGGCTACTGGCGCTACGTGCCCGGCCCGCACGGTGTCCGCTTCCTCACCGGCTACGACTACCGACCCCGCTGGGGCGCCCCGGGCGCCCTCGCCGACCGCCTGGTGTTCCGTCCGCTGATGGGCTGGGCCACCGCCTGGTCCTTCGACCGGCTGCGGCTCTGGCTGGAGCGGGGCGTCACCCCCGAGCGGGCCCTGGTGAACTGGCTCGCCGAGCTGACGGTCCGGACCCTGCTGCTCGCCGTGTGCCTGACCGGACTCGGGTACGGCAGCCTCCCCGGCCCCCTCGGCCCCCTCGCGGACGCCATGGCGTACCCGTACCCGCTGCTGCTGGTGGTCGGTGTATCCCTCGCCCTGTTCAAGGCACCGCTCGCGGCCACCCCGGCCGCCCGGCGCTGTCTGCGCGCCCCCGTCACCCGCGCCCGGGCGCCCCGCCTCCTCGCCACCCTGGAGAAGCACGGATGACGTCGATCTTCCGGACCGTGATGGGCACCGACTTCGACCGCCTCCACCCCGAGCTGCGGCGCCGCTTCTCGGTGGGCCTGGCCGGCGGCGAGGCCTGCACGGGCCGGGGCGTGATGGACCGGATCTGGCACGGCCCGGCGTTCGTGCGGCCGTTCCTGACCCTGGGCGGCGTCCGCAACATCCTCGTCCCCCGGGCGGGCCGGAACGTCCCGTTCGTGATCGAGAACGTGCCCTACCTCGACACCTTAGGCCGTGAGACGGTGAGTTTCGTGCGCACCTTCGACCTGCCCGGCCGCGCCCGCCGCTTCGACGCGCAGATGGTGCTGGGCCCGCGGGGCGACCGCGTCCTCGACTACCTCGGCACCCATCAGCACCTCGCCAGCGACCTGCACCCGCGTGCCGAACCGGACGGTTCGCTGCTCATCCGCTCCGGCGAGCACCGGTTCCGGGAGGGGCCGGTCGACGTCCGCGTGCCCGAGCTGGTCGGCGCCACGGCCGAGGTGCGCGAGTCCTACGACGAGGCGGCCGGCCGCTTCCGCGTCCGGGTGCGGGTGGTGAACCGGTACGCCGGACCGCTCTTCGGGTACGAGGGCTCGTTCACGGTCTCGTACACGGACGTACGGGTCCACGGGGTGCGGCCCGGGCTGCGGCCGGTGCGCGAGGAGGCACGCGGATGAGCCCGGAGACGGCGAAGGCGCGGGAGACCAGGACGCGGCTGCTGGAGGGCGCCCTGCGGACCCTCACCGAGCAGGGCATCGCCCGGACGTCGGCGCGGACGGTCGCGGCGGCGGCCGGCGTCAATCAGGCGCTGGTCTTCTACCACTTCGGATCGGTGGACGAACTGCTCGCCGCGGCCTGCCGCTACGGCGCGGAGAAGGCCGTGGCCGGCTACCGGGACCGGCTCGCCGCCGTCTCCAGCCTGGCCGAGCTGCTCACCCTCGGCCGGGAGATCCACGAGCGGGAACGGGCCGGCGGCCACGTGGCACTCCTCGGCCAGCTGCTCGCCGGCGCGCCGACGCACGCGGCGCTGGGGCCGGCCACCGCCGACGGGCTGCGGCTGTGGGTCACCGAGATCGAGCGGGTGCTGACCCGGCTGCTCGCCGCGACCCCGTTCGGCGAGTTCGTCGACCCGCCGGGGCTGGCCCGGGCGATCGCCGCGTCCTTCGTCGGGATCGAGCTGTACGAGGGGGTCGACGACCGGGGCGCGCACGCGGCGCTCGCCGCGCTGGAACAGCTCGGCGCGCTGGTCGCCGCGCTGGAGGATCTCGGACCGGTGGCCCAGCGGGCGGTACGGCACCGGCTGCGGCGGGCCGGCGCCGAGGCTCCGGGCGGCTCTCCGGGCCCGGGTGACCGAAAGCCGAGACGGAGCTGACCGGCATATGACCGGCCGGTAGGGTCTGACGACGTGCCGAAGCCTCTCAGCCTCCCGTTCGACCCCATCGACCGCGCCGACCAGCTCTGGAAGCAGCGGTGGGGAAACGTGCCGTCCATGGCCGCGATCACCTCGATCATGCGGGCCCAGCAGATCCTGCTCGCCGAGGTGGACGCGGTGGTCAAGCCGTACGGGCTGACGTTCGCCCGGTACGAGGCGCTGGTGCTGCTCACCTTCTCCAAGGCCGGTGAGCTGCCGATGTCCAAGATCGGCGAGCGGTTGATGGTGCACCCCACGTCGGTGACGAACACCGTGGACCGGCTGGTGCGGTCGGGTCTGGTGGCCAAGCGGCCCAACCCCAACGACGGCCGCGGCACCCTCGCCGTGATCACCGACAAGGGCCGCGAGGTGGTCGACGCGGCCACCCGCGACCTGATGGCCATGGACTTCGGCCTCGGCGTCTACGACGCGGAGGAGTGCCAGGAGATCTTCGCGATGCTCCGGCCCCTGCGGATCGCGGCCCACGACTTCGACGACGAGTGACGAGGAGTGACGTCCGCGGCGCCGGCGCACGGCGCGTGACGTCCACGACGGGTGACCCCGGGCAAGATCTCCCGGAACGGGTGGTTACGCTCGACTCCATGAAAAAGAGCGTGCTGACCCGCTACCGCGTTATGGCCTACACCACCGGCGTCCTGCTGGTGCTGCTGTGCCTGAGCATGATCGCGAAGTACGGGCTGGACGTCGACGGTGCCGCCGACTTCACCCGGGTCGTCGCCATCGCCCACGGCTGGCTGTACGTCGTCTACCTGATCTTCGCCTTCGACCTCGGCTCCAAGGCGAAGTGGCCGGTCGGCAAGCAGCTGTGGGTGCTGCTCGCGGGCACCATCCCCACGGCCGCCTTCTTCGTCGAGCGGAAGATCAGCCGCGAGCTGGACGACCGGTCCGCCGACCGGGCCCCGGCCGTCGCCAAGGCGTAACCCACACCGCCGTACGGAAGCCGTACGGCGGCTTGCCATCGACATTTACTAGGACGTCCTAGTAAATTCGAGGGTATGGACGCTCACGCCATCGAGGAGGGCCGCCGTCGCTGGCAGGCCCGCTACGACGCCGCGCGCAAGCGCGACGCGGACTTCACCACGCTCTCCGGCGACCCCGTGGAGCCGGTGTACGGGCCCCGCCCGGGCGACACCTACGAGGGATTCGACCGGATCGGCTGGCCCGGCGAGTACCCCTTCACGCGCGGGCTCCACCCCACCGGCTACCGCGGCCGCACCTGGACGATCCGCCAGTTCGCCGGCTTCGGCAACGCCGAGCAGACCAACGAGCGGTACAAGATGATCCTCGCCGCCGGCGGCGGGGGCCTCTCCGTCGCCTTCGACATGCCGACGCTGATGGGCCGCGACTCCGACGACCCGCGCTCGCTCGGCGAGGTCGGGCACTGCGGGGTCGCCATCGACTCGGCCGCCGACATGGAGGTGCTGTTCAAGGACATCCCGCTCGGGGACGTCACGACCTCCATGACCATCAGCGGGCCCGCCGTGCCCGTCTTCTGCATGTACCTGGTCGCCGCCGAGCGCCAGGGCGTCGATCCGGGGGTGCTCAACGGAACCCTCCAGACCGACATCTTCAAGGAGTACATCGCCCAGAAGGAGTGGCTCTTCCAGCCCGAGCCGCACCTGCGGCTGATCGGCGACCTGATGGAGTACTGCGCGGCGGGCATCCCGGCGTACAAGCCGCTGTCCGTCTCCGGTTACCACATCCGGGAGGCCGGGGCCACGGCCGCGCAGGAACTGGCGTACACGCTCGCGGACGGCTTCGGCTACGTCGAACTGGGCCTCAGCCGCGGACTGGACGTCGACGTCTTCGCGCCCGGCCTGTCCTTCTTCTTCGACGCGCACCTCGACTTCTTCGAGGAGATCGCCAAGTTCCGGGCCGCCCGCCGCATCTGGGCGCGCTGGATGCGGGACGTGTACGGCGCCAAGACCGACAAGGCCCAGTGGCTGCGTTTCCACACCCAGACCGCCGGGGTCTCCCTGACCGCGCAGCAGCCGTACAACAACGTGGTCCGCACGGCCGTGGAGGCGCTGTCCGCGGTGCTCGGCGGCACCAACTCGCTGCACACCAACGCCCTGGACGAGACCCTCGCCCTGCCCAGCGAGCAGGCGGCGGAGATCGCCCTGCGCACGCAGCAGGTGCTGATGGAGGAGACCGGGGTCGCCAACGTCGCCGACCCGCTCGGCGGCTCCTGGTACGTCGAGCAGCTCACCGACCGGATCGAGGCGGACGCGGAGAAGATCTTCGACCAGATCCGCGAGCGCGGCCTGCGGGCCCACCCGGACGGACGGCACCCGATCGGACCGATCACCTCCGGCATCCTGCGCGGCATCGAGGACGGCTGGTTCACCGGCGAGATCGCCGAGTCGGCCTTCCGCTACCAGCAGTCCCTGGAGAAGGGCGACAAGCGGGTCGTGGGCGTCAACGTCGCCACCGGCTCGGTCACCGGAGACCTGGAGATCCTCCGCGTCAGCCACGAGGTCGAGCGCGAACAGGTCCGCGCGCTCGCCGGCCGCAGGACCGCCCGCGACGAGACGGCGGTGCGCTCCGCCCTGGACGCCATGCTGGCCGCGGCCCGCTCCGGCGCCAACATGATCGGACCCATGCTGGACGCCGTACGCGCGGAGGCCACGCTGGGTGAGATCTGCGGGGTCCTGCGCGACGAGTGGGGCGTCTACACGGAACCCCCGGGCTTCTGACGCCCCCACCCACCGAACTGCCCGCCGGCCCCCAGCCGGCGGGCAGCGTGGCATCCGCGGGCCGGTGGTCCTAGTCGTCCCCCGGGGCCCGGGAGAGGCCGTGGAGGAGGACGTGGGTGAAGCTGCGGACCCATTCCTCGTCCGCCGGTTTGCCGCTCACCAGGGTGCGGTGGACGACCGCACCGGCCACCACGTCGAAGATCAGGTCGACGGTACGGGCGGACTCTCGCGGGTCGGGTTCCGGGGGCAGCTCACCGCGCTCCTGGGCCCGCGCCCGGCCCTCCAGGACCAGGCACATCTGGCGTTCCACGATGGAGGCGCGGACGCGTTCGCGCAGGACGTCGTCACGGGTGGACTCGGCGATGACGCCCATCAGGCCGCTCTTCGCCTCCGGCCGGGCGAGGATGGCCGCGAACTGGAGGACGACGCCCTCGATGTCGTCGGCGAGGCTGCCGCGGTCGGGCAGGCGCAGTTCGTCGAAGAGTTCCGCCACGGCGTCCACGACGAGTTCGTTCTTGCCGGCCCAGCGGCGGTAGAGCGTCGTCTTGGCCACCCCCGCGCGCGTGGCGACGTCCCCCAGGGTGAGCTTGGACCAGCCGAGGTCGACGAGAGCCTCCCGCGTCGCGGCCAGGATCGCGGCGTCCGCGGTGGCGCTGCGCGGGCGTCCGGGACGGCCGGCGGGGGTGCGGCTCTGCATGTCACGACCATAACCGGGCGGTCCTGTGGTGCCGTGAGGGAGATCACCGGGGCGGGGTGTCGCGCGCTGCCCGGTTGGTATTACGCTACGGGTCGTAGCGAAAGCTCGTGAGGGACGTACACGGGCGACGACCACGGGCGTGGGGTGGGGACCCGGCGCCGCTACGACGCATTTTTCGTTCCGGCGCGGGATCGGGGGAGGATAGACGCATGCAGCCACGGAACATGTCCATGAGCGGAGTCGTCGACCTCGCCGCGGTGAAGGCGGCCCAGGAGGCCAAGGCCAAGGCCGAACAGGCGCGCGCCGAAGCCGCCCGCCAGGGCGGGACGGGGGCCGTCTCGCCGGCCGACCTCGTCATCGACGTCGATGAGGCGGGCTTCGAGCGCGACGTCCTCCAGCGATCCGCCGAAGTACCCGTCGTCATCGACTTCTGGGCCGAGTGGTGTCAGCCCTGCAAGCAGCTGAGCCCGGTCCTGGAGCGGCTGGCCGTCGAGTACGACGGGCGCTTCCTCCTCGCCCGGATCGACGTCGACGCCAACCAGATGCTGATGCAGCAGTTCGGTATCCAGGGCGTTCCGGCCGTCTTCGCGGTCGTCGCCGGACAGGCGCTGCCGCTGTTCCAGGGAGCGGCCGGCGAGGAGCAGATCCGGCAGACGCTGGACCAGCTGGTGGCGGTCGCCGAGGAGCGCTTCGGGTTGACCGGCCTGACCGTCGACCCGGACGCCGAGCCGGGCGGCGCGCCGCAGACCGCACCGGCGGCGGGTCCGTACGACGCGTCCCTGAACGCCGCCGCGCTGGCGCTGGACGCCGGCGACCTGGGCGGGGCCGTCCAGGCCTACCGCAACGTGCTGGCCGACGACCCCCAGCACCCGGAGGCTCTCCTCGGTCTCGCGCAGGCCGAGTTGCTCCAGCGGGTGCAGGACATGGACCCGCACAAGGTCCGCAGGGAAGCGGCCGAGAACCCCTCGGACGTGGCCGCGCAGATCGCCGCCGCGGACCTGGACCTGGTCGGCGGACACGTCGACGACGCCTTCGGCCGGCTGATCGACACCGTGCGGCTCACGGCGGGTGACGACCGGGACGCGGCGCGGGTCCGGCTGCTGGAGCTGTTCGAGGTGGTGGGTCCCGAGGACCCGCGGGTGATCGGGGCGCGCCGGGCGCTGGCGCGGGCGCTGTTCTGACCAGTCGCTAAACGCCACGGTGTGTGATGCCGGGGTGAAAGGTTCGCCGACGAGGTGTCGCGGTGGCCGTGCTTTGCCAAAACTTGGCAATCGCGGCCACTGTTACTCGCAGTAAACCGAAGCCGTTGATCTGTCTGGGTTCGTCCAGGGATCAACGGCTTTTCCCGTCCCCGGCCCACCACCGAGTGTGGCGTTCCGAGACCGGTCGGTCGTCCTCCGGTTATCCAGCCGTTACTAGCCAGTAACGAGCCCCCTTGTGTCCGGGCCGAGAATGCACCACGATCGGCGACGCTCGGTCCATTCCCGCACCCCGGCATCCGGCCGGGAGACGGGAGACTCAGGGTCCCCACCGAGCAGAGCCGGCGGCAGTGGCGCCGGCTCTCGGGCAGGGGGGTCTTCGCCGGCCGGTGAAGCCTGTCCAGCAGGGTTGTGCGTGATGCGTGTCAGGCGCGACCAGTGGTTGTCGCTCGGGGGTGATCGCCGGTGATTCGGGCGCGGTTCGCGCTTCCGGGCGCGGGCGCTCTCCTTTCCGAGGACGTAGCACTTCTCCCATCCCTGCCCGGCTGAGCCGCCGTCCGGGGGCGTGGCCGGGCCAGGAGATGTACGTCCGAGAAGGAGGAAATATGGAGTCCCAGGTGCGTGGCGGGACCAGATGGAAGCGGTTCGCTGTGGTCATGGTGCCCAGCGTCGCCGCCACGGCAGCGATAGGCGTCGCCCTCGCACAGGGTGCGCTGGCCGCGTCGTTCAGCGTGTCGGGCCAGGAGTTCAAGGTCACCGCGGATTCGCTCGAAGGTACGGGCTTCTCCCAGTACGGTGCCCTCGACACCGGTTACACCCTCAGCGGGCAGAAGGCGGGTCACGCCGTCGCGGTCTCGGCGTTCGACGAGGCGCACATCAAGAAGATGTGCCAGTCCGTCGTCACCCCGAACCTGCCGCTGGTCGGCACCGTCACGCTGACGCTCAAGGCCGGCGACAGCAGTGACAAGGACGGGCAGGTCTACGCCAAGAACCTGTACATCGACGTCGACGACCTCGGCACGACGAGTGCCCAGTTCGACAACATCGACATCGGCGTTGCCGCCGGTGACATGAGCAAGGACAAGGGCGGCAAGGGTCCGGGCATGAAGGGTGGCAAGGAAGCCGCCAATCCCTTCGGGTTCGGTCAGCAGGCCGACAAGGCGACCCTGACCGGGGTGAAGCAGACGGCGTGGGCGACCACCGCCGGTACCTTCAAGCTTCCCGGTCTGCACATGTCGCTGCACGACGGCAGTGGCCCGAACGTCGAGTGCTACTAGTCACTCGCTGACGGGCGGGGGAGCCGGTGGCGCCCCCGCCCGTCGACAGCTTGGCTGCGCCCCAGTGCGCGCCCACATCACCACAGCAACGCCGCACCAGGGAGCTGTTTTCCATGAGCGCCGAGACTCCTGCCGCCGCATCCGGCCAGTTCGCCCGCCGGAGGCTGCAGTTCCGCGCCTGGCGAGGCACTCGGCCGTTCTGGGCCGGCCTGTTGGTCATGCTCGCCGGCCTTCCGATCATCTATTTCCCGTACGCGCATCTTCAGGTCGGGCACCTGACGCTGGCGATGTCCACGACCGCGGGCGCCGGGTCCCTGATCATCGGCGTGTTGCTGGTCGTCCTGGGCTTCAGCCTCTGGTTCCAGAGGCATATCCACGTCTTCGCGGGCGTCGCCGCGATCCTGCTGGGCCTGGTGTCCATCCCCGTCTCCAACTTCGGTGGTTTCGTGGTCGGCTTCCTGTTCGCGCTCATCGGCGGGGCCATGGCCGTCGCCTGGGCGCCGGGTGTACCGCCGCAGCCGGAAGTCGCCGCGGCGACCGGGACGGAGGAGGGCGGCGCTCCCGAAACCCCGTTCGACATCACGGCGGTGGGGACGAGCGGGCCGAAGGATCTGTCAGGAACGAGTCCCTTCGACGGGGCGAACGGGAGGCACAGTGCCGGCTGACGAGGTGGCCCGCGGGACCGACGTGGACGGGTCCCGCGAAAGAACCGGGCCACGCCACGCGGCCCCCAGGAAGACCCTGTTCACCAGGTTCCACATGCCCGCCGGCAAGGCGATAGCGTCCGTGGCGATGCCGACCGCGGTGCTCATGGGCTTCGGGTACACGTCCTCGCTCGCCCTCGCCGCCAACGGCAGCACGTCCGCGCCCACCAGCCAGCAGGCCGAGGACTACAAGGACTGTGTGAAGGCCCTGGGCGACTCCAAGGACGCGTCCGCCTCGCCGTCCCCGTCCGCGTCGCCGTCCGCCTCGGCCTCCGCGTCGGACAGTGCTTCGGCCACGCCGTCCCCCACGGCGAGCGCCGACACCGGCAAGCCGGACACGAAGCCGCAGGACGACACGAAGGCCCCGGGCAAGACCTCTTCGCCGGATTCAGGTTCCGGCGACAAGGCCACCCCCGAGCCGACCGCGTCCACCGGCTCGGGCTCCGGTTCGGGCTCGGGCTCCGGTTCGGGTTCCGGTTCCGGCGGTGACACGGCCACCCCGACGCCGTCGCACACGCAGGGCGGCATAGGCGGCGTCCTCGGCACCATCGGCGACACCGTCGGGGACATCCTCACCGGCGGCCACAAGGACACCGGCACGTCGACCGCGGCTCCGGCGCCCTCCGCTTCCCCGTCGTCGTCCGCGCCCACCCCCTCGTCCACCCCCAGCACCACGTCGTCGGGCTCCGGTTCCTCCTCCGGAGGCGGCACGAGCGTCTCCGACACCGTCAAGGACACCGCCGAGAAGGCCACCGACACGGTGAAGGGCACGGCCGAGAAGGCCACGGGCACGGCCGAGGACACGGTCGACAAGGCCACGGAGAAGGCCGGGGACGCCACCGAGAAGGCCAGGGACGCCACCTCGTCGGCCACGCCCAGCCCGTCCGCCGATGCCGGCACGTCCCCGGAGGACTGCCCGGCGGCCACCGACAAGGTCGGCGGCGTCGACAACGGCACCCTGGTGGCGGACGACCCCTGGCACCTGGAGGCGAGCTCCCTGACGCTGAACGGCGCCGACTACCAGGGCATCGTGGAGGTGAAGACGGCGAGCGGCACCACGAAGAAGGTGCTCAAGTACGTCATCTCCGGCGGCACCAAGATCGTGGACCTCCACCAGATCGTCAAGGACAAGCAGTCGGGCAAGACGTACCACGTACAGAGCGGCAAGGGTCTCGAGTCCACCATCGAGGGCGGCAAGACCACGATGTACACCGAGAGCATCTCGGGGAACCTGCTCGGCCTGATCCCCGTGACGTTCACCCCCGACAACCCGCCGCCCCTGAACATCCCGTTCATCCTCTTCACCCACGTCAAGGTGGTGCAGGCGGCCCAGTTCGGCGGCACCCTGACCATCCCGGGGATGCGCCAGTACACGACCGACTGACCGTCGCCGTACCCCACGAACCTTTCCGGGAGCCGCGACCGTGCCCCGCCGGGTGACCCACCCGGCGGGGCACGGTCCTTGGAGGAAGAACGACAGTTGAGAACACAGCTGAGGCTGAGGCACGACGGTGACGCGTTCGACGTCCGGCTGGGCTTCCACCGGGAGGACTTCGGCACCTTGGCGCACGCCACTCCCGAGGCCGCGTCCGGGACCGACACGTGATCACTTTCTCCTTCGAGCCTCGTGCCCAGGACGACTCCTGGTCGCCGGACCGGCTACCGGTGAACCGCGACCGGCCCGAGCACCCGGAGCTGACCGGCGCCGACTTCTCCGCCGGCTTCTTCGAGGCCGACCTGAGGCTCGTCGTGCACGGCGTGGATCTCGGTCTGCGCACGCCCGGACTGCCCGTGGTCGACTTCGCGCTGATGCTGGAGTACGCGAAGAGGGGGCTGGAGACCGCGAGCGGCATCGCGGTGGAGACAACCGTGACTCGCCACGTGTTCTCCTTCAGCCGCGACGCGACGACCGTCACCCTCACGACGAACTACACGCCGCACACAGCGAAATTGACCTGGTCCGAGCTCCAGCGGCTCACCGACCGGGCCAAGGCCGAGGCGTACCGGCTGATCACCGCCGCCCATCCGGAGCTGCGTGAGAACGTGTGGCTGCGGGAGACGATGGGGCCTTCGCCGACCGCATGAGGCCGTCGTGAGGGGGCCACCTCGCACAGGATCGAGGGCATCCTCCGGGCAAGGAGAGCGCGCTCGGTGCCGTCCAGGGGGTGAGGCGGGGGATCCGTGCATCGGCCACCATCTGGAAGCAGTGGGCCGCGTCATGTAGCTGACGTGGAAAGGAGTGACGGTTGAGAACACGGCTGAAGCTGACGCGCGACGGTGACGCGTTCGTCGTCCGGCTCGCGCCCTCCCAGGCGTCGGCGATGTACGAGGCGCTGAGCCACCTGCTGGAACGCGACTTCACGGACACGGAGCTGACGGTGCTGGTCGGTGCGGGCCGGGAGGCGGTGGACGGGCTGCTGGAACGCCTGGTCGGCCCGCACACCGAACCACGTGACGTCCGGCTTGCCCTGGGTGAACTGCATATGGCGCACAGCGCGTTGACCGCCGTGCCCACCCTGTTCCTGGCGCGCGGCGGAGTGTTCGCGGAGGAGCCGTTCCACATCCGGCTCGGCTTCTACCGGGAGAACTTCGACACCCTGGCGCACGCCGTCGTCGAGGCCGTGTCAGGGACCGACACGTGATCGGTTTCTCCTTCGAGCCCCGCGCCGAGGACGACTCCTGGTCGTCGGACTGGCGGCCGGCGCGTCCGGATCTGAACTCCTCGGACTTCTGCCTGAAGTACTTCAAGGCGGACCTGCGGCTCGTCGTCCACGGCGTGGACCTCAGTGTGCGCCTGCTGGGAGAGCCCGTGGTGGATATCGCGTTGATGCTGGAGTACGCGAGGAACGAGCTGGAGACCGTGGGTGACATCACGGTCGAGGCCAGCCTCACCCAGCACGCGTACTCCTTCCGCCGCGAAGGAACCACGGTCACCCTCACGACGCAGTGGCCGCCGGCCAGAGCCGAACTGACCTGGTCCGAGCTTCAGTGGCTCACCGACCGGGCCAAGGCCGAGGCGTACCGGCTGATCACCGCCGCCCATCCGGAGCTTCGGGAGAACGCGTGGCTGCGGGAGACGGTGGGAAGTCTGCCGGCCGGGTGACACGGTGGCCGTCCGTCGGCCGCCGCAAGAGCGGAGGGCGCCCCCCGTTGCCAGGGGGCGCCCTCAGTGTGCTTCGGTGGTCAGTTGGTGCCGCCGATGTGGTGGACGCGGATCATGTTGGTGGTGCCGGGGACCCCGGGGGGCGAGCCGGCGGTGATGATGACCGTCTGGCCCGCGTCGAAGCGGCCGAGCCGGGCGATCTCCTGGTCCACCAGGTCGACCATCTCGTCGGTGGTGTTGACGAACGGCACGACGTGCGACTCGACGCCCCAGCTGAGGGTGAGCTGGTTGCGGGTGCCCTCGTCGGTGGTGAAGGCGATGATCGGCTGGCTGGCGCGGTAGCGGGACAGCCGGCGCGCGGTGTCACCGGACTGGGTGAAGGCGATCAGGCCCCGGCCGCCGAGGAAGTCGGCGATCTCGGCGGCGGCGCGGGCCACGGAACCGCCCTGGGTGCGCGGCTTCTTGCCCGGCACCAGCGGCTGGAGGCCCTTGGAGAGCAGTTCCTGCTCGGCCGCCGTGACGATCTTCGACATGGTCTTGACCGTCTCGACCGGGTAGGCGCCCACGCTGGACTCGGCGGACAGCATGACCGCGTCGGCGCCGTCCAGGATCGCGTTGGCCACGTCGGAGGCCTCGGCGCGGGTCGGACGGGAGTTGGTGATCATCGACTCCATCATCTGGGTCGCGACGATCACCGGCTTGGCGTTGCGCCGGCACAGCTCGATCAGGCGCTTCTGCACCATGGGGACCTTCTCGAGCGGGTACTCGACGGCGAGGTCGCCGCGGGCGACCATCACGGCGTCGAACGCCGCGACGACGTCCTCCATGTTGTCGACGGCCTGCGGCTTCTCCACCTTGGCGATGACGGGGACGCGGCGGCCCTCCTCGTCCATGACGCGGTGGACGTCCTGGACGTCCTTGGCGTCGCGGACGAAGGAGAGGGCGACCATGTCGCAGCCCATGCGGAGGGCGAAGCGCAGGTCCTCGACGTCCTTCTCGCTGAGCGCGGGCACGTTGACGGCCGTGCCGGGCAGGTTGATGCCCTTGTGGTCGGAGACGACACCGCCCTCGATGACGATCGTCCGGACCCGGGGGCCCTCGACGTCCAGGACCTTCAGCTCGACGTTGCCGTCGTTGATCAGGACCTGGTCGCCGCGCGACACGTCGCCCGGGAGCCCCTTGTACGTCGTGCCGCACAGGTGCTTGTCGCCCGGCACGTCCTCGGTCGTGATGACGAACTCGTCGCCGCGCTCGAGCTCGACGGGGCCCTCGGCGAAGGTCTCCAGGCGGATCTTGGGGCCCTGGAGGTCGGCGAGGACGCCGATGGGGCGGCCGGTCTCCTTGGACGCGGCCCGGACGCGGTCGTACCGCGCCTGGTGCTCGGCGTGGGAGCCGTGGCTGAAGTTGAACCGGGCCACGTTCATGCCCGCCTCGATCATGGCGACGAGCATCTCGTGGGAGTCGACCGCGGGGCCGAGAGTACAGACGATTTTCGAACGGCGCATGGAGCGATCCTATCGGTTTGTTTCGCTACGGAATATTCCGTCTGGTGGAAGATACAAATGAGTGTGGCACCGCTCAGGTGCTATTCAGTTGTGCTTTCCGACCAGTGCGTAGGTCTGCGTCGCGATCTCCAGTTCCTCGTCCGTCGGCACCACGGCCACCGCCACCCGGGCGGACTCCGGTGAGATCAGCCGCGGCCCGTCGCCGCGGACGGCGTTGCGCTCCGGGTCGACCGCCAGACCCAGGCTCTCCAGGCCCGCCACCGCCGCCTCGCGCACCGGTGCCGCGTTCTCGCCGACCCCGGCGGTGAACGCCACCGCGTCCACCGTGCCGAGGACCGCGTAATAAGCGCCGATGTACTTCCTGAGCCGGTGAATGTAAATGTCGAAGGCGAGAGCGGCCTCTTCGTCGCCCTCGTCGATCCGGCGCCGGATCTCCCGCATGTCGTTGTCCCCGCAGAGACCGAACAGACCGCTCCTCTTGTTGAGGAGAGTGTCGATCTCCTCCATGGACATTCCGCCGACACGCGCCAAATGGAAGATGACGGCCGGGTCCAGATCACCGGAACGCGTACCCATCACCAGCCCCTCCAAGGGGGTCAGTCCCATGGAGGTGTCCACGCAGCGGCCCTTCTCGACCGCCGACGCCGAGGCGCCGTTGCCCAGGTGCAGCACGATCACGTTGACCTCGGAAGGGTCCTTGCCCAGCAGCCGCGCCGTCTCCCGGGAGACGTAGGCGTGCGAGGTGCCGTGGAAGCCGTAGCGGCGGATGCGGTGCCGGTCGGCGATCCTCGGGTCGATGGCGTAGCGCGCGGCGGACTCCGGCATCGTCGTGTGGAAGGCGGTGTCGAACACGGCGACCTGGGGCAGGTCGGGACGCAGGGCCCGCGCGGTGCGGATGCCGGTGAGGTTGGCCGGGTTGTGCAGCGGGGCGACCGGGATCAGCCGTTCGATCTCGGTGACCACCTCGTCGTCGATGACGGTGGGCTCGGTGAAGAACAGCCCGCCGTGCACGACCCGGTGCCCGATCGCGGCCAGCTCGGGGGAGTCCAGGCCGAGGCCGTCCCGGCTCAGCTCCCCGGCGACGGCCTTGAGCGCGGCGTCGTGGTCGGCGATGGGGCCGCTGTGCTCGCGGGTGTCGCCGGTGGCGAGGCAGGTGTGCCGCAGCCGGGAGGTCTGCTCGCCGATGCGTTCGACCAGGCCGGCCGCGAGCCGGCCGCTGTCGCGCATGTCCAGCAGCTGGTACTTCAGAGAGGAGGAGCCGGAGTTCAGGACGAGGACGCGGGTGGGGGTGCTCACTGCTCGGGTGCCTTCTCGCTGAGGTTCTGGGCCTGGATGGCCGTGATGGCGACGGTCGTGACGATGTCCTGGACGAGGGCGCCCCGGGACAGGTCGTTCACCGGCTTGCGCAGGCCCTGGAGGACCGGGCCGACGGCGATCGCGCCGGCCGAGCGCTGCACGGCCTTGTAGGTGTTGTTGCCGGTGTTGAGGTCGGGGAAGATCAGCACGCTGGCCTGCCCGGCGACCTCGGAGCCGGGCAGCTTGGTGGCGGCGACGGACGGTTCCACGGCCGCGTCGTACTGGATCGGCCCCTCGGTCTTCAGGTCGGGCCGCCGGTCGCGGACCAGCTCGGTGGCCGCGCGCACCTTGTCGACGTCGGCGCCCGAACCGGAGGTGCCGGTGGAGTACGACAGCATCGCGATCCGCGGCTCGACGCCGAACTGGGCGGCGGTGGCGGCCGACTGGACGGCGATGTCCGCGAGCTGCTCGGCGTCCGGGTCCGGGTTGACCGCGCAGTCGCCGTAGACCAGCACCTTGTCGGCCAGGCACATGAAGAACACCGACGAGACGATGGCCGCCTCCGGCCGGGTCTTGATGATCTCGAAGGCCGGCCGGATGGTGGCCGCCGTGGAGTGCACCGAACCGGACACCATGCCGTCGGCCAGGCCCTCCTGCACCATGAGAGTGCCGAAGTAGTTGACGTCGGAGACGACGTCGTGGGCCAGCTCGACCGTGACGCCCTTGTGGGCGCGCAGCGCCGCGTACTTCTCGGCGAAGGCGTCGCGCAGCTCGGAGGTGGCCGGGTCGATCAGCCGGCAGTCGCCGAGGTCGATGCCGAGGTCGGCGGCCTTCTTGCGGATCTGCTCCACCGGGCCGAGCAGGGTCAGGTCGCACACGCCCCGGCGCAGCAGCACCTCGGCCGCGTGCAGCACCCGCTCCTCGGTGCCCTCGGGCAGGACGACCCGCCGCTTGTCGGAGCGGGCCTGCTCCAGGAGCTTGTGCTCGAACATCATCGGGGTGACCCGGTCGCTGCTGGGTGCCGAGACCCGGCGGGCCAGGTCGGCGGTGTCGGCGTAGCGCTCGAACAGGCCGAGCGCGGTCTCCGCCTTGCGCGGGGTGGCCGCGTTCAGCTTGCCCTCCAGGGAGAACAGCTGCTCGGCGGTGGGGAAGCTGTTGCCGGCGACCGAGATCACCGGGGTGCCCGGGGCGAGGCGGGCGGCCAGGGTGAGGATCTCGTCGCTCGGCACCTCGTTCAGGGTGAGCAGCACACCGGCTATCGGCGGGGTGCCGGCGCTGTGCGCGGCCAGCGAGCCGACGACCAGATCGGCGCGGTCCCCGGGGGTGACGACCAGACAGCCCGGGGTGAGGGCGGTGAGGAAGTTCGGCAGCATCGCACCGCCGAAGACGAAGCCCAGGGCGTCCCGGGCGAGTCCGGAGTCGTCGCCGAGCAGCACCCTGGCACCCAGGAACTGGGCGATCTGCGCGACCGTCGGCGCGGACAGCGCCGGCTCGTCGGGGAGCACGTACGTGGGGACGGGCAGCCGGTCGGCGAGGCGCTCGGCGATCTCGTCGCGGTCCTCCCGGGCCACCCGGTTCGCGACCATCGCGAGGACGTCGCAGCCGAGGCCGTCGTAGGCGCGGAAGGCGTTGCGGGTCTCGGCCAGCACCGACTCGGCCGGCTGCCGGCGACCGCCCACCACCGGGATCACCGACGCGCCGAACTCGTTGGCCAGCCGGGCGTTCAGTGACAGCTCGTCCGGCAGCTGGGTGTCGGCGTAGTCGGTGCCGAGGACCAGGACGACGTCGTAGTCCCGGGCCACCAGGTGGAAGCGGTCGACGAGGGCGGAGACCAACTCGTCGGTGCCCTGTTCGGCCAGGAGCGAGGACGCCTGGTGGTAGTCCATGCCGTAGACGGTGGCCGGGTCCTGGGCGAGGCGGTAGCGCGCCCGCAGCAGCTCGAAGAGCCGGTCGGGGCCGTCGTGGACGAGCGGACGGAACACGCCCACCCGGTCGACCTGCCGGGTCAGCAGCTCCATGACCCCCAGTTCCACGACCTGACGGCCGTCACCCCGGTCGATCCCGGTCACGTACACGCTGCGCGTCACGTGTCCACTCCGTTCCCTCTGTCGTGTGTGCCGTGGCTGTCGCGTCGGCGGCATAAAAATCGCTCACCGAGGTGAGCAGAACCCTCTTGACAATACCTCCGCTGCCGGATAAGGCGCCCGTCAAGACATCTCCTGCCCAACGGACGTGAAAGAATCGGGATCGGCTCACCGGTACCGACAGCGAGCAGGAGACACAGCACGATGCGCATCGGAGTTCTCACCGCAGGTGGCGACTGCCCCGGCCTGAACGCCGTGATCCGGTCGGTCGTGCACCGGGCGGTGGCGCAGTACGGCGACGAGGTCATCGGTTTCGAGGACGGTTACCGGGGTCTGCTCGACCGCCACTACCGGGCCCTCGACCTGGACGCGGTCAGCGGCATCCTGGTCCGCGGCGGCACCATCCTCGGCTCCTCCCGCCTGGAGCGCGACCGGCTGCGGGAGGCCTGCGAGCGGGCCACCGACATGGTCGAGGAGTTCGGCATCGACGCGCTGATCCCGATCGGCGGCGAGGGCACCCTGACGGCGGCCCGCATGCTCTCCGACGCCGGCCTCCCGGTCGTCGGCGTGCCCAAGACCATCGACAACGACATCTCCTCAACGGACCGCACCTTCGGCTTCGACACCGCCGTCGGCGTCGCCACCGAGGCGATGGACCGGCTCAAGACCACCGCCGAGTCCCACCAGCGGGTGATGGTCGTCGAGGTCATGGGCCGGCACGCCGGCTGGATCGCTCTGGAGTCCGGCATGGCCGCCGGCGCCCACGGCATCTGCCTGCCCGAGCGGCCCTTCGACCCGGCCGACCTGGTCAAGATGGTCGAGGAGCGGTTCGCCCGCGGCAAGAAGTTCGCCGTCATCTGCGTGGCCGAGGGCGCGCACCCCGCCGAGGGCACCATGGACTACGGCAAGGGCGCCATCGACCAGTACGGCCACGAACGCTTCCAGGGCATCGGCACCGCCCTCGCCTACGAGCTGGAACGGCGCCTGGGCAAGGAGGCCAAGCCGGTCATCCTCGGCCACGTCCAGCGTGGCGGTGTGCCCACCGCGTACGACCGCGTCCTCGCCACCCGGTTCGGCTGGCACGCCGTCGAGGCCGCGCACCGCGGTGACTTCGGGCGGATGACCGCGCTGCGCGGCACCGACGTCGTCATGGTGCCGCTCGCGGAGGCGGTCACCGAGCTGAAGACGGTCCCCAAGGACCGCATGGACGAGGCGGAGTCGGTCTTCTAGACCCCGCCGGCCGCCGCGGCGGCCCGGTCCCAGAAGTGCTCCACGATCCGGTCGAGGAAGTCCCGGCCGGAGTCGCTGGCACCCGTGCCGCCACCGCCCCAGCTGAGCGTGGCGGCCATGTGCCCCTGGTAGTCCTGGTGCAGCCCGCGCAGCACCGACTCCAGGACGTCCCGGTCGAGCGGGGCGATCCGCAGCACCGGCCCCACGTAGGCCTGCCATCGGGTGGTCACCGCGCTGTGCAGCAGTTCCGCGAGCCGGATCTCGCGGCCGGTGACGGCGACGAGGTCGGGCAGGGCCAGCCCGAGGACCCGCGCCAGCGCGGCCGACCGGCGTTCGTCGCCCCGCCACTGTCCGCTCTCCTCCGCGCGCAGGTACGCGCGCAGGTCCATGCCGACGGCGCGGGCGACGTCCTCGGGGGCCACGCCACGGGCGACGCGGTGCTCGCGCAGCGTCCGCGGCCGGCCGATCAGTTCACCCGGGGAACACCACAACACGCCTGCCAGCGCCGTGAGTTCGGCATTGCCGGGGCGGGCGGTGCCGCGTTCCCAGGTGATCACGAGGTCGGGGGTGACGTACGGCAGCCCGTACGAGACCCGCATCCCGTGGGCGACGTGCTCGGGCCCCATGCCCAGCGCGGCACGGAGCCTGCGGGCGGCGAGGGCGTCGAACGGGGGAGCAGGGGGGTTCGGCTGGGCTGAGGGTTGGCGCACCCGGCACACCGTAGGCCCGCACCGCCCACCTGACTACGGTCGGTTCCACCGAGACCACGGGTCGTAGGAACGTACGGCCTGATCACTCCGTAGACCCGGACACGCGGTGCCCCGCCGACCGACCGGGCCGGGCGCGCCTGGGGCGGCTGGGCTGGGGGCGGGGGTGCCTGGCCCGGCGGGGCCGGGGGGTGGGGGCGCCTCCGCCCGGCGGGGCCGGTGCCTTCGCGCGCCATAACGGCGCCGGGGTGCCTCGGTCGACGCCGGGCCGCTGAGCTGGGCCGCGAGGCCCGGCCCGGCCGCTCGGCGGACCACAGTCCAAGGCCCCCGGCGCCCCGCGCCCACCCCTCCACCCCGGCCCCCTGATGCGCTCGCCCCCGGCAGCTGCGGCTCGCCACCCCGACCGACCGGGCTGGGCGCCTCGGTCGGCGGAGCCGGGGGGATACCTCGCCCTGCGGGGCCGGTGCCGTCTCGCCCTGCGGTGCTAGTGCAGTCTCGGTCGACAGCTCGGCCGCTGAGCCCGGGCCGCGAGGCCCGGCCCGGCCGCTCGGCGGACCACAGTCCAAGGCCCCGGCGGCCGACTCCCGGCCTCCGGTCCCCGTCCCCTCGCGGCCGACTCCCGGCCTCCGGTCCCCGTCCCCTCGCGGCCGACTCCCGGCCTCCGGTCCCCGGCCCGTCGCGGCCGACTCCCGGCCTCCGGTCCCCGGCCCGTCGCGGCCGACTCCCGGCTTGGCGGTCCCCGGCCCCTCGCGGCCGACTCCCGGCCTCTGGTCCCCGGCCCGTCGCGGCCGACTCCCGGCCTCTGGTCCCCGGCCCGTCGCGGCCGACTCCCGGCCCCCGACTCCCGACCCCGGCCCCCGACCCCCGGCTCCCTGATGCGCTCGCCCTCCGGCTGCGGCTCGCCGCCCCGTTCGGTCGGGGCGCGTTCGGTCGGGCCGCCACCTCACGGTCGCCGGTCCCTGCCTGCCGGCCGCCGAGCCTGTGGGCGCCGGGCGTGAGGCCCGCGATCGTGGTGGTCCCCGCCTGACAGCCCCGGCCCACCTCCCACCGATCGGCTCGCCCCTCGCTGCGGCTCGCCGCCCCGGTCGGTCGGGGCCCCGTTCGCTCGGGCCGCCACTTCACGGTCGCCGGCGCCTGCCTGCGGGCCGCCCATGCCTGTTCGGGTCGCGGCCGTTGTCGTCCCCGCCCGGCGGCCTCCGTCCGCGCTCGTCGGGCGCCTCGCCATCCGACTCCGACGTCCGGCCCCCGGTGCCCCGCCGTGCCCTCGGCCCGCGGCCGTTCGCTGGATCGGCCGGCCCGCCGCGGCGCTCCGCCCCTCGGGTGGACGGTCAGGGGGGCGGGGATTTCCAGCGGTAGACCAGTTCCGGGCGGCCCACCTGGCCGTACAGCGGGCTTCGGCCGGCGCGGCCCGTTTCCACCAGGTGCTCCAGGTACCGGCGCGCGGTGATGCGCGAGATGCCCACGGACTCGGCGACCCCCGCCGCCGTGAGCCCCTGCGGCGCACCCCGGAGCGCACCCGTCACCCGTTCCAGCGTGGGCCCGCTCAGCCCCTTCGGCAGCGCGGCCGGCGACGGTGCCCGCAGACTGGCGAGCGCCCGGTCCACCTCGTCCTGCCCGCTCGCCTCGCCCACCGCCGCGCGGAACTCGGCGTACCGGACGAGCCGGTCCCGGAGCGTCGCGAACGTGAACGGCTTCAGGACGTACTGGACGACGCCCAGCGAGACCCCTTCCCGGACCACCGCGAGGTCCCGGGCGGACGTCACCGCTATGACGTCCGCGTGGTGCCCGGCGGCCCGCAGGGACCGGGCGAACTGGAGTCCGTGCACGTCCGGGAGGTGGAGGTCGAGCAGCAGCAGGTCCACGGGCGTGCGGTCCAGGACGCGCCGCGCCTCCGCGCCCGTGTGCGCCTTCCCGACCGCGACGAACCCGGGCACCCGGCCGACGTACAGCACATGCGCGTCGGCGGCGACCGGGTCGTCCTCGACGACGAGGACGCGGATGGGTTCCCGCCCGCCGGTCACCGGTCACCGCCCGGGGCCGTGCGCACCGGCAACCGCACTTCGAACACCGCTCCGCCCTCACCCTCCTCGTCGGACCCGGTCGCCGTCAGCGTGCCGTGGTGGCGGCCGACCGCCTGCCGGACCAGGGCCAGCCCGAGCCCCCGCCCGCCGGGCCCGGCCGGCTTGGTGGAGAACCCGCGCCGGAACAGCAGGTCGGCGTGGGCGGGGTCGACCCCGGGACCGGTGTCCGCCACGCGCAGCACGACCTCGGCGGCCGAAGCGTACGCCGTCACCGTCACCCGCGCCCGCGCCGTCCCCTGGGCGGCGTCCACCGCGTTGTCGATCAGGTTGCCGAGGATGGTGACCAGGTCCCTCGCGGACAGCTCCGCCGGGAGGAGCCCGTCGTCCAGCCGGCTGTCGGGGGACACGACGAGTTCGACGCCCCGCTCGTTCGCCTGGGCGGTCTTGCCCAGCAGCAGCGCGGCGAGGACGGGTTCGCTCACCGCCGCGACCACCTGGTCGGTGAGGGCCTGGGCCAGTTCCAGTTCGGCCGTCGCGAACTCCACCGCCTCCTCGGCCCGGCCCAGCTCGATGAGGGAGACGACGGTGTGCAGGCGGTTGGCGGCCTCGTGCGCCTGCGAGCGCAGGGCCTGGGTGAAGCCGCGCTCGGAGTCCAGTTCGCCCATCAGTGACTGGAGTTCGGTGACGTCCCGCAGGGTGACGACCGTGCCGCGGCGCTCACCGCCGGACACCGGGGACGTGTTCACCACCAGGACCCGGTCCGCCGTGAGGTGCACCTCGTCGACGCGGGGTTCGGAGGACAGCAGGGCGCCGGTCAGCGGGGCGGGCAGCCCGAGTCCGGCGACCGAGCGCCCGATCAGGTCGCCGTCGCCGTCCCCGTCGCCGCCCACGCCCAGCAGTTCCCGGCCGCCGTCGTTGATCAGGGCCACCCGGTACCGGGCGTCCAGCATCAGCAGGCCCTCGCGGACCGCGTGCAGCGCGGCCTGGTGGTAGTCGTGCACGCGGCTCAGCTCGGTGGCGTTCATGCCGTGGGTGTGGCGGCGGAGCCGTGCGTTGATCACGTACGTGCCGACCGCGCCCAGCAGCAGGACACCGCCGGCGACGCCGAGCAGGGCGGCCAGCTGGTCCCGGACGCGGGCGCTGATCCTCTGCACGGTGATGCCGGCGCTGACCAGCCCGGTGACCCGGCCGTGGTCGGTGACGGGGGTGACCGCGCGGACGGACGGGCCGAGCGTGCCGGTGTAGGTCTCGGTGAAGGTGCGGCCGTGCCGGGCGGGTTCGATGGTGCCGAGGAAGCGCCTGCCGATCTGCCGCCGGTCGGGGTGGGTCCAGCGGATGCCGGACGGGGTCATGATCGTCACGAAGTCCACGCCGGTGTCCCGCGTGACCTGGAGGGCGTACGGCTCCAGCCGCCCGCTGGGGTCGGCCGTGCGGACGGCCGCGCGGACCGAGGGGGAGTCGGCCGTCGCGCGGGCCACCGCCGTCGCCTGCCGGGCGGCGGCGTCCTCGGCCTGCCGCTGGTCGCTGACGTAGGTGAACAGCGCGTACCCCGCCAGCACCACCGCGACCAGGACGGCCTGCATGGCGAACAGCTGGCCCGCCAGGCTGCGGGGCCGCGGGAGGGTGGGGAGGCGCATGCCAGCAGTGTGCCTCGCGGGCCGGGCGGGGCGTGAACGGGCGGCCGGGCGCGAACTCAATGAACACAAGGGTGACCGCCCTCACAGGGGCGGGGGATAGTCACGGCGTCCCCCCGACAACGCCCGGACGTGAGCCGCACGCCGGTTGTCCACCGACGAAGACGTCAAGGAGGCAGTCGTGTCCGCCAGCACCCCCGGTACGGCTCCTGCCGCACCCCGCGCGCAGCGGGACCGGACCCACTACCTGTACATCGCCGTGATCGCGGCGGTCGCGCTCGGCATCGCCGTCGGGCTGATCTGGCCCGACGCGGCGGTGCAGCTGAAGCCGCTGGGCACCGGGTTCGTGAACCTGATCAAGATGATGATCTCGCCGATCATCTTCTGCACGATCGTGCTCGGCATCGGTTCCGTGCGCAAGGCCGCCAAGGTCGGTGCCGTCGGCGGCATCGCCCTCGGCTACTTCCTGGTGATGTCGCTCGTCGCGCTCGCCATCGGTCTCGTCGTCGGCAACGTGCTGCACCCGGGCGCGGGGCTGCACCTGACCGAGGCGCTGCGGCAGACCGGGCACGCCCAGGTGTCCAGCGACGCGCTGCCGCCCGTGGACTTCGTGCTGTCGATCATCCCGGGCACGTTCGTGTCCGCGTTCACCGAGGGCCAGGTCCTCCAGACGCTGCTGGTGGCCCTGCTCGCCGGGTTCGCGCTCCAGTCCATGGGGTCGGCGGGGCAGCCGGTGCTGCGGGGTGTCGAGCACATCCAGCGGCTGGTCTTCCGCATCCTGTCGATGGTGATGTGGGCCGCGCCGGTCGGCGCGTTCGGGGCGATCGCGGCCGTGGTCGGCTCCGCGGGCGTCGACGCGCTCAAGAGCCTCGCCGTGCTGATGCTGGGCTTCTACGTCACCTGCTTCCTGTTCGTCTTCGTGGTGCTCGGCGCGGTGCTCCGGATCGTCGCGGGGCTGAACGTCTTCTCCCTCTTCAAGTACCTGGCGCGGGAGTTCCTGCTGATCCTGTCCACCTCCTCCTCGGAGTCGGCGCTGCCGCGGCTGATCGCGAAGATGGAGCACCTGGGCGTCAGCCGGCCGGTCGTCGGCATCACCGTGCCGACCGGGTACTCCTTCAACCTCGACGGCACGATGATCTACATGACCATGGCGTCGCTGTACATCGCCGACGCGCTGGGCACGCCGATGTCGGTGGGCGAGCAGATCCCGCTGCTGCTGTTCCTGCTGCTGGCGTCGAAGGGCGCGGCGGGTGTCAGCGGGGCCGGTCTGGCGACGCTGGCCGGCGGGCTCCAGTCGCACAAGCCCGCGCTGGTCGACGGGGTCGGGCTGATCGTGGGCATCGACCGGTTCATGAGCGAGGCGCGCGCGCTGACGAACTTCGCGGGCAACGCGGTGGCGACCGTGCTGGTGGGGACGTGGACCAAGGAGATCGACAAGGCGCGGGTGCGCCGGGTCCTCGCCGGTGAGCTGCCGTTCGACGAGACGACCCTGCTGGACGAGGGGCGCCCGGCGGCGGGCGAGCTGCCCGAGCCGCGCGGGGACGGCGAGAAGGAGCTGGCCACGGCCTGATGCGCCACGAGTTCCGGACGTCCGGCCCGGCCTGAACCCGGGCCGGGCGTCCGGTCACCGCCGCCGGGCGGCCGAGTCTCCCCCGTACCTCGGCCGCCCGGCTCCCGCGTTCGCCCCGCCCGCGTCCCCGTCCCCCTTCGTTCCTTTCCGCTTCCTTCGTTCCGTCCCTCCGCTACGACACCTCGGCCACCAGCTCGGTGGCCCGCGAGGCGGGTACGCCCGCCGCGGTCAGCACCGCGACCGTGGCCGCGCGGCCCGCCTCCTGTGCTGCCAGCAGGCCGTCGTTGACCGCCTCCGTCACCGCGAACAGCATCTGCTCCACCACGTAGGCGAGGGCGGGCGCGGGCAGCGGGGAGACGAAGACGCCCTCGTCCAGTCCGCGCTGGAGGAGCCGGATCTTGTCGTCGCGCACGGGTGCGAGGCGTTCGCGGATGCCCTGCACGGTGACCGTGCGCTGGGCCAGGGCGATCAGGAGCCGGTAGCGGTCGGCCACCGGCCACAGGGCGAGCACCGAGCGGGCCACCGCCTCGGCCGGGTCGGACACGCCGGCGCGGGCGTGCGCGTCGGCGTCGGCGAGCGCCTCCACCGCTCCGTCCACCAGGGTGCTGATCAGGGCTTCCCGGTTGGGGAAGTGGCCGTACACCGTGCGCCGTACGACCCCCGCGGCGCGCGCGATCTGGTCCATGGAGGCGTCGGGATCGCGCAGCAGTTCGGTGAGGGCGACGTCGAGGATGCGACGCCGGTTGGCGTCGGCGCGGCTGGTGTTACCCGTGGTCATGGCGGTCATTGTGCCTCCCCGGCTCGACTTGCACGGCGCTGTGCAACCACGTACATTGCACATAGTTGTGCAATTGCACGTCACTGTGCAAGTCGAGGCGGTGTGCCGGACGCCCGCGCCGGCCGCCGCTCCGGGAAGGAGACCCCCTGCCATGCGACTCGTCATGACCGAACCGGTCGACACGACGGAGCGCCCCTACGCCCGGCGCTGGTGGGCACTGCTCGTGCTCTGCCTCAGCCTGCTGATCATCGTGATGGCGAACACCGCGCTCACGGTCGCCGCGCCCGACATGACCCGGGACCTCGGGCTGTCCAGCGCCGACCTCCAGTGGGTCATCGACGGCTACACCGTGCCGTACGCGGCGCTGATGCTGCTGCTCGGCGCGATCGGCGACAAGTACAGCCGGCGCGGGGCGCTCGTCCTCGGGCTGGTCGTCTTCGGCGGCGGCGCCGTCTTCGGCTACCTCGCCGACAGCTCCACCACCGTCATCGCGGCCCGGGCCGTGATGGGCGTCGGCGCGGCCCTGATCATGCCGGCCACGCTCTCGCTGCTGGCCGCCACCTTCCCGCGCGCCGAGCGGGCGAAGGCGATCACGCTGTGGACCGCCACCGCCGGACTCGCCATCGCCGCCGGACCCGTGGTCGCCGGTGCCCTGCTGCGCGACCACGGCTGGTCCTCGACGTTCCTGATCAACGTGCCCATCGCGGCCGTCGCCGTCATCGGCGCGCTGGTCCTCGTCCCGCCGTCCAAGGCCGGCCACCACGACCGGATCGACTACGTCGGCGGACTGCTCTCCGTGCTGTGGACCGGCGCCCTCGTCTACATGATCATCGAGGGGCCGCACTTCGGCTGGCACGCCAAGGCCGTCGGGGCGGCGGTGCTCGCGGGCGTCGGCCTGGTCGCCTTCGTCCTGTGGGAGCTGCGCCACCCGCGCCCGATCCTGGACGTGCGCCGCTTCGCCGGCCGCCGCTTCGCGGGCTCCAACCTCGCCGTCGCCCTGTTCTTCCTGGCCGTCTTCGGCGCCTTCTACTACCTGACCCAGCACCTCCAGTTCGTCCTCGGCTACGACGCCCTCCAGACCGGTGTGCGCATGCTGCCGCTGGCCGGTGCCGTCTTCGTCGGCTCCGCCCTGACCGGCTGGCTCACCCCGCGCGTCGGTATGAAGTGGACCGTCAGCGCGGGCATGGTCGGTGGCACCACCGCCCTCGCCCTGCTGACCCGGGTGGACGCGGGCTCCGGCTACGGCGACTTCGTGGCCCCCCTGATCATCCTCGGCCTGGCCATCGGCCTCGCCCTCTCGCCCTGCACCGACGCCATCATGGGCGCGTTCCCCGAGTCCGAGCTGGGCGTCGGCGGCGCCGTCAACGACACCTCGCTGGAGCTGGGCGGCTCGCTCGGCATCGCCCTGCTCGGCTCCCTGCTCGCCACCTCCTACGGCGACCACCTCTCCGACGCCACCGCCGGCAGCAAGCTCCCGGCGAGCGCCCTGGACACCGCGCGGGACTCGGTCGGCGCCGGGTACGCCGTCGCGCAGGGCATCGGCGACAAGGCGCACGCCCTGGCCGAGCGGGCGGCGGCCGCCAAGGACCCGCAGCAGGCCGCGCAGCTCAAGCAGCAGGCCGCCGAGCTGGCCGCCGGCGCCCGGCAGATGGCGGACGCGGTGGGCTCGTCCTTCTCCGACGCCGTCGCCCGCACCAGCCTGGTCGGCGCGGTCATCCTCGGCGTCGGCACGGTTCTCGTGGCCGTCCTGCTGCCCCGGCGCGACTCCACCGCGCCGGAACCGGCTACGGAGCCGGAGCCTGAGACGGAGACCGGGGAGCGCGAGCCGGCGGACAGCCGGGCCGGCTGACCCGCGTCCCGCCCCGCACCGACGCGCGGACGTGTCGTTCCCCATCCGGCGGAACGGCACGTCCGCGCGTGGCGTCTGTACGCGTATGGAGGAACGAGGATGACGATCGACTGGGACCGGCGGACCTGCGCGCGCAAGGGTCATGTGACCTACGCGCCCGACGATCCCCGGCTGCGGGTACGGCTGCACGTCCGGACCGCGCTCGGGGACGCGTGGCGCTGCCTGCGCTGCGGCGACTTCGCGCTCGGCGAGCCGCACGGCTCGGGGCCGGCCGGCGACGCGCCGCTGGTGCCGCGCGGCAAGGTGCTGCGGGACCTGTTCGTCCTGCGCTTCCTGGCGGTCGAGCGGGCCGTGCGCGGGGTGTTCATCGTGCTCGTCGCGGTCGCGGTCTGGAAGTTCAGCAACAGCCGGGACGCGGTGCGCCGGCTCTTCGACGAGTACCTGGACGTCTTCCGCCCGGTGTTCCGGCACTTCCACTACGACCTCGACCACTCACCGGTCATCGGCTCGGTGCAGAAGGCCTTCGGTTACCGGCACTCCACGCTGCTGCTGGTGGCCGCCCTGCTGCTGGCCTACGCGCTGGTCGAGCTGATCGAGGCGGTCGGCCTGTGGTACGCCAGGCGGTGGGCGGAGTACCTGACGGTGGTCGCGACGGCCGCCTTCCTGCCGCTGGAGATCTACGAGCTGACCGAGCACGTCAGCTGGGTCAAGATCGCCACGCTCGTCCTCAACGTCCTCGCGGTCCTCTACATCGCCGTGACCAAGCGGCTGTTCGGGCTGCGCGGCGGGCGCCGCCGCTTCGAGGAGGAACGGCACAGCGCCTCCCTCATGGAGGTGGCCGAGTCGGCGGGGGTCCCGGTCTTGCCTTGACGCCCACGTCAACCCGTACCGTCGGGGACATGCGAATCGGCGAGCTGGCCACGCGGGCCGGGACCACGACACGCACCCTGCGCTACTACGAGGCGCGCGGGCTGCTGCCGGCCCGGCGCGACGGCAAGGGACACCGCACGTACGACGAGGGCGACCTCAGGCTGCTCCGGCAGATCCGTACCCTCCAGGACTTCGGGTTCGACCTGGAGGAGACGCGGCCGTTCGTGGAGTGCCTGCGGGCCGGCCACCCGGACGGCGACTCCTGTCCGGCCTCGCTCATGGTCTACCGGCGCAAGCTGGCGGAGCTGGACGCGCTCATCGGGCAGTTGACGGCCGTGCGAGGGACGGTCGCCGGACAGCTGGAGCGGGCCGAGCGGGCCAGGGACGAGCTGGCCGCCGAGGCGCTGGTTCCGGGGGGCCCGGAACCCGTGTGCGAACTGGGAGGGCTGACACGGTGAGTCTGGTGAGCGGACTGGCGGAAGTGACGGACGCCGATTTCGAGGCGGAGGTGATCGGCTCCGACCTGCCGGTGCTGGTGCAGTTCACGGCCGAGTGGTGCGGCCCGTGCCGGCAGCTCGCGCCGGTGCTGAAGGACATCGCGGCCGAGGAGGGCCACCGGCTGAAGGTGGTCCAGATCGACGTGGACCGCAATCCGGGGACGACGATCTCCTACGGGGTGATGGCCACGCCCACGCTCCTGCTGTTCCGCGACGGAGAGCCGGTGCGCTCGATCGTGGGGGCGCGTCCCAAGCGCAAGCTGCTGGCGGACCTGGCGGACGCGCTGTAGGACCGCCCCGCGACACGAGAAATCCCCCGGGCAATTGCGCCCGGGGGATTTCTCTGCGTATATTCAGTGGTTCGCGACTTCTATTCGAATGGTCGCGAAGAAGTTCAGTGGGCACAGTGTATGCGGGCGGGAGCGGAATTGTCAAACGCGGATCTGTCGAACAGCGAATTTCCGGACGATGAATTGCGGGACGAACAGGAATTCATCGACGGACTGTACGCACGCGTGGACGTGCTGCTCGGCGAGGCCGAGACCTCCGTGGCGGACGCCCTCGCCCAGGGCGACAAGCCCATGCAGGCCCGGCTGGAGCGGGACATCCTGGTCGCCGAACGCTCCGGGCTCCTCGCCGCGCTCAACGCCGTGGACGGCTCGCTCTGCTTCGGCCGGATCGACCTGACCGACGGCACCAGGCACCACATCGGCCGCATCGGCCTGCGCGAGGACGACGCCGAACGCACCCCCGTCCTCGTCGACTGGCGCGCCGACGTCGCCCGCCCCTTCTACCTGGCCACCGGCCACACCCCGATGGGGCTGCGCCGCCGCCGGCACATCGCCACCGACGGCCGGACCGTCACCTCCCTGCACGACGAGATCCTGGACCTCGGCGACGCCACCCGCACCGGCCACGAGGACCCCACCGGGGACGCCGTGCTGCTCGCCGCGCTGAACTCGGCCCGCACCGGCCGCATGAGCGACATCGTGCAGACCATCCAGGCCGAACAGGACGAGATCATCCGCGCGCCCCACCGCGGCGTGCTGGTCGTGGAGGGCGGCCCAGGCACCGGCAAGACCGCGGTCGCCCTGCACCGGGCGGCCTACCTGCTCTACGAGTACCGGGAACTGCTGGCCCGCCGGGCCGTGCTCATCGTCGGCCCCAACCCGGCCTTCCTCGGCTACATCGGCGAGGTGCTGCCCTCCCTCGGCGAGACCGGGGTGCTGCTGGCCACGGTCGGCGAGCTGTTCCCCGGCGTCCGGGCCACCGCCACCGACACCCCCGCGGCGGCCGCCGTGAAGGGCCGCGCCGGCATGGCCGACGTGCTCGCCGCCGTCGTACGCGACCGGCAGACGCTGCCCGACCCGGTCCTCGCCATCGAGCACGACCGCGAGGTGCTGATGCTCGACGACGGCCTGGTCCGCGTCGCCCGGGAACGGACCCGCGCCGCGAAGGTGCCGCACAACGCGGCCCGCGAGTACTTCGAGGGCCACATCCTCAACACCCTCACCGAGCTGTACGCCGAACGCGTGGGCACCGACCCGTACGACGGCAGCAGCCTGCTCGACGCCTCCGACATCACCCAGATCCGCGACGAACTCGCCGAGAACCCCGCCGTCCGGTCCGCCGTCGACCAGCTGTGGCCCCGGATCACCCCGCAGCGGCTGCTCGCCGACTTCCTCGCGGCACCGGACGACCACCTCCCCCAGGAGGACGCGGACGCCGTCCGCCGCCCGGTGACCCGCGCCTGGACCGTCGCCGACGTCCCGCTGCTGGACGAGGCGGCCGAGCTCCTCGGCGAGGACGACCGGTGGGCGCGGGCCCGCGCGGACCGCGAGCGCGAGACCCAGATCGCCTACGCGCAGGGCGTGCTGGACGTCTCCTACGCCTCCCGGACCTACGAGTTCGAGGACAAGGAGGACAGCGACCCAGAGGCATCGGAGGTGCTGTCGGCGCACGACATCATCGACGCCGAGCGGTTCGCCGAGCGGCAGGAGGAGGCGGACCACCGCAGCGCCGCCGAGCGGGCCGCCGCCGACCGCACCTGGGCGTTCGGGCACATCATCGTGGACGAGGCGCAGGAGCTGTCGCCGATGGCCTGGCGGCTGCTGATGCGGCGCAGCCCGACCCGCTCGATGACCCTGGTCGGCGACCCGGCCCAGACCGCGGAGGCGGCCGGCGTCGGCTCCTGGGCGGACATTCTCGCCCCCTACGTCGAGGACCGCTGGGACCACACCCGCCTCGGCGTCAACTACCGCACCCCGGCCGAGATCATGGACCTCGCCGCCGCCGTGGTCCGCGCCCGGGAACCCGGATTCGAGCCGCCCAGCTCGGTCCGGTCGACCGGGGTACGGCCCTGGGTGCGGCGGGCCACCGGTGACCTGCCCGGCGCGGTCGCCCGGGCGGCCGCCGAACTCGCCCCCGCCGAGGGCCGGCTCGCGGTGATCGCGCCGCGCGCGCTGCACCGCTCCCTGGCCGCCCGGCTGGACGGGGTCACGGCCGGCGCGGAACCCGACCTGACGCGCGGCACCGTCCTGCTCGACCCGCGCCAGGCGAAGGGGCTGGAGTTCGACTCGGTCCTGGTGGTCGAGCCGGCCGCCTACGGCACGAGCGACCTGTACGTGGCCCTGACCCGGGCCACCCAGCGGCTCGGTGTGCTCCACACGGGCTCGCTGCCGCCGGGCCTCGCCGACGGGGAGTAACGCGTCGGGCCCGGGGGCGGCCGGCCCCCGGGCCCGTGTCCCGCCCGGTCAGGCGGGGCGCAGCCAGACGGTCGCCAGCGGCGGCAGCGTCAGGCGGATGCTGGCCGGCCGGCCGTGCCAGGGGTGCGCCTCGGGCTTGACGACGTCCGGGTTGGTGGCGTCCCCGCCGCCGTAGCGCGCCGCGTCCGTGTTCAGCACCTCCACCCAGGCCGGCACGTCCTCCGGGACGCCGATCCGGTAGTCGGTGCGGACCACCGGGGCCAGGTGGGAGACGGCGAGGAGCGGGGTGCCGTCGGCGTCGTGGCGCAGGAACGCGAAGACGTTGTCGTCGGCCGCGTCACCGGTGACCCACGCGAAGCCCGCCGGGTCGGTGTCCCGCTGCCACAGCGCCGGGGTGGCCCGGTACACCTTGTTCAGGTCCGACACCAGGTCCCGTACGCCCCGGTGGTCGGCCTCCGCGCCGTAGGCCGGGTCGAGCAGCCACCAGTCCGGGCCCCGCACCTCCGACCACTCGGCGCCCTGCGCGAACTCCTGCCCCATGAACAGCAGTTGCTTGCCCGGGTGGGCCCACATGAAGCCGAGGTAGGCGCGGTGGTTGGCGCGCTGCTGCCACCAGTCGCCCGGCATCTTCGACACCAGGGAACCCTTGCCGTGCACCACCTCGTCGTGCGAGATGGGCAGGACGTAGTTCTCGCTGTAGGCGTACACCATGGAGAACGTCATCTCGTGGTGGTGGTGCCTGCGGTGCACGGGGTCGTGGCTCATGTAGGCCAGCGAGTCGTGCATCCAGCCCATGTTCCACTTCAGGCCGAAACCGAGCCCGCCGAACCCGCTGGGGCCGGTGAGGTGGGTGGGGCGGGTGACGCCGTCCCAGGCCGTGGACTCCTCGGCGATGGTCACCACGCCCGGGCAGCGCCGGTACACGGTGGCGTTCATCTCCTGGAGGAAGGCCACCGCGTCCAGGTTCTCCCGGCCGCCGTGCTCGTTCGGCACCCACTGGCCCGGCTCGCGCGAGTAGTCCAGGTAGAGCATCGAGGCGACCGCGTCCACGCGCAGCCCGTCGATGTGGAACTCCTCGCACCAGTAGACCGCGTTGGCCACCAGGAAGTTGCGGACCTCGCGCCGGCCGAAGTCGAACTCCAGCGTGCCCCAGTCGGGATGGGCGGCCCGCCGCGGGTCGTGGTGCTCGTACAGCGGGCGTCCGTCGAAGGCGGCCAGCGCCCACTCGTCGCGCGGGAAGTGCGCCGGCACCCAGTCCATGATGACGCCGATGCCGGCCTGGTGCAGCCGGTCCACCAGGTACTTGAAGTCGTCCGGGGTGCCCAGCCGGGCCGTCGGCGCGTAGAAGCCGGTGACCTGGTAGCCCCAGGAGCCGCCGAAGGGGTGCTCGGCGACCGGCATCAGCTCCACGTGCGTGAACCCGGTCTCGGTCAGGTACGCCGGCAGCTGTTCGGCCAGCTCCCGGTAGCTCAGGCCCGGCCGCCAGGACGGCAGGTGCACCTCGTAGACCGAGAGAGGGGCCTCGTGGACCGGGACGTCCGCCCGGTGGGCCATCCACTCGGCGTCGCCCCACTCGTGGTGCGAGGCGTGCACGACCGAGGAGGTGGCGGGCGGCGCCTCGGTACGGCGGGCCATCGGGTCGGCGCGCAGGGTGCGCGAGCCGTCCGGGCGGGTGATCTCGAACTTGTACAGCTCGCCCTCGCCGATCCCGGGCACGAACAGCTCCCAGACCCCGGTGCCGCCCAGCGAGCGCATCGGGAAGCCGGTGCCGTCCCAGAAGTTGAAGCCGCCGGTGACCCGCACACCCAGCGCGTCGGGCGCCCACACCGCGAACCGGGTGCCGGTGACCCCCTGGTGGGTGGTGACGTGCGCGCCGAGCGCCTGCCACAGCTGCTCGTGCCGGCCCTCGCCGATCAGGTGCAGGTCCAGGTCGCCGAGCGTGGGCAGGAAACGGTAGGCGTCCTCGGTCTCCTGTTCGGTGCCGTCGTACGTCACCAGCAGCCGGTACGCGGGGACCTCCGCGAGCGGCAGCAGGCCGGAGAAGAAGCCGTCGCCGTCGTCGTGCAGCTCGGCCCGGACCCCGTCACCGGCCACGGTGACCGCCCGCGCGTACGGGCGGAACGCGCGGAAGGCGACCCCGCCCGGCACCCGGTGCGCGCCCAGCACGGAGTGCGGGGCGTGGTGGGTGCCGTGCAGCAGCCGCTCGCGGTCCCCGGCGTCCACGGCCGGGGAGACGGCCGCCTCCAGGACGGGCGCGGGAGCCTGCGGCGGCACCCGCGTCTCCTGCGCGGGCACCCCGGTCTCCTGCGGCGCCCGCACCGGCCTGTTCCTGCCGGACTTGTTCTTCGCGTTCTTCGGCGTGGCTGACTTCTTGGACGTCACGAGCGGGTCTCCCGGGCGAGGATCGGGTCAGGTCGGGTCGGACGCGGCGAGGCGGCGGATCGCCGACAGGGGTACGGGGAGCCAGTCGGGCCGGTTGCGGGCCTCGTAGACGACCTCGTACACCGCCTTGTCGGTCTCGTAGGCCCGCAGCAGCACCGGGTCGGTGCGCGGGTCGGCGCCGCTGACCTCCGCGTATCCGGAGCAGTAGGCGGCCCGGCAGCGCTGCGCCCACTCCGGGTCGGGCGCGCTCGCCGAGTGGGACGCGTAGTCGAAGGAGCGGAGCATGCCCGCGACGTCCCGCACCGGCGGCTGCGGCATGCGCCGTTCGGCCAGCGGCCGGGCCGGCTCGCCCTCGAAGTCGATCAGCGACCACTCGCCGGCCGGCGAGCGCAGGCACTGCCCGAGGTGCAGGTCGCCGTGGACGCGCTGGGCGGTCCAGGTACGGCCCTCGGCCGCCAGGTCGGCCAGCGCCTCGTAGGCCGAGCACAGCCCCCGCTCGTACGGGCGCAACGCCGGCACCGCCTGCACGGCCGCCGACAGTCGCTCCCGCATGCCGTCCACCAGCGACTCCAGCTGGGTGTGGCCGAGGGTGACCGTCGGCAGGGCGCGGGCCAGCGCGGTGTGCACCTCGGCGGTGGCCCGCCCCAGCGCCCGCGCCTCGGCGGTGAAGTCCTCGCCCTTGGCCAGCTCGCGCAGCGCCAGCTCCCAGCCGTCGGCGGCGCCGTTCACGAACGGCTGGAGGACGGCCAGGACGTAGGCGTCGGTGTCCACGTCGGCGTGCAGCCACGCCGTCGGCGCGGGCACCCGGGGGCAGTCCTCGCGGGCCAGGGCGAGCGGGATCTCCAGGTCGGGGTTGACGCCGGGCACGACCCGCCGCAGCAGCTTGAGGATGAACGTATCTCCATAGACCACGGACGAGTTGGACTGCTCGGCCGTCATCAGCCGGGCCACCAGGCCCGACCGGATGTCCTGCCGCGCATCCCGCTCGAAGCGCAGCCCGCCGACGCGCGCCTGGGTGCGCAGGGCCTCCAGCAGCACCTCGGCGGGCCGCGCGTCGTAGAGGGCCTCGTACACCGTGCGACCGGCGAGCGGGCCCTCCTCCACGTGTCCGATCAGCGCGGGCGCCAGCCGGGGCGGCAGCGCCTCGCGCACGCCTATGAGGAGCTGGTAGCAGTCCCCGGCGTGCGGCGGCGTGCCGGGCGCGGACGGCTGGTGGACGCGCAGCAGCAGGTGGTACAGGCCCAGCCGGCCGTCGGGCGGCAGGAGTTCGGTGACGGCGACGGCGGTGAAGCCCGTGACCGGGCGGCCCTTGCCCGCGAACCAGCGCTGCCGCGGCAGCCAGGTGCGCAACAAGGGGTCGAGCGAGGTGAGGAGGGAACTGGTGGTGCCAGAGAGGGTGACCGTCTCCGCCATGGGCGTCACGTCCTTTCCCCGGGTCGTCGGGGTGTTACTACTCCGTGCCCCGGGCGGGGCGGTGGAAACGCCCCGCCCGGGCAGGTCCGGCCGCACTACGCGGCGTCCCGGCGCAGCCGGAACCAGTAGAAGCCGTGGCCCGCGAGGGTGAGCAGGTACGGCAGTTCGCCGATCGCCGGGAACCGGACCCCGCCGAACAGCTCGATGGGATGCCGCCCCTCGTACCGGCTCAGGTCCAGCTCCGTCGGCTGGGCGAAGCGGGAGAAGTTGTGCACGCACAGCACGATGTCGTCGCCCTCCTCCTCCGACAGGGGCGCCTCGCGCAGGAAGGCGAGCACCGCCGGGTTGGAGGACGGCAGTTCGGTGTAGGAGCCGAGTCCGAAGGCGGGGTTCTGCTTGCGGATCTCGATCATGCGGCGGGTCCAGTGCAGCAGGCTGGACGGGGAGGCCATGGAGGCCTCGACGTTGGTCACCTGGTAGCCGTGGACCGGGTCCATGATCGCGGGCAGGAAGAGGCGCCCCGGGTCGCAGGAGGAGAAGCCGGCGTTGCGGTCGGGGGTCCACTGCATGGGGGTGCGGACGGCGTCGCGGTCGCCGAGCCAGATGTTGTCGCCCATGCCGATCTCGTCGCCGTAGTAGAGGATCGGCGAGCCGGGCAGGGACAGCAGCAGGGCGGTGAACAGCTCGATCTGGTTGCGGTCGTTGTCGAGCAGGGGCGCGAGGCGCCGGCGGATGCCGATGTTGGCGCGCATCCGCGGGTCCTTGGCGTACTCGGCCCACATGTAGTCGCGTTCCTCGTCGGTGACCATCTCCAGGGTCAGCTCGTCGTGGTTGCGCAGGAAGATGCCCCACTGGCAGCCGGAGGGGATCGCGGGCGTCTTGGCGAGGATCTCGGAGACCGGGTAGCGCGACTCGCGGCGCACGGCCATGAAGATGCGCGGCATGACGGGGAAGTGGAACGCCATGTGGCACTCGTCGCCGCCGGCCGCGTAGTCACCGAAGTAGTCGACGACGTCCTCGGGCCACTGGTTCGCCTCGGCGAGGAGCACCTTGTCGGCGTACTGCTCGTCGATCTCGCGGCGCACCCGACGCAGGAACGCGTGGGTGGCCGGGAGGTTCTCGCAGTTGGTGCCCTCCTGCTGGTACAGGTACGGCACGGCGTCCAGCCGGAGCCCGTCGATGCCGAGGTCCAGCCAGAACTTCAGCGCGGAGATCATCTCGTCCTGCACGGCCGGGTTCTCGTAGTTGAGGTCCGGCTGGTGCGAGAAGAAGCGGTGCCAGTAGTACTGCTTGCGTACGGGGTCGTACGTCCAGTTGGAGGCCTCGGTGTCGACGAAGATGACGCGGGCGTCCTGGTACTGCTTGTCGTCGTCGGCCCAGACGTAGTAGTCGCCGTACGGACCGTCCGGGTCCCGCCTCGACTCCTGGAACCACGGGTGCTGGTCGCTGGTGTGGTTCATGACGAAGTCGATGATCACGCGCATGCCGCGCTGGTGCGCGGCGTCCACGAACTCCACGAAGTCGGCGAGGTCACCGAACTCGGGCAGCACGGCGGTGTAGTCGGACACGTCGTAGCCGCCGTCCCGCAGCGGGGACTTGAAGAACGGCGGCAGCCACAGGCAGTCCACGCCGAGCCACTGGAGGTAGTCCAGTTTCGCGGTGAGTCCCTTCAGGTCGCCGACGCCGTCGCCGTTGCTGTCCTGGAAGGAGCGGACCAGCACCTCGTAGAAGACGGCGCGTTTGAACCACTCGGGGTCCCGGTCCTTGGCGGGAGTGTCCTCGAAGGTGTCCTGAACGGGCTCGTTGACGCTCATATGGTGGCTGACCCTCCGATCGGCGGGGTGGACGGTCGCAGGACGGTGAAGACGTGCGCGGGCCGGTGCCCCGGTTCGAGGCGCACGTAGTTGGTCCTGCCCCAGTAGTAGGTCTCGCCGGTGAGCTCGTCGCGCACCGGCACGGACTCGTGCCAGTCCAGGCCGAGTTGCGGCATGTCCAACGAGACCGTGGCCTCCTGGGTGTCGTGGGGGTCGAGGTTGGCGACCACCAGAACCGTGTTCGATCCGCTCCGCTTCGAGTAGGCGATCACCGCGTCCTTGTCGACGTGGTGGAAGTGCAGGTCGCGCAGTTGCCGCAGGGCCGGGCTCCGGCGTCGTACGGCGTTGAGGCGGGTGATCAGGGGGGCGATGGTGCGGCCCTCGCGTGCGGCGGCCTCCCAGTCGCGGGGGCGCAGCTGGTACTT
>NZ_JBIVZV010000002.1:781120-807419 GCF_044759735.1 Streptomyces sp. NPDC100445 | reverse complement strand
GTGTACCGCTCCGCACGACCGGGATCGGCCTCGAACAACTCCCGCAGACGCAACCGCCCACGAGCATGATGATCGGCCAGCGCCGCCCACTCGGGCATCCGGTCGAGCCTCGTACGGCCGTCCGCGTCCATATCCGACCTCCGTCTTGCGTCGTGCCTGTCCCAGCCGTCCCAACCTAGTTGATCAGCAGGGGACACGGGCGGCACGGTGACGGGAGGTCGGTACGGCGCGCCGCACACGCCTCGGACCAGGCACCCTCGGGAACCCGGCCGGTCGGTGTCTCCGGGGTCTTCCGTCCGGATCGGCCCGGCATGATCCGAACGAGAGGCCCTAGATCTCGCCGCGCAGCTTGGCCAGCGCCTCGGCGAGGATCGCTTCGCCGTCCGCGTCGCTGCGCCGCTCCCGTACGTACGCGAGATGCGTCTTGTACGGCTCGGTGCGCGGCGGGGCCGGCGGGTTGTCCCGGTCCTGGCCGGCCGGAAAGCCGCAGCGTGGGCAGTCCCAGGTGTCGGGAACCTGCGCGTCGCTGGCGAAGCTCGGCTGCGTCTCATGCCCGTTGGAGCACCAGAAGGAGATGCGCAGACGCGGCGCGGACTCGCCGCGCTCGGCCTCGCCCATCGGCCCCGCCCCGACCCGGCTTCCTCGGATCGCGTTGCCACTTGCCACGGTCGTAACTCCCTGCGTGATGGTGCCGCGAAGCGAGTCGGCGTTTCGCTTCGCCGCGAGCGCCTCAGTCTACGTAAGGCCCAACGCGCGTCCAGTGATTGGAGTTACCGGCCCCCACATCAAGACGCAAGCCCCATGATAGGCCGCGCTCAGGGTCGCGTACCGAACATGGGGCTTTACGTGCACAACGGGCGGGATGCGCTGTTCGCGTCAGCTGTTCGACTTCATCAGCATGCCGAGGACGATGATGCACGCGAACCAGAGCACGGCGATCACGATGGTGATCCGGTCGAGGTTGCGCTCGGCGACCGAGGAGCCGCCGACGGAGGACTGCATGCCGCCGCCGAACATGTCGGAGAGGCCGCCGCCCTTCCCCTTGTGCATCAGCACCAGCAGCATCAGCAGCAGGCTGAAGACGATCAGGGCGATCGAGAACCCCAAAACCACGGCTGGACCAACTTCCTCGGATTCCGATGGACGACGGGGCCGAATCTCCCACGGGGGCCGGCGGCTCCCGTGACAGTTTCGGCCCCGCAAGGGTACGACGTATCGCCGCTACCGCCTACTCATGGCCGCGTCACTGATCGCGGAACCGCACGATCCTGACGAACTCGTCGGCGTCCAGCGAGGCACCGCCGACCAGGGCACCGTCGATGTCGGGCTGGGCCATGATCTCCGCGACGTTGCCCGACTTCACCGACCCGCCGTACTGGATGCGGATCTTGTCGGCCACGTCCTGCGAGTACAGCTCGGCGAGCCTGGCGCGGATGGCGGCGCAGACCTCCTGGGCGTCCTCGGCGCCGCAGACCTTGCCGGTGCCGATGGCCCAGACGGGCTCGTAGGCGATCACGACGGTCTCGGCCTGCTCGGCCGAGAGGTCCTTCAGGCCGCCGTCGACCTGGGCGAGGGTGTGCGTGACGTGGTCGCCGGCCTCGCGGACGTCCAGCTCCTCGCCGACGCACAGGATCGGGGTCAGGCCGTGCTTGTAGGCGGCCTTCACCTTGGCGTTGACCAGCTCGTCGGTCTCGTTGTGGTACTGGCGGCGCTCGGAGTGGCCGATCGCCACGAAGGTGCACTTGAGCTTGGCCAGCATCGGGCCGGAGATCTCGCCGGTGTAGGCGCCGGAGTCGTGCTGCGAGATGTCCTGGGCGCCGTACTTGATCCGGAGCTTGTCGCCGTCCACCAGGGTCTGCACGGAGCGCAGGTCGGTGAAGGGCGGCAGGACGGCGACCTCGACGGCCTCGTAGTCCTTGTCGGCCAGGGCGAAGGCGAGCTTCTGGACGTGCGCGATGGCCTCGAGGTGGTTGAGGTTCATCTTCCAGTTGCCCGCCATGATCGGCGTGCGGGTGGTCAAGGGTCAGTCCTCCAGTGCGGCGAGGCCGGGGAGCGTCTTGCCCTCGAGGTATTCGAGGGAGGCGCCGCCACCGGTCGAGATGTGGCCGAATGCGTTCTCGTCGAAGCCGAGCGTACGCACGGCCGCGGCGGAGTCACCGCCGCCGACGACGGTGAAACCGCCGGCGCCGACGAGGGCCTGGGCGACCGCTTCGGTGCCCGCGGCGTAGTCGGGGTGCTCGAAGACGCCCATCGGACCGTTCCAGAACACGGTCTCGGCGTCGGCGAGCTTCGAGGCGTACAGCTCCCGGGTCCGCGGGCCGATGTCCAGGCCCTCCTGATCGGCGGGGATCGCGTCCGCGTCGACCACGGTGTGCTCGGTGGGCGCCTTGGTCTTCAGGTCCGGGAATTCCCGGGCGACCACGACGTCGACGGGGAGCACCAGCTCCACGCCCTGCTCCTCGGCGCGGCGCATGTACTCGCGCACGACCGGGACCTGGTCCTCCTGGAGCAGGGAGATGCCGACCTCGTGGCCCTGGGCCTTGAGGAAGGTGTAGGCCATGCCGCCGCCGACGAGGATGCGGTCGGCCCTGCCGAGGAGCTGGTCGATGACGGCCAGCTTGTCGGAGACCTTGGCGCCGCCGAGCGCGACGACGTAAGGGCGCTTGACGTCGTCGGTGAGCTTCTTCAGCACGCCGACCTCGGTGGCGATGAGGTGGCCGGCGTAGTGCGGCAGGCGGGCCGGGAGGTCGTAGACCGAGGCGTGCTTGCGGTGCACGGCGCCGAAGCCGTCACCGACGTAGACGTCCGCGAGGGCGGCGAGCCGGTCGGCGAAGGCGCCGCGCTCGGTGTCGTCCTTGGCGGTCTCGCCGGCGTTGAAGCGCAGGTTCTCCAGGACGGCGACCCGGCCGTCGGTGAGCGCCGCGACCGTCTCCTGGGCCGACGGGCCGACCGTGTCGGTCGCGAAGGCCACGTCGGAGCCGAGGAGTTCACCCAGGCGGGAGGCGGCCGGCGCGAGGGAGAAGGCGGGGTCCGGGGCGCCCTTGGGCCGGCCCAGGTGGGAGGCGACGACCACCTGGGCACCCGCTCCGGCGAGGGCCTCGACGGTGGGCAGGACGGCGCGGATGCGGCCGTCGTCGGTGATCGTCCCGTCGGCGAGCGGCACGTTGAGGTCGGCGCGGACGAAGACCCGCTTGCCGCGCACGCCGTCGGCGAGAAGTTCGTCGATCGTCTTCATTGAGTGGACTCCTGAGGAGGGCTCGTGGTGCACCTGATCGTAAGAGGACGTGGTCAGCACGCGGGACAGGGCCCGGGCAGCGCGGCGGTGCGCTGCCCGGGCCCTGCGCCCACGACGGGGTCCTGCTCCAGCGATCAGAGCTGGTTGCCGACGAAGACCGTGAGGTCCACGAGGCGGTTGGAGTAGCCCCACTCGTTGTCGTACCAGCCGATGACCTTCACGCTGTTGCCCTCCTGGACCATGGTCAGGGAGGAGTCGAAGGTGCAGGACGCCGGGGCGTTGACGATGTCCGAGGAGACGATCGGGTCCTCGGTGTAGTCGATGAGGCCCTTCAGCTCGCCCTCGGCGGCCTTCTGGAAGGCGGCGTTGACCTCTTCCTTGGTGACCTCGCGGCTGAGTTCCACGACGAGGTCGGTGACCGAGCCGGTCGGGACCGGGACGCGCATGGCCATGCCGTCCAGCTTGCCCTTGAGCTGCGGCAGCACCAGGGCGGTGGCCTTGGCGGCACCGGTGGTGGTGGGGATGATGTTCTCGGCGGCGGCACGCGCGCGGCGCAGGTCCTTGTGCGGGAAGTCGAGGATCCGCTGGTCGTTCGTGTACGCGTGCACCGTCGTCATCAGGCCCCGGACGATGCCGAAGTTCTCGTCGAGGACCTTGGCCATCGGCGCCACACAGTTGGTGGTGCAGGAGGCGTTGGAGATGACGTGGTGGTTCGCCGCGTCGTACTTGTCCTGGTTGACGCCCATCACGATCGTGATGTCCTCGTCCTTGGCCGGAGCCGAGATGAGGACCTTCTTGGCGCCGCCGGCGATGTGCTTGGCGGCGTCGTCCTTCTTGGTGAAGATGCCGGTCGACTCGATGACGATGTCGACGCCCAGCTCGCCCCACGGGATGTCCGAGGGGTTGCGCTCGGAGAGCACCTTGATGGTGTGACCGTCGACCGTGATCGTGTCGGCGGTGTGGGAGACCTCCTGCTTGAGGCGGCCCAGGATCGTGTCGTACTTGAGCAGGTGGGCGGTGGTCGCGGTGTCACCCAGGTCGTTGACTGCCACGACCTCGATGTCCGCGCCCTGCTCCAGCAGTGCGCGGAAGTAGTTACGCCCGATACGGCCGAAGCCGTTGATGCCTACGCGGATCGTCACGAACCGATCTCCTCGTTGGTACGCCGGCCATGCGGTGCCGGCGAGCTCTGTTTGGGATGTCCCCGACCACCACCGACCCTACCTCTCCGCGGGCCCCGTGGTGACATCGAGATGACGCATACACGGGCAGGCGGTCCGTACTGGTCAGTAGGGGTACGGACCGCCTCGGATCGGCATGGGATTCATCCGTATGTGTTACGAATTGCCGGGTACTTTCGACGCCGATTTCACTCGTTCGTGAGGGGGTCGGCTCACTTGATCAGCACCCCGTCCACGCACCCCTGAGAGGGGGGCCCGCTCACGTGTCGAGTGAGTCGAACGCCTTCCTCAACAGAGCCGCCCGGTCGGCCGCGGACGTGAGGTGTTCGAGGCCGAATCCGAGCAGCACGGTGTCGTCCGTGGCGACCGCTCCGTACGTCCGGAACAGCTCTCCGGTGCGCGCCCAGTCCTTGCGCACCGCCGGGCTGCCCGCCGGCGGGCCGGAGACCCGCCAGGCCCCCAGGGACGACTCGAAGCCCTCCGTCTCCCTCGCCGTGCCGCCCACCACGACCGAGGCGTCGTCGGCCAGGACACCGTGTCCGCCGCTGCCGGGGTCGGTGATGTAGCCGACCGACACCTCGACCGACCTGCCGGCGTAGGCGCTCAGGTCGAAGCTCACCTGGCGCCAGCCGCCGGAGCTGCCGGTGAGGCTGTGCCAGGAACCGGTGGTGCCGGTCGGCGCGCAGGTGGCGCCGGTGACCGTCAGGTAGTGCTTCAGCCACGGGTGCTCACCGATCAGCGAGCCGTCCCCGCACTCGGTCGGCACGGCCGTGCCCGTCGCCCCGCCCGCCTCCGGCAGCGTCGTCCAGTCGGCGGCGCCCGTGGTGTGCGCCTCGACCACCGCGTTGTCGTAGCCGGGCTCGGTGTCCCACAGCAGCCGCATGCTCAGGGCGGGCTTGTCGGCGGCGCTCACACCGGTGAGGTCGATGGTGCGGGTGAGACGCTTGTAGGCGTCGTCGGTGTGCACCGCGGCGGCCATGGCGGCTCCCGTGTACGGCCCGTACGGATCGACCGTCCCCGGGAACGTCCCCGCGCCCGCGCTGCGGAACTGGGGGTAGGCGGAGACCGGCAGCTCGTCGGAGGTGACCCCGTAGGCGCCCGCCCCGTCCAGCGGCTCGCCGGGCGCGTCAGCGAGGGCGCCGGTGACGCCGTCGAGCGCGCCGGAGCCGGTGAAGCCGGTGACCCCCTTGGCCGGCGTGCGGCTGTACGCCCCCAGGTAGTACTGGCTGAAGTCGTCCGACAGGTTCCCGCCGCCGAGGTCGACGCTGCCGCCCGCCCGCTCGCCGGCCTCGATCAGCCGGCCGCCCTCGTTGAGGTAGGCGCGCAGCTGGAGCTGGGTGGGGTTGGCCGGGCCCTTCGCCCCCGAGTAGTGCACGACCGTCCTGAAGTGCCGCAGCACGCCGAGCGCGTCCGGAGCGCCCTGGGTGGCCACGTCCCACACGACCGCCCGGTGACCGGCCTTCCTGAGCGCGTCCACGTATGTCCGGGCCCGCGCGGCGGGCGCCCCCTCCTCGGCGACGACGAGGGTGTCCGCCTTCGGGCGGTCGGCGACGGTGTAGGTGAAGTGGGAGCTGGAGACCTTCCTGCCGCTCCTGGTCTCGCCGGTGAACCACACCTCGACCCGGTCGCCCGGCTCGCCGTCCCGCACCCGCGCCCGGTACTCGTCGAAGTACAGGTCGTCCTCGCCGCCGTAGGTCTGTCCGCCCTTCCAGCGGCGCAGCGCCTGGTCGAGCGTGCGGCCGCCGTTGACGCGGTACTTCAGCTCCTTGTCCCGGATCGCCTTGCGGACGACGGCCGAGACCTCTTGGTCCGCGCCCCGGGAGTACGACGTGGAGAACGCGGCCGGGGTGAAGTCGGCGGCGCTCAGGCCGACCGAGGAGACCGGCTGGTCGGGGTGCGCGGCGGTCTCGGCGACGGAGAGCGCGAACGGCACGTTCTTCTCGAACTCCTGGCGGATCAGCTTCTCGTCGTCCGGGAAGTTGAACACCGACCGGCAGTCCTGGGCCTTCCAGGCGTCGTTCGGATCGAGGTCCGACGCGGTCTGGCAGGTCGACATCTCCGGGGTGAACATCGCCATCCCGTTGACGTTCGACGCGTGGCCGTCCGCCTCGCCGTTGGTGGTGTACAGCTCCGAGGAGAGCTGCGAACGGTAGCCGGGGACGGCCTGGTTGTCGGGGGTGCCGGCCAGCGCCCGGTAGAGGACGTCGTCGGGCGTGGGGGTGGCCACCTGCCAGCCGACGCCGTAGAGGAGGAGTTCGGCGGCGGAGTGGTAGTTGATGGCGTACCTGAAGCCGACGCGCTTCTCGAAGGCGTCCAGCGCCCGGGTCTCGGGCTCGGACCCGGGGCTCGCGCCGCGGTAGGTCTGGCTGGTCGGGTCGGGCGACGAACCCTCGTCGTCGTAGCCCCACTTGTAGGGGAAGTTGCGGTTGAGGTCGACACCGTCACCCGTGTTGATGACGCCGTCGCCGTTGACGTCCCGCAGGTTCTTGCGCCACAGGCGGGTGCCGTCGCCCCGGAAGGTGTAGTCGTAGCCGTCCGGGTTGGCCGACAGGACGAACCACAGCTCGGTGGAGTCGACGATCCTCCGGATCCGCCGGTCGGTCGTGTAGTGGTCCAGGTAGTAGTGCATCAGACGCCGGGTCATCTCCGGTGTGATCCACTCGCGCGCGTGCTGGTTGGACATGTACAGCACGGACGGCTTGGAGCCGTCCCGCGACGTCCTGGCATGCCTGGTCAGCTTGAGCGCCAGGATGTCCTGACCGTCGACGGTCCGGCCGATGGACTCGACCTTCGTCAGGCCGGGACGGTCCCGGGCGGTGCGCAGAAGCTCCTCCCGGAGTCCGCCGCTGCCGCTGTAGGGGCGGAACACGCCCTGCCCGGCGTCCGCCACGCGGGCCCGGGCCCGGGCGGACAAGGTGCGCTCGGTGAGGTCGACGCCCTGTTCCCGCAGCCGTGCCGCCTGCCTGCCGGTGAGGTAGACCTCGACCTCGGTGCGGCCCTTCGCGGCCACCTGTTCGCCGAGTTCGCGGCCGTCCTGGCCCGCTTCGAGCAGCAGGGGCACCTGCTGCCGGGTGACGTCGGCGCGGAAGACCCTGACCTCGTCCGGCCGGGGTGGCGCCGGATGTCCGCCCTGCGCCCGGGCGACGGGCGCGAGGCTCGCTCCGCCGATCAGGAGCGCGCCGACAGCGAGGATCGATCTCGCTCTGTGTCTCATGAACCCCCCAAGCGGTGGTCCGCCACAGCGGCGAACAGCTGCCAGGCTCATGTCACTCCTTGATCGAGTCAAGAGCGCTTCACGGACACGCCCGCGGTGCCGGCCACGGCCCCGGTACACCCGGTGCCGAGACCCGACCGGGCCCCGGCACCGCCCTTCTGACGGAGAGTCAGCCGACGAGGTTGTCCGCCAGTTCCTCGCTGAGGTTGGCCTCCGTGCTCGGGATGCCGAGGTCGGAGGCGCGCTTGTCGGCCATCGCCAGCAGGCGGCGGATCCGGCCCGCGACCGCGTCCTTCGTCAGCGGCGGATCGGCGAGCGCGCCCAGCTCCTCCAGGGAGGCCTGCTTGTGCTCCATGCGCAGCCGTCCGGCGGCGGCGAGGTGCTCGGGGACCTCCTCGCCGAGGATCTCCAGCGCCCGCTGCACCCGGGCCCCGGCGGCCACGGCGGCGCGGGCCGAACGGCGCAGGTTGGCGTCGTCGAAGTTGGCGAGCCGGTTGGCGGTCGCCCGCACCTCCCGGCGCATCCGGCGCTCCTCCCAGGCCAGCACGGACTCGTGCGCGCCGAGGCGGGTCAACAGGGCGCCGATCGCGTCACCGTCCCGGACGACCACCCGGTCCACGCCGCGCACCTCACGGGCCTTCGCGGCGATCGACAGTCTGCGGGCCGCGCCGACCAGCGCGAGCGCGGCCTCCGGGCCCGGGCAGGTCACCTCCAGGGAGGAGGAGCGGCCGGGCTCGGTCAGCGAGCCGTGCGCCAGGAAGGCTCCGCGCCAGGCCGCCTCCGCGTCGCAGGTGGCCCCGGACACCACCTGCGGGGGCAGGCCGCGGATCGGGCGGCCCCGGCCGTCCACGAGTCCCGTCTGCCGGGCCAGCTGGTCACCGCCCGCGACCACCCGCACCACGTACCGCGAGCCGCGCCGCAGCCCGCCGGGCGCCATCACGATCAGCTCGGAACTGTGGCCGAAGATCTCCAGGATGTCCCGCTTGAGCCGGCGCGCCGCCATCGCCGTGTCCAGCTCCGCCTCGATCACGATGCGCCCGCTCACCAGATGGAGGCCGCCGGCGAACCGCAGAACGGCGGAGACCTCTGCCTTCCTGCAGCAGGTCCGGGTGACGGGGAGCCGGGAGATCTCGTCCTTCACCGCTGCCGTCATCGCCATGGGCCGATCCTTCCATGCATCCGAAAAATACGGTCGTACGCGGCGGCCAACAGCTCCGGATCGTGCCGGGGCGTTCCGTCGGTCCGGGCCACGGGCGCCAGCTCGACCGCGGCTCCCAGCCGCTTGGCGGCCTCGGTGAGCGAGTCACGGTCGGGCACGGCGGCCTCGTCGGCCAGCACCACGTCCAGGGCGAGTTTAGGGGCGTGTCGCCCCAAAACCTCCAAATGACGCTGCGGTGAGAAGCCCTCGGTTTCTCCCGGCTGCGGCACGAGGTTCAAGGAGAGCACGCGGCGGGCCTTGGTCTGGGTGAGGGCGTCCAGCAACTCGGGGACGAGCAGGTGCGGAATCACCGACGAGAACCAGGAGCCGGGGCCGAGGACGACCCAGTCCGCGTCCAGGACCGCCGCGACGGCCTCCGGCACGGCCGGCGGGTCGTGCGGCACCAGGTGCACCGACTGCACCTCGCCGGGGGTGAGGGCCACGGTCGCCTGCCCGCGGACCGTGTCCACGTCGTCCGGGCGCTCCGGGTCGTGCCCCTTGACCAGCGCCTGGAGCTCCAGCGGCACCGCCGACATGGGCAGCACGCGCCCGTGTGCCCCGAGCAGCCTGCCGACCAGGTCCAGGGCCTGCACGTGGTCGCCGAGCTGCTCCCACAGGGCGACGATCAGCAGGTTGCCGACCGCGTGGTCGTGCAGGTCGCCCCGGGAGTGGAAGCGGTGCTGGATGACCCGCGACCAGGTCTGGCCCCAGTCGTCGTCCCCGCACAGCGCGGCCAGCGCCTTGCGCAGGTCGCCGGGGGGCAGCACGCCCAGCTCGTCGCGGAGCCGGCCGCTGGAGCCGCCGTCGTCGGCCACGGTGACGACGGCGGTGAGGTCGCCGGTGATCCGGCGCAGCGCGGCGAGCGAGGCGGACAGTCCCATGCCGCCGCCGAGTGCGACCACCTTGGGCTGGGCACCGCGCCGCCGGGGCCGGGCCCCGCGGGCCTCGGCCGGGCGGCCGGCGCGGGCCTCGGGCACCATCCGGCGCAGCCTGCCCAGCCGCGGTGTACGTTCCGTCATTCCCGTCCCATGTCCCGGTGTACGACCACCGTCTCCACGCCCTCGGCCGCGAGCCGCGCGGCGAGCTTCTCCGACATCGCGACCGAGCGGTGCTTGCCGCCGGTACAGCCGATGGCGATGGTCACGTACCGCTTGCCCTCGCGGCGGTAGCCGGCCGCGATGAGCCGCAGCAGCTCCGCGTACCGGTCGAGGAACTCCTTCGCGCCGGGCTGGTTGAAGACGTAGGCGGCCACCTCCTCGTTGACGCCGGTGTACGGGCGCAGCTCAGGGACCCAGTGCGGGTTGGGCAGGAACCGCATGTCCGCGACGAGGTCGGCGTCGACCGGCAGGCCGTACTTGAAGCCGAAGGACATCACGGTCGCCCGCAGCTCGGGCTCCTCCTCCCCGGCGAACTGGGCGTCCATCTTGGCGCGCAGCTCGTGCACGTTCAGGCTGGAGGTGTCGATCACCAGGTCGGCGTCGCCGCGCAGCTCGCGCAGCAGCTCCCGTTCGGCCGCGATGCCGTCCACGATGCGGCCGTCGCCCTGGAGGGGGTGCGGCCGGCGCACCGACTCGAAGCGGCGCACGAGCGCCTCCTCGGACGACTCCAGGAAGACGATCCTGCGGGTGACACCCCGGGTGTCCAGATCGGCGAGGGACTCACGCAGGTTGTCGAAGAAGCGCCGGCCGCGGACGTCCACGACGACCGCGATCCGCGCCACGTTGCCCTGCGACCGGGCGCCCAGCTCCACCATGGTGGGGATCAGCGCGGGCGGGAGGTTGTCCACCACGAACCAGCCGAGGTCCTCCAGGCACTTCGCGGCCGTGGACCTGCCCGCTCCGGACATGCCGGAGATGATCACCAGCTCGGGGATGGCCACCTCGGGGGCGCCGGCTGTCTCGCTGCCCGTACTCACCTGTGCTCCGTTGTCCTCGCCCGCTCCCTGGCCGGCGTCCTGCCGGACGGCATCGTCGCCCGGGTCCGCGTGCGTCTGTTCTCGCCGCGCTGTGGGCTGTGCGTCGTGGTCGGTCATGTCTCCTGCCCCCGTCGTCCGTCCGGGGGGCCCGTGGTCACGGGCTCCCCCGAGGAACCCCCCGTAGTGTCGGGTTCCTCTTCCTCAATGATCTCTCCGGTCGCCGTGTTCACGGCGGGTGCGGCCGGGGCCGCCTGGGCGAGGGTCACGGCGATGGTCTCGGCCGTCTTCCTGCCTATGCCGGGCACTTCCTGGATCTGCTCGATGGTGGCGGACCGCAGCTTCTTCACCGAACCGAAGTACTTGATGAGCGCCTGCTTGCGGGTCTCGCCCAGACCGGGCACGTCGTCCAGCGGGCCGGCCCGGAAGCGCTTGGCGCGCTTGGTCCGCTGGTAGGTGATCGCGAACCGGTGCGCCTCGTCACGGACCCGCTGGAGCAGGTAGAGCCCCTCACTGGTGCGGGGCAGGACCACCGGGTCGTCCTCGCCGGGCACCCAGACCTCCTCCAGGCGCTTGGCGAGACCGCAGACCGCGATGTCGTCGATGCCCAGCTCGTCCAGGGCGCGCCGCGCCGCCGCGACCTGCGGCTGACCGCCGTCGACGACGACCAGCTGCGGCGGGTACGCGAACTTCCTGGGACGCCCGTCGTCGTCCTTGAGGGAGTCGGTGACCATGACCTGACCGGTGAGCCCGGTCTCGTCGGCGGGCAGGGGGATCGCGGTGCCGGCGCCGTCGGTGCCGGCCTCCGTCGTGCCGTCGCCGTCGGCCCACTCCCCGGTGCGCTCCTTCTCCGCGAGGTAGCGCCGGAAGCGCCGGGTGATCACCTCGTGCATCGAGCGGACGTCGTCCTGGCCGGCGAAGCCCTTGATCTGGAAGCGGCGGTACTCGTTCTTGCGCTGGAGGCCGTCCTCGAAGACGACCATGGAGGCCACCACGTCGTCGCCCTGGAGGTGCGAGATGTCGTAGCACTCGATCCGCAACGGGGCGCTGTCCAGGTCGAGGGCCTCCGCGATCTCCTCCAGCGCGCGGGAGCGGGTCGTGAGGTCGGAGGCGCGTCTCGTCTTGTGCAGGGCCAGGGACTGCTGCGCGTTGCGCTGCACGGTCTCCATGAGCGCCTTCTTGTCGCCGCGCTGCGGGATGCGCAGCGAGACGTTCGACCCGCGGCGGGCGGCCAGCCACTCCTGCACCGGGCCGACCGGCTCGGGCAGGGCCGGGACCAGCACCTCCTTGGGCACCGCGTCCCCGGTCTCCTCCCCGTACAGCTGCTGGAGGGCGTGCTCGACGAGGGCGCCGGTGGTGACCTCCTCGACCTTGTCGGTCACCCAGCCGCGCTGGCCGCGGACCCGGCCGCCGCGTACGTGGAAGATCTGGACGGCCGCCTCCAGCTCGTCCTCGGCGACGGCGATGAGGTCGGCATCGGTCGCGTCGGCGAGGACGACCGCGTTCTTCTCCATGGCCTTTCTCAGGGCCCCGATGTCGTCGCGCAGGCGGGCCGCGCGTTCGTACTCCATCTCCTCGGCCGCCTCGGCCATCCGGTTCTCCAGGCGGCGGAGGTAGGTGCCGGTGCGGCCGGTCATGAAATCGCAGAACTCGTCGGCCAGGTCCCAGTGATCCTCGGGGGTGACGCGGCCCACGCAGGGGGCGGAGCACTTGTCGATGTAGCCGAGCAGGCACGGGCGGCCGGTACGGGTGGCGTTCTTGAAGACACCGGCCGAGCAGGTGCGCACCGGGAAGACCCGCAGGAGCAGGTCGACGGTGTCCCGGATCGCCCACGCGTGCGCGTACGGCCCGAAATACCGGACGCCCTTCTTCTTGTGGCCGCGCATCACCTGGACCCGCGGGAACTTCTCGTTCATCGTCACCGCGAGGTACGGGTAGCTCTTGTCGTCGCGGTACTTGACGTTGAACCGGGGGTCGTACTCCTTGATCCAGGAGTACTCCAGCTGAAGCGCCTCCACCTCCGTCGACACCACGGTCCACTCCACGGACGCGGCGGTGGTCACCATCGACCGGGTGCGCGGGTGCAGGTTCGCCAGGTCCTGGAAGTAGTTCGCCAGGCGCTGGCGCAGGCTCTTCGCCTTTCCGACGTAGATCACCCGGCGGTGCTCGTCACGGAACCTGTACACCCCCGGGGAGTCCGGGACGTCACCCGGCCTGGGGCGGTAGCTGGAGGGATCGGCCATGTCTCACACCCTACTGGCGAGCACCGACACCGCGTCGCGCCTGTGGACGACGCCCACCCCGGCGTGGTGGTCCTGAAGAGGCTCGGCGGCGCCCTCCGCACCGAGGCCCGCGCCCCCGCTCACCCGCCCTCCGCGCCGCGCCCGGGCAGCAGGCCTGGCCCCCGTCGCACCGTGCCCGGGCACCACGCCCGTCCCCCACCGCGCCCCGCCCGCGGGACGGCGTCGTCCGGCCGGTCGTCCGCGACGGCCGGACGCCAGGTGTTGTCGGGTTCTGGTCAACACGCTTCAATGCGGGGGAACCGGGGCCGTGCACGCACGCACACGGGCGCGGCGCGCCCGGCCACGGGCGTCCGCGGCGCCCACGGGGGTGGCCCCGCGGACTCGCACGACGGTCTGACCAGCCGGTGTGACACCTCACAGAAAGGCCCTTCGGCATGCGGCATGCCTCGGAGCACGCGGACCTCCCCACCGCGGAACTGGACACGGCCCTGCGTGGCGGCCCCTTCCATGTGGCGCTGCGCGCCGCGATCGCCGCCCGCGGGCTGCCGCTCCAGCGCGTGCAGCACCATCTGTCGCGCCACGGGGTCAAGGTGGGTGTGACCAGTCTGAGCTACTGGCAGCAGGGCGCCCGCCGCCCACAGCGCCCCGAGTCGCTGCGCGCCGTACGGGCACTGGAGGAGATACTCCAGCTGCCGGACGAGTCACTGATCCGGCTGCTCGCCGAGGCCGACGAGCGCCCCGTGGCCTGCCGTCCGGGGGGCCGCACCTATCGTTCCCTGGTCGAGGCCTCGGACGTCCTGGACCGCCTCACGGCCGACCTGGGCCGGCCGGTGGGCGGCGGACTGCACAGCCTCGGGCACCACGAGTGCGTCCGGATCGGCGCCCGGCGCGAGTTGGCCGGCCGTGAGGCCCACCACATCGTGCGGGCCCACCACGACGGTATCGACCGCTTCGTCGCCGTCCACCACGGCGACCGGGGCTGTGATCCGCGCCGGATGACCGTGCGGGCCCTGGAGAACTGCCGCACCGGACGCCTGCGCTGGGACCAGGACACCGGCGTACTGGTGGCCGAGCTGCTGTTCGGCACCCGGCTGCGTGCCGGGGACACCTTTCTCTTCCGGTACGCCGTCGAGGACGGCACGGCCGGCACCTCCCGCGAGCATCTCCAGCGGTTCGGCTCCCCCGGCGGCCAGTACGCGCTCCAGGTCCGCTTCGACCCGGCCGCCCTGCCGGTGCGCTGCCACCGCTTCGCCCAGCCCTCGCCGGCGGCTCCGCGCAGCGGCCGGCAGGATCTCGCCGTGACCGGTCCCCACCACTGTGCCCACGTGGTCGAACCACGCGTCCGGCCGGGCATCGTGGGAATCGCCTGGGACTGGGAGTGACGGCAGACCGCCGGGTGTGGCGGCGCCGGAGGCGGTGGCGTCGGGGACGGCTGCTCGGCGGCGCTGTGCGCCGGGGGCCGGTGCTCGGCAGCGTCGTGACCGGGGCTCGGCAGCTCTGTGACAAGGTGACGGGCTCCGGGCGCCTTCGGCCGGCCGGTCTAGCGGCTCGGGCCAGGCGTCGGGGTCCGCTCGGGACAGCCCGTCTCAGAAGGCGGCTCCGGGAGGGCTTCCGTCAGCTCGCCGGGCCGGCGACGATCCTGCCGTCGGTGGTCCTCACCGTCAGTTCGGTCAGGGACTCGGTGGCCGGTGCCTGCACGACCTTGCCCGTCAGGGCGTCGAACTCGCTGCCGTGGCAGGGGCAGACCAAGGTCGTCCCCCGCAGCTTGTTGATGGGGCACCCGGCGTGCGTGCAGATCGTGCTGTACGCCTTGAGTGTGCCGTTCCGGTCACGGCTGACCACCACGTTGTGGTCCTGGTACAGCTGGGCGGCGCCCTTGGCGACCTCGTTGGCGGCGCCGAGGTCGACCGGCGCGGTGGGGGCGGCCCCGGCCGGCCCGTCCCCGTCCGGCGTCGAGCACGCGGCCAGGCCGAGCCCGGCGACCGGGGCGGCGGCGGCCCCTCGAAGGACGGTACGGCGGCTGGCCGAGGAGCGGGCGGGCATCTGGTTCTCCACAGGTCAGGAAATGAGCACGGGCGACGATACCGGGGGGTGCGGCACGCCCGGACGGAGGGGCGGCGGGCGCTCCAGGTAGGCGTTTACGCGGGGTGTGTCGGTGAGATAGCGTCCCGGTTCGGCCGGCCGCGGCGCGGCCGGGACGGCTCGGTGGACGGCCCGAGGGCACTGTTCGGGCCGGGACACCTGTGGAGGGAACCGCCTCATGATCGTCGTTGCCGGTGAGGCACTGATCGACCTCGTGCCCCAGGGCCCTGGTGCCCTGGCGGTGCTGAGACCGGCGCTCGGCGGCGGCCCCTACAACACCGCCGTGGCCCTCGGGCGGCTCGGCGCCCATGCCGCCTTCTGCTCCCGGGTGTCGTACGACGCCTTCGGGGAGGCCCTGCTGGACGGGCTGCGGCGCGCCGGAGTCGACGTGTCCGGCGTCCAGCGGGGGCCGGAACCGACGACCCTCGCGGTGGCCACGGTCGACACCGCCGGCTCGGCCGCCTACTCCTTCTACGTGGACGGCACCGCCGACCGTCTCTTCTCCGGCCCGGTGACTCTCCCCGCGGGTACGCGCGCGGTGTCCTTCGGTACCTGTTCGCTCGCCCTGGAGCCGGGTGCGAGCGCCTACGAGGACCTGATGCGTGCCGCCGCGGGACGGGGGCTGTTCACCGCTCTGGACCCCAATATCCGGGCGGGGCTGATCCCGGACGCGGACGCCTACCGGACGCGTTTCGAGAGCTGGCTGCCCTCGGTGACGCTGCTGAAGCTGTCCTCGGAGGATGCCGCGTGGCTCGGCGGCACCCCGCGCGCATGGCTGGCCGCTGGACCGTCGGCCGTGGTGGTCACCCGGGGCGGCGACGGACTGACCGTGTTCACCCGGGACGGCGGGGAGCACTCCGTGCCCGGGGCGAAGACCGACGTCGTGGACACCATCGGCGCCGGTGACACGGTGAACGCGGCCCTGCTGCACGGACTGTCGGTGCTGGACGCGCTGACGCCGGAAGCTCTGGCCGCCCTCGGGACGGACGGCTGGACGCGGCTGCTGCGCTTCGCGGCCCGGGCGGCGGCGGTCACCTGCTCGCGTGCGGGGGCCGAACCGCCGTACGCGGCCGAGCTGGGCGGGCGGACCGCGCTGTGAGCGGGCTGTTCTCCCTGTGCTGTTGACAAGGTGCGGCCGGCCCTGCGGTGTGCGGCGGACTGCCTGACCGCGGATCCGGGCTGGTCATGGGGGAAACGAGCGGCGCCCCTCGAGGAGTTCCCGAGAGGCGCCGTCTTTTTGATGATGTGTCAGAAGAAGTCCGAGGGCGTCTGAGCGCCCCCGGGCCCTCCGGCTCAGGCTTTGCGGGCCCTCGTGGCCTTCTTGGCGGCCGTCGCCTTCTTCGTTGCCGTGGCAGCCCCCTTGGCCGGGGCACCGTCGGCCTTCGCCGTGACCGTCTTCTTCGCCGGCGACTTGGCGGCGGCCGTCTTCCGCGCCGTGGTCGCCCGCGGGGCCTTGACCGGTTCCGCGTCGCTGACGCGGTCGGCGCCGAGGATCTCGCGCAGGAACTTGCCGGTGTGGCTGGTCGAGACACCGGCCACCTCCTCCGGCGTGCCTTCCGCGACGACCAGGCCACCGCCGGCGCCGCCCTCCGGGCCCATGTCCACGACCCAGTCGGCGGTCTTGATCACGTCGAGGTTGTGCTCGATGACGATGACCGTGTTGCCCTTGTCGACGAGCCCGCCGAGCACCGTGAGGAGCTTGCTGATGTCCTCGAAGTGCAGACCGGTGGTCGGCTCGTCCAGGACGTAGACCGTGCGTCCGGTGGACCGCTTCTGGAGTTCGCTGGCGAGCTTGACGCGCTGCGCCTCACCGCCGGAGAGGGTGGTGGCGGACTGACCGAGGCGGACGTAGCCGAGACCGACGTCGTTCAGCGTCCTCAGGTGCCGGGAGATCGACGGGACCGCCTCGAAGAAGTGCATGGCCTCCTCGATCGGCATGTTCAGCACCTCGGCGATGGACTTGCCCTTGTAGTGGACCTCCAGGGTCTCCCGGTTGTACCGGGCGCCGTGGCAGACCTCGCACGGGACGTAGACGTCCGGCAGGAAGTTCATCTCGATCTTGATGGTGCCGTCGCCCGAGCAGTTCTCGCAGCGGCCGCCCTTGACGTTGAAGGAGAAGCGTCCCGGCAGGTAGCCACGGACCTTCGCCTCGGTGGTCTCGGCGAACAGCTTGCGGACGTGGTCGAAGACACCGGTGTACGTCGCCGGGTTGGACCGCGGGGTGCGGCCGATCGGCGACTGGTCGACGTGCACGACCTTGTCGACCAGGTCGTCGCCCGCCACGCGCGTGTGCCGTCCGGGGACGGTACGGGCGCCGTTCAGCTCACGGGCCAGGTGCGTGTAGAGGATGTCGTTGACCAGTGTCGACTTACCGGATCCGGAGACACCGGTGACGGCCGTGAACACTCCGAGCGGGAAGGAGACGTCGATGTCCCGCAGGTTGTTCTCACGGGCACCGTGCACCGTCAGCTGCCGGGACGGGTCGAGCGGGCGGCGTACGTCCGGGAGCGGGATCGACTTGCGGCCCGAGAGGTACGCGCCGGTCTGCGACTCGGTATTGGCGAGCAGTTCCTTGACGGAACCGCTGTGCACGACCTTGCCGCCGTGCTCGCCGGCGCCGGGGCCGATGTCCACGATCCAGTCGGCGACCTTGATGGTGTCCTCGTCGTGCTCGACGACGATGAGCGTGTTGCCCATGTCCCGCAGCCGGACGAGGGTCTCGATCAGCCGGTGGTTGTCCCGCTGGTGCAGGCCGATGGAGGGCTCGTCCAGGACGTAGAGGACACCGACGAGACCGGAGCCGATCTGGGTGGCCAGGCGGATGCGCTGCGCCTCGCCGCCGGAGAGGGTGCCCGCGGCGCGGTTGAGCGAGAGGTAGTCCAGGCCGACGTCGACCAGGAAGCGCAGCCGCTCGTTGACCTCCTTCAGGACCCGCTCGGCGATCTTCTTGTCCCGGGCGCTGAGCTTCAGTTCGCCCAGGAAGTCGGCGCAGTCGCTGATCGACATCGCGGAGATCTCGGCGATCGACCTGCCCATGATCGTGACCGCGAGGACGATCGGCTTCAGGCGCGTGCCCTCGCAGGTGGGGCAGGGCACCTCGCGCATGTAGCCCTCGAAGCGCTCGCGGCTGGCGTCGCTCTCGGCCTCGCTGTGCCGGCGCTTCACGAACGGCACCGCCCCCTCGAAGGGGGTCGTGTAGACGCGCTCGCGGCCGTACCGGTTGCGGTAGCGCACCTCGATCTGCGTCCTGTGGCCCTGGAGCAGCGCCTTCTTGGCGCGCTGCGGCAGACCGGCGAAGGGGATGTCCGTGCGGAAGCCGAGAGCGTCCGCGAGGGCGCCGATCAGGCGGCTGAAGTAGTCCTTGGTGTGCCCGTGCGACCAGGGGTGGATGGCACCCTCGTCCAGGGACTTGTCGGGGTCCGGGACGATCAGCTCGGGGTCGACCTCCATGCGCGTGCCGATGCCGCTGCACTCGGGGCAGGCGCCGAAGGGCGAGTTGAAGGAGAAGGAGCGGGGCTCCAGCTCCTCGAAGGAGAGGTCGTCGTAGGGGCAGTAGAGGTGCTCCGAGTACATGCGCTCGCGCTCGGGGTCGTCCTCGGGGAGGTCGACGAAGTCGAGCACGACCATGCCGCCGGACAGGCCGAGGGCGGTCTCCACGGAGTCGGTGAGGCGGCGCTTGGCGGAGTCCTTCACCGTGAGGCGGTCCACGACCACCTCGATGGTGTGCTTCTCCTGCTTCTTCAGGGTCGGCGGCTCGGAGAGCTGGACGGTCCGGCCGTCGACGCGCGCGCGGGAGTAGCCCTTGGTCTGGAGGTCGGCGAAGAGGTCGACGAACTCACCCTTGCGCTCGCGGACCAGCGGGGACAGCACCTGGAAGCGACTCCCCTCGGGGAGCTCCAGGACCCTGTCCACGATCGCCTGCGGCGACTGGCGCGAGATCGGGCGGCCGCACTCGGGACAGTGCGGCTTGCCGATGCGCGCGAAGAGCAGCCGCAGGTAGTCGTAGACCTCGGTGATCGTGCCGACCGTCGAGCGGGGGTTGCGGGACGTCGACTTCTGGTCGATGGAGACCGCCGGGGAGAGGCCCTCGATGAAGTCGACGTCGGGCTTGTCCATCTGCCCGAGGAACTGCCGTGCGTACGAGGAGAGCGACTCCACGTAACGGCGCTGGCCCTCGGCGAAGATGGTGTCGAAGGCCAGGGAGGACTTGCCCGACCCGGACAGGCCCGTGAAGACGATGAGCGAGTCACGAGGCAGGTCGAGCGACACGTTTTTCAGGTTGTGCTCGCGCGCGCCACGGACGATGAGACGGTCGGCCACGCCGGTCCGCACCTTTCTAGAGAAGTGACAGGGGCGGGGCCCCCGAGCTTCTTCACACTAGGGGGAGCCACTGACAACGCCGGTCGGATTGCCCGGTTGCATAACAACCCCCGACCCTCCAGCATGCCCGACGCCACCATCGACGATATAGCACGTGCTTTCGATTTGCGGGCGACGTCCCTCACCTTCACCCGAAGGGGTGGCGCGACTAGGGTCAGCACCATGACTGATCACGCTCATGACCTGGCCTGTGTACGTGACGCGACCGATCGACTCCTGACCGCGGTCACCGAACTGGACAACGCGTCACTCGCCCTGCCGTCACGGCTTCCCGGCTGGAGCCGCGGGCATGTGCTCGCCCACCTCGCCCGCAACGCCGACGCCCTCGTGAACGTCCTGGAAGGGCGCCCCATGTACGCCGGCGCCGAGCAGCGCGACGCCGACATCGAGCGCGACGCCCCGCGCCCCGTGGCGGCCCAGCTCGCCGACGTCCGGGACAGCGCGGCCCGCTTCCGGGCGGCCGGGGACGCGCCCGCGGACTGGACGCGCACCGTGGAGCTGCGCAACGGGGTCACCGACACGGCGGCCCGCATCCCGTTCCGGCGGTGGGCGGAGGTGGAGCTGCACCACGTCGATCTCGGGATCGGGTACGAGCTGGAGCACGTCCCGGCGGAGTTCCTGGAACGGGAGACCGCCTTCCTCACCGAGCGGTTCGCCGGCCACCCCGACATCCCCGCGACCCGGCTCACGGACGGCACGCGTGCGTGGAGCACCGGCCGCACGACGGACGTGTCCGAGGTCACGGTCACCGGACGGCCGGCCGACCTGCTGGGCTGGCTCGCCGGACGCCGTGACGGGGCTGCGCTGGAGGTGCGGGGCGGCTCGCTGCCGGAGCTGCCCCCGCTGTAGGAAGACGGCCGTCCGCCGGGACTCCCCGCTATAGGCTGCCACCATGACGTACTCCGGAGAGGTCAAGGTCGGCGGACCGGCGGACGTCCACGAGCTGAAAGACCTGATGATCACCAAGATCGCGGTCGGCCCGATGGACAACAACGCCTACCTGCTGCGCTGCCGGGCCACCGACGAGCAGCTTCTGATCGACGCCGCCGACGAGGCGGGAACACTCCTGGGCATGATCGGTGACGACGGCATCGCGTCCGTCGTCACCACTCACCGGCACGGCGACCACTGGCAGGCGCTCGCCGAGGTCGTCGCCGGCACGGGCGCGCGGACCTACGCGGGCCGTGACGACGCGCCCGGCATCCCGGTGCCCACCGACGTCCTCGTCGACGACGGCGACGTCATCAGGGTGGGCCGGGTGGAGCTCACCGCGCGCCACCTGGTCGGACACACCCCCGGTTCCATCGCGCTGGTCTACGACGACCCGCACGGTCATCCGCACGTCTTCACCGGCGACTGCCTCTTCCCGGGCGGTCCTGGTAGGACAACACGTCCGGAAGAGTTCAACTCCCTGATGGGCGGCCTGGAGACCAAGCTCTTCGACGTCCTGCCCGACGAGACGTGGATCTACCCCGGCCACGGCAACGACACCACCATCGGCACGGAGCGGCCCCACCTCGCGGAGTGGCGCGCACGAGGCTGGTGATCCATGTGCCCGCCAGCCACCCGGCCGCAGGTCCTCATCCACCCCCGGGATCGCAGAGCCACGGTCAACGCTGACGCCTGCGGTTCCTGGGCCGAACCTTGCGGTCTCCGGCTGAACTGCTAGGCCTGCAATATGGGCAGAGGCGACGCTCGTCGAGGCTCTCTGGGTTCGTGTGCCCGCAGCCAGCACACTCGAGCGGATCATCCCCGGTGAGGCCCTGGCCCCCGGATGGGTCCCAGTACTCGGCAGAAGATCCGTCCAGCCGGTAGTCGATGGGGTCGTCATTCTCGTCGTGGTAGTAGTTCGGCGCCCTTGACGATGTACCTCCGGGCAGATCCCGCTTTTCGTACCAGTCTCTTATGCAAGGTGTCACTCGCGCCGACGGGCGCAGAGTCCAGTGAGAAACGGGGCTTCCTGTCTGCCTTGCACTGCGGCCAGCGGCCCCCCTCAGCGGCGAGGTCGTCCAGCGTGGCGATGCCGCCGGTGAGGATGGACTCCAAAATCTCGGCCTGCTCGGGTTCGAGGCCGGTCAGGCGGGTCAGGACGGAGAGCAGGTCAAGGAACTCGCCTGTCCAGTCCGAATCCCACGTCGTGGCGTTGACGTCGTCGAGCGGCGAGCTGCGGCGCCCGCCGGGCTCCTTCTTCCGGTAATCGAACCACGACTTGATGATGTTGTGGCCGCCGACCTTGTAGTCCCACACCTGGCGGGTGACCGCCCCGAACTCGCCGTCGCCCATGACGATGGTCTGGCGTTCTTCCTCGGAGACGCGGGCCGCCGTGGCGAACCCGAGCAGCACCAGGGCGGCGCTCCGCTTCCCGGCGAGGGTGGACCGCTCGACCCCCGGCGAGCATGGTGCGGATCCGCGGCGGGAGAGCCGCGGTCGCCTGCCGCGCCTGCGCGGCCTCAGCCTTCTCCAGGGCAAGCCGATCCTTGTACGCGTTGAGGACGGCCGGGCGCCGCGCATGTTCGACTTCGGCCGTCCCTGCTCCTCGTGCCAGGACGTCACTGCGGACATGGCGCACTCGATGGTCGACGGCCCGGCCGGGCGGTTTGTGCGGGGCCGGGCCGTGACGGTCAGGTGCCGCGCCCACTCCGCCATCGTCTCGGCGGACGCGGGGACGGCCGTGCGGCCCTCCTGGAGGCACCAGGCGGCGAACGCGTTGCGGTCCGTGCCGTACGCGCGGCGGGTGGAGTCGGCGACGCTCGCCCGGATCGCGGCGACGGTCTCCGGGGAGAGATGGCGGTCCCGGTCCGCGTGGACGACCACGGAGGCGCCAGCCGTCTCGTCGTCCACCAGCTCCGCGTCGACGACGTCAGCGGCCGCCGTGATGACGGGCAACTGCCGTAAGGTTCGGCCCATGTGGTTTTCCCTCAGTTCTGGCTCTAGAGAAGGAACATTGTCAAGAGCCAGACGGGGACACGCGGGCACACACGGGAACATCCGGGGACATCCGGGGACATGAGCACCTACGGCGGTCCCTCTCGCTACGGTGGGAGCGGCCGCCACGCGTCGGCCCGAATCCGAGCCGGACCCGCCCATGCCGGGACGGTGATGAGGACAAGGGGTTCAGCCTCACGCGATGTCAGCTCCGCCCTGTAGTTTCCTGTCGTGGTCCACCGACGCCACGGCGGCCGATGCGTGGGGTCCGCCGCCGGGAGAGCGACCGGTCATGACCGACGACAAGCACGCCAAGCGTGCCACCCGCGAGTACGCGGCGCGAGAGGGCATCTCGTACACCGCCGACGCCCTGGTCGTCGTCAAGCAGGATGCACAGCAACCGCTGGTCCGGATCTGGGCCGCCGGCCGCGTCAAGCCGCTACATACGCGTCCGCCACTTGCTCAGGTCGGTGCCGGGAGGGGACTGACTGTAGATTCCCAGCCTCTCGGTGGGGACGGATTCGCCTGGAAGCTCTACTTCTTGAAAGGTCCAGACCTGGTTGTCGTCAGCGCGGTCTGCCAGGCCGACCCGGTGCTTGTGGCCGTCCCGGAGCACGGTGATGAACTTGTCCCTACGTGGCTCCGGCCAGATCCTCCCGTCGCCGGCCTCCCATTGGGTCTGACCCTTCTGGCCCCAGCCGATCAGGCCCAGATCGTCATGGCCGTACGTGATGGTGCTTTCGTCCCGGGGCCCGGCGTGGAGGGTGTACGCAGTGCGGATGTCTTTGTTGGCGTTGACCAGACACCAGGCTTCATCGAACGAGCGCCTGTTCCTGTCGTCGAAGAACCAGACCTCACCTCTCGTGCCCTTGACGGGGCCGACGGCCAGGTGTTGGTCGTTGGTGTGACTGTAGGAGACTCCCCCTGCAAGGTTACTTTCATCGACGTAGGTTCTACCTCCGGACGCGGCGAACAGGCACACCCCGGTCTGCTCGTTGACGATGCGGAAGAACTTGGCGGTCGGAAACCCGTGACCCATTTCACTCCCAGTAATCATCTAGTGGCTTAGTGCAGCGGTTGGCGATGAGATCGATCATGATCGGCTAGCAATGGACGGGGCTTCGCTCGGGTTCGCGGAAAGACCACCGGGCGGGTGTCGGGGCTGGATACCGTCCGCTCGTGCCTGCCCAGTGATGGGCCCGTATCGGCGAGGACTCCGGCGGATGATCGACGGAGCCCTTCAAACGGTCGTCGGCTCGGCCACCAAGGGCCGCCCAAGCTCGCCGACTGCGGGCCAGGACAGACTGGTCCGACTGCCGGGTGGATCAGCCGGGCTAGGTGGTCTTCAGGGTGAGCTTGTGATAGCCCCCATCGCCTCCGTCGAAGTGCCAGAAGTTCTCTTCCACCTGCTGGAGATTGAGCAGGTACTCGCGGGAGAAGCCGATGGACCGCTCGTGCACCAGATCGTCCGGGTTCTCGAACAGCCCGAGGAGGGCGCTCAGCAGGCCGGCGCCGATACCGAGCAAGGTGGCCCAAGCGGCAGCCTTTTTCGCCTGGTTGCCGTTGTACTTGGTCATCTCGATGGACGTGTCCACGGCGTGCTCGGCGAAGTCGGACAGGGCGGTGCGCAGCTTGTCGAGGAAATCGCCGGGGCTGCTGTCTTCGTCCCAGCACTGGAACTCGGCCGACAGGTGCTTGTCGACCGTACCGCTGAACACATACGTCTGTTGGCGGTAGACGTAGTCGAATTTGTGAATTTCGTCGGTGTGGACGGAGTCGTACACCCTGGTTCTGAACGACTTCTTGGCGGTGGTGTCGCTGCCCGCGCTCACCCCCCAGTAGATCTCGTCCGCGCCGATTTCCCCCGATGACTCCCTTACGCAGTAGAACCTGTCCATCCGCATGTGCACGTCCAGCAGGCCCTTAAGGTTCGACTCCTGCTGCGGGGCGTCGAGGACGGTGATACCGCGGCCGTATCGGGCCATGGCCGCGATGTACTCCTCGCTGTCGACCGGCTCCCCCTCGGCGAGCTTGCTGACGTCGACGACGCGGACATTGGGCTGGGCGTTGATCTCCCGCGTCAACGCGGGCAGAGCGGCGGTCAGGTCGGCGCTGCTGAAACCTGTCTCCACCGGCACGTTCGTAATCGCCTGCGGGAGGACGGCGATCGATCCGCGAGCGCAGGCGTCGCGGTAGATCCGGCCGAAGCTGGGCAGTTCCTGTGCGGGCATGTATTTGCCCGCCTGGGTGATCAGGCGCTGTTCCAGGTCGGTCAGGGGCAGCCCCTGGTCGAGGCGGGCCGCAGCGTGCAGCAGGACTCCGAACAGGATGTTGCCGGGGCGGTGCATCCGCATCCGGTGGTCGGCGCGACTCTGTGTCCGGGTGCCGGACAAGACGGCACTCAGACGTTCCATGTGTTCCTCAGCAGTCATGGAAGCTCCCGACACGACCAACTCCTCTTCTCGGGCGGAACGCCCCCAGGAAGCGGGAGCGTCATCGGAGCGAATCTAGGCCTGCGGAGGACGATGTTCCGGAAGATCGACCACCGCCAACGTGATCCTGCGCCAGTAAGCCCCCGAGCGTGCGCCGGTTGCTGTCCCGGCGCTCGTCATGGCGGCACGCAGACACGCTTGTCCCGGCCCCAGCCCTGCTCTCCCAACGCCGTGCGTTCTCGTACAGCTAACGGGGTCGCCCGGCATGTCGCCGAGCACACCCCCGCCGCACGCCGCGAAGGGCGGGATAGGCCGCCGGCTGCCTTCCCCAGCACCGAACTGGAGCCCCCCGAGCCCTGCTCGACCAAGGCGTAACCCCACGGCGCGGCCAGGGCTGCACCCTGCGGGTCAGCACCACGCCGGAGGTACACCGCCAACTCCTCGACCGCCGCGAGCCGCTCCACGGTGGCCAGGGTGTCCCGGCGGTTCCGACCCAACGCAAGGCCCGCCGCGAGTACGAGAGCCGCGTCAGCGCCCTCGCGTCAGTCGAACCATGATCATTCTTACCGATAGCCACGGCTCCATTGATCCCCGAGGCCGGATCTCCGATCGAGCGGGCACTTCCCGCCTCACCCACCCCTTGAGGCGTGCTCGGGGCCAGGACCACAGGAAGCCTCAGCGAGATAGTGCGAAGTGGGCCCAGTTCCGCCCGCGCGGTCCCGGCCGGGACGATCGCGTACGTCATCGGCGGCCGCTGTACGTCAACCAGTTCACGTACAGGCCGGGCGAGGCGCCTGCACCCCGAGGCCACGTTTCCGCGCGTTCGGGGCCACGTTCCTTATGGGGCCCGGTTGCATGGTGCACGCGTCCCCGGCCGCATGCCGCGGCGGGTGTTCTGGCGCGGCGGGTCAGGTGGCGGGTTCCTCGTCGGGGAGGTCGTCCAGGAGCGCGGCGAGCTGGTCGGCGTCGAGGGCCATCGCGTCCTCCAGCCCCGTGCAGTCCATCCCGGTCTCCAGCAGCTCCGCCAGGTCCTCCGGGTCGACGCCGAACCGGGCTTGTGCCCACACGGCGAACGCCTCGTCGGGGTCCTCGGGCAGCGGGGCCGCCGCCGGACGCTGTGGAGGCCGTGGAACGGCTGCACGGTCCTTGAGCTCGTCCAGGGGCCGGAGCGCGGCGAGAGCGGCCGCCAGGGCCTCCGGGTCGCCGCCCCGGTGCCACAGTTCCGTGCCGCGCTGCGCCCAGCGCCATGTGGTCGACGGCGAGACGCGGAACGCCCGGCCGATGTGCCGGTACGGGAGGCCGGTCGAGTTCGACCAGCACGGCAACCACGACGACTGAGCAACCCTCCGACCTCGGCCGGAACGACGGCGTGGGCCCCCGGGCCCCCGGGGGCCCCCCCCCCCGGGCCCCCCGCGGGCAGTCGCCCCGCCGCGCCCACAGGCGCTCAACCGTGCTCTGGTGGGAACCCGGGGCCCGCCGCGCCCCCCGGGGGCCCCG
>NZ_JBIVZV010000002.1:504663-781110 GCF_044759735.1 Streptomyces sp. NPDC100445 | reverse complement strand
GGGGGCGCCCCCCCGACCCCCCCCCCCCCCCCCCCCCCCCCCCCCCCCCCCCCCCCCCCCCCCGCCCCCCCCGCCCCCCCCCCCCCCCCCCCCCCCCCCCCCACGCCCGTACGGCATCCGCGCGCTCAGTCGCCCGTCCGCGCCCACTGGAGCTCAACGGTGCTCTGGTCGAACCCGGGGCCGCGCCGCGCCACCGGGTGCACCCTCAACCGCAGGCCCAGGCCGTCCAGGACCCGCCGCTGCTGCGGCACCTCGAGCGCTTCCCACGTCTCCGCCGACCGAGGCCCCACAAGGCCGTCGAAAGCGTCGAGGTCGAAGGCCGGCCGCAGCCGCCGGGCCACGTTCTGCGCGTCCGTGATCTGCTTCGCCAGCTTCGCCGTGATGCGCCGCAACTGCTCACGGGTGATGATCCCGTCCGCGTAGTCGTCCGCCGCCGCCTCCTGGCGCGCCTTCAGCCCCTCCGCCCGCTCCAGGGCCGCCAGGGCCGCCGAGTCGTCCCCGCGGAACACCTCGGCCGCCTCGGGCCGCGACAGCACACCAACGACCACCCGCCCCACGTACCGGTCGAGCACTTCCTCATTCCGGCCGACGCAGCCTCCCGCGTCGCAGACGTACGTCGGCTGCTTCCTGCCCCGCTTCGCGTTCCCCTTCAGCGCAACCCGGAACACCGACCCGCACGGCCCGCACGTGGCGACCTCGCCACACGTCAGCAGGTGCTTCCGCGCTCCCGGCAGCTCCCGCACCACGGCCCGCTCCGCGAACAGGTTCCGAAGCTGCGCGTACTGCTCGTCCGTGATGAGCGCCGGCCATGCCGCCTTGTACTCCACACCCTGGTGCACGCGGATCCCCACGTTCGCCGGCCGCGGCGCGAGCTTCTTCACGCTGGTCTTGTTCCGCAGCGACCCGTCCTCGTTCTGCCCGACCGCCCGCCGCTTGAGCTGCATCCCGGCACCGGGCGACGGAACACCAGGCTCGTTCAGGTCAGCCGTGATGCCGATGAGACTGCCGCCAGCCAGCAGGCGGGTGACGATCTCCCGGACAATCCCGGCCTGTACCGAGTCCTCGACGTCATGGAATCCGCTCACCTGGCCTCGCGCGTCGTACGCGTACGCCGGACGAGACGTGGGTCTACCCCGGACACGGCGACGACACCACGCTGGGCGCCGAACGGCCGCACCTGCCGGAGTGGCACGCGCGCGGGTGGTGATCGGCGCGCGCGAGCACTCCGGGCGACGCGGCCGGCTGAGCGGGTGAGTGGCTGTGAACGGCACCCTGCGGGCGAGTACCCGGAGCGGTCCGGCCTCACCGCCGGTTCACGCCGGGCGCGCGCCCGGCTCATGCGCCCGGCGTGCGGCACACAGACCGCGCCCCGTGTGAACATTTCACCCGCGTCCGGCGCGTGTGCGCGCTCCCCCGGCGCGGTGCGAGGCGGTCAACTGGTTGCAGCCCCGCACAGGATGACGGCTCCTGAGCGGTACGGGCCGCCGGTCTTCCACCCCGCCCTCGGCCGGCGGCCCGGGCTCCGGGCACGCGCGCGGGTGGTCGCACGCTCCCGCGTTCACACAGCCGCAACACCCGTTCCCAGTATGCGGACAACCAGCGCCGTGACCTGGACAGACGCGTCGTTCGCTGCCACTCTCCGGCCATGCATCCTGCTCCTCGCCTCTCGCGCCGCGCGGCGGCCGCCGCGGCCATAGTCCTGCTCGCCACCGCTGTCGGCTGTGCTCCGCAGCCCGAGGAGAAGGCGTCGGCGGCTCCGTCCGGGTCGGCCGCCCAGCACTGCGCGAAGGGCACGCCGGCCACCAGGACGCCGGGGAAGCTGACGGTGGCGACCGACGAACCGGCGTACGAGCCCTGGTTCCAGGACGGCAGGCCCGCCGACGGCAAGGGTTACGAGTCGGCGGTCGCCTACGCCGTGGCGAAGCGGCTCGGGTACGGCAAGGACGCGGTCGTCTGGCAGAGCGTGCCGTTCAACAAGGCCTTCGCGCCCGGTGTGAAGACCTTCGACTTCGACATCAACCAGGTGTCGATCAGCGCCGAACGCAAGAAGGCCGTCGACTTCTCCTCCGGCTACTACGACGTGCGCCAGGCAGTCATCGCCCTGAAGCACGGCGGGGCCGCCGGAGCGAAGGGCATCGCCGACCTGAGGAAGCTCAGGCTGGGCGCCCAGGTGGGCACCACGAGCCTCGAGTACATCACCGACGTGGTGAAGCCCACGCGGCAGCCCGCCGTCTACGCCAAGAACGACCAGGCCAAGTCCGCGCTGCGCAACGGCCAGGTGGACGCCGTCGTCACCGACCTGCCGACCGCCTTCTACATCACCTCCGCCGAGGTGACGGAGGCGAGGATCGTCGGCCAGTTCGAGAATCGGGGCGGCACGCCCGAGCAGTTCGGGCTCGTACTGGACAAGGGCAGCGCGCTGACCCCGTGCGTGACGCGTGCCGTCGACGCCCTGCGCGCGGACGGCACGCTGGCCCGGCTGGAGAAGCAGTGGCTCTCGGACGCCGTCGACGCCCCGGTGCTCAAGTGACGGTCACCCGCGGCGTGCCCGACCGGGAGGGGGCGGACGGCAAGGGCGGCACGGCCGCCGTGGCGAACTCGCCCGACGTTCCCGGAAGCGGCGCTTTGGGTGACGGGTACGTGCCCTCCGCGCGGCGGCTGGCGCGTGAACGCCACCAGCGCGCGCGTGCCCGCCGCGCCACGGCCGTCGCGGCCCTGTCGACGCTCGTCACGGCCGTCGTGCTCTACCTGGTCGTCGTCGGCGCGCCGGGCTGGCCGCGCACCAAGGAGACGTTCTTCAGCGCGCACTACGCGCGCGAGGCTCTCCCGAAGGTCCTCGACGGCCTGTGGCTGAACTTCCGCCTGCTGCTGGTCTGCGGTGTCGCCGTGCTGGTCCTCGGCATGCTGATCGCCATCGCCCGGACCCTGCGCGGCCCGGTCTTCTTCCCGCTGCGGGTGCTGGCGGCCGCGTACACCGACTTCTTCCGCGGTCTTCCGCTCATCATCAACCTGATGATCGTGGTCCTCGGCGTCCCCGCGCTGCGGCTCCAGGGCGTGACGGTCGATCCGGTGCTGCTCGGCGGTACGGCGCTGACACTGACGTACTCGGCGTACGTGGCGGAGGTCTTCCGGGCCGGCATCGAGTCCGTCCACCCCTCGCAGCGCGCCGCGGCCCGCTCGCTGGGCCTCACCAACCGGCAGGCGCTGCGCCACGTCGTGCTCCCCCAGGCGGTGCGCCGGCAGGTGCCGCCGCTGCTCAACGACCTGGTGTCGTTGCAGAAGGACACCGGCCTGGTCTCGATCGGCGGCGCGGTGGACGCCGTCCGCGCGGCCGACATCATCGTGGGCCGCAGTCTGAACTACACGCCGTACATCGTCGCGGGGCTGGTCTTCGTGGCGCTGACCATCCCGATGACCCGTTTCACGGACTGGGTGACGGCCAGGACGGACAGGCGACGGGCGCAGGGTGGATCCCTGTGAACACCTGGGGAGGACCCCTGTGAACACCACCGCGAACACTCCGGCGAGCGGCACCCCCGTCCTGCGGATGGAATCCGTCCGCAAGACCTTCGGCGGTTCGGTCGTGCTGCGGGACGTCGGCCTGGAGGTCGCCCCGCACACCGTGACCGCGCTGATCGGCGCCTCCGGCTCGGGCAAGTCGACACTGCTGCGCTGCGCCAACCTCCTGGAGGAGATCGACGACGGCGCGATCTGGCTGGACGGCGTGGAGATCACCGATCCGCGCACCGACCAGGACGCCGTGCGCCGGCGTATCGGCGTGGTCTTCCAGGCCTACAACCTGTTCCCGCACATGACCGTGCTCGACAACATCACGCTGGCGCCACGCCGGGTGCACGGCGTCTCCCGGCAGGAGGCCGAGGAGCGCGCCGGGGAGCTGCTGGAGCGCCTCGGACTGGCCGAGAAGGCGAGTGCCTACCCGGACCGGCTCAGTGGCGGTCAGCAGCAGCGTGTGGCGATCGTGCGGGCCCTGGCCGTACGGCCGCGGCTGTTGCTGCTGGACGAGATCACGGCCGCGCTGGACCCGGAGCTCGTGGGCGAGGTGCTGGAGGTGGTGCGCGGCCTGAAGGACGAGGGCATGACCATGATGCTGGCGACGCACGAGATGGGGTTCGCCCGGGACGTCGCCGACCAGGTGTGTTTCCTCGACGGCGGGGTGGTGCTGGAGCGCGGCACGCCGGAGCGGGTCTTCGGCGACCCGCGGCAGGAGCGCACCCGGCGCTTCCTGCGGCGGATCGTGGACGCGGGCCGGCTCTAGCGGGCCCGCACGGGGTCACGCCTGCGCCCGCGCCGCCCCCAGCAGGGCCGCGACCCGCTCCACGCCGAAGACGTAGCCCTGGACCCCGCAGCCGGCGATGACGCCGTCCGCGCGCAGCGACACGTACGAGTGGTGCCGGAACTCCTCGCGCTGGTGGATGTTGGAGATGTGCACCTCCAGGACGGGCATGCCGTCGCAGGTGTTCAGCGCGTCGAGGATCGCCACCGACGTGTGGGAGTACGCCCCGGGGTTGATGACGATGCCGCAGTGGCCGAGCCGCGCCTCGTGGATCCAGTCGACCAGTTCGCCCTCGTGGTTGGACTGCCGGAGGTCCACCGTGCCGCCGTGCGCGGCCGCCGCCTCGGCGCACCGGGCCTCCACGTCGGCCAGTGTGTCCCTGCCGTAGATCTCGGGCTGGCGCTGGCCGAGCAGGTTCAGGTTCGGCCCGTTGAGAATCATGATCGGGGCGTTGGCCAGGGTGCGGGGCACGGTTCCTCCGGGTCCGTTCGGGGCGGTGTTCTCGACGACCGCCGCTCGCACCCGGTCTATCACGGTGACCGCGGCGGCCCACGAGGCCGAGCGCGCCGGTCACCACGGCGTGTGCCCCGGCTCCGCGCGACGCTCCCGCACGCCCCGTGACCCCGGTCGGTCCCCGGGAGTTGACGCGGTATGCACGAGGTACGCCGCGTCAGCACACCGTCCATGCCGCGGCTCGCCGCCGCCTCGCTCGCCGGGACCGCGATCGAGTTCTACGACTTCTTCGTCTACGGCACCGCCGCCGCACTGGTCCTGGGCCCCCTGTTCTTCCCGACGTTCTCGCCGGCCGCGGGGACGCTGGCGGCGTTCGGGACGTTCGGCGCGGGGTTCGTGGCCCGGCCGCTGGGGGCGGTGGTCTTCGGGCACCTCGGGGACCGGCGCGGACGGCGGCCCGTGCTCGTGGTCTCCCTGCTGCTCACCGGCGCCTCCACGGTCGCGGTCGGCTGTGTGCCGTCGTACGGGACGATCGGTGTCGCCGCACCCGTGCTGCTGCTCGCCCTGCGCTTCCTCCAGGGGTTGGGGCTCGGCGGGGAGTGGGGCGGGGCGGTCCTGCTGACCGCCGAGCACGCGCCCGTCGGCCGGCGGGCCCTGTGGTCGAGCTTTCCGCAGGTGGGGCCGGCTCTCGGCTTCGTCCTGGCCAACGGGATCGTGCTCGCGCTGTCGGCGACGTTGTCCGCCGCGGAGTTCGCGCGGTGGGGGTGGCGGGTGCCGTTCTGGGCGGCCGGGGCGCTGGCACTGGCCGGTCTGTGGCTGCGCGCCTCGCTCACCGAGAGCCCGCGGTTCCTGGAGATCGACGACCACGCGCGCGTGCCGTTCGTCGAGGTCGTACGGCGGCACGGACGGCTGGTCCTGTTGACGGCGGGGGCACTGGCGGCCGGGTACGCGGTGTTCTACACGGTGACGACGTGGTCGCTGGCCTACGCGACGGAACGGCTGGGCGTGAGCCGCACGGTCATGCTGACGTGCGTCATGGCCGCGGTGCTGGTGATGGGCGCGCTGACACCGCTCGCGGCCCTGCTGGGTGACCGGTACGGGCGCCGGCCGATGTGTCTGACGGGGTGTGCGGCCAGCGCGCTGTGGATGCCCCCGATGGTCGCGCTCCTGGCGACCGGCGAGCCGCTGCTGATGTTCCTGGGCATCCTGGGCGCCCTGCTCGCCTTCGTCACCATGTTCGCGGTGATCGCCGCCTACCTGCCGGAACTGTTCGAGCCCCGGGTGCGCTGCACCGGTACCGCCGTGGGCTACAACCTCGGCGGGGTGCTCGGCGGCGCGCTCACCCCCCTCGTGGCCACCGCGCTCGCCGACCGGGGCGGTCGTGTCCCCTGGGGAGTGGCCGCGTATCTGAGCGGTGTCGCCCTGCTCAGCCTGGCGTGCTTCGCGCTGCTCCCGGAGACGCGTCCGGTGCCCGCGGCGGTGGCGGAGCCGGTGACGGAACCGTTGACGGGCTGACCGGACGGACTCACGGGCATCCACCGGCCGGGCGGGTGCCGGACCTGGTGATGACCTGGTGACGGCTTATGACGGGATGACAGCGGGTCAGGGGTTGATCGCCAGCTCCAGGTAGGCCGCGAAGATCACCAGGTGCACACCGCCCTGGAGCGGGGTGGCCCGGCCCGGCACCACCGTCAGGGAACTGACGACCACGGTCAGCGCGAGCAGCAGCATGTGCGTCGCGCCGAGACCGAGGACGAGCGGCCCGGACAGCCAGACGGAGGCGAGCGCCACGGCCGGGATGGTCAGGCCGATGCTGGCCATCGCCGAGCCCAGCGCCAGGTTGAGGCTGGTCTGCACCCGGTCACGGCGGGCGGAACGCAGCGCCGCGATGGTTTCCGGCAGCAGGACGAGCAGGGCGATGACCACACCGACGACGGCTGCGGGCAGACCCGCCGCCGCCACACCGGACTCGATGGTGGGCGACACGCTCTTCGCCAGGCCGACCACGCCCACCAGCGCCATACCGAGCAGCGCGACGCTGATCCAGGTGGTGCGTACCGAGGGAGGACCGGCGTGGTCGTCGGCGGTGATGACCTCGCCCTGGTGGGTGATGGGCAGGAAGTAGTCACGGTGGCGCACCGTCTGCGTGGTCACGAAGAGGCCGTACAGGATGAGTGACGACAGCGCGGCGAACGTCAGCTGGACCGTGGAGAACTCCGCCCCGGGCTTGCTCGTCGTGAACGTCGGCAGTACCAGGCTGAGCGTGGCCAGCGTCGCCACCGTCGCCAGTGCCGCGCCCGTGCCCTCGGGGTTGAACACCGCCGTGCCGTGCCGCAGGGAGGCGACGAGCAGGCAGATCCCCACGATCCCGTTACATGTGATCATCACGGCGGCGAAGACGGTGTCCCGGGCCAACGTGGAACTCTTGTCACCGCCGTCGGCCATGAGAGTGACGATCAGAGCCACCTCGATGATCGTGACGGCGATGGCGAGCACCAGCGAACCGAAGGGCTCACCCACCCGGTGGGCGATCACCTCGGCGTGGTGGACCGCCGCCAGGACGGCGCCGGCGAGGACGACGGTCACCAGGGCGACGATCGCGCCCGGCAGGTGCCGGCCCCAGACGAGGACCAGGAGGACGATCGCGAGCACCGGTACGAGGACCGTCCAGAGCCGGGTGAGCGACCGTAGCCGAGTGACCATGCGGCGATGCTCGCAGAGGCCCACCGGGTTCGCATTCCGTTCTTTTCGGATACCTCTCGTCCTTCCCGGCGCGGGGCCCGGTGTCGGCGGGACCGGACTCCGCACCGGCCGAACCGCCGTGTCGTACCGGGCCCCCGTGCGGCCGGCCGCGCGGTCAGGCGTCGGCGTTCTGCTTCGGCGCGCCTTCGTCCGCGTGCCCCGCTTCGGCGGCCGCCTGCTTCCGCGAGGCGATCAGGCTGGTGATGGTGGTGACGGCGAGGACGGCGCAGATCACGCCGAGCGAGACGGGAATGCTGATCTCCGGCACGTGCGCACCGGACTCGTGCAGAGCGTGCAGCACCAGCTTGACCCCGATGAAGCCGAGGATGATCGACAGGCCGTACGACAGGTGGACCAGCTTCCTGAGCAGCCCGCCGATGAGGAAGTACAGCTGACGCAGACCCATGAGGGCGAAGGCGTTGGCGGTGAAGACGATGTACGGGTCCTGGGTCAGACCGAAGATCGCGGGTATGGAGTCCAGCGCGAACAGAACGTCGGTGGTGCCGATGGCGAGCATCACGACCAGCATCGGCGTCATGACGCGCTTGCCGTTCTGCTGGATCCACAGCTTCGTACCGTGGTACCGGTCGGCCACGCCGAACCTGCGCTCAGCCGCCTTCAGCAGCTTGTTCTCCTCGAACTCCTCGTCCTCCTGGTCGGCTCGGGCCTCCTGGATGAGCTTCCAGGCGGTCCAGACCAGGAAGGCGCCGAAGAGGTAGAACACCCAGGAGAAGCTGCCGAGGATGGCGGCTCCCGCGGCGATGAAGACGGCCCTCAGGACCAGCGCTATGAGGACGCCGACGAGCAGGACACGCTGCTGGTACCGGGTAGGCACGGCGAACTTGGCCATGATCAGGACGAAGACGAAGAGGTTGTCGACGCTCAGCGACTTCTCGGTGATGAAGCCCGCGAAGAACTCGCCGGCCGGTTGTCCGCCGCCGAAGAGGAGGAGGCCGAGGCCGAAGAGGCCGGCCAGGGCGATCCAGACGACGGTCCAGACTCCCGCCTCCTTGACCGACACCTCATGCGGCTTGCGGCCGATGAAGAAGTCGACGGCGATCAGGGCCGCCAGGCCCACGATGGTGAGGACCCACAGGGTCAGGTCGACTTGCACTGCACCTCCGGCATTACGTCACGGCAAATACGTCAGCGTCGTCGCTGCCGGAGGTCTCTTCCACCCGCGATGGGCCGGCGTCCCGGGACCTGGACCGGTCCGTACTGACGGGTGCGCCGCAGTCAGGGAGTACTCCCCTCCGTACGGAAAACAGTACCCCAAAGACCAAGGAATGGTAAAGAGTCAAGTAAAGAGACATCTAAAAGCCCTGCTCAAACCGCTTTACTCCTGCTTGGGCAGAACTTCGGCCACTCGCGCGAGCATCTGGCTGGGGATCCGCCGGCGGCCGGGATGCGGCACGGCTCGTACGTCCAGGCGTGACCGCCCCACGCTCGGCGAGGTGGTCGCCGGGCAGTGGGGTGAGTCGCAGGAGCGAACGCCGAAACGGAGTGGGCAAGGGGCCGTGGACGACTGCGTCCTCCCGGTCCGCCCCCAGCAGGAGGTGCACGCCGACGGCCGGGGCTCCTCGGCGACACCGGCATCGGCGGACAGCGAATCGGGGCGCCCCGCCCCGGACGAGGGAGGCGCCGCCGGGACTCCGGACCGGGTCAGCGGAGCTGGGACAGCGGATGGTTCTGTCCTGGCACCAGCTCGGCCGTCAGCGCCGTCGTCCCCTGTGCAGCGTCCCGCGCGCCCGTCCGCCGGCCCGGTCCTACCTGCCCCGCCCGCCGGCCGGTACTACAGGTGCGGCAGGATCGCCGGCATCAGGTCCTGGAAGGTGCGGCCACCGGCCGGGGCGCCGATGGCGGTCATCGTCCAGCCGGAGCCGGCACGGTGCACCTTGGCCATGATCTGGGCGGTGTAGTCGCCCCCGCCGGCCAGGGTGTAGCGGGCGAGTTCCTGGCCGTTGGTCTCGTCGACGAGGCGGCAGAACGCGTTCTGCACCTCCTGGAAGGTCTGACCGGTGAAGGAGTTCACGGTGAAGACGATCTGGTCGATGTGGACCGGGACGCGCTGGAGGTCCACCAGGATCGCCTCGTCGTCCCCGCCCTGGCCGGCGCCGCCGACGCGGTTGTCCCCGGTGTGGCGCACCGAACCGTCGTCGCTCACCAGGTGGCGGAAGAAGACGACGTCCTTGGGTTCCCCGCCCGCGAAGAGGACCGCCGAGGCGTCCAGGTCGATCTCCCGGGTACGGGAGCCGAACAGACCACGCCGCTTCGCCGCCTGCCAGCCGAGGCCCATACGGACCGCGGTCAGGGTGGCCCCGTCCTGCTTCTCCAGGCTGATGGCCTGACCCTTGGACAAGTTCACGGTCACGGCTGATTCCCCTCTCGACTCTCCCCTGTTGCCGCGCCGTGGCACCGCGCGGTCGTCGAAACCCTATGCACCGGCCCCGACGGCACCGAACCCCGGACGGCCCTTTGTGTCGGTGTTGCAACACTCGGCGCGAGCAGCGGGGTCCGGCGCGTCACCGGGATCAGGCGAGGCCCGCCTCCCGCATCTGGCGCAGCTCCTTCTTCATCTCGGAGACCTCGTCACGCAGCCGGGCCGCGATCTCGAACTGGAGCTCGGCGGCGGCGGCGCGCATCCGTTCCGTCATCTCCTCGATCTGTCCGGCGAGCTCGGCCGCCGGCCGGTCCGTCGGGACCGTCCTGCCCTTGGCGTTCTTGCCGGCCTTCGCGCCCTTCGCCGCCTTGTCCCCGAGCGACGGGACGGGGGTCTTGGCGGCCTTGCCGTCCTTCGTGGTGCGGTAACCGGAGCCGAGGAGCTGTTCCGTGTCGACCTCCTCGCGGGCGATCTGCGCGACGATGTCGTTGATCTTCTTGCGCAGCGGCTGCGGGTCGATGCCCCTGGCCTTGTTGTAGGCGACCTGCTTCTCCCGGCGGCGGTTCGTCTCGTCGATGGCCTTCTCCATCGCCGGGGTGATCCTGTCGGCGTACATGTGGACCTCGCCGGAGACGTTCCGCGCGGCGCGGCCGATGGTCTGGATCAGCGAGGTGCCCGAGCGGAGGAAGCCCTCCTTGTCGGCGTCCAGGATCGCCACGAGGGACACCTCGGGCAGGTCCAGGCCCTCACGGAGCAGGTTGATGCCGACCAGGACGTCGTACTCGCCGGAGCGCAGCTCGCGCAGCAGTTCGACGCGGCGCAGGGTGTCGACGTCGCTGTGCAGGTAGCGGACCTGGATGCCGAGTTCCAGGAAGTAGTCGGTGAGGTCCTCGGCCATCTTCTTGGTCAGTGTGGTGACGAGGACCCGCTCGTCCTTGTCGGTGCGCTTGCGGATCTCGTGCACCAGGTCGTCGATCTGGCCCTCGGTGGGCTTGACCACGACCTCCGGGTCGACCAGGCCGGTGGGACGGATGATCTGCTCGACGACACCGTCCGACCGGGAGAGCTCGTAGGCGCCTGGAGTGGCCGACAGGTAGACGGTCTGACCGATGCGCTCCTGGAACTCCTCCCACTTCAGGGGACGGTTGTCCAGGGCCGACGGCAGGCGGAAGCCGTGGTCCACGAGCGTGCGCTTGCGGGACGCGTCGCCCTCGTACATCGCGCCGATCTGCGGGACGGTGACGTGCGACTCGTCGATGACGAGCAGGAAGTCTTCGGGGAAGTAGTCCAGCAGGGTGTTGGGCGGGGAGCCGGGGAGGCGTCCGTCGAAGTGCATCGAGTAGTTCTCCACGCCGGAGCAGGTGCCGATCTGGCGGAGCATCTCGATGTCGTACGTGGTGCGCATCCGCAGGCGCTGTGCCTCCAGGAGCTTGCCCTGCTTCTCCATCTCGGCGAGGCGGTCCCCCAGCTCCTTCTCGATGTCGTTGACGGCCCGCTCCATGCGCTCGGGGCCGGCGACGTAGTGGGAGGCCGGGAAGACGTACAGCTGCTGGTCGTCGCTGATGATCTCGCCGGTGAGGGGATGCAGCGTGGAGAGCGCCTCGATCTCGTCACCGAACATCTCGATGCGGACGGCCAGCTCCTCGTAGACCGGGAAGATCTCGATGGTGTCGCCGCGGACCCGGAAGGTGCCGCGGGTGAAGGCCATGTCGTTGCGGGTGTACTGGATGTCGACGAAGCGGCGCAGCAGCTCGTCCCGGTCGACCTCGTCGCCCACCCGGAGCGGGACCATGCGGTCCACGTACTCCTGCGGGGTGCCCAGGCCGTAGATGCAGGACACCGACGCGACCACGATGACGTCACGGCGGGTGAGCAGCGAGTTGGTGGCCGAGTGCCGCAGCCGCTCGACCTCCTCGTTGATGGAGGAGTCCTTCTCGATGTAGGTGTCCGACTGGGGGACGTAGGCCTCGGGCTGGTAGTAGTCGTAGTACGAGACGAAGTACTCGACGGCGTTGTTCGGGAGCAGCTCGCGGAACTCGTTGGCCAGCTGGGCGGCGAGCGTCTTGTTCGGCGCCATCACGAGCGTGGGTCGCTGGAGCTTCTCGATCATCCACGCGGTCGTGGCGGACTTGCCGGTGCCGGTGGCGCCCAGCAGGACGACGTCTTTCTCACCGGCCTCGATGCGCTTGGCCAGGTCGGCGATGGCCGCCGGCTGGTCGCCGCTGGGCTGGTAGGGGCTGACGACCTCGAAAGGCGCCCCCGTGCGTTCGATGTGGGAAACGGGCCGCATGCCATCAACCGTACGACCCCCCACTGACAATGGGCTTCGATCAGCGGTTCTGCGGGGTGCGGTGGCCGTGGTGCTCCGCCGGACGTCCTCCATGGAGGGCGGGCCGGTGATCCGCGTGGGACGCGACGGCGGCGGCCGGCACACCCGGTTTGTGCTCGACCGGTGTCCAGTCCGGGCGGCCCGTGACCATCAGCGGATCGAAGATCACGACGACGCCCGCGAGGAGCAGGAAGGCGAGCGGGCCGATGAGCATCGGCGCGAGCACGGAGGGCTCGGGTGCGCCTCCGGCCGCGTGGGAGGCGCCGTCGAGGTGGACACCGAGGGCGGCCATCCCGGTGTAGTGCATCCCGCTGACCGCGAGCCCCATGACCAGGCTCGCGCCCACGCTCCACAGGAAGCCCCGGACACGGCCGGCGGCCCACAGGGCGCTGGTGGCGGCGACGACCGCTATGACGACGGAGGCGGCGACGGTGACCGTGTTGTAGGTGAACCGGCCGTGGAAGCGGACCCCCGCCATGCCGAGGTAGTGCATGGAGGCGACACCCAGACCGGTGATCGTGCCGCCGGTGACGAGCGGGATGCCGGTGGCGCCCCGGTAGCCGACGATGAAGATGCCGACACCGACCATGACGATGGCGAGACCGAGACTCGCGTAGGTGATCGGCCCGTCGTAGTGGATCGGCGCGCCCTGGATGGAGAAACCCATCATGGCGACGAAGTGCATGGTCCATATGCCGGAGCCGATCGCGGCCGAGCCGAGGGCCAGCCAGGCGGGCCGCCTGGAGTGCGTGACCAACAGGGATCTGGTGGTGCAGCGCAGGCCGAGGGCGCCACCGAGGCAGGCCATCAGGTAGGCCACCAGCGGGGTCACGGCCCCGTAGCTGAATCCGTCGACCGTGCCTTGCATCGCGGCTGCCCTTCCGCCTTCTTACGTCCCGGAATGTTCGAAAATGCGCCCCCGTCCCAGGACCGCGCGGCGGTCAGGGTTGTCGCAGAGAGTATGACCCCCACCGGAATGGTCGAACGATTCTGCGGCAAAGAAACACGGCGTTGCCCCACTTGTGCGGCACTGGTGAGCGGTCGCGGGGCATCTCCGTCCGGTCTGTTATCGCGCGCGGCCCGGGTGTGGTCGACGCTGTGCTGTCAGTCTGGTGCTGTCGGTATTCGCTCGACGCGAGGAGTACGCATGTACGCGCGCGTGGTCGCCGCCACCGTCGCCACGGTCCTGGGGACGGTGGCGGCCCTGCTGAGCCCTACTTCCGACGCCCGGGCGGGCGAGCACGGCCCACCCACGGTGATCGCCCACCGGGGCGCCTCCGCCTACGCCCCCGAGAACACGCTGGCCTCCATCGACAAGGCCGCCGAGCTGGGCTTCTCCTGGGTGGAGAACGACGTCCAGCGCACCAAGGACGGTGTGCTGGTCGTCATCCACGACGACAGCCTGGAACGCACCACGGACGTGGAGCAGGTCTTCCCCGACCGCGCGCCGTGGAAGGTGAAGGACTTCACCGCCGCCGAGATCGCCCGGCTGGACGCGGGCAGCTGGTTCTCCCCCGCGTACGCGGGCACGCGCGTGCCGACGTTGGCGGAGTACATGCGCCGGCTGGAGCACAACCACGAGAAGCTGCTCCTGGAGGTCAAGAACCCGGAACTGTACCCGGGTCTCGAACAGCAGATCCTGAAGCTCCTCGCGAACGAGGGCTGGCTCGACGACCGGCATCCGGACCGGCTGATCGTGCAGAGCTTCAGCGCCGACAGCGTGCGGACCGTCCACGAGCTGAAGCCCGCGCTCACCACCGCCTACCTGGGCACACCCGCCGTGGCCGATCTGCCCCGCTTCGCAGCCTTCGCCGACCTGGTGAATCCGTCCTACGACTCGCTGTCCCTGGGGTACGTGTCGGCCGCGCACGCCATCACCGGGCCGCACGGCAGGCCGCTCGGCGTCTTCGCCTGGACGGTGAACGACGCGGCCGCCACGCGCCGGGTCGCGGGGTACGGCGTCGACGGGATCATCAGCAACAAGCCGGACGTGGTGCGGACGGCGCTGGCCCCGGACTGAGCGCGGCGGCGTTGTCAGTGGCGGGTCGTACCGTGGGCGCATGGACAGCCACGTGCGTGATCCGCAACCACTGGTGTGGACCGTCGTCGGTACCGACATCGGCCCGCTGCTGCTGGCCGCGACCGGCGAGGGCCTGGTGAACGTCGTCTTCCACGCGTCGGACGCCGTGCGCCTGCGGGCGCTGGAGCGGCTCGCCGCCCGGCTGGGCCGCGCGCCCGTGGAGGATCCGGAGGCGCCGCTGCTGGCGGAGGCGGTACGCCAGGTGCGGGCCTACCTCGCGGGCGAGCGGCACGATTTCGACCTGCCGCTGGACTGGTCGCTCATATCCGGGTTCAACCGGCAGGTACTGCGTGAACTGGCGTCCGGAGTGCCGTACGGCACGGTGGTCGGGTACGGCGCTCTGGCGGGACGGGTCGGGCAGCCCGGCGGTGCGCAGGCGGTCGGGGCGGCGATGGGCGCCAATCCGCTGCCGGTGGTCGTGCCGTGCCACCGGGTGGTGGAGAGCGGCGGTGGCATCGGTGGTTTCGGCGGTGGCCTGGAGACCAAGCGGAAGCTGCTGGCGCTGGAGGGGGTGCTGCCCGAGCCGCTGTTCTGACCGGCCGCCGGACGCCCGGTTAGTCGTCGTAGTGCCGGGCCTCGAACACGTTGCCGTCGAGGTCGCGGAAGTAGAAGCTGCGGGTGGCGGCACCGCGGGCACCCGACAGGCCGTGGTCCATGTCCGACACGGGAACACCGTGTGCCTCCAGACGGGCGCGCAGGGCGTCGAAGGCGCCGGCCGGAAGCGACAGGCAGACATGGTTGACGGGGTGGCCCGCGCTGTCGGCCGAGCCGGGCAGCATCCTCATGCGTGCGGCGAAGGTGCGCGGGGCGAGGTCGAGGATGGTCTCCTCGTTCACGCGCACGGAGGGGAAGGACGCCTTCCCCTCGATGAACTCGGTGAGCCTGACCGGTTCCAGGCCGACGGCCGTCTCGTAGAAGCGGGCTGCCGCGGCGGGATCGGCCACCCACAGGACGACGTGGTCGAGACGCGTGGTGTTGTTCGTCATGCGGCCCAGGCTGGTGGCGTCCCCCACAGGCCGCAAGCGTTTATCCGGTGCCGGCGCCCGCCAGGGATGAGGAGGGACCGACGGACGGGAGGCGGACACGTGGTGCTGGTGGTGTCGGAGGAGGTGCGGGAGGCGATCGGCGCGCGGCGCCCGGTGGTGGCCCTGGAGTCCACGATCATCGCGCACGGCCTGCCCCGTCCGCGCAACCTCGAGGTCGCGCGGGAGCTGGAGGAGGCGGTGCGGCGGGAGGGCGCCGTGCCGGCGACGGTGGCCGTGCTCGACGGCCGGCCCCTGGTCGGCCTGGACGAGCGGCAGTTGGAGCGGGTCGCGAACGAGGACGGCATCCGGAAACTGGGCCACCGTGACCTGCCGCTCGCCGTGGCGGCGGGGGCCAGCGGGGCGACGACCGTGTCGGGGACGGCACAGCTGGCCGCGCTGGCCGGGATCCGGGTGTTCGCCACGGGTGGGCTGGGCGGTGTGCACCGGGAGTGGACGCTGACCCAGGACGAGTCCGCCGACCTGGGGCTGCTGGCGCGGACCCGGATCACGGTGGTGTGCGCGGGCGTGAAGTCGATCCTGGACGTGCCGGCGACGCTCCAGCGACTGGAGACGCTGGGTGTCGCCGTCGCCGGATTCGGCACGGACCGGTTCCCCGGCTTCTACCTGTCGGACTCGGGGCATCCGGTCGACTGGACGCTGGACGGCCCGGAGCAGGTCGCCGCCGTCATGCGCGCCCAGGACGCCCTGGCCGCGCCGGAGTCGGCGCTGATCGTCGCCAACCCCGTTCCCGAGGCGGAGCAGCTCGATCCCGGGCTGCACGCGCGGGTGCTTGCCGACGCGCTGCGCGTCTGCGCCGAGCGCGGTGTCACCGGGCAGGCGGTGACACCGTTCCTGCTGGACCACCTGGTCCGTCACACCGGCGGAGCCTCGCTGGACGCCAACCTCGCGGCGGTGCGCGGCAACGTACGGCTGGCGGCGCGGATCGCCACGGCCTGGACCAGGGGATGACCTCCGGGAGGAACGGGGCGCTGCTGGTCGTCGGGGACGTGGTCACCGATGTGGTGGCCCGGCACCGTGGGCCGCTCGCCGCCGGCACCGACACGGCCGCCGTGGTCCGGACGCTGCCGGGTGGGGCGGGCGCCAACGTGGCCTGCTGGGCAGCCCACGCGGGCTGCGCGGACGTACGGCTGCTGGGACGGGTGGGTGCGGACGCCGCCGCGTGGCACGAGCAGGAGCTGGTGGCGGCCGGGGTGCGGCCCCGCCTGGTGGTGGATCCGCAGGCGGCGACCGGGACGGTGATATGCCTGGTCGACACGGGCGCGGCGGCCGAGCGGACGTTCCTGACGGACAGCGGGGCGTCCGCGCGCTTGTGCCCCGCCGACTGGTCGGACACGCTGCTCGACGGCGTGGCACGACTGCACCTGTCGGGTTACCTGCTCTTCTCCGAGCCGGGCCGCGCGCTGGTCCGCGGGGCAGTCGCCGCGGCACACGCGCGGGGAGTGCCGGTCAGTCTGGACCCGGCGTCGGCCGGCTTCCTGACGGCACTGGGGGTCGACCGGTTCGTGGAGTCCACGCGGGGGCTCGCCGTGCTCCTGCCCAGCAGGGACGAGGCGTGCCTGCTGGCCGGTGTGCCGGACCCGGTGGAAGCGGCGGCCGGGCTGAGCCGGGCCGTGCCCATGGTGGTGGTGAAGGCGGGCGCGGAGGGCGCGCTGGTGGCCCGCCGTGGTGCCGTACCGGTCCGGGTCCCGGCCGTGCCGGCGGCGCCACGGGACACCACGGGCGCCGGTGACGCCTTCACGGGTGCGTTCCTCGCCGCGCTGGTGGCGGGGAACGCGCCTGAGGAGGCTGCGGCGTGGGGCTGTCGTGCGGGTGCGGAGGCGGTGGCACGGGTGGGCGGCAGACCACCACGGCCCGGCCGGGGGAACTGACCCCTGGGAGGCGTTCGGTGGTGAGTGCGGCTGGCGGAACGGCCGGAGGCCTCGAGGGCATGCGCTACGGCTTGCGGCCCCACGCCGAGATCATGGGTGCGGTGGCCAGATCCATGGTGCCGGCCTCCACGGCGGTCAGATGCCGGTCGATCTCCTCGTCGGTGGCCAGTCCGGCGGCGACCAGCCGGTCACGGACCTGACGGACCGTCGCGGCCTCCAGTGCGGTGCAGGCGGGTGAGGTGACGGGGAAGTGCGCGTCGGCCTCCACCTCGCGCAGGCCGGCCTCCCGGAGCAGACGCGGAAGTCTGCGGCCGTACGACAGGTCGGCACCGCGGTCCGCGAGGAGTTGGCGGAAGCCTTGGCGCAGCCGGTTGGCGAGCCGCTGCTCAGGACCGTGTTCGTCGGGGCAGATCAGCGGCTGGAGGGCGGGGTCGGCGTCCTCGACCAGCAGATGTCCGCCGGGCCGCAGGGACCGGATCATGGAGCGCAACGCCCGTTCCCGGTCCGGGACGTGGACGAGGACCAGCCGGGCGTGGACCAGGTCGAAGCCCTCACCCGGTGGTTCGTCGGCGCCCACGTCATGGACACGGACCTCCACCGGCGGACGGGCGGTGACGAGCCGGGAGGTGTCGATGTCGGTGGCGACGACCTGGCCGGCCGGTCCCACCCTGCCGGCGAGCCAGGTCACGACGGAGGTGCCGCCGGCGCCGACCTCCCAACAGCGCGCGCCCGGCCGGACGCCGAGTCGTTCGAGGTGTCGGAAGGTCGTGGGGTCGAAGAGTGTGGCGAAGGCGTCGAAGCGTCGGCCCGCCTCGTCCTGCTGGTTGTCCAGGAGGTATCCGTCGGATGGCGTCATGCCGCGATCATCCCAGTCACCCGGCTTGTCCCGTTCGACCGTCCTCTGTCCACAGGCGGACACAAGCGGAACTTCCTGTTCCCACAGGCTTCCTCACGTTCTGTCCGGGACTGGCAGACTTGCGGGGCAAGGGCACGGAAGCGCTGCTCGGAGATCCACGCGAGGAGATCCAGATGTCGATGGCAGGGAATCTGCGGAAGGTCACCGGGCTGGGCAGGGTCGGTGGTCTGCGCGGAGTCGCGCGGCTGGGCCGGCGCCGGCCGCGCGTGGACCTGAGCCATCCCGCCAGGTCACCGCTGGGCTCGTCGGTGGTCAACTGCGTGACGTACCAGGACGGCGTACGTGTGCCGGGGCCCGCCGACCTGGCGGACGCCGTGCGGCTGGTCCGCAAGAGCGGCGAGGGCTTCGTCTGGCTGGGGCTGCACGAGCCGACGGAAGGTGAGATCGCGGACGTGGCCGAGCTGTTCGACCTGCATCCGCTGGCGGTGGAGGACACGGTCGAGGCCCATCAGCGCCCCAAGGTGGAGCGTTACGGGGACACGCTCTTCGCGGTGTTCAAAACCGTCTGTTACGTGGAGCACGAGCAGCTGACGGCGACCAGCGAGGTGGTGGACACCGGCGAGATCATGCTGTTCGTCGGCGAGGACTTCGTCATCACCGTACGGCACGGCCGGCACGGCTCACTGGGTCCGCTCCGCGAGGAGTTGGAGGCGAACCCGCAGCAGCTCGTCAAGGGACCCGCCGCGGTGCTGCACGCGATCGCCGACCATGTCGTCGACGACTACCTGAGCGTCACGGACGCGGTGCAGGCCGACATCGACCAGGTGGAGACGGAGGTGTTCTCGGAGAACGGCGCCTGCCTCGACCCGGGCCGTATCTACCAGATGAAGCGTGAACTGCTGGAACTCAAGCGGGCGGTGGTGCCCCTCGGGCGGCCCGTGGAGGAGCTGGCCACGCGCCCCGTACGAATCGTCGACCCGGAGATACAGACGTACTTCCGGGACGTGTCCGACCACCTCATACGGGCGAAGGAACAGATCGCCGCGTTCGACGAACTGCTCAACTCCATCCTCCAGGCGCACCTCGCGCAGGTGACCGTCGCGCAGAACGAGGACATGCGCAAGATCACCGCCTGGGCCGCGGTGATCGCCGTACCGACGATGGTGTGCGGCGTGTACGGCATGAACTTCCAGAACATGCCCGAGCTGCACTGGCGGTTCGGCTACCCCCTGGTCATGGCCGTGATGGCGGCGGGGTGCCTGGTGCTGTACCGGGGGTTCCGGCGCAACGGCTGGCTCTAGGCACCGCAGTTCCGGGGCGCGGGGTCGGCCGGGCGGTGGTGTCGGTGGCGTTCGCCGGGCGGACGGCCCGTCCGGGTGACCGGGGTCCGGGTCAGGCGCTCCAGGCGGGATGGCGCGGGTCGTCGGCACGCACGAGAACGTCCGCCGTGCCGACCGGGTCGGTCTCCGTCTCGTAGCGTGCGAAGGCGGGGAGCGTCCAGTGGTCGGTCTCGGGAGTGCGGCGGCGCAGGGCGCCCGGGGAGAGGAGGAGGTGCACGGTCAGGTCGAAGGGGAACCAGTGGCGGAGCAGGAAGGGGCCGTGGAGCAGCAGGACACCGCCGGGCGGGAGCGGGACGTACGGGCTGCGGGTGGCCCGGTCGGTGGCGGGGTCCCACAGGTCGGGCAGGATCCGCCCGGTACCTCCGGGGTCGAGCGGGCCGAAGACCTCCCGCCACAGGGCACCGGTGTCGAACCAGTCGCTGTAGTACGACTCCGCGTCCCGCCGCCCGTGCTCCAGCCGCAGCGAGGCAGGGCGCAGGAAACCCTCGGCACCGACCACCAGTGAGGGTCGGCCGCGCAGCCGCAGCGCCTCCCCCACGCGTGCGGCGAGGTCCCCGGGCCGGGCGGCCGGTGCTCCGTCGAAGGCGACACGCGGCCAGGCGCCCCCGTCGGCCGGTTCCAGGGCGGCCAGCCGGTCGGCGAGCAGTTCGGCGAGCCGGTCCCAGGTGATCGCTTCGAGTCGCACGGACACCATGATGCCGGGTGGCTTCGGGGAACGTGCAGGTGCCGGTTTCCGGGCGGCCACCGCGTGGGCTGGGCCAGGTGCCCGGCCTCCACCCGGGGACCGGACGGACGACCCAAGGAGGGGAGGAACCAGCGGCCCGGAGGGGAGGCGCGGGCGGTGGGAGGGGAAGTACCGCGTATGGCGTTTCCCACGATCCCCGACTCGCCCGACCCGCTCGGCCGGCTTGTGGTCGTCCAGCCGTTGCGTCGTAAGCGGTGCGCCGGCTGTCGGCGCGGTCCGTTGTCACTGCTGGCGCTGGAGGACGGGGCCCCGCGCTGCCTGGACTGTGCCGACCTCGGGCACCTGGTGTTCCTGCCGCGCGGTGACACGGCACTGACCCGCAGGTCGCTGGAGGAGAGTTCCCTGTCGGCGGTGGTGGTGCGGTTCGACCGCCGCAAGAGCCGTTACGAACGCCGGGGCGTGCTCGTGGAGGCGTCCGCGCTGGTCCGGGCCGAGGCCCGCTGCCTGGCGGACGCGGAGGCGCGACGCCGCAGACGGGCGCGGGACGCGCGGGGCAGGGCGATGGAGGACCAGCGGTTCGCGGCGGTGTTCGCGGCCGAGATCCTCCGGCTGTTCCCCGGTTGCCCGGACGAGCGGGCCCGGGCGATCGCGGCCCATGCCTCGGTGCGGCGCAGCGGACGGGTGGGGCGCAGCGCGGCCGGGCGCGCGCTGTCCGAGGGAGCGGTGACATCGGCGGTGGTGGCGGCCGTACGGCATCGGGACACGCCGTACGACGAGCTCCTGATGAGCGGGGTGGGCCGGTACGAGGCGCGGCGCCGGATCGCCCCGGTGGTAGAGGAGGCGCTGCGGACGTGGCGGCGGGGGCCGGGGAGGACACAGGATGAGGAGGCGTGAGGGCGCGCTGTCGGCCGAGGCGGGCGCGGACGGACGCTGCCGACGGGATCGAGCACGGACGGGCCCTGCCGATCACAGCGGGCGCTGTCGGCCGGGGCGGGTGCGGGCCGAGGAGGCTGTGCGAAAAGGCGTTGTCCGCCACTCTGCGCGGTGGCCGGCGCGGACGTATCGTGGCCGCAGGAGCAGCGCCCAGCGAGGCACGGCGCGTCGTACACCCGGTGCCTTCGGTGCCCCGTACGCGAGGAAGACGCCCATGGCCGATCCCAAGGGGTTCATGACCACGCCGCGCCAGGAGTGGCCGCGGCGGCCCGTCGAGGAGCGGGTGCGGGACTGGGACGAGGTGTACGTCCCGGGAGCGCTGCTGCCCATCATCAGCAAGCAGGCCGACCGGTGCATGGACTGCGGTGTGCCGTTCTGCCACCACGCCTGTCCGCTGGGGAACCTGATCCCCGAGTGGAACGACCTGGTGTCCCGCGAGGACTGGCGGGACGCGAGCGACCGGCTGCACTCCACGAACAACTTCCCCGAGTTCACGGGGCGGTTGTGTCCGGCGCCCTGCGAGGCGGGGTGCGTGTTGGCGATCAACCAGCCGGCCGTCACGATCAAGAACGTCGAGTGCGCGATCGCGGACCGGGCGTGGGAGGACGGGCTGACCCCGGCGCGGCCGCCGGAGCGGCTGTCCGGGAAGACGGTCGCCGTCATAGGCTCCGGGCCCACTGGGCTGGCCGCGGCACAGCAGCTGACCCGGGCCGGGCACACGGTGGCGGTGTACGAGAAGGACGACCGGATCGGTGGGCTGATGCGGTACGGCATCCCCGCGTTCAAGATGGAGAAGTTCCACTTGGAGCGGCGGATCGAGCAGATGCGGGCCGAGGGGACACGGTTCCGTACGTCGACGGTGGTCGGGCGGGACGTTCCGGCGGGGGAACTGCGGAGCCGGTACGACGCGGTGGTGATCGCGACGGGTGCGACGGCGTGGCGGGAACTTTCCGTGCCGGGGCGGGAGTTGAGCGGGATACACCAGGCGATGGAGTACCTGCCGCTGGCCAACCGGGTGTGCGAGGGAGACCTGGAGGTCTCACCGCTGTCGGCGTCCGGCAGACACGTCGTGATCGTCGGTGGCGGGGACACCGGGGCGGACTGCCTGGGCACCGCGGTGCGGGAGGGCGCCGCGTCCGTGACCCAGCTGGACATCTACGCCCAGCCGGGTGGCGAGCGCGACGAGGACACCGAGCCGTGGCCGACATATCCGAAGACGTACCGGCTGTCGGGCGCGCACGAGGAGGCGCGGGACCTGCGTACGGCGCCGGCGGCGGACGCGGACGCGCGGCTGTTCGCGGCGTCCACGCTGCGCTTCACCGGGGACGACCGGGGGCGGCTGCGGTCGCTGCACCTGGTGGAGGTCGACGCGCGGCGGTCCCCCGTGCCGGGCACCGAGCGGACGCTCCCGGCCGACCTCGTCCTGCTCGCCCTCGGATTCACCGGGCCCGACCGGGAGGACGGGCTCATCGAGCAGTTGGGGCTGACACTGGAGCCACGCGGCACGATAGCCCGGGACGGCGGTTTCGCCACCGGGGTGCCGGGGGTGTTCGCGGCCGGTGACGCGGCGCGCGGACAGTCGCTCATCGTGTGGGCGATCGCGGAGGGTCGGGCGGTCGCGGCGGCCGTCGACCGTCACCTGACGGGCCGTTCACGCCTTCCGGCCCCGATAACGCCCACCGACCGGCCGATGGTGGTCTGAGGGGCGGTGCGGGCGACGGGGGCACGCCGGTGGGCTCCCCGGCCGCTTCGGCGCGCTGTCCGCACGACGCCGGGGTGGCGGACGCCGGTGAACGGCGCTCGACACGGCCCGTGTTGTGGCGCGGCGCGTACCGCGGCGTAGCTCGCCTGTGAGTCCGGCGCCGCGCCGGTCGGCCGGCGGGCGGGCGGGCGGGGTCGGTTCAGCCGACGCGTTCGTCGGTGCCGGCCACCTTGCCCGTCGCCAGGGCCACGCGGTTCCACGTGTTGATCGTGAGGATCAGGGCGAGGACGTGGGCCAGTTCCTGGTCGTCGAAGTGGGCGGCGGCCGCGGCGTAGACGGAGTCGGGGACGCCGGCGTCGCCGACCCGGGTCACCGCGTCCGTCAGGGCGAGGGCGGCCTGCTCCCTCGGGGTGAAGAAGTGGCGGGCCTCGCGCCAGACGGCGGTCATGTGCAGCCGGTCCTCGCTCTCGCCGGCCTTGCGGGCGTCGTTGGTGTGCATGTGCAGGCAGTAGGCGCACTGGTTGAGGTGCGAGGACCGGATCTGGATCAGTTCGACGAGGGACGGGTCGAGGCCCTCGCGGGCGGCGGCGTCGAGGCCGACGAGGGCGCGGAAGGCCTTGGGGGCGGCCTTCGCCAGGTTCAGGCGCGGGCGGGTGGCGGCGGCAGTGGTCCCGGCGGGGGTGGCAGCGGTGTTCGGATGCGTCGTCATGTGTCCAACCTATGGCCCGCAAAGACCGGTTGTAGGGTGCATTCCCATGACGGATTCGTGGGTCAATTCCGCGCAGCGCATCGGCGTCGACCTGCACCTGGAGCTGTCGGGGCCGGGTGGCCGACGGGCGGCGCTGACGCGGGCGCTCCGGGACGCCGTACGCGGCGGGCGGCTGGCTCCGGGCACCCGGCTGCCGCCGTACCGCTCGCTCGCCGCGGACCTGGGGGTGGCCCGCAACACGGTGGCCGACGCATACGCGGAGCTGGCGGCGGAGGGCTGGCTCACGGCCCGGCAGGGTTCCGGGACCCGGGTCGCCCAGGGGGTGGGGCCTTCGCGTCCCGTCCGGCGGGAGAGCGCCGAGCCGGGGCGAGACGCCAGGGCAACGCCCGTAACGGCACCTCCACGCGCGCACGGGCCGCGGCACGACCTGCGGCAGGGCGCGCCGGATTCCTCGTCCTTCCCGCGTGCGGCCTGGGCGGCGTCGTACCGGCGGGCGCTCCTGGCTGCGCCGAGCGAGGCGTTCGGGCCCGGTGACCCCGCCGGGCGCCGGGAGTTGCGGGAGGCGCTGGCGGAGTACCTGGCCCGGGCGCGCGGGGTGCGGACCGACCCGGACCGGATCGTGATCTGCTCGGGTTTCGGGCACGCGCTCCGGCTGCTCTTCGCCCGGTCCGGCCCGGGCGGACCGGGCACCTCGAGGAGGGCGGGAGCAGCGGCCGGGCCGCGCGCGTCGGACGCCGGGGGCGTACTGCGCGGTCCGCTCGGCGTGGAGGCGTACGGGCTGGGCTTCCACCGGGACCTGCTGGCGGCGGCCGGTGTGCGGACCGTACCGCTGCCGCTGGACGACGACGGGGCGCGGGTGGAGGCGCTGGACCGGGAGCGGGCCGTGCTGCTCACACCCGCGCACCAGTTCCCGACCGGTGGCCCGCTGCACCCGGGGCGCCGGGCCGCGGTGATCGACTGGGCACGCGCGCGGGACGCGGTGGTGGTGGAGGACGACTACGACGGCGAGTTCCGCTACGACCGCCGGCCCGTCGGCGCGCTCCAGGGCCTCGATCCGGAACGGGTCGTCCACGTCGGCTCGGTCAGCAAGAGCCTGTCACCGGCGCTGCGGCTGGGCTGGATGGTCCTGCCCAGCCGGCTCGTGGCGCCGGTGCTGGCGGCGAAGGGCGAGCGGGAGGGGTGGGCGAGCGTGCCGGACCAGCTCGCCCTCGCGGACTTCCTGGCCTGCGGGTCGTACGACCGTCATGTGCGGCGGATGCGGCAGACGTACCGCCGGCGACGGGACCGGCTGGTCGCCGTGCTCGCCGCGCGGGCGCCGCACGTCGAGGTGACCGGCATCGCGGCGGGCCTCCACGCGGTGCTGCGGCTGCCGCCCGGTACGGAGGCGTCCACGGTACGGGCCGCCGCACGGCAGGGCGTCGCCCTCGACGGCCTCGCCGGATTCCGGCACCCGGACGCGGCACCGGGAAAGGGCGTGACCGTGGGGGACGGCCTGGTGGTGGGGTACGCGGCGCCCGCCGAACACGCCTACGGTGCCGCGCTGGAGGCGCTGTGCGGGGTCCTGTCGTCCGGTTGACGTGGGCGCGCCGGGACACAGGCCGTCACCGGGCGACGGAGCCGGAGGCGTCGCCAGGCCGTGGGAGGGCCGCCCGACGGGGTCAGGACAGCAGGAAGTCGGCCTCCCCCGCCTTGGCGCCCTCGATGAACGCGGTTATCTCGGCGGTCGTGTAGATCAGCGCGGGCCCGTCGGGGTCGGTGGACTGCCGTACCGCGACCCGGCCGTCCGCCAGCTTCATCGCCTCCAGGCAGTTCCCGCCGTTACCGCCGCTCCACGGCTTGTGCCACCCCTCGCTGCCCAGGTCCCGCGCGGGCATCCCGTTGTAGACGCGTCCGCGCGGCTTGATCCGGTCCATTCACAGCTCCTTGCGGAGATCCCGGAGGATCTCCTTCGTGCGTCGTGCCGTGGCGGCCTGCGCCGCCATGCGGTCCATGACCTCCAGGTGGGTCGCCACCTCGGTGCGCGCGTCCAGGTAGACGGCGCCGGTCAGGTACTCGCTGTAGACCATGTCGGGCAGTTCCGGCATGGCGAAGCGGAACAGCACGAAGGGCCCGTACGTCCCCGGGTGCGGCCCGTTGGCGAACGGGGCGACCTGGAGCGTCACGTGGGGCAGCTTCGTGGCCTCGAGCAACTTGTCGATCTGCGCGCGCATCACCTCCGGGCCGCCGACCGGACGGCGCAGGACCGTCTCGTCCATCACCGCCCAGAAACGGGGGGCGTCGGTACGGGTGAGCAGTTCCTGGCGTCGCATGCGCAGCGCGACGTGCCGCTCCATGTCCTCCGGGCCGGTCTGGCCCACGGCACCGGAGGTCAGCACCGCGCGCGCGTAGTCCTCGGTCTGGAGCAGGCCGGGGACGAAGTGCGGATCGTAGGAGCGGATGAGGGCGGCCGCGCCCTCCAGGCTGACGTACATGGAGAACCAGCCCGGCAGGATGTCGTGGAACCGCTGCCACCAGCCGGGCCTGTTGGCCTCCTCGGCCAGCCGGACGAAGTCGTCGGCCTCGTCGTCGGGGACGCCGTAGGCCTTCAGCAGCAGTTGGAGGTAGGGGATCTTGAGGCTGACCTCGGCCATCTCCATGCGGCGGACGGTGGCGGGGGCGACACGCAGGAGGCGGGCGGCCTCCTCGCGCTTGAGACCGGCGCGTTCCCGCAGGTCCAGGAGGCGCCGGCCGAGGACCACCTGGCCCACGGTCGGCGCGGACCGCGGTTCGCTCACGCTGCCACCTCCACCGAAAGCCCCGGAACCCCAGGGCTCCGGGTTCCGGGGCTCCCGAGAACCCCACCGAAAGTTTCCTGACAGCCCTACGGCGCCAGTCGAAAGTCGTGCGAAGACCGGATCGGTTCTTCGACGACATCAAGTGGCGCCGCGCGTGGTGCTGTTGCGAGCAGTGTGCCACGACCTCTGACCGAGTCATACAGCACTCTGCAATTTTCAGAGTGACACTTGCCAAGTGTCCGCGCCAGGGAGATAGTGACAGCGTGATTCCGTCCGCGCCCTTAGGAACAGACGCCGCCGCAGACCGCCCCGGTCTCGGTGCCGCGACGGGGGCACCCCCTCAGGGGGGCGCCGCCGAGCGCAGGTTCCGGTTCGAGCTGGCCGCCCATCCGGGCTCCGTCGCCCAGGCGAGACGCCTGACGCACGCCCGGTTGTCGGGGTGGTCGGTGTGCGCGGACACCTGCGACAACGCGGCCCTGGTCATATCCGAGCTGGTCACGAACGCGGTGGTGCACACCGCCAGTACCCGGGTCGTGTGCGAGCTGCACGAGCACGGTGACGTGGTGCGCATAGCCGTGCGTGACGAGGGCTGTGCCCCTGGGGAACCCCACCCGTCCGCGCAGCGCCCCGACGAGGAGCACGGGAGGGGGTTGCTCCTCGTCGACGCGCTGTGCCGGGCCTGGGGTGCCCAGGGGCACGGGCCCGGGCTGCTGGTCTGGGCCGAACTGGCCCGTCGGGGCGACGCGGTCCCCGACACCGCCGAGCCGCGCGACGACCTCGGCTGGGGCGCCCGCCCCAAGCCGGGACGCCCGGACGACTCCGGCGAGGACCAGCAGGCCGAGGCCGACGTGGCGGAGGACGACGTGGCGGGCGGAACCGACGGCCACGGACCGGAGCAGCACCGGCAGGGGCAGCCGCACCGGCACCCCGTCGCGGGGCAGTCGCCGCACCGGGCGCCCGAGCAGCACCGGCACGCGCCGGTGGACGGGCATCAGCACGTGATCGCGGAACAGCAGCACCGGCCGGGCAGGCGTCCGGATCCGCACCGGCACGCGGTACCCGGTCGGCCCCAGCACCACGCCCCCGATCCGCACCGCCACGGGGAGCGCCCGTGACCGGCGCCGGCGCGGGCCGGGAGGGCGCCATCGGCCTGGACTCCCTGGTGGGCCTGCGGCGTCGCCGGCCGACCGTGGATCCGGTCCGCCGGCTCCGGGTGCCGGCCGGCATGACGGCCCCGCTCGGCTGGGACGCCGTGGCCGTCCCCGACGACCTCGCCCCGCGGGTCGCGCCCCTGCTGCCGCGGCTGGGATGCGTGTACGCCGACGAGTCCCACTGGTGGTGGATCGTCCCGTCGGACTCCGACTACGCCCTGCCGTGGCCGTACCCGGCGCACTACGCCACCGGCGCGCTGATCAACGGCACCGCCAGCCTCATCCACCGGCCGGAGGGGACGGTTCCGTACACCCCGCCGATCCCGCTCTACCTCGCGCTGTGCCGGGTCACGGGGACCGCACCGGACTGGTCGCGGGAAATACCGGCGTGACGCCGGCGCCGGTACCGGGCAAGCGACGGCGCCGGCCCGGTCAGGCCGTGACAGACGGTGCGGCACGATGCGTCGGCCGGATCGTGGAGGAGCCGAGCCGACGGCGCCCGACGCGCGGGCCGCACGCTCCGAAGGCGTTTCCGTAGGCGCCTGGCGGAAGGTACCGGGCGACAACGGTCCGGGTACCGGCGTCGCCGACAACGGTCCGGCCTCCAGGAGGACACGTCCGGGCCGCATCGGCACCCGCCGGAGCCGATCCGGTACCGCCGCTCCAGCCCGGGCAGCGGCGGACGCCCGACGCCGGCTCACCGGCTCACTCGAAAACCTCGCTCCCCCGCACGATGACCAGGAACGTGTCCGTGGCGAGATCCATGACGACCTCCGCGGCCAGCCCCTCCAGTCGGCGTGCGTGCGCGAACTCCTCCGCGGGCCAGGAGCCCCGCGGACCACCGGCGGGAAAGCGCTCGAGCACCTTTCGCCCGTTCACCATCTCGCACCTCCAGAAAGCGTCGTTCGTGTAGGAGTTAACGCTCTGGAGAGGGAAAAGGCCTCGCTCAGTGACGCTACTGATACCTTCTCGACACCTGATGGGCGCGGACGGTGAGGATCCGTTCACCTTGTGACACGAACAGGACCCGTGGCGGTCGATCTCCGCGGACCGAGGGGGCCGTCCGGGTCATGAGTCGTACTCGTCGTGGAGGCGGAGGCGGTCGCTGCCGGCGGGATCACGGCCGAGCGCCGTCAGGTCGAGCAGCCCGGTGACGGTGCCGAGGCCGACCAGTCCGTCGTCGTACACCGAGTACGTGTGGAAGACCCGGTCGTGGTCGCGCAGGAAGCAGCTGAGCCCGGGACGCTCGGTCGGTGCACCACCGGAGTCGACGGTGGCCTCGAAGTCGCGGTTGAAGTCGCGGCCGAGGTCGTCGTGGCCCGAGGAGTACCAGGGCACGGCCCAGCCCATGCGGGCCTTGAACGGCAGGATCCTGGTGAACGGCGCCCGGGAGACGACCGCGAAGGACGTGTTCCGGGCGCGCAGGTGGGCGAGGTGACCGACCTGGTCCAGGAAGGCCGCGCAGCACGGGCAGCCGCTCGTCCACTCCGGCGCGAACTCGAAGTGGTGGACGACGAGCTGGGTCCGCCCCTCGAAGAGGTCCAGGAGGGTGGCCTTGCCGTCGCCGCCGTCGAGGACGTAGTCAGGATCGACCTCGGTCATGGGCAGACGGCGCCGCTCCGCGCCGAGGAGCTCCCGGGCCCGTCTGACCGCCTCCTCCTTGCGCCGTAACTCCTCGCGCGCCGCGCGCCACTGCTCGCGCGAGACGATCTCCGGAAGCGACATGGGCCCTCCTGTCCGACGGTCGGTTCGGGGTGGTGACCGTCGGCGCGGGCGGAACTCATCGCCCGGTGCGGAGCGTTTTCCGGCCAGTTGTGCCGGGGCGGCAGCGGTGCGGCCGGGGGCGCCGGTGCCGCCGACCGCACCGTCACGCCGCCACGGGCAGCGGCAGCGGCTCCCCGCCGCTCCCCAGCTCTCCCAGCGCCTCCCGCAGTCGTCGCAGGTGCCGGGGGCCGAGGCGGCCGGTGTCGTCCAGCTCCACGGCGCACGCCGTGGTCGTGTCCACGAGCCGTTCCAGCGCCTCGGCGACGGTGTCCGTGCCCTCGGTGTGCCGGGCGAGGGCGGGCAGTTCGGCGGCGGCGTGCGCGATGGCGGTACGGGCCTCGGCGAGGGTGCGGTAGGCCTCCCGGCGCAGCGCCCAGCGTTCGACGCGGTCGCCGGACCCGTCGAGGACGTGGCGGAGGTAGGCGCGCGCGGCGTTCTCGGCCGCGGCGAGCCGGGACCGCACCCCGCCGCCGCGCTGCCCCGGCAGCGGCAGGTGCCCGACGAGCAGCACGAGCACGCAGGCCAGCAGTGTCTCGCCGATCCGGCCGACGGAGGCCTGCGGTTCCCCGCCCGCCATGACCAGCGCGAGCACGAGGACGGTGACGACGGCGGTCAGCGCCGCGAAGTGCCGGGTGGCGACCGGGACCAGGGCGCCGCAGACCGCGACCAGCGCGACCAGTCCGGCCGGGCGGGGCAGCAGCGCGGCACAGCCGGCGAACACCAGGGCGCCCAGCACGGTGCCGGCGGCCCGGCACAGCACCCGGGAGGCGAGCGGGCCGAGATCGGGCTTCACGAGGAAGACGGCCGTGGCGGGCAGCCAGTACCAGTGCTCGTGCTGCCCGTACCAGCGGGCGTGGTGCAGGGCCTGGGCGATGGCGGCGCCGGCGCCGAAGCACAGGGCGACGCGCAGCCCGTACTCGCGTCCGCCGGCGCCCAGCGCGGCACGCAGCGCCCACCGGGCGCCGCGGCGGCGGCCGGGCAGCCCGCGGTGGGCGCCCTCGCCCCGGTCGAAGACCTCGGCGGCGCGCAGCAGGGCGTCGTCCAGGGCGCGCAGCGCGGGCGCCGACCGGTGCGGCGCGGGCAGCGGGCCGGGTCCACCGCCGGAGCGGATCGCCGTGGCGAGCCGCCTCGGGCCCTGGGCCGTGCGTGCCGGCACCGGCTCCCCCGCCCAGTACAGGGCGGTGGCGGCCTCGGCGAGCGGCAGCGCCGCCGCGAACCGGGCGTGCAGCCGGCGCTCGGCGGCGGAGCCGGCGTACCGGCGCAGCCGGGGCCCGGCGAGGGCGTCCTGGGCGTGGTCCAGGGCGGCGGTGAGCGCGGCCCGCCGGGCGGTGGCCCGTTCCCCGCCCACGGCGTCGAGGAGCGCGGCGACCGCGTCGTACACGTCGGCGACCGCCGCGCGCTCCCCGTCGAACCGGAAGTCCCCGGGGGGTGAGCCGGGGGTGGGCAGCGCCAGCCGCAGCAGGAGCAGCCAGCCGGCTCCGGCGAGGAACGCGAGGGCACGCTGCCAGCCGGGGTCGGCCGCCGGCATCCCGGCGCCGACGGCGGCGGCGACGAGCAGCTGGGTCCCGGCCGCGGAGGCGACGGGTCCGACCGCGCTGACCGCTCCGGCGACCAGCCCCAGCAGGGTGAGCGCCAGGGTCAGCGGTACGGCGCTCAGGCCCTGCCCGGCGTACGTGCCCACGAGCAGCCCGAGCGCGCCGGCCAGCGCGGGCACCCCGAGCCGCCGCACGGAGGCCCGCCGGCCGCCGGGCCGGTCGTTGATGCCGGCGAGCATCGCGGCGATGGCGGCGAGCACCCCTACGGCGGTCCGCCCGCCGAGCAGGCCGGCGAGCAGCAGCGGTCCCGCGGCGAGCGCGCCACGGGTCATGGCGCTCCAGGGGACGGGGCCACGCTGGGTACGGAAGGCGTGGGCGAGCCAAGGGGGTGCGGCGGGCCGGGACACGGGGCTCCTGTTCGGACGAGGGCGGGGTGGGCCTTCGGACGACAGTGGCCGGCGGACTGTGTTCCCACCGTAGGGCGTCTTCCCGCGATGCACGGTGTGCTCACGTTTCGCCCGTGTGAAAGGTGCCGGGCCAGGTGGTTTCTTTATGACCGCAAGTCCGTGACCGGCCTTCCCCGGACGATTCGTCCTCCCCGGGGAGGACGGGCGGTCCGGCCTCCCCGGATCCGTCCGGCCTCCCCGCGGGCCTCGCGCACCCGAGCCGGTGCCGGCTGCCCGATCCGGTGCCGGCACCCCTCGGGACCGGATAATTCGGATGCGGTCGGGGCCGGGAAGGGACGATCATCGGGCGATTGCCCATGGACCGTCCCAGGAGCCGCTTCCATGATCCAGCGTGTCACCGTTCCCACTCTGTTCCCTCCGCCCACCTACTCCCACACCTCCGTCGTCGAGGCCGGCACCAAGCTGGCGTTCCTCGCCGGGGCGGTACCGCTCGACGCCGAGGGCGAACTGGTGGGCCCGGGGGACCCCGTACGCCAGGCCGAGCAGGTGATCGCCAACCTGCGCGAGCAACTCGGAGCCGTCGGGAGCGACTTGGAGCATGTCCTCTCCACGGAGGTGTACGTGGTCAGCGCCGAGACGGCGACGCTGTCCGCCGTGTGGGAGGTGGTCGAGGCGTCGGGTCTGAGCCGGGGACCGCACTCCTCCACGTTGCTCGGCGTCACCTGCCTCGGCTACACCGGCCAGCTGGTGGAGATAACGGCCACGGCCGTGGTGCCGGAGACCCCCGCGCACCCCTGAGCGCCCTCGATCGTGCCTGCGCGGGGGCGCGGCCACCCGGTGTCCGGGCACCGCGTTCCGGCCGTCGGCGCGGCGACCGGCGGAGCGTTCCGTCGGCAGTCGTCCCGTCAGGGCAGCCCGGCCGTTCGCGCCGCCGTGCGCAGGACCTCGCGGAGCATCTCGGTGGTGAGGCGGCCGGTGAAGGTGTTGCGCTGACTGACGTGGAAGCAGCCGAACAGGTCGAGGCCGTCGAGCGCGACCCGGGCGCCGTGGGCGAAGGCCGGCCGGGGGCGGGGCACGGTCCAGCCCGCCTGGGCGAACGCGGGGAGCGCGGCCTGCCAGCCGAAGGCACCGAGGACGACTGCGGCCCGCAGTGTCGGGCGCAGCATCGTCAGCTCCTGGACCAGCCAGGGCCGGCAGGTGTCGCGCTCACCCGGCGTGGGCTTGTTGGCGGGCGGGGCGCAGTGCACGGGCGCGGTGACACGGACGCCGTACAGTTCCAGGCCGTCGTCGGCACGCACCGACGTGGGCTGCGAGGCGAGCCCCACGTCGTACATCGCCTGGTAGAGGACGTCGCCGGAGCGGTCGCCGGTGAACATGCGGCCGGTGCGGTTGCCGCCGTGCGCGGCCGGCGCCAGACCGATGATCACCAGCCGGGCATCGGCGGGGCCGAAACCGGGGACCGGCCGCCCCCAGTACGTCTCGTCGGCGAACGCGGCCCGTTTGGTACGGGCCACCTCCTCACGCCAGTCGACCAGCCGGGGACAGGCCCGGCAGTCGGCGACGCGCCGGTCGAGGCGGGCGAGGGCACTGCTGTCGTCCATACCGTCCCGTGTGCCCCGAGCCGCCCGGCCGAACGCGGCACCCGGCGACGGCAGCCGCCCGGAGTCCCGGTGTCGGTGGTCGGCTCGGCCGTGCCGACCGTCACCGTCGGCGCAGGCGGTCCAGCAGATCCAGCAGGTCCCTGGTGTGCCGCCGCCGGGCCCAGGCGATCACGAGCAGCGGTATCAGGAGGATGAGCGGGGTCGCCGCGTTCTGGCCGTCGAACGCGGTGAGCTGGACGACGAACGCGCCGACCATGAGGGCGCCCAGGGCGAGCGCGGCCAGGGACTGGAGGACGGGTATCAACAGCGCTACGGCCCCCGCCAATTCGAGCGCGCCGATGGTGTACATGGCGCCGCTGCCCCAGCCGATCCTGTCGAAGGACTCGACGGCCGACGGGTGCGCGATGAGCTTGGGCAGGGCGCTCGCGAGGCCGTAGAACAGGGCGAGCAGCACCTGCACGGTCCGCAGGGCGATCCGGAGCCCGCGCGCCCGGCCGGTGGTGGGCGAGCCGGGGTCGCCGGCGGGCGTCGTGGTGCCGACGGGAACGGTCGTCTGCGACATGGAGGTCTCCTGAGAAGTGGTGCGGCGGTGTCGATTGCTTTCAGCCGGGTAGACCGGCGCAGCGCCAGGAACTCATCGCCACAGCGACCCCCGGACGCGGCGTCGACGGCCCCCGGATGCGGCATTTCCGGATGCCCTCTCCCCCGACGCCCGCCGTGACCGCGTGGTCCCGCCGGTACCGTCCGCCGTCAGGCCCCGGGCACCGCCCTGACCCATATGCCGTCCGGGGTCAGATACGCGTCCACCACCAGCCCCACCTCCTCCAGCGCCGACTCGAACTGCTCCTCGGTCAGGGGACGGGCCAGGAACGTCTGCGTCCAGACGGCGTCCGGGAACACGTACTCGGCGCGGACCGAGTTCACCCCGTCCCCGACCGGATCCGCCGAGAGGATGCGCACGGTGAAGCCGCTCGGGTCGACCCGCTCCCTCGGCACATCGGTGTGGTAGTTCGCGCCCTCGCGCTGGATGAGTACGCAGCCGCCCTCCGCCACGTGCCGGACGCAGGTCCGCAGCAGCTTTCTGCGCACCTCCTCGTCCCCGGCGTGCACCAGGAACGACGCGAGCATCACCACGTCGAACGTCTCGCCCAGGTCGAGGGTCTCGATGGGGCCGCATATCGTGCGCGCCCCGCGGACCCGGGCCAGCATGTCCGCCGACTCGTCCACCGCCGTGACCGTGAACCCGCGTTCCAGCAGGGGGTGGGTGACCCGGCCCGCGCCGCTGCCCAGTTCCAGGATGTGCGCGCCCGCCGGTACCGCCGCGGCGATGACGTCCGGCTCGTCGCCCACCGGCAGCCGCGCGTACAACTCCACCGCGCAGCCGTCCGGAGTGACGGCTCCCGGGCCCGTACCCTCGTGTCCCGTCCGCATGTCGATCCTCATGCCCGCACAACGGCCCGCCCCCGCACGCCCGTTCCCCTCCGCTCTCGGTTCACCCGTTCGAGTCATTCGGCGTGGAACGGGAACCATCCGTGGCCGATGTACCAGTGCCGGCCCGCCCGCAGGTGGTCGCCGACCGCCCGTTCCACGGACGTGCGGCGGGGCAGCCGGTCCACCGGCAGGTCCGGGTCCCCGAAGACGAAGCGGACGGGCTCCGCGTCGGCCGGCGCGCCCTCGTCACGGGCGACGCGGAACCGCTCCTGGAAGCGGACGATGTGCGAGTCGGCGGGCAGGTACTGCCTCAACTGCCGGTCCAGGAGCCAGGAGTGGCACAGAACGGCGCGCGGCCGCTCCTCGGGGAAGTGCCGGGGGAAGAACGCGCGGGCCAGGGCCAGGGAGCGGTCGACGGCGGACGGGGTGAGCGGGCCGTGACAGTCGGGGACGTGCAGGTTCAGGCAGGGTGTTTTGGGTGCCGCGTCCGGTCCGGCCGCCGCCGTCACCCGCGCGTCACGGTCCCCGAGCCGCGCCCGCTCGAACTGGATCCGGCCCAGCTGGTACAGCTCCCCACGGAAATGACGGACCAGCCAGCGCCGCGAACCCACGCCGGTCCTACCGTGCCGCCCGCGGTACACGGCCATGTGCCGGCCCAGGTCGGCCAGGGTGCGCCGGGATGTCTCGGCCGGGATGCCGCGCGCCCGGTGACCGGCCAGGGTGCGCGGGAGGGCGGCGAGGAAGACGTACACGGGGAAGACGTCGGCGGCTTCGGCCGGGGCCGCGGCGAACGGCCCGGCGAGGTCGGGTGTGCGGCCGACCTCCCGCGGTTCCCGGAACAGCTCCTCGACGCAGTGCGTCAGGAGCGTGCGCGTGCCGGGGTCCGCGATCGCGCCGCGCCAGCCCGCGACGAGTGCGTTGATGTCCTCGTGCGGCACGGCGAGGTCGAGGAGGAGTTCGGGCAGGTCGTCGGTGTCGGGCAGCACGGGTGTGATTCCCCCTTCCGTAGCGGCGGACGGACGCCTTCCGTAGCAGCGGGCGGGCGTCACCGCGCGCCGCTCACCCCTCGGCACCGCGCCGGGCTTCCGTGCCGTGCGCGGGCGCCGGTCGGGGTCGCCCCTGGGCGTTGGTGCCCGTCGCTGCCGAAGAGTACGGTGCGAAGGAGGAGTGGGGTGGTGGCCCGATGCGTACCGGCAACGAACCGAGGACCGCGCGCAGCCCCCTGCGGGCGCGGTTCTGGCTGGCCGTGTGGGGTCTGCTGTGGGCGGTCCTCGGCACGGTGGCGTTCGCGCTGGCCGGGCGGCCCGGCTGGGCGGCGGCCTGCGGCGTGCTGTCGCTGGTGGTCGTCACCGACTTGGCCATGATCCTCCGGCACCTGCGCCAGGGCCCGCACTACCAGCCGGGCCGTGACATCCCGCCGTACCAGCCACCGGACGGCTGGCCGTCCCGCCCCCGGCCCCGCCACCTCCGGCCGCCCGGACACCGCCATCCGTGATCCACGGCACCGGTGCACCGGTGCCGCGGGGACACTCCGGCCGGATCGCGGTGGCACCGGTTCCACCGGCGCCGCCCGTCGTCAGACCTCGAAGCGCGCGGCTTTGAGGTAGTCCGGGTTCGGGTCGAGCGCGGCGGCCAGCCGGAAGTGGCGCTTGGCCTGGTCGGGACGGTTCTGCCGCTGGTAGGTGCGGGCCAGCGCGAAGTGCGCGAAGGCGTTGTCCGGCTCGCGCTCCAACACGATGGTGAACTCCAGCTCGGCCGGCCGCAGTTGCGCCGCGGCGAAGAAGGCACGCGCGCGCAGCAGCCGGGCGGCGGTGTTCTCGGGGTGGGCGGCGATGACCTTGTCGAGCAGTTTCACCGCGCCCTGCGGGTCCCGCGCGTTGAGCAGCTGCTCGGCGGCACGGAAGTCGATCACGTGGGTTTCCGGGGTGGGTCCGGTGGAACCGCTGGTCTCGGGCACGGCAGAGTCCTTCCCTCACTCCCCCGCTGCAACGCCACCCACCGGGCCGCTATTCCGCGGCCCGGCCGCCCTCGCCCCGCTCCCGGTCCGCGCCGCCGCCCGCTCGCCGTTCGAGGTCGTCCCAGACCTCGGCGACGCGCGCGCGCAGCTCGTCCAGGGGCACGTCGTTGTCGATCAGGATGTCGGCGATCTCCCGGCGTCGCTCGCGGGTCGCCTGCGCGGCCATGCGCGCGCGGGCGTCCTCCTCGGTCATGCCGCGCAGCCGGACCAGCCGGTCGAGCTGGGTGCCGGGGGCGGTGTCGACGACGATCACCACGTCGTAGAGGGGTGCGAGGCCGTTCTCGGTGAGCAGCGGCACGTCGTGGACGACGACGGCGTCCTCGTCCGCGGCGCTCTCCAACCGCTCGGAGCGGTCGCGCACCAGGGGGTGCACGATCGCGTTGAGGACGGCGAGCTTCTCGGGGTCGGCGAAGACGATCGAGCCGAGCCGGGGCCGGTCGAGGCCGCCGTCGGCGGTGAGGACGTCCGGGCCGAAGGCGTCGACGACGGCGGCGAGGCCGGGGGTGCCGGGCGCCACGACCTCGCGCGCGATGCGGTCCGCGTCGATCAGCACGGCCCCGTGCTCCACGAGCAGCCGCGACACCTCGCTCTTGCCGGCGCCGATCCCACCGGTCAGGCCAACTTTCAGCATGAGCGGAAGCTTAGGCCTTGCCGTCGGCGGGCCCGGCGGCGGCGGTCAGTTCTCGCCCTCGCGCTCCGCCAGGAAGCGCTCGAACTCCTGCCCGATCTCGTCGGCCGACGGGATGTCCACGGCCTCGGCGAGCATGTTGCCCCGGGTCTCGGCGCCCGCGGCGGCGTCGTACTGGTGCTCCAGACCCTGCACGAGCGCGGTCAGTTCCTCGTCGCCCTCCTGGATCTGCCGGTCGATCTCGGTCTGGGTGCGGTGCGCGTCCGTGCGGAGCGCGTGGGCGACCCCGGGCAGCACCAGGCCGGTGGCGGCCGTGATGGCCTCCAGGACGGTCAGGGCGGCGTCCGGGTAGGGGGAACGGGCGATGTAGTGCGGGACGTGCGCGGCGACGCCCAGCACGTCGTGCCCGGCCTCCATGAGGCGGTACTCGACCAGCGACTCGGCGCTGCCGGGCACCTGGGCCTCCTCGAAGGGGCTGCGGTGGCCGGGGACGAGGTCGTTGCGGTTGCCGTGGGGGGTCAGGCCCACGGGGCGGGTGTGCGGGACGCCCATGGGGATGCCGTGGAAGTTCACGGACAGGCGGACGCCGAGCCGCTCCACCAGCTGCCGCACCGCCGCCGCGAACCGCTCCCACTCGACGTCCGGTTCCGGGCCCGCCAGCAGCAGGAACGGCGCGCCGGTGGTGTCCTGGACGAGGTGGACCTCGATGGCCGGGACCTCGTAGTCGGTCCAGCGGTCGCGCTTGAAGGTCAGCAGGGGGCGGCGGGCGCGGTAGTCCACGAGCCGGTCGTGGTCGAAGCGTGCCACGAGCTGGTGGGGCAGCGAGTCGAGCAGCCGGTCCACGATCTGGTCGCCGGTCTCACCCGCGTCGATGTACCCGTCGAAGTGGTAGAGCATGACAAGGCCGGCCGACTCCTGGGCGAGCGCCATGTCGACCACGGCCACGCCCTTCGGCTCCCATGCGTACAAACCCTGCGGATCAAGCACTGTGACCGCCCCTCCTCGTGTTCCCCTCCCACAACGCGCCCCGCGGCGGGGGAATTCCCGCGACCCGCCGCTGATCAGCGAGCTCGCGCGCGACCTCTTGACGGCCCGTCACCTGGTCCGTACCTTCGCCACGACCAGGATTCAGATCAGAGTCCGCCGTTCATGTGGGAGAACGCACGACAGGGGCACTCATGCGCGCACGTACGTCGCTCACCTTCCTGCTCGCCACCACGCTCGCCGCCGGCGGACTGCTGTTCACCGCCGGCGGCACCGCCTCGGCCGCCACCCTGGACGTCACGACCGCGGCCCAGCTGAAGACCGCCCTCGGCGCCGCGCGGCCCGGCGACACGATCCACCTGGCGGACGGCACCTACACCGGCAACTTCAAGGCGGCGACCCCGGCGACGGCGTCCGCGCGCATCACCCTCACCGGCTCGCCGGGGGCCGTGCTGACGGCGGGGGGCGGCTACGGCCTGCACCTGAACGGCGCCTCCTACTGGACGGTCGGCGGCCTGACCGTGACCGGCGGCCAGAAGGGCATCGTGATCGACGCGGCCACGGGTGTCGTCGTGGACGGCGTCACGGTGCACGGCCTGGACATGGAGGGCGTGCACTTCCGCGACTCCAGCACGGACGGCGTGATCAGGAACTCGAGGATCTACGACACCGGGAACGACGGCCGGGGCATGGGCGAGGGCGTGTACGTGGGCACCGCCAACACGCTCACCGACCGGAGCGACCGCATCCAGATCCTGGGGAACACGATCGGACCCGGTGTGGGCGGCGAGAACGTCGACATCAAGGAGGGCACGACGGGTGCCCGGATCGTCGGCAACACCTTCGACGGCAGCGGCCTGACGGGCGCGAACTACGACGACTCCTGGGTCGACGTGAAGGGCAACGACGTCCTCGTGCAGGACAACACGGGCAGCGCCACCACCAACGACGGCTACCAGACCCACACCCAGCAGGCCGGCTGGGGCTGCGGCACGGCCTTCAGGGGCAACCGGTCGACGCTGACCGGCGCGACCGGTGCCACACGGCTGGCCATCGACGTCGGCAACGACGGCGCCGGCTGCCGGACGACGGTCTACGGCAGCAACACGGTGACGGGCGGCAGGGGCCTGACCAACATCCAGGTGACGCCGTAAGGGGGGCCGCGGGACGGGGCGGGCGGCCCGGGGAACGTCTGAGGGGCCGTACCCCGAAAGGTACGGCCCCTCAGCCGACTACCGGCTAAGCCTCAGCGGCAGCGGTCAGCTCTGGCCGCCGGCCAGCTTCTCGCGCAGCGCGGCGAGCGCCTCGTCCGAGGCCAGGGCACCGGAGGTGTCCGCGCCCTCGGAGGAGTACGAACCGCCACCGCCGGTGGACACGGCCGGAGCCGCGGCCTCGCCACCCTCGGCCGCAGCGGCCTCGTCGGCCTCGCGGGACTTGATGACCTGCTGCTGGTGCTGCTCGAAGCGGGACTGCGCCTCGGCGTACTGGCGCTCCCACTCCTCGCGCTGCTTCTCGTAGCCCTCGAGCCAGTCGTTGGTCTCGGGGTCGAAGCCCTCGGGGTAGATGTAGTTGCCCTGGTCGTCGTAGGACGCGGCCATGCCGTACAGGGTCGGGTCGAACTCGACCGAGGCCGGGTCGGAACCGAACGACTCGTTGGCCTGCTTCAGCGAGAGGCTGATGCGACGACGCTCGAGGTCGATGTCGATGACCTTGACGAAGATCTCGTCGTTGACCTGGACGACCTGCTCCGGGATCTCCACGTGGCGCTCGGCCAGCTCGGAGATGTGCACCAGGCCCTCGATGCCCTCGTCCACGCGGACGAACGCACCGAACGGAACCAGCTTCGTGACCTTGCCGGGCACGACCTGGCCGATCTGGTGGGTGCGGGCGAACTGCTGCCACGGGTCTTCCTGGGTCGCCTTCAGCGACAGGGAGACGCGCTCGCGGTCCATGTCCACGTCGAGAACCTCGACGGTGACCTCCTGGCCGACCTCGACCACCTCGGAGGGGTGGTCGATGTGCTTCCAGGACAGCTCGGAGACGTGGACCAGGCCGTCGACGCCACCCAGGTCCACGAAGGCACCGAAGTTGACGATCGAGGAGACCACGCCGGAGCGGACCTGACCCTTCTGGAGGGTCGTGAGGAAGGTCTGGCGGACCTCGGACTGGGTCTGCTCGAGCCAGGCGCGGCGGGACAGGACCACGTTGTTGCGGTTCTTGTCCAGCTCGATGATCTTGGCCTCGAGCTCCTTGCCCACGTAGGGCTGGAGGTCGCGCACGCGGCGCATCTCGACCAGGGAGGCCGGCAGGAAGCCACGGAGGCCGATGTCGAGGATGAGACCACCCTTGACGACCTCGATGACGGTACCGGTGACGATCCCGTCCTCTTCCTTGATCTTCTCGATGGTGCCCCAGGCACGCTCGTACTGGGCGCGCTTCTTCGAGAGGATCAGGCGGCCTTCCTTGTCCTCCTTCTGGAGAACAAGGGCCTCGATCTCGTCACCGACGGCGACGACCTCGTTGGGGTCGACGTCGTGCTTGATCGAGAGCTCGCGGCTCGGGATCACACCTTCGGTCTTGTAACCGATGTCGAGCAGGACCTCGTCCCGGTCGACCTTCACGATGACGCCGTCGACGATGTCGCCGTCGTTGAAGTACTTGATCGTCTCGTCGATCGCGGCGAGGAAGGCTTCCTCGTTACCGATGTCGTTGACCGCTACCTGCGGGGTGGTGGCGGTGGTCTCGGTGCTGCTCGTCATGTGGGAAAGGGCTCCGGTACGGACATTGAAGTCGTAGGTACTGCTTACGCCGGGAGCCCGTTTCGCTCTGAAGAAGCCGGACAGCCAAGGAAGCGCCACTTGAACACCGGGTGTCCGGTGGCGCCTCGACAACCGAGGGGACATACAACAGATGCGAGCGCAGCCTGCTACGTCTGAGGAGCGCAGGCCCGCAGCGCAACTTGTAGCATACGGGGGCAGCCGGGCAGGGTCAATGCGCGAAGGCGCACACCCGGGGCGGATCACCCCATTCCCGGCACAATAAATGTCTCAGCGGGCCGCGCGCGCCCGCACACGCCTTCCGTGGGGCCCCGGTGCGGGTTGGACGGAAGGGTACGACGAGGGAGCCGATCATCCAAGAGCCGGAAGCGTACGAACCGGAAGCCTCCGAGGGGTCGGAGCCGGAGGCCACCCGGCGTGACGCGGACGTCACGGAGAGCGCGCGGGCCAACCGGGGCTGGTGGGACCGCAACGCCGACGAGTACCAGACCGAGCACGGCACGTTCCTCGGCGACGACCGCTTCGTGTGGTGTCCGGAGGGCCTGGACGAGGTGGAGGCCGAGCTGCTCGGCCCGCCCGAGGAGCTGAAGGGCAGGTCGGTCCTGGAGATCGGCGCGGGCGCGGCGCAGTGCGCGCGTTGGCTGGCCGCGCAGGGAGCCCGTCCGGTGGCCCTGGACCTCTCGCACCGGCAGCTCCAGCACGCGCTGCGGATAGGCGGCTCGTTCCCGCTGGTCTGCGCCGACGCCGGGGCGCTGCCGTTCGCGGACGGGGCGTTCGACCTGGTCTGCTCCGCGTACGGGGCGCTGCCGTTCGTGGCCGACCCGCGGCAGGTGCTGCGCGAGGTGCACCGGGTGCTGCGCCCGGGCGGCCGGTTCGTCTTCTCGGTGACCCATCCGGTCCGCTGGGCGTTCCCGGACGAGCCGGGCCCCGAGGGGCTGACGGTGGCCTCCTCCTACTTCGACCGCACGCCCTACGTGGAGCAGGACGAGGAGGGCCGCGCGGTCTACGTGGAGCACCACAGGACGCTCGGCGACCGGGTGCGGGACATCGTGGCGTCGGGTTTCCGGCTGGCGGACCTGGTGGAGCCGGAGTGGCCGGCCTGGAACACCTCGGAGTGGGGCGGCTGGTCGCCGCTGCGCGGGAACCTGATCCCGGGCACGGCGATCTTCGTGTGCGAGCGGGAGGACCGGGTCCCGTAGGCGGCCCCCGCCCTTCCTCCGTACTCACGCGCATGCGCGGGGAGCGCGGGAGGGGCGGTTCCCGGCGGCGTACGACACTGGGGGCGTGATCCGTGACGACGCCCTGGACGCGCTGCCCGTACGCTCCGCCGTGCCCGCCCTGACCGACGCCCTGGAGAGCGGTGGCACCGCCGTGCTGGTGGCACCGCCCGGCACGGGGAAGACGACCCTGGTGCCGCTGGTGCTCGCGGGGCTGGTGGGCGGCGGTCCCGCGCGGCGCGTGGTGGTGGCCGAACCGCGGCGGATCGCGGCCCGGGCGGCGGCCCGACGCATGGCCTGGCTGCTCGGCGAGAGGCCCGGTGACAGCGTCGGCTTCACGGTCCGCGGCGAGCGGGTGGTGGGGCCGCACACGCGCGTGGAGGTCGTGACGACCGGTGTGCTGCTGATGCGGCTCCAGCGCGACCAGGAACTGGCCGGTACGGACACCGTCGTCCTCGACGAGTGCCACGAGCGGCATCTGGACGCCGACACGGCGGCCGCGTTCCTGTGGGACGTGCGGCAGACGCTGCGGCCGGAGCTGCGGCTGGTGGCCGCGTCGGCGACCACCGACGCCGGGGGGTGGTCGCGGCTGCTCGGCGGGGCGCCGGTGGTCGAGGCGACAGGCGTGACCCATCCCGTGGAAGTGGTGTGGGCCCCGCCGGCGCGCCCGGTACGGCCACCGCACGGCATGCGGGTGGACCCCGCGCTGACGGCGCACGTGGCGGCGATGGTGCGGCGGGCGCTGGCCGAGCGGGACGGGGACGTGCTGTGCTTCCTGCCCGGCGTCGGCGAGATCGCGCGGGTGGCCGGACAACTGGGGGACCTGGGGGCGGTGGACGTGCTCCAGGTGCACGGGCGGATGCCGGCGGCGGCGCAGGACGCGGTGCTGGCGCCCGGGGAGCGGCGCCGGGTGGTGCTGGCGACGTCCGTGGCGGAGTCGTCGCTGACGGTGCCCGGGGTGCGGGTGGTGGTGGACTCCGGGCTGGCGCGGGAGCCGCGGGTCGACCACGCGCGCGGGCTGAGCGGTCTCACGACCGTGCGGGCGTCGCGGGCCGCCGGGCGGCAGCGGGCGGGGCGGGCCGGGCGGGAGGCGCCGGGCGCGGTGTACCGGTGCTGGGCGGAGGCCGAGGACGGTCGTCTGCCGGCGTTCCCGGCGCCGGAGATCAAGGTGGCCGATCTGACGGCGTTCGCCCTCCAGGCGGCCTGCTGGGGTGTCCCGGACGCCTCCGGACTGGCGTTGCTGGATCCGCCGCCCGGCGGGGCGATGGCGGCGGCGCGGGAGGTGCTGGCGGCGGTGGGCGCGGTGGACGCCGCCGGGCGGGCCACGGAGCTGGGCGCGCGGCTGGGCCGGCTGGGGGTGCACCCGCGGCTGGGGCGGGCCCTGCTGGACACGTCGGGCGCGGGCGCGGAGGTCGTCGCCCTGCTCTCCGAGGAGGTGCCGAGGGAGTACGGCGACGATCTCGCGGGCGCTCTGCGGCGCGCCCGGCGCGGGGGTGACGGTTACGCCGGCCGGTGGGCCGCGGAGGTGCGGCGGCTGCGGGCGGTGTCGGCGTCTTCCGCCCGTCCCTCCGCCCGGAAGGCGGACCCGGGCCGCGGCACCGGTCCGGCCGGGCCGGGCGCCGGTGACGACCGTCTCGCCGGGACCGTGGCGTCCCTGGCGTTCCCCGAGCGGGTCGCCGCGCTCGACGGCGGGTCGTACCTCATGGCCTCCGGCACGCGGGTCGAGCTGGGCGAGGGGTCGGCGCTGCGCGGGGCGCCCTGGATCGTGGTCGCGGTCGCCGGGCGCCCCGCCGGGACGGGGCACGCGCGCGTGCGGCTGGGGGCCGCCGTGCCGGAGGACGTGGCGCGGGCCGCCGCGGGGGCGCTGCTCACGGAGCGGGAGGAGGTGCGCTGGGCCGGCGGGGACGTCGTGGCCCGGCGCGTGGAGCGGCTGGGCGCGATCGAGCTGGCCGTACGGCCCCTGAAGGACGCGCGTCCGGCGCTCGTGCGCGCCGCCCTGCTGGAGGGGTTGCGTCAGGAGGGGCTGGGGCTGCTGCGCTGGTCGCCGGGGGCGGCGCTGCTGCGGCAGCGGCTGGCGTTCCTGCGGACCCACCTCGGGGAGCCGTGGCCCGAGGTGTCGGACGAGGCGCTGTACGCGCGCGTGGACGAGTGGCTGGAGCCGGAGCTGGGGCGGGCCCGGCGGCGGGCGGACCTCGGGCGGATCGACGCCGGGCAGGCGCTCGCGCGGCTCCTGCCCTGGGCGGGCGGGGAGGCGGCCCGGCTGGACGAGCTGGCGCCGGAGCGGGTCACCGTGCCGAGCGGGTCGAGGATCCGGATCGACTACGGGGATCCGGAGCGGCCGGTGCTGGCGGTGAAGCTCCAGGAGCTGTTCGGGCTCCGGGAGACGCCGGCCGTGGCGGGGGTGCCGCTGCTCGTGCACCTGCTCTCCCCCGCCGGGCGGCCGGCCGCCGTCACGGCCGACCTCGCCTCCTTCTGGCGGGACGGCTACCGGGCCGTGCGCGCGGAGCTGCGCGGACGCTACCCCCGGCATCCGTGGCCCGAGGACCCGGCGACGGCACCGGCGACCCGGCACACGAAGGCGCGGTCGGAACGGGGATGAGCGCCGGGCGGCGCGGGAGGGCGCCCGGCCCGCCGGAGCGGGGAGGGCGCCCTGCCGGTCGTGCGCGGGGTCAGGAGGCGGTGGACGGGGTCGGGGACGGGGTCGGGGTGACCGGGGCCTCGGCGGGGGCGACCTTCAGTTCGACGGTGAGGGTGGCGCCGCCCGTGGTGGTGACGCGGAGCAGGAAGGTGCCGGTGGTGTCGTCCGCGTACAGCTTCGGCAGGGTGAGCAGGCCCTTGTCGTCCGTCTCCAGGGTGGTGAGGGTGCGGACGGGCTTGCCGTCGGCGTCCTTGAAGTAGGGGCCCTTGTCGATCGGGGTGGCGTCGCTCGCGGAGGTGACCAGGGTGGCGGTGGCCGCGACCTTGTCGGCGACGGTGCCCAGGTACGTCGCCTTCACCTGGACCTGGTCGGCGAACTCGCCGCCCGGGACGCAGGTCAGCGGGGTGTCGCCGGTGCGGGTCAGGGTGTCGGCGGCGCGCGCGGTGACCGTGGCGGTGTAGTCGACGCCCTTCACCGGACGGCCCACGACGGACACGGTGACCTTGAAGTCGCCGGTCTTCTCGCCGGCCCGCAGCGCGGGGGCGAGCGCGACGCCGCGGGCGTCGGTGGCGACCGTGGCCACGGTCTCGCCGCCGGTGAAGGTGGCGTCGGTGCCGCCGCTGATGGTGAACCGGAGCCTGACCTTGGCGACGGACTTGCCGACCTTGGTCTCGGCGCGCGCGCTGATCCGGTCGGTGAAGGTGTCGCCGGCCATCGCGGTGAGCTTCTTGGTTCCCGCGTCCTCCAGGTGGTCGACCAGGTCGGTGTTGGACGGCGGGGGCGTCGGCGGGACGGGGGGCTTCGGCGGCTGCGGGTCGGGGGTCTCGTGCCCGCCGTTGCCGTTGCCGTTGCCGTCGTCGGTCCCGCCGTGGCCGTGGTCGCCGCCCTTGCCGCCGTCCTCGTCGCCGGGCCTGCCGGGCTTGTGGGGGGCGTGGGGGCTGTCGGGCTTCGGGGCCGGCCCGGTGGTCGGCGGGTGCGTCGGCTGCGTCGGGAAGGGCAGGCGGGGGTGGGTGTCGCTGCGGTGCTCGGGCACCCCGCCGGTGCCGTCCGGGATGGAGTGGGTGCCCTTGCGGTAGTACTTCATCCAGTTCAGGACGAGGTCGAGGTAGTCCTGCGAGTCGTTGTAGCTGAGGATCGCCCGGTGGAGGTCGGCCTCCTGGGACAGGTCCCAGCCGTTGCGGCACAGGTAGTGGCCCGCGGCGAGTGCGGCGTCGTAGACGTTGTTGGGGTCCTTCTTGCCGTCGCCGTTGCCGTCGCGGCCGGCCCACGCCCAGGTGGACGGGATGAACTGCATCGGCCCGATGGCCTGGTCGTAGGCGCTGTTGCCGTCGTACGCGCCGTCGTCGGTGTCGGCGATGAGCGCGAAGCCGTTGCCGTCGAGCTGCGGGCCGAGGATCCGGCCCAGTGTGGTGCCGGCGGCGTCGACCCGGCCGCCGCGGGCCTGACCCGACTCCACGTTGCCGATGGCGGCGAGCAGTTGCCAGGGCAGGTTGCAACCCGGCTTGGCGGCGCGCAGTTCGGCCTCCGCCTTCTTGTACGCGTCCAGCACCGTCGCGGGGATGCCGCCCTCGGCCCTGGTGACGGGACCGGTGGGGCCGGCGCTGGAGGAGGGGCTCGGGCTGGGGCTCTTCAGCGGCGGCAGGTCCGTGTAGTACGGGGAGTTGCCGGTGGCGTTGCCGTCGGTGTCCGGCACGGGTGCCGTGGCACCGGCCGCCGCCTGTCTGCCGTGCTCCTCGCCGGCCGCTCCCGGAGCCTGGGACGCGGAGAGAGCCGCGACCGCCGCCGCGGCCACGGCGGTGGTCGCCGCTCCCTTGCGCAGTCGCCTGCCGAAATGCGCCGCCATGAAGTGAACCCCTCCCGTGGACGCCCGTGCGTCCGTCTCCGCCTGACTGCCTCGCTCTGGTGTGACGGTTGACCCGGTGCTGTGGTTGCCCCTGTTTCGCTTTTCCATGTGCGCGACATCTGTTCGACCGCGCGTCCGGCGCGGTGACGCAGGTGACCCTACGACAACTTGCTGTGAGCGGGCACCCGTTCGGCCCCGATTTCGGTGGTCCGCGGGGGGCCGGCGACGGGAACGCGCCGCACGGCGGTCCCGCATACCGACCGGACTCGATCACCGGTGCCGCGTCCCGGTCCGTGTCCGCCCCAGGGGGTTCGCGTTGCCGTTCACACTCAGCCACGCGGCAGCCGTGCTGCCCGCGGTCCGCCGGGACGGCAGCGGCCGGGGCCGGCTGGTGCCCGCGGTGCTCGTCACCGGTTCCTTCGCGCCCGACGTCCCCTACTACGCGGCCGCGGTCCTGCCGGGCGGCATGGAGTCCGGCGGGTTCACGCACTCCCTCCCGGGTGTCGTCACCGTGGACGTCCTCATCGCCTGGGCGCTCACGGGACTGTGGCTGCTCGTCCGGGAACCGTCGCTGGCGCTGCTGCCCGCGGGCAGGCAGGGCGGCCCGGCCGCGCTGCTGCGCCTCGGTGCGCCCCGCGCGCGCGTGGACGCCGCCACGGCGGGCCGGTGGTACGGCTCCGCGGTGCTCGGCGCGCTCTCCCACGTGGTGTGGGACGCCTTCACGCACCACGACCGGTGGGGCACCCGGCTGGTCCCGGCCCTCGGACGGGACCGCCCGGCGGGCGTGCCGCTGTTCACCTGGCTCCAGTACGGGTCGTCCGTGGCGGGTGCCGTGACGATCGCCGTGTGCGTGCTGCGTGCGCTGCGGCGGGCACCGGGCGGCGGGGCGCCGGCGGGGGTGCCCGCGCTGTCCGTACGGGACCGGTGGTGGGCGCTCGCGGTGATCGGCGGCTGTGCGCTGGCCGGGGCGGTGCAGCGGGCGGCGGACCGGTGGGCGCGGCCGGGGGCGGCGGACCGGATATGGGAACTGGTGCCCACCCTCTGCTTCGGGGTGGGCGCCGGGACGGTGCCGGGAGTGCTGCTGTACGCGGTCGGGATCAGGATCCGGCGTCCGGCCGCCGCTCCCGGGGCTCGTGGTGGGGCGGCCGGTGCGGACCGGGAGCGTCCGGTCGCTCGGTGAGGGACGCCACGAAGACGGTGAGGGTGTGCCGGGGCCGCGCCCTCGGGACCTGGGTGAGGGCCAGGGCGAGGTAGGCGCGGGCCAGGTCCGCCCACAGGCGCCGGTCGGGGAGGCGGCGCCGCAGGTTCCTGGTGACCCTGCGGACGGTGGTGGCCAGGTCGGCCGGGATGCGGGCGGTGCTTGCGCCTGCGGCGAGGACCGGGACCCGCGAAGGAGGCATGGCCGGCGCCGATGAGGTGTCCGCCCAGGCCCGGGGCACTGCCTCGGGCGTCCGGCGGTGAAGCATGCGTATACCCATGCCCGCAGTGTTGCGGCTGCGGGGGGTGGTGGGCGTTCTGACGGGGGCCACGAGAGTGACGGCCGCGCCGGGGGGCCGTCACTCCGGTGGGCCGCCCACCGACGCGCCCCGCAGGTGGGACGGGGTGCCGCGGCCTCGCGCCGACGGAGAGACCGACCAGGACGGAATCCCGCCCTCCGCGGCACCCCGCCGAGGACACGGGAAGGAGCCGGCCTCGTGGCGGGCCGCCGGGGGACCGACAGGGGCCGGCGGGCCGCCCCGGGCGGCGGCTCGCCCGCCCGGCGCGGCTGCCGGGACGGTGAGGGCGCCGGGTGGGTTGGCTGGGACGTGTCACCTACGCGACCGGCGCGCCTCCGGAGAGGCGGTGAGGGCAGGGTGGGCCGCGTGGCTCGGCGGGCGCTGGGTCGGCAGGGCCACGCGGTCGCCCACATCCCTGTGGCCGGCCGCCGAGGGATCGGTGGGACGCAGGGACCAGGTGGGCCGTGGGTCGGCAAAGTGGAAGGGCGGCGGGGCGCCGGTAGCCGCCGGAACCGGCCCCCGGCGGAGGCGTCGCAGGCGGTCAGCCGGGCGCGGACCGCCCTCGTGGGAGCCGTTGAGGGACCGGGACGCGGGGACCAGGTGGACCGTGGGCCGGTAGGCGGAAGGCCGGTAGGACGCCGGTGGCCGCCGGAATCCGCCCCGGCGTCGCCGGTGCCCGCCGGAACAGGTCCCCGGTGGAGGGGTCGCAGGTGCCCGCCGGGATCCGTCCCCCCGGTGGGGGGCGGCACAGGCGGTCGGTCGCGACGCCCCCCACCTCCGTGGGGCGTCGGTCAGTGGGCTGCCGACTCCCAGTCCGGGCCCACGCCCACGGAGACGTCCAGCGGTGCCCTCAGCTGGACGGCGTTCGCCATCTCGTGGCGGACGATCTCCTCCGCGGCCGCCCGCTCGCCGGGGGCGATCTCCAGGACGATCTCGTCGTGCACCTGGAGGAGCATGCGGGAGGTGAGACCGGCCGCCCGCAGGCCGCTGTCCACCTTGAGCATGGCGAACTTGACGATGTCCGCCGCGGTGCCCTGGATGGGCGCGTTGAGGGCCATGCGCTCGGCGGCCTCGCGACGCTGGCGGTTGTCGCTGTTGAGGTCGGGGAGGTAGCGGCGGCGCCCGAAGATCGTCGCCGTGTAGCCCGTCGCCCGGGCCTCGTCGACCGCGCGGCGCAGATAGTCCCGGACCCCGCCGAAGCGCTCGAAGTACGCGTCCATCAGGGCCCGCGCCTCGGCCGCCTCGATGTTCAGCTGCTGGGACAGGCCGAACGCCGACAGGCCGTAGGCCAGGCCGTACGACATCGCCTTGATCTTGCGCCGCATCTCCGCGTCGACGGCGTCCCGGGCGACACCGAACACCTGGGAGGCGGCCGTGGTGTGCAGGTCCTCACCGGAGGTGAACGCCTCGATCAGGCCCGCGTCCTCGGAGAGGTGTGCCATCACCCGCAGCTCGATCTGGCTGTAGTCCGCGGTCATCAGGGACTCGAAGCCCTCGCCGACCACGAAGCCCCGGCGGATCGCCCGGCCCTCGTCGGTGCGGACGGGGATGTTCTGGAGGTTGGGGTCGGTGGAGGAGAGCCGGCCGGTCGCGGCCACCGTCTGGTTGAAGGTGGTGTGGATGCGGCCGTCGCCCGCGATGGTCTTGATGAGGCCCTCGACGGTGACACGGAGCTTGGCCTGCTCCCGGTGCCGGAGCATGATCACCGGCAGTTCGTTGTCGGTCTGGGTGGCGAGCCAGGCCAGGGCATCGGCGTCGGTGGTGTAGCCGGTCTTGGTCTTCTTCGTCCTCGGCAGGGCCAGCTCGCCGAAGAGGACTTCCTGGAGCTGCTTGGGCGAGCCCAGGTTGAACTCGTGGCCGGCGGCCGCGTGCGCCTCCTTCACGGCCTGCTGCACCGCGCCGGCGAACATCTGCTCCATCGCCTGGAGGTGCGTGCGGTCGGCCGCGATGCCGTGGCGCTCCATGCGGGCGAGCAGCGCGGACGTGGGCAGTTCCATGTCGCGCAGCAGGTCGGCGGCGCCGACCTCGGCCAGGCGGTCCTCGAAGGCCTCGCCCAGGTCGAGGACGGCGCGGGCCTTGATCATCAGGGCGTCGGCCTCGGCGCCGTCGTCCGCGCCGAAGGCGAGCTGGCCGTCGGCCGCGGCGGCGGGGGCCAGCTCGCGGTGCAGGTACTCCATGGACAACGCGTCCAGGTCGAAGGAGCGGCGGCCCGGCTTGACCAGGTACGCGGCGAGCGCGGTGTCCATGTGCACGCCGCCGACGCTCCAGCCGTGCTCGGCGAGGACCCGCATGGCGCCCTTGAGGTCGTGGAACACCTTGGGGCGGCCGGCGTCGGCCAGCCAGGCCGCGAAGGCGTTCTCGTCGGCCTCGTCCAGCTCGGACGGGTCGAACCAGGCCGCCGCTCCCCCGGCGGCGGCGAGGGCGACCTCCGCGACGGAGCCGGCGCCCAGCGCCCAGGTGTCGACGGTGGCGACGCCCAGGGTGCCGGTGCCGTGCTCGGCGAGCCAGGGGGCCAGCTCGCCGGTGCCGAGGACGGTGCCGTCGATCTCGACGCCGTCGGCGGAGAGCGGGGTGGCCTCGGCCTCCTCGGTGCCGGGGTCGACGGCGAAGAGCCGCTCGCGCAGCGACGGGTTGCGGATCTCCAGGGTGTCCAGGACCATCGCGACGGCCTTGCGGTCGTACGGGGCGCGCTCCAGCTCGGTGACCGCCCTGGGCAGCTCGACCTGACGCTCCAGCTCGGTGAGGACGCGGTTGAGCTTGACCGATTCCAGGTGGTCGCGGAGGTTCTGCCCGGCCTTGCCCTTGACCTCGTCGGCCCGCTCCACCAGCTCCGCGAACGAGCCGAACTGGTTGATCCACTTGGCGGCCGTCTTCTCGCCGACGCCGGGGATGCCGGGGAGGTTGTCGGACGGGTCGCCGCGCAGAGCCGCGAAGTCGGGGTACTGGGCGGGCGTCAGGCCGTACTTCTCCAGGACCTTCTCCGGGGTGAACCGGGTGAGCTCCGACACGCCCTTCGTGGGGTAGAGCACCGTGGTGTGCTCGCTGACCAGCTGGAAGGAGTCGCGGTCGCCGGTGACGATCAGCACGTCGAAGCCCTCGGCCTCGGCCTGGGTGGCGAGGGTGGCGATGACGTCGTCCGCCTCGAACCCCTCGACGGCGAACCGCGGCGCGTGCATCGCGTCGAGCAGCTCGCCGATCAGCTCCACCTGTCCTTTGAACTCGTCCGGGGTCTTGGAGCGGTTCGCCTTGTACTCCGTGAACCGCTCGGAGCGCCAGGTCTTGCGCGACACGTCGAAGGCCACCGCGAAGTGCGTGGGCGCCTCGTCGCGCAGGGTGTTCGCCAGCATCGACGCGAAGCCGTAGATCGCGTTCGTCGGCTGGCCGGTCGCGGTGGTGAAGTTCTCCGCGGGCAGCGCGAAGAACGCGCGGTAGGCCAGCGAGTGCCCGTCCATGAGCATCAGCCGGGGACGCGTGCCGCCGGAGGTCTTGTCGGTCTGCTTCGATGCTGTCTCTGCCACGTCCCCGATCCTGCCACGCCCCACCGACAGTCCGGACCGGGCGCCTCGCCCCGGCACGCGGCCCCGGGGCCGGCGGCGGGCGGGGAGGGCGCGTGGCGCCGCCGCCGTCGGCCCGCCCGGCGGCGCTGTCGGTGGGCCGTGGGAGGATCCTCGGCGTACTTGTCACGCGCAGTCGAAGGGGAGCGTGCGATGGCGACGAAGCCGCCCAAGGGTGATCCGGTTCAGGACGCGCCGCAGGTCGGGGAGCCGAAGCACGCCGCGGCGGGGCTGCCGGCCATCGGGCACACGCTGCGGATCGCCCAGCGGCAGATGGGTGTGCGGCGCACCGCGCTGACCCTGCTGCGGGTGAACCAGAAGGACGGCTTCGACTGTCCGGGCTGCGCCTGGCCGGAGCCGGAGCACCGGCACGCGGCGGAGTTCTGCGAGAACGGCGCCAAGGCGGTGGCCGAGGAGGCCACCCTGCGCCGGGTCACGCCCGAGTTCTTCGCGGCGCACCCGGTCGCGGACCTCGCGGGCCGCAGCGGCTACTGGCTGGGCCAGCAGGGCCGGCTCACCCACCCGATGTACCTGCCGGAGGGCGGCACGCACTACGAGCCGGTCGGCTGGGACCGGGCCTTCGACATCATCGCCGAGGAGATCGCCGCCCTCGGCTCCCCGGACGAGGCCGTCTTCTACACCTCGGGCCGCACCAGCAACGAGGCCGCGTTCCTGTACCAGCTCTTCGCGCGCGAGCTGGGCACGAACAACCTGCCGGACTGCTCGAACATGTGCCACGAGTCGTCGGGGTCCGCGCTGAACGAGACCATCGGCATCGGCAAGGGCAGCGTCCTGCTGGAGGACCTCCACCGGGCGGACCTGATCATCGTCGCGGGCCAGAACCCGGGCACGAACCATCCGCGGATGCTGTCCGCGCTGGAGGAGGCCAAGGCCAACGGGGCGCGGATCATCACCGTCAACCCGCTGCCCGAGGCGGGCCTGGAGCGCTTCCGGAACCCGCAGACCCCGCGGGGGCTGCTCAAGGGCGCCGCGCTCACCGACCTGTTCCTCCAGATCCGCATCGGCGGCGACCAGGCGCTCTTCCGGCTCCTGAACAAGCTGGTCCTGGAGACGGACGGCGCGGTGGACGAGGAGTTCGTGCGGGAACACACGCACGGGTTCGAGGAGTTCGCCGAGGCCGCGCGCGCCGCGGACTGGGACGAGACGCTCGCGGCGACCGGTCTGACGCGCGCGGAGATCGAGCGGGCGCTGGGCATGGTGCTCGCCTCCCGGCGGACCATCGTGTGCTGGGCCATGGGCCTGACCCAGCACAAGCACGCCGTCCCCACCATCCGCGAGGTGGTGAACTTCCTGCTGCTGCGCGGCAACATCGGCCGCCCGGGCGCGGGGGTGTGCCCGGTGCGCGGGCACAGCAACGTCCAGGGCGACCGCACCATGGGCATCTTCGAGCGGCCCGCCCCGGCCTTCCTGGACGCCCTGGAGAAGGAGTTCGGGTTCGCGCCGCCGCGCGAGCACGGTCTGGACGTCGTACGGGCGATCCGCGCGCTGCGCGACGGTGAGGCGAAGGTCTTCTTCGCGATGGGCGGCAACTTCGTCTCCGCCTCCCCGGACACGGAGGTCACCGAGGCCGCGATGCGGCGGGCGCGGCTGACCGTGCACGTGTCCACGAAGCTGAACCGTTCGCACGTGGTCACCGGCGCGCGGGCGCTGATCCTGCCCACCCTGGGCCGCACCGAGCGTGATGTGCGCGAGAGCGGTGAGCAGTTCGTGACCGTCGAGGACTCGATGGGCATGGTGCACGCCTCGCGCGGGCGGCTGCGGCCCGCGAGCCCGCAGCTGCGCTCCGAGCCGGCCATCGTGTGCGGTCTGGCGCGGCGGGTGCTCGGCGCGCGCAGCGTCGTGCCGTGGGAGGAGTTCGAGCGGGACTACGCGGCGATCCGGGACCGGATCGCGCGGGTGGTCCCCGGTTTCGAGGACTTCAACGCGCGCGTGGCGCGCCCCGGCGGCTTCGCGCTGCCGCACGCCCCGCGCGACGAGCGCCGCTTCCCGACCGCCACGGGCAGGGCGAACTTCACGGCGGCGCCGGTGGAGTTCCCCGCGCTGCCCGAGGGCCGGCTGCTGTTGCAGACGCTGCGCTCGCACGACCAGTACAACACCACGATCTACGGGCTGGACGACCGGTACCGCGGCATCAAGGGCGGGCGCCGGGTGGTGCTGGTGCATCCCGAGGACGCGCGGGCGCTCGGGGTCGCCGAGGGGGCGTACGTCGACCTGGTGAGCGAGTGGCGGGACGGGGTGGAGCGGCGGGCGCCCGGGTTCCGGGTGGTGTTCTATCCGACGGCGCGCGGGTGCGCGGCGGCGTACTACCCCGAGACGAACGTGCTGGTGCCGCTGGACGCGACCGCCGACACCAGCAACACCCCGGCCAGCAAGTCCGTCGTGGTACGCCTCGAAGGCCGCGCCGGGGACGCGGGCGGCCGTCTGGAACAATCGACGGCCGACTGAGCGTTTGCTCAGCACGCGACAGGTGGATGACGAACGGAGCCGGCCGATGGGTGAGCAGCAGCGAGTGAAGTTCCCGCAGGAGATCCTCGACGAGTACGCGGCGCTCGGGGTCGACCTGCCGGCCCTGTTCTCGGCCGGTCACCTCGGTACGCGGATGGGCGTGCAGATCCTGGAGGCGTCGGCGGACCGGGTCGTCGGGACGATGCCCGTGGAGGGCAACACCCAGCCCTACGGCCTGCTGCACGGCGGGGCCTCCGCGGTGCTGGCGGAGACCCTGGGCTCGGTCGGCTCGATGCTGCACGGCGGCAGCTCGAAGATCGCGGTCGGGGTGGACCTGAACTGCACGCACCACCGGGGGGTCCGCTCGGGCCTGGTGACGGGTGTGGCCACCCCGGTGCACCGGGGCCGGTCCACGGCGACGTACGAGATCGTGATCAGCGACGAGGAGGACCGGCGGGTCTGCACCGCCCGGCTGACCTGTCTGCTGCGGGACGCGCGGCAGGGCGACGCGGCGCCCGCGCGGGCCGACGGGAGCTGAGGCCCGGCCCCGCCGGGGCGTTGCCCCGCGCCGTCCTTCCCCCTTAGCTTCGGCGCATGGGACGGCGACGCGGCCCCCGGCCGGGGGTGAGGTTCCTGGTGTGCGGGCTGCTGGCGGCGGTGTCGCTGTGCGCGACGGGCTGCGACGGCCCCGCCGGTCCGGCGCGCCCGCACCCGGGCACCGCCACGGGCACCGCGGGTGCCGCGCGATCCGCGGTCTCCGACACCGAGTTGTGCGTCCGGATCGTCGTGTACTGGTCGCGCAGGGTGCTCGACGACGACACCTATGGTGACTACCAGTCGATGGGACTGTCGCACGGGCAGTACCGGATCGTGCGGGACGTCGTGGACGCGGCCCGCACCACCATGCGGCGCCAAGGGGCGGCCGCGGCGCGTGAGTTGATCGACCGTCGAAGCCGCCGGGCGTGCACCCTGCGCCACCGTCACGGTCCCCCGCGCGAAGGACCCTGGGCATAGGCGGCGCCGGTCCGCCGGAGCCCGCCGGGCCCGCGCCGCCGCGGCCGTGCGGCGCGCCCGCCGGCCCGGCGCGACACCACCCCGAACTGCCGTGCCGCGCACGGGTGGTGGACGCGACACACTCGGCCGGGCGGCGCGGGCCCGATGTCCGTGGATCACCGTGCCCATAGGCGTGACGAAATGCGGAGAAGTCCCCTGGAAAACGGGACTCCCTTTCCCGGGCGTAACTCTGCGTAATGCGTGCGTAATGCAGGTATCGAGTCCCGCCCCGGGCGGCCGTTTCGCACAGTACCTCTTCCACGCCAGGAAGTCGCCCGCGGCAACAGAGCCCGGTAATCAGCAAAACGACCGAGACACCTGGGATGATCATGGCGCGTCCTGCGGGTTCTCAGAATGCGGACAGCGCGAATCCACCTGAATTCGTCCGTTCCCCCCGCGTCGCACCGCTCTGCAATACGTCGTGTCATAACAAGAGCGTCACAGCCTTGGCCAGACACTCCTCCACGTTCCCTACACAGCCCTAGAGTCACGGCCAGTCACCGCGCCATCGGAATCTCTCTCCAGCGCGGCGTGCGACTCGGCCGTTTCCATGGGGAAGCGGCTGTGCCTGGGGAAAGGACTGATCGTGCGTCAAGGTTCGCTTATCGCCATCACCGCCGCACTGGCGGCGGGAGCGCTCACCCTCACCGCCTGCGGCTCGCGCGACAGCGGCGACAAGGGCTCGGACTCCGGCAAGGGCGACGGCAGCACTGTCGTCATCGGTGTCGACGCCCCGCTGACCGGCGACCTGTCCGCCATGGGCCTCGGCATCAAGAACTCGGCGGACCTCGCCACCAAGAACGCCAACAAGCAGAACCTCGTCAAGGGCGTCACCTTCAAGATCGAGGCCCTCGACGACCAGGCCCAGCCGTCGGCCGGCCAGCAGAACGCCTCCAAGCTCGTGTCGGAGCAGAACGTCCTCGGTGTCGTCGGCCCGCTGAACTCCTCGGTCGCCGAGTCGATGCAGAAGGTCTTCGACGACGCCAAACTGGCCCAGGTCTCCCCCGCCAACACCGGCCCCGCCCTGAGCCAGGGCCCGGACTGGCAGACCAAGAAGGTCCGCCCGTACAAGGCGTACTTCCGCACCGCGACGACGGACGCCATCCAGGGCCCGTTCGCCGCCCAGTACGTCTACAACACCGCCAAGAAGAAGAAGGTCTTCGTCATCGACGACAAGAAGACCTACGGTTCGGGTCTGGCCGCCACGTTCACCGCGGAGTTCAAGAAGCTCGGCGGCAAGGTGGTCGGCACCGAGCACATCAACCCGGACGCCAAGGACTTCTCCGCGGTCGCCACCAAGGTGAAGAACTCCGGCGCCCAGATCGTCTACTACGGCGGTGAGTACCCGCAGGCCGGCCCGCTGAGCAAGCAGATCAAGGCCGCCGGCGCCAAGATCCCGCTCATCGGCGGCGACGGCATCAAGGACGACACCTTCATGAAGCTGGCGGGCGCCGAGAGCACCGGCGACCTCGCCACCTCCGTCGGCGCCCCGGTCGAGGACCTGCCCTCGGCCAAGCAGTACGTCCAGGACTACAAGTCCGCCGGCTACAAGGAGGAGTACTCGGCGTACGGCGGTTACGCCTACGACTCCGCCTGGGCGGTCATCGAGGCCGTGAAGAAGGTCGTCGACGACAACGGCGGCAAGCTCCCCTCCGACGCCCGCGCGAAGGTCACCGCGGCCATGCAGGGCGTGTCCTTCGACGGGGTGACCGGCAAGGTCGCCTTCGACGAGTTCGGTGACGCCACCAACAAGCAGCTGACCGTCTACGCCGTGAAGAACGGTGCCTGGACGCCGGTCAAGTCCGGTACCTACACGGGCTGACCCCGGCCCGCACCACCCGAAGAGCCGCGCGGGGCGCTGTTCCACTGGCGCCCCGCGCGGACTCGCATCCGGCCACATCCGTCGAACTTTCCGAACGCTCGGAGGACATGCGGTGAACGAACTGCCGCAGCAGCTGGTCAACGGCCTGCTACTAGGATCCATGTACGGGCTGGTCGCCATCGGCTACACAATGGTCTACGGCATTGTCCAGCTCATCAACTTCGCCCACGGCGAGATATTCATGACGGGAGCGTTCGGCGCTCTCACCGTGTGGCTCTGGCTTCCCGGCGGCACCACCATGTGGATCGCGCTGCCGCTCATGATCATCGGTGCCGTCGTCGTCGCCGTCGCCATCGCGGTCGGGGCGGAACGATTCGCCTACCGTCCCCTCCGCAACGCCCCACGGCTCGCCCCCCTCATCACCGCCATCGGCCTCTCCCTCGCGCTCCAGCAGGCGGTGTGGGCCTGGTACCCGGAGGCGAAGTCCGCCCGCACCTTCCCGCAGATCCCGGGCGGTCCCTTCGAGATCGGCAGCGTCACCATCCAGACCGGTGACATCTTCCTGGTCGTCGCGGCCCCCCTCAGCATGGCCGTCCTCGCCTACTTCGTCATGAAGACCCGCACCGGCCGCGGCATGCAGGCCACCGCGCAGGACCCGGACACCGCCAAGCTGATGGGCGTCAACACCGACCGCATCATCGTGATCGCGTTCGCCCTGGGTGCGGCGTTCGCCGCGGTCGGAGCCGTCGCCTACGGCCTGAAGTACGGCGAGATCAACTTCCGCATGGGCTTCATCCTCGGTCTGAAGGCGTTCACCGCGGCCGTCCTCGGCGGCATCGGCAACATCTACGGCGCCATGATCGGCGGCGTGGTCCTCGGCGTCGCCGAGACGCTGGCCACCGCCTACATCGCCGACATCCCGGGCATGGACAAGTTCGGCAGCCAGTCCTGGGCCGACGTCTGGGCCTTCGTACTCCTCATCCTCGTACTGCTGTTCAGGCCACAGGGCCTGCTCGGCGAGCGCGTCGCGGACAGGGCGTGAGACCGATGACCACACAGACCACCGCACCCGACACCCCCGGCACCCCCGGTGCCGCCGCGGCCCCCGCGCCGACCGGTCTGCTGCCCCTGCCGGAGCAGGCCGGCCGCGCCCTCGCCCTCGGCGGCAGCCTGCTGACGGTCGTCTCCACCTTCCTCGCCTGGACGTGGACCTCCGACTTCCCCGGTGACCTGACCGTCTACGGCTACCCGGGCGGCCTCCAGGTCCTCGTCCTCATCGGCGCGCTGCTCGCCACCCTGTTCGCCCTGGCCGCCTACGGGGTCCGGGGCACGGACCGGCTGGCGCCCGCCGGGCCCGGCGCGGCCCTGCGCCTCGCCACCCTGGGCACCTTCGCCACCAGCTGGTACACGGTTCTCGCGATCAGCACCGAACTCGGCGGGCTCGTCAACCTGGAGCCCGGCGGCTTCCTCGTCGCCGTCGGCAGCCTCGTCGCCCTCGCCGGCGCCCTGTCCCTGCCGTTCCAACGGCCCGAGCCGGAACCGGCCGACCCCGACGACAGCGGCTGGGACAAGTACAAGCACGGCCTCGCCCACCAGTGGGAGACGGTCAAGGCGCTGTTCACCGCCGGTCCCGCGCGGTCCGTGGGCACCCTGCCGTCGTACGTCGAGATCCTGATCATCGTCGCGATCCTCGGGCTGGGGCTGACCGTCTTCACCTACGGCATCGGCACCGAGTACGACGAGCTGTTCGTCGGATTCCTGATCACGGCGGGCCTCGGCTTCGCGGCCCTCAACAAGGCGGGGCTGATCTCCCAGGCCTCGCAGATCACCTCCCGGCACCAGAACATCACCACGTGCGGCGCGTTCGTCGCGGCGGCGCTGTTCCCCTTCACCCAGACCAACGACCAGTACGCGACCCTCGGCGTCTACATCCTGATCTTCGCCACCGTCGCCCTCGGCCTGAACATCGTCGTGGGTCTCGCCGGCCTCCTCGACCTCGGTTACGTCGCCTTCCTCGGCGTCGGCGCCTACGCGGCGGCCCTGGTCTCCGGCGCCCCCAGCTCGCCGTTCCACGTGCACTTCCCGTTCTGGGCCGCCGTCCTCGTCGGTGCCGCCGCCTCGCTCGTCTTCGGCGTGCTGATCGGCGCCCCGACGCTGCGGCTGCGCGGCGACTACCTCGCCATCGTCACCCTCGGCTTCGGCGAGATCTTCCGCATCACGGCGAACAACCTCGACGGCACCTCCGGGCCCGACCTCACCAACGGCTCGAACGGCATCTCGTCGATCCCCAACCTGGACGTGCTCGGCTTCGACTTCGGCGCCCAGCACGACATGGGCGGCTACACCATCGGCCGGTTCGCCAACTACTTCTTCCTGATGCTGATCATCACCGCGGTCGTGGTGCTGGTCTTCCGGCGCAGCGGCAACTCCCGCATCGGGCGTGCCTGGGTGGCCATCCGCGAGGACGAGACCGCCGCGCTCGCCATGGGCATCAACGGCTTCCGGGTCAAGCTGACCGCCTTCGCCGTCGGCGCCTCGCTCGCCGGTCTCGCCGGCACCGTCCAGGCCCACGTGACCTACACGGTGACGCCCGAGCAGTATCTGTTCGCCGGTCCCATCCCGCCCAACTCCGCGTTCCTGCTGGCCGCGGTGGTCCTCGGCGGTATGGGCACCATCAGCGGCCCGCTGATCGGCGCGGCCCTGCTGTTCCTGATCCCCAACAAGCTCCAGTTCCTCGGGAACTACCAGCTCTTCGCCTTCGGCCTCGCCCTGGTGCTGCTCATGCGGTTCCGCCCCGAGGGCCTCATCCCCAACCGCCGCCGCCAGCTGGAGTTCCACGAGGACGCGGAAGCACCCACCCTCCTGACGAAGGCGGGGGCCTGACCACCATGACCACCGACACCACCACCAAGGACACGGCCGCCGGCGCCACCCGGCCCGGCGAGACCGTCCTCGACGCCCGCGGCGTGACCATGCGCTTCGGCGGCCTGACCGCCGTGCGCGGCGTCGACCTCACCGTCAACGCCGGCGAGATCGTCGGCCTGATCGGCCCCAACGGCGCCGGCAAGACGACCTTCTTCAACTGCCTGACCGGCCTGTACGTCCCCACCGAGGGCGAGGTCCGCTACAAGGGCGCCGTCCTGCCGCCCAAGTCGTTCAAGGTGACGGCGGCCGGTATCGCGCGCACGTTCCAGAACATCCGGCTGTTCGCCAACATGACGGTCCTGGAGAACGTGCTCGTCGGCCGGCACACCCGCACCAAGGAGGGCTTCTGGTCGGCCGTGCTGCGCGGCCCCGGTTTCCACCGGGCCGAGAAGGCCTCCCGGGAACGGGCCCTGGAACTGCTGCGGTTCGTGGGCCTGGACCACAAGGCCGAGCACCTCGCCCGCAACCTGCCCTACGGCGAGCAGCGCAAGCTGGAGATCGCCCGCGCCCTGGCCAGCGAGCCCGGTCTGCTGCTGCTCGACGAGCCGACGGCGGGCATGAACCCGCAGGAGACCCGGGTTACCGAGGAACTGGTCTTCGCCATCCGGGACATGGGCATCGCCGTCCTCGTCATCGAGCACGACATGCGCTTCATCTTCAACCTGTGCGACCGGGTGGCCGTGCTCGTGCAGGGCGAGAAACTGGTCGAGGGCGACAGCGCGACCGTCCAGGGCGACGAGCGCGTCGTCGCGGCCTACCTGGGCGAGCCCTTCGAGGACGCGCCCGGCGCCGAGGAGGTGGCCGAGGTGGAGGCCGCCGAGGCGCACGCGGGGACCACCACGGACGCCGGGACCACCACGGACGCCGTGCCCGGCGAGCCCGGCAAGCCCGGCAAGGAGGACGAGCGATGACCGCACTGCTGGAAGTCGAGGACCTGCGGGTCGCCTACGGCAAGATCGAGGCCGTCAAGGGCATCTCCTTCAAGGTCGAGGCCGGTCAGGTCGTCACCCTCATCGGCACCAACGGCGCCGGCAAGACCACGACCCTGCGCACGCTGTCCGGCCTGCTGAAGCCGGTCGGCGGACAGATCAGGTTCGACGGCAGGTCGCTGAAGAAGGTCCCGGCCCACCAGGTGGTCTCGCTGGGGCTCGCCCACTCCCCCGAGGGGCGGCACATCTTCCCGCGCATGAGCATCGAGGACAACCTGCGCCTCGGCGCGTTCCTGCGCAACGACCGGCCGGGCATCGAGAAGGACATCCAGCGCGCCTACGACCTGTTCCCCATCCTCGGGGAGCGGCGCAAGCAGGCCGCGGGCACCCTCTCGGGCGGGGAGCAGCAGATGCTGGCGATGGGCAGGGCGCTGATGTCCCGGCCGAAGCTGCTGATGCTGGACGAGCCGTCGATGGGTCTGTCGCCGATCATGATGCAGAAGATCATGGCGACGATCGCCGAGCTGAAGGCGCAGGGCACCACGATCCTGCTGGTCGAGCAGAACGCCCAGGCGGCGCTCTCGCTGGCCGACCAGGGTCATGTCATGGAGGTCGGCACGATCTCCCTGTCGGGGACGGGCCGGGACCTGCTGCACGACGAGTCGGTGCGCAAGGCCTACCTCGGCGAGGACTAGTCCCGCTCCTCGGGCCGCTCGCACGGTGCCCCGCGCCCATCCCGGGCGCGGGGCACCGTCGGTGGCGGGGAGGTAGGGGGCCGGGCGTCAGTCCGTCTTCGCGGACTTCTTCTCCTCGCTGTCGGCGATGACCGCCTCGGCGACCTGCTGCATCGACATGCGGCGGTCCATGGAGGTCTTCTGGATCCAGCGGAAGGCGGCCGGCTCGGTCAGGCCGTACTCCGTCTGGAGCACGGACTTCGCTCGGTCGACCAGCTTGCGGGTCTCCAGCCGCTGGCTGAGGTCGGCGACCTCCTGCTCCAGCTGCTTCAGCTCGGTGAACCGGGAGACGGCCATCTCGATCGCCGGGACGACGTCGCTCTTGCTGAACGGCTTCACCAGGTACGCCATGGCACCCGCGTCCCGGGCGCGCTCGACGAGGTCGCGCTGCGAGAACGCGGTGAGCATCAGCACCGGCGCGATGGACTCCTCGGCGATCTTCTCGGCCGCGGAGATGCCGTCCAGCTTGGGCATCTTCACGTCCAGGATGACCAGGTCCGGCTTGTGCTCACGGGCCAGCTCCACGGCCTGCTCACCGTCCCCGGCCTCACCGACGACGGTGTACCCCTCCTCCTCCAGCATCTCCTTGAGGTCGAGCCGGATCAGGGCCTCGTCCTCGGCGATGACGACGCGGGTCGTCAGCGGAGGCACGTGCGACTTGTCGTCGTCGGGCACGTCTACGGGCTGGGGCGACTCGGCGGTCACGGGGGCTCCTCGTTCGGGGCAGGGGCGCTGCTGACAAGAGCCTACCTAGCTACGGTATGGTGGACGCGCGGAGGGTCGGGGGGAACCTTCGATCCTGCGAGCCCCGGTAGCCCAATTGGCAGCAGGCAACGGATTCAAAACCCGTACAGTGTCGGTTCGAGTCCGACCCGGGGCACTTTTCCTTGTTTTCCAAGGTCAGCATCAAAGAGGGCCCCTCGGGTGAGGGGCCCCTTTTCGCGCTCCGGTCACTTCGGGCTGTCGTCCTCGCCGATGTGGTGGACCCGGACCAGATTGGTCGAGCCGGAGACACCGGGCGGTGAGCCCGCCGTGATCACCACGATGTCGCCCTCGCGGCAGCGGCCGTACTTCAGCAGCAGTTCGTCCACCTGGTCCACCATGGCGTCCGTGGAGTCGACGTGCGGGCCGAGGAAGGTCTCGGCGCCCCAGGTGAGGCTCAGCTGGGACCGGGTGGCCGGTTCGGGGGTGAAGGCGAGCAGCGGGATCGGCGAGCGGTAGCGGGAGAGCCGGCGGGCGGTGTCACCCGACTGAGTGAACGCCACCAGGAATTTCGCGCCGAGGAAGTCACCCATCTCGGCGGCGGCCCGGGCGACCGCCCCGCCCTGGGTGCGCGGCTTGTTCTGCTCGGTGAGCGGCGGCAGGCCCCGGGCCAGCATGTCCTCCTCGGCCGCTTCGACGATCTTCGCCATGGTGCGCACGGTCTCGACCGGGTACTTGCCGACGCTGGTCTCGCCGGAGAGCATGACCGCGTCCGTGCCGTCCAGCACCGCGTTGGCCACGTCGGAGGCCTCGGCGCGGGTCGGCCGCGAGTTGTCGATCATCGAGTCGAGCATCTGGGTGGCGACGATCACCGGCTTGGCGTTGCGCCGGGCCAGCTTGACCGCCCGCTTCTGCACGATCGGCACCTGTTCCAGCGGCATCTCCACGCCCAGGTCGCCCCGCGCGACCATCAGCGCGTCGAAGGCGGCCACGATGCCGTCGAGGTTCTCCACGGCCTGCGGCTTCTCGATCTTGGCGATCAGCGGCAGGCGGCGGCCCTCCTCCGCCATGATCCGGTGGACGTCCTCGGCGTCCCGGCCGCTGCGGACGAAGGAGAGGGCGATCAGGTCGAAGCCGGTGCGCAGCGCCCAGCGCAGGTCGTCCTCGTCCTTCCCGGACAGCGCGGGGACGGAGACGGCGACGCCGGGCAGGTTCAGCCCCTTGTGGTCGGAGACGAAACCGCCCTCGATCACCTTCGTGCGCACCCGGGGGCCGTCGACGGCGGTGACCTCCAGGCAGACCTTGCCGTCGTCGACGAGGACGCGCTCACCGGGGGTGACGTCGGCGGCCAGCCCGGCGTAGGTGGTGCCGCACTGCCGGCGGTCGCCCTCGACGCCCTCCTCCACGGTGACGGTGAAGGTGTCGCCGCGTTCAAGCAGTACCGGTCCTTCGGCGAAACGGCCGAGGCGGATCTTCGGGCCCTGAAGGTCGGCGAGGATCCCCACGCTGCGGCCGGTCTCGTCGGCCGCCTTCCGCACCCGCTGGTACCGCTCCTCGTGCTCGGCGTGGGTACCGTGGCTGAGATTGAACCGGGCGACGTCCATTCCGGCCTCGACCAGTGCCTTGATCTGGTCGTACGAGTCGGTGGCGGGCCCCAGAGTACAGACGATCTTTGCTCGGCGCATACGTCGAGCGTAGGCCTTACCCACGGGTAGAGAATCGGCCCCGGGTGACTACTCAACACACATTCGGCAAAGGGATATTGACAAGTGTTGAATGAGTACCGGTGCGCTCCGATGAGCGATGGTCATCAGATCGCAACCTGCCGGACCTGTTGACACAGGTCATGCTCAGGTCAGAATCTACGCGCGTCGTCGACATGCGCCGAGGAGACCGAGAATGCCGCTGAACCGCCGGAAGTTCCTGAAGAAGTCCGCCGCCACCGGAGCGGGAGTGGCGGTCGCCGGCGCGGCGGCGGCCCCTGCGGCCCGGGCGGCCGGCCGCGAGCAGCTCCCGCACCCCGCCAAGCGGTACTCGCTGACCGTCATGGGCACCACCGACCTGCACGGCCACGTCTTCAACTGGGACTACTTCCAGGACGCGGAGTACGCCGACAAGGCGGGCAACGCCATGGGCCTGGCCCGCATCTCCACCCTGGTGGAGCAGGTGCGCGCGGAGAAGGGCCGGCACAACACCCTGCTGCTGGACGCCGGTGACACCATCCAGGGCACCCCGCTGACCTACTACTACGCCAAGGTGGACCCGATCACCGCCAAGGGCGGCCCGGTGCACCCGATGGCCCGGGCGATGAACGCCATCGGGTACGACGCGGCGGCGCTCGGCAACCACGAGTTCAACTACGGCATCGAGACGCTGCGCAGGTTCGAGTCGCAGCTGCGCTTCCCGCTGCTCGGCGCCAACGCGGTGGACGCCAAGACGCTGCGGCCCGCCTTCGCGCCGTACGTCATGAAGACGTTCCACGTGCCGGGCGCCAAGCCGGTCCGGGTGGCCGTGCTCGGCCTGACCAACCCGGGCATCGCCATCTGGGACAAGGCCTACGTGCAGGGCAAGCTGGCGTTCCCGGGCCTGGTGGAGCAGGCCGCCAAGTGGGTGCCGAAGCTGCGGTCGATGGGCGCGGACGTGGTCGTCGTCTCGGCGCACTCGGGCACCTCGGGCACCTCGTCCTACGGCGACCAGGTGCCGTACGTGGAGAACGCGGCCGCCGACGTGGCCCGGCAGGTGCCCGGCATCGACGCGATCCTGGTGGGCCACGCGCACCTGGAGATCCCGGAGCTGAAGGTCGTCAACGAGAAGACCGGCCGGACCGTCGTGCTGTCCGAGCCGCTGTGCTTCGCCGAGCGGCTCACCCTCTTCGACATCGAGCTGGTCTTCGGCAGGGGCCGCTGGGAGGTCGAGTCGGTCTCCGCCTCGCTGCGCGACTCCCGCTCCGTGGCCGACGACCCGAAGATCACCAGGCTCCTCACCGACCAGCACAAGAAGGTCGTCGCGTACGTCAACCAGGTCGTGGGCCGGGCGACCGAGGCCCTGACCACGGTCGAGGCCCGCTACAAGGACGCCCCCATCATCGACCTGATCACCAAGGTCCAGGAGGACGTGGTCAAGGCGGCGCTCGCGGGTACCCCGTACGCCTCGCTGCCGGTGATCGCCCAGGCCTCGCCGTTCTCCCGGACCTCCGAGATCCCGGCCGGCGACGTCACCATCCGGGGCCTGTCGAGCCTGTACGTCTACGACAACACGCTGGTCGCCAAGGTGCTGACGGGGGCCCAGGTGCGGGCCTACCTGGAGTACTCGGCGCAGTACTACGTCCAGACGGCCCCCGACGCGCCGGTGGACGTCGAGAAGCTGACCAACGCCGGCGGCCGCCCGGACTACAACTACGACTACGTCTCCGGTCTGTCGTACGACATCGACATCGCCCGGCCGGCCGGGTCGCGGATCAGGAACCTGACGTTCCAGGGCGCTCCGCTCGACGACGCCCAGCAGTTCGTGCTCGCGGTGAACAACTACCGTGCCAACGGCGGCGGCGCCTTCCCGCACGTCGCCACCGCCAAGGAGGTGTGGTCGGAGTCCACGGAGATCCGCACCCGCATCGCGGAGTGGGTCACCGCGAAGGGTGTCCTGGACCCGAAGGACTTCGCGTCGCTGGACTGGAAGCTGGTGCGCGAGGGCACGCCGGTCTTCTAGGACCGCGTCACACGCCCTCGACCAGCGGGGTCAGCCGCCCGGCGGGTCTGGTCCGCGGGACCCGGCCCGCGGGGTCGCGCAGTCCGAAACTGGTGAAGGCCGTGCGGGCGGCGAGCGGATACGCCTCCTTGCCGGTCAGCGAGTTGAGAATGGTGGCACTGCGCCAGGCGGCCAGGCCGAGGTCGGGGGCGCCGACGCCGTGCGTGTGCAGCTCGGCGTTCTGGACGTGGACCGAGCCGGTGACCGAGGGGTCGAGGACGAGCCGGAACTCCTCGTCGATACGCGGGCGTCCGCTGCTGTCCCGGCGGATGTACGGGTCGAGCCCGGCCAGGATGCGGCCGAGGGGACGCTCGCGGTAGCCGGTGGCGAGGACGACGGCTTCGGTGGTGAGCCGGGAGCGGCTGCCCTGCTGGAGGTGTTCCAGGTGGAGCTCCACCTGGGTGGTGGCGACCCGGCCGGCGGTGCGGACGCGGACCCCGGGGGTGAGCACCGCGTCGGGCCAGCCGCCGTCCAGGGAGCGGCGGTACAGCTCGTCGTGGATGGCGGCGAGGGTGCCCGCGTCGACGCCCTTGTACAGCTGCCACTGGGCGGCGACGAGCCGGTCGCGCACCGGCTCGGCGAGGGCGTGGAAGTAGCGGGTGTAGTCGGGGGTGAAGTGCTCCAGGCCCAGCTTGGAGTACTCCATCGGCGCGAACGCCTCCGTGCGGCCGATCCAGTGCAGCCCCTCCCGGCCGGCCGGGCGGTGCCGCAGCAGGTCGAGGAAGACCTCGGCGCCCGACTGCCCGGAACCGACGACGGTGACGTGCCCGGCGGCGAGCACGGTGTCGCGGTGGTCGAGGTAGTCGGCGGCATGGAGGACCGGCACGCCGGGCGCCTCCACCAGGGGCCGGAGCGGGTCGGGCACGTAGGGGGCGGTGCCGACGCCGAGGACGATGTTGCGGGTGTGCGTACGGCCGAGGGCCTCGGCCTCGCCGTCGGCGTCGAGCTGGGTGTGGTCGACCTCGAAGACGTCCCGTTCGGGGTTCCAGCGGACGGCGTCGACCTGGTGGCGGAAGTGCAGGCCGGGCAGTTGCTCCGCGACCCAGCGGCAGTAGGCGTCGTACTCGGCGCGCTGGATGTGGAAGTGCTCGGCGAAGTAGAACGGGAAGAGCCGCTCGCGGCTCCTGAGGTAGTTGAGGAAGCTCCACGGGCTGGTGGGGTCGGCGAGGGTCACCAGGTCGGCCAGGAACGGCACCTGGACGGTGGCGCCGTCGATGAGCAGCCCGGGGTGCCAGTGGAAGCCGGGGCGCTGTTCGTAGAAGACCGCGTCGAGTTCGGCGAGCGGCTGGGCGAGGGCGGCCAGGGAGAGGTTGCAGGGGCCGATGCCGATGCCGACCAGGTCGCGCGGGGATGCGGGGTCGCGGCGTGGGGGGTGGGTCATGCGGGGGTGCTTCCTTCGGCGAGTGCGGCGAGTTCGACGAGTGTGAGCAGGCGGGCCAGGTCGTCCGGCCGGGTGTGCGGGTTGAGGAAGGTGGCCTTGAGCCAGAGCCGCCCGTCGAGCCGGGCGCGGCCGAGGACGGCCCGGCCCTCGTGCAGCAGCCTGCGGCGCGCGGTGGCCACGGTGGTGTCGTCGGCCTCGGCCGGGCGGAACAGGACGGTGCTGATCTCGGGCCGGTCGTACAGCGCGAATCCGGGGTGCTCGCGGACGAGCGCGGCGAACCGGCGGGCCAGGGCGCACACCTGGTCGACCAGGGCGCCGAGGCCGGTGCGGCCCAGTGTCCTCAGCGTGACGGCGATCTTCAGGATGTCGGGGCGGCGCGTGGTGCGCAGGGAGCGACCGAGGAGGTCGGGGAAGCCGGCGTCGGTGTCGTCGTCGGCGTTGAGGTAGTCGGCCCGCTGCCGCAGCGGGGCCAGTTCGTGGGGGTGGGCGACGGCGAGCAGGCCGGCGGCGACCGGCTGCCAGCCGAGCTTGTGCAGGTCCAGGGTGACGGTGTGGGCCGCGTCGAGCCCGGCGAGCTTGTGCCGGTGCCGGTCGCTGAAGAGGAGGCCGCCGCCGTAGGCCGCGTCGACGTGCAGCCGGACGCCCTGGGCGGCGCACACGGCGGCGATCTCCGGGAGCGGGTCGATCAGGCCGGCGTCGGTGGTGCCGGCGGTGGCCGCGACCACCAGGGGTCCGGAGAGGGCGCTGAGGGCGCCGTCGAGGGCGGCCGGGTCGAGGGTGCCGTCGGGTGCCGGGATGACGACCGGGTCGGGCAGGCCGAGCAGCCAGGCGGCGCGCGGCAGGGAGTGGTGGGCGCCCGCCCCGCAGACCAGGCGGACGCTGCCGCCGTGGGCCTCGCGGGCGAGCAGCAGGGCGAGCTGGTTGGACTCGGTGCCGCCGGTGGTGACGAGGGCGTCGGCGAGGCCGGCCGTGCGGGCGAGGGTGCGGGCGACCGAGGCTTCCAGGGCGGAGGCGGCCGGGGCCTGGTCCCAGGAGTCCAGGGACGGGTTGAGGGCGCCGGCGGCGAGGTCGGCGGCGGTGGCCACGGCGAGCGGCGGGCAGTGCAGGTGGGCGGCGCACAGCGGGTCGGCGGGGTCGGCGGCGCCCTCGGCGAGGACCTGGACGAGGGTGCGCAGGGCGTCCGGGTCGCCGGTGTCCGGCAGGGCGTCCCCGAGGGCGTCGGCGACGCGCGCGGCGACGGCGTCCGGTCCGCCGGCGGGCAGTGGTCCGCCGCGCCGGGCGGCGCCGGCCGTGAGGGCGTCCAGCACGGTGGCGAGCAGGGGCCGCAGGGCGTCGGCGCCGCCGGGCCCGGAGGCGAGCGGCGGCAGATGCGGGGAGGGTCCTTCGCTCATGGGCTCTCCTCCGGGCACGGGGACGACCGGCGGGCTTCCGGTGTGGGTGGACCTCCAGCTTGTACCGGAAAGGGGCACCGCGTCCCGAAAGCCCGGTGAAGGGAACCCGAAAGTGTGTACTGCCGTCCCGGCGGCCCCGGTCAGGAGGGGCGCGGGCCCCCGCCGGTCACCCTCGGAAGTCCCCGGCGTGGTCGTGGGCCCACCGGTCGAAGGCGCGGGCCGGGGTGCCGGTGAGCCGCTCCACCGTGCCGGTGATCTCCGGGGCCACGCCGACGGTCTCGGCGAAGGTCTTCAGCAGACGTTCGAGCATGTGCGGGGGCACGTGCGGGAACAGCTCCGGGCCGGCCTCGGCGGGGTCGGCCTCCACGAACGCCAGCTTCCTGCCCAGGGCGCTGCCGATGGCCTCGACCTGGCCGGCGTTGCTGACCGCCGCCGGTCCGGTCAGCCGGTGCACGGCGCCCTCGTGCCCGTCGTCGAGCAGGACGCGCTCGGCGACGGCCGCGATGTCGTCCTCGTGGATGGGCGCGGAGAGCGCGTCCGCGTAGACGCCCCGGACGGTGTCGCCGGCGCGGATCTGCGGGGCCCACTGGAGCGCGTTGGTGGCGAAGGCGTTGGGGCGCAGGAAGGTCCAGGCGAGGCCGCTCTCCCGGATGTGGCGCTCCATGGTGGCGTGCATGACGTGGATGGGGTGGGTCTCGTCGGCGCCCTCCTGGACGATGCCGCTGGAGAGCAGCACGACGTGCCGCACCCCGTGGGCGCGGGCCGCCGCCAGCAGCGGGGCGGTGCCGGCCTGCGCGTACAGGAAGAGCTTCGTGGCCCCGGCGAACAGGGGCTCGGGCTCGTCCGGCCGGAACGCCACCACCTCCGCCGCCGCGGGCAGCCCGGCCCGCAGCGGGTCACGGGTCAGTGCGCGGACGGGCTGTCCCGCGGCGAGGAGACGGTCGACGAGGGCACGGCCGACGTTGCCGGTCGCTCCGGTCACTACGATCACGGTGCCGCCTTTCGGGGCTGGGCTGATCCTTCGACCGTCCGAGCCTAGGGAAGGCGGCCGGTCCCGCGCGTCGTCCGCGAGGACCAGCCGGGTCTGCTCCGCCGGGCCTACGCCGGGGTCCGCGCCTCCTGTGCGGCGGCGCCGGCGGCCTGGCCCTCGCGCACCTTGAGGGCGCGGGACAGGTCGTCCAGGCGGTCGGCGAGGGTGCGGCGCAGGGCCGGGGTGAGGTCGGCGTCGCGCAGGCAGGCCTCGCCGAGGCGGAGGTTGCCGGCGTCGACGGCGTGGGCCGGGAAGCACCAGCGGCCGGCGGCGACACCGATGGCCGGGCCCCGGCGGGCGGCGACGGTGACCGCGTCCTGGTAGAAGCGCGGCACGTACTCCCCCACCAGCTCGGCCTGTTCGGGCTGCCAGAAACCCTGGGCGGTGGCCGTGAAGAGGTAGTTGGACAGCGAGTCGCCGGCGAACATCGCCTCCCAGGCGGCGCGCTTGGCCCCGGGGTCGGGCAGCGCGGCACGGCAGCGGGCGGCGCCCTCCTGGCCGGTGGCGCTCGGGTCGCGCTCCAGCTCGGCGGCGATGGCCTCCTCGTCGGTGGCGCCGAGCACGGCGAGCCGGGCCAGGACGCGCCAGCGCAGCTCGGGGTCGAGCTCCGGGCCGCCGGGCACCGTGCCGTCGGCGAGCCAGGCGGCGATGGTCTCCGGGCGGGCGGTCACGCCGATCAGGTGGCGCACGGCGATGAGCCGAAGGCCGGGGTGGTCGCCGTCCTCGGTGCGGCGCAGCAGGTCGCGGCAGAGGGAGGTGAGGGTGGCCAGGGCGGCCGGGCGGTCCCCGGGCGCCAGGTACTGGTCGGCGATCTGGCCGGAGGCGAAGGCGAGGACGCCCTGGGCGACGGCGAGGTCGGTCTCGTGGGGGAGGTGGGCGCGGGCCGTCTCCAGATAGGCGGCGGCCGGCAGCTCGCCGTCCCGGACGGCGTCCCTGAGGGCGTTCCACACGACCGCGCGGGTGAGCGGTTCGGGCAGGCCGGACAGGTGGGTGCGCACCGTCCCGGAGGAGGCGGCGTCGAAGCGGACCTTGGCGTAGGTGAGGTCGCCGTCGTTGAGGAGGACGAGCGCGGGGCGCGGCCCGGCGGTGCGCAGGGTGAGGCCGTCGGTGGCGGGCAGGTCGGCCTCCACGCGCTCGCGCAGGGTCAGTCGGCGCTCGTCGTGCAGGTCGCGGTCGTAGACGCCGAGGGTGACGCGGTGCGGGCGGCCGCCGCTCCCGGCGGGGCCGGAGGAGTCGGACGGGACGCCGGCGGGGCCCAGGTGCCGGACGTCGAGGTGCCAGGTGCCGTTGTCGGCCGTGACGGCGGGGACGAGGGTGTCGACGCCGACGGTGCGCAGCCAACTGTCCGCCCAGGCGTGGACGTCGCGGTCGGTGGCGGAGGCGAGGGAGTCGATGAAGTCGGCGAGGGTGGCGTTGGCGAACTTGTGCCGGTGGAAGTGGGTGTTGATGCCGGCGAGGAAGTCCTTCTCGCCGAGCCAGGCGGCCAGCTGGCGCAGCGCTGAGGCGCCCTTGGCGTAGGAGATGCCGTCGAAGTTGAGCAGCGCGGAGGCCGTGTCGTCGACGTTCTCGGGGGCGACCGGGTGGGTGGTGGGCCGCTGGTCGGCGTCGTAGCCCCAGGACTTGCGGGTGACGGCGAACTCCGTCCAGGGGTCGGTGAACCGGGTGGCCTCGGCGGTGGTCTGGTAGCCCATGTACTCGGCGAAGGACTCGTTCAGCCAGATGTCGTCCCACCACCTGAGGGTGACGAGGTCGCCGAACCACATGTGGGCCATCTCGTGCGCGATGACCATGGCGCGGGTCTGCCGCTCGGTGTCGGTGACGGCGGAGCGGTAGACGAATTCGTCGCGGAAGGTGACGAGGCCCGGGTTCTCCATGGCGCCCGCGTTGAACTCGGGGACGAACGCCTGGTCGTAGGAGTCGAAGGGGTAGGGCTCCTCGAACTTCTCGTGGTAGCGGTCGAAGCAGGCGCGGGTGATGTCGAGGATCTCGTCGGCGTCGGCGTCCAGGTGGGGGGCGAGCGAGCGGCGGCAGTGGATGCCGAAGGGCAGTCCGCGGTGCTCGGTGCGCACCGAGTGCCAGGGGCCGGCGGCGACGGCGGCGAGGTAGGTGGAGATCGGCGGGGTGGGCGCGGCCTGCCACAGACCGTCGCCACGGTGCTCGGTGACGCCGTTGGCGAGGACGCTCCAGCCCTCGGGCGCCCGGACGGAGACCTCGAAGACGGCCTTCAGGTCGGGCTGGTCGAAGGCGGCGAAGACCCGCCGGACGTCGTCCATGAACATCTGCGTGTAGACGTACGTCTCGCCGTCGCTGGGGTCGGTGAAGCGGTGCATGCCCTCGCCGGTGCGGGAGTAGCGCATGACCGCGTCGACGCGCAGCTCGTGCTCGCCGGCGGTGAGGCCGCGCAGCGGCAGCCGCCCCTCGTGCAGCGTCTCGGGGTCGAGGGCGTGTCCGTCCAGGGTGACGCCGCGCAGCTCGGCGGGGTCCAGCTCGACGAACGTGTCCCCGTCGGACCGGGCGGTGAACCGGATCGCGGTACGGGAGCCGAAGGTCTCGTCACCGGTGGTGAGGTCCAGTTCGACCGTGTAGCGGTGGACGTCGAGGAACTGTGCTCGGAGCTGCGCTTCGTCGCGCGTGAGTACGGACATGCAGGCCATGCTGCCTGATGAGGCGGACAGCGCACAGGGGCGGACCGGTACACGGCTTATGTCCCTTGTGCGCCCCCGGCCGGTCCGACGCTCAGACGGCGTCCGCGGTGTCCCCCTGCTGGGTGTCCTCGGCGATCCGCTCGTGGTGCCGGATCACCTCGGCGATGATGAAGTTCAGGAACTTCTCGGCGAAGGCCGGGTCGAGCTTGGCGTTCTCGGCGAGCCGGCGCAGCCGCTCGATCTGCCGGGACTCGCGGGCCGGGTCGGCGGGCGGCAGCTGGTGCACCGCCTTGAGCCTGCCGACCTGCTGGGTGGCCTTGAAACGCTCGGCGAGCATGTGGACGACGGCCGCGTCGATGTTGTCGATGCTGTCGCGCAGCCGCTCCAGTTCGTGGCGGACCTCGGGGTCCACGGCACCCGTGCCGGGGTTGCTGGTCGTCATGGACGCCCACCCTATGTGCTGGACGTCCCCCGGCCCCACGGGTGTCCGGGGACTGGATCGCCGGCCGGTCCCCCGGCGCGGGATCCGCCTACAGTGGTAGGGGGTTCCGGCGTCCGGAGGGGGTGGGGGCGTGGCGAACGGCGGACCGGTGGAGCACGGTTACCCGCACCTGGAGACGGTCCGGGCCGCGGTCACCGCGCTGTACCGGCGGCTGTCCCCCGACTCGGTGCGGACGTTCGCGGTCAGCCTGGCCCCCGCGGACGTCGCCTTCTGCGACACCGACGACCTGCACCTGGGCGCCCAGCGCGTGGCCCGCGAGCTCGTGCGGCACTTCCGGCTGCCGGACGCGCGGCTGATCGTCGGCTTCCGGGAGATGACCCACGCGGCCGACGTCGAACTGACAGCGGGCCCGGAGTACTTCGTCGAGCTCAACGACCGCTTCCGCACCCATCGCCGGGACATCGGGGCGGCGCTCGCCCACGAGGTGGCCCACGTCTACCTGCACCGGCTGGGCCTCGCCTTCCCCACCACCGCCGAGAACGAGATCCTCACCGACACCGTCACGGCCTACCTGGGCGCGGGCTGGCTGCTGCTGGACGCCTACCGGGAGGACGGCGTCTCCTCGCAGAAGCTCGGCTACCTCACCCCGGAGGAGTTCGGTTACGTCCTGGCCAAGCGGGCCCTGCTCTTCCACGAGGACCCCTCGGTGTGGTTCACCAGCCCGCAGGCGCACACCGCCTACACCGAGGGACTGGCCCGGGCGCGTCGCGACGAGCGGCAGCCGCCGCTCGTCGCGGCCGGCTGGGCGGGCCGCCGCCGCTACGCGCACGACCGCCGGCACGGCACCGAGGCACCCCCCGCCGCCCCGTACGCCTTCGCCCCCGGCGCCGGCGGCCGCCTCCAGGTGACGTTTCCCTGCCCGACCTGCCACCAGCGGATCAGGGTGCCGGTCCAGGGGCGGGTACGGGCGCGGTGCGGGCTGTGCCGGACGGTGCTGGAGTGCGACACGTAGGGCCTCTCGTTCGGATCTGCCGGGCCCGCGGCCGGACGTGCGACGGCGCCTGCCCAGTCGTCCGGTCGGGGACAGGCGGGCAGGCGCCGTCAGTGTTCCGTACGCCTTTGTACGGGACGTCTCGGGGGCCGCTCTCAGACCGCCAGGGCGCGGTCGGTCGGGCGGATCGGGGCCGGCAGGTCGCTGGCCCCGGTCAGGTGGCGGTCGACGCCGCGGGCGGCCGAGCGGCCCTCCGCGATCGCCCACACGATCAGGGACTGGCCGCGGCCGGCGTCACCGGCGACGAACACACCGGGCACGTTGGTCTGGAACTCGGCGTCGCGGGCGATGTTACCGCGTGCGTCCAGCTCCAGGCCGAACTGGTCGACCAGGCCGTTCTCCCGGTCGGTGCCGGTGAAGCCCATGGCGAGCGTGACCAGCTGGGCCGGGATCTTGCGCTCGGTGCCCGGCTTCTGGGTCAGCTTGCCCTCGACGAACTCCACCTCGGCGAGGTGCAGCCACTGCACATTGCCGTCCTCGTCGCCCTCGAAGTGGGTGGTGGAGGCGGAGTAGATCCGCTCGCCGCCCTCCTCGTGCGCCGAGGTGACCTTGTACAGCAGCGGGAAGGTCGGCCAGGGCTGGTTCGCCGGGTGCCGCTCGTCGTTCGGGCGGGGCATGATCTCCAGCTGGGTGACGGAGGCCGCGCCCTGGCGGTGGGCGGTGCCCACGCAGTCGGCGCCGGTGTCGCCGCCGCCGATGACGACGACGTGCTTGCCCTCGGCCGAGATCGGGGGGGAGACGTAGTCGCCCTCCTGGACCTTGTTGGCCAGGGGCAGGTACTCCATCGCCTGGTAGATGCCCTTGAGCTCGCGGCCCGGCGCCGGCAGGTCGCGCGCGGTGGTGGCACCGGCGGCGATCACGATCGCGTCGTACCGCTTCTTCAGGTCGCGGGCGTTGATGTCGCGGCCGATCTCGACGCCGGTGCGGAAGCGGGTGCCCTCCGCGCGCATCTGCTCGATGCGGCGGTTGATGTGCCGCTTCTCCATCTTGAACTCGGGGATGCCGTAGCGCAGGAGCCCGCCGACGCGGTCGGCGCGCTCGTAGACGGCGACCGTGTGGCCGGCCCGGGTCAGCTGCTGCGCGGCGGCGAGACCCGCCGGCCCGGAGCCGATGACCGCGACCGTCTTGCCGGACAGGCGCTCGGGGATCTGCGGGGCGACGTCCCCGGTCTCCCACGCCTTGTCGATGATCGAGACCTCGACGTTCTTGATGGTGACCGGCGGCTGGTTGATGCCGAGCACGCACGCCGACTCGCAGGGGGCCGGGCAGAGGCGGCCGGTGAACTCCGGGAAGTTGTTGGTCGCGTGCAGGCGCTCCTGGGCGGCGGCCCAGTCCTCACGGTAGGCGTAGTCGTTCCACTCGGGGATCAGGTTCCCCAGCGGACAGCCGTTGTGGCAGAACGGGATGCCGCAGTCCATGCACCGGCCGGCCTGCTTGCTGATGATCGGCAGGAGGGAGCCGGGGACGTAGACCTCGTTCCAGTCCTTGACGCGCTCACCGACGGGACGGGTCTTGGCGACCTCGCGACCGTGGTTCAGGAAGCCCTTCGGGTCAGCCATTGATCGCCGCCTCCATCATCTTCTCGGTGATCTCGGTCTCGGTGAGACCGGCTCGCTCGGCGGCGTCCTTGGCGGCGAGCACTGCCTTGTACGTGCTGGGGATGATCTTGCTGAACCGCGCCACGGCCGTGTCCCAGTCGGCGAGCAGCTTCGCCGCGACCGTGGAAGCGGTCTCCTCGGCGTGGCGACGCACCACGTCGTGCAGCCACTGCCTGTCCGTGTCGTCCAGGGCCTCGACGGCGCCGGCGTTGCCGACGTTGACGTTGTCGCGGTCGAGGTCGATGACGTACGCGATGCCGCCGGACATGCCCGCCGCGAAGTTGCGGCCGGTCGGGCCGAGGACGACCGCGTGACCGCCGGTCATGTACTCGCAACCGTGGTCGCCCACACCCTCGGAGACCACCGTCGCGCCGGAGTTGCGGACGCAGAACCGCTCACCGGTGCGGCCGCGCAGGAACAGTTCGCCGCCGGTGGCGCCGTAGGCGATGGTGTTGCCCGCGATGGTCGAGTACTCGGCGAGGTGGTCGGCCGCACGGTCCGGGCGGACGACGATCCGGCCGCCGGACAGGCCCTTGCCGACGTAGTCGTTGGCGTCGCCCTCCAGGCGCAGCGTGACGCCGCGGGGCAGGAACGCGCCGAAGGACTGGCCGGCGGAGCCGGTGAAGGTGATGTCGATGGTGTCGTCGGGCAGGCCGGCGCCGCCGAACTTCTTCGTCACCTCGTGGCCGAGCATGGTGCCGACCGTGCGGTTGATGTTGCGGATGGCGACCTGGGCGCGCACCGGCTGCGCCTCGGTGGCGTCGTCGGCCGCGAGGGCGTCGGCGGCGAGCTTGATCAGCTCGTTGTCCAGGGCCTTCTCCAGGCCATGGTCCTGGGAGATCAGCCGGTGGCGGACGGCGCCCGCGGGCAGGTCGGGCACGTGGAACAGCGGGTCCAGGTTCAGGCCCTGGGCCTTCCAGTGGTCGACGGCGCGCTCGACGTCCAGCACCTCGGCGTGGCCGACGGCCTCCTCGATGGAGCGGAAGCCCAGCTCGGCGAGGAGTTCACGGACCTCCTCGGCGATGAACCGGAAGAAGTTGACCACGTGCTCGGCCTTGCCGGCGAAGCGCTCGCGCAGGACCGGGTTCTGGGTGGCGATGCCGACCGGGCAGGTGTCCAGGTGGCAGACGCGCATCATCACGCAGCCGGAGACGACGAGCGGCGCGGTGGCGAACCCGAACTCCTCGGCGCCGAGGAGCGCGGCGACGACCACGTCACGGCCGGTCTTCAGCTGGCCGTCCGTCTGGACCACGATCCGGTCGCGCAGGCCGTTGAGCAGCAGGGTCTGCTGGGTCTCGGCGAGACCCAGCTCCCAGGGGCCGCCCGCGTGCTTGAGCGAGGTCAGCGGGGAGGCGCCCGTGCCGCCGTCATGGCCGGAGATCAGGACCACGTCCGCGTGCGCCTTGGACACGCCCGCGGCGACCGTGCCGACGCCGACCTCGGAGACCAGCTTCACGTGGATCCGCGCCCGCGGGTTCGCGTTCTTCAGGTCGTGGATGAGCTGGGCGAGGTCCTCGATGGAGTAGATGTCGTGGTGCGGCGGCGGGGAGATCAGGCCGACGCCCGGCGTCGAGTGACGCGTCCTGGCGACCCACGGGTAGACCTTGTGGCCGGGCAGCTGGCCGCCCTCGCCGGGCTTGGCGCCCTGCGCCATCTTGATCTGGATGTCGTCCGCGTTGACCAGGTACTCGCTGGTGACGCCGAAGCGGCCGGAGGCGACCTGCTTGATGGCGGACCGGCGGGCCGGGTCGTACAGGCGCTCGGAGTCCTCGCCGCCCTCACCGGTGTTGGACTTGCCGCCCAGCTGGTTCATGGCGATGGCGAGGGTCTCGTGCGCCTCCTGGGAGATGGAGCCGTACGACATCGCGCCGGTGGAGAACCGCTTGACGATCTCGGAGACCGGCTCGACCTCCTCGACGGGGATCGGGCCGCGGTCCGACTTGAAGCCGAAGAGGCCGCGCAGCGTCATCAGCCGCTCGGACTGCTCGTTCACCCGGTCGGTGTACTTCTTGAAGATGTCGAAGCGGCCGGTGCGCGTGGAGTGCTGGAGGCGGAAGACCGTCTCCGGGTCGAACAGGTGCGGCTCACCCTCGCGGCGCCACTGGTACTCGCCGCCGATCTCCAGCGCGCGGTGCGCGGGAGCGATGCCGGAGGCCGGGTAGGCCTTGGCGTGGCGGGCGGCGACCTCCCGGGCGATGACGTCGATGCCGACGCCGCCGATCTTGGTGGCGGTGCCGTTGAAGTACTTCGCCACGAAGGTCTCGTCCAGGCCGACGGCCTCGAAGACCTGGGCGCCGCGGTAGGAGGCGACGGTGGAGATGCCCATCTTGGACATGACCTTCAGCACGCCCTTGCCCAGGGCGTAGATCAGGTTCTTGATCGCCTTCTCGGGCTCCAGGCCGTTCAGGAAGGTGCCGGCGCGCAGCAGGTCCTCGACGGACTCCATCGCCAGGTACGGGTTGACGGCGGCGGCGCCGTAGCCGATGAGCAGGGCGATGTGGTGGACCTCGCGGACGTCACCGGCCTCGACCAGCAGACCCACCTGGGTGCGCTGCTTGGTGCGGATGAGGTGGTGGTGGACGGCCGAGGTGAGCAGCAGCGACGGGATCGGCGCGTGCTCGGCGTCGGAGTGCCGGTCCGACAGGACGATCAGGCGGGCGCCGTTGCCGATGGCCGCGTCGGCCTCGGCGCAGATCTCCTCGATGCGCGCGGCGAGCGTCTCGCCGCCGCCGGAGACCCGGTACAGGCCGGAGAGGGTGGCGGCCTTGAAGCCCGGCATGTCGCCGTCGGCGTTGATGTGGATGAGCTTGGCCAGCTCGTCGTTGTCGATCACCGGGAAGGGCAGGGTGACCGTGCGGCAGGAGGCGGCCGTCGGCTCCAGGAGGTTGCCCTCCGGGCCCAGCGACGAACGCAGGGAGGTGACCAGCTCCTCGCGGATCGCGTCCAGCGGCGGGTTGGTGACCTGCGCGAAGAGCTGGGTGAAGTAGTCGAAGAGCAGCCGGGGGCGCTCGGACAGGGCGGCGATCGGCGAGTCCGTGCCCATGGAGCCGATCGGCTCGGTGGCGGTGCGGGCCATCGGCGCGAGGATGACGCGCAGCTCCTCCTCGGTGTACCCGAAGGTCTGCTGGCGGCGGGTGACCGAGGCGTGGGTGTGGATGATGTGCTCGCGCTCGGGCAGGTCGCCCAGCTCGATCTCGCCGGCCTCCAGCCACTCGGCGTACGGGTTCTCGGCGGCGAGGGCGGCCTTGATCTCGTCGTCCTCGATGATGCGGTGCTCGGCGGTGTCCACGAGGAACATGCGGCCGGGCTGGAGACGGCCCTTGCGGACGACCCTGGCCGGGTCGATGTCGAGGACGCCGACCTCGGAGCCGAGGACGACCAGGCCGTCGTCGGTGACCCAGTAGCGGCCTGGGCGCAGGCCGTTGCGGTCGAGGACGGCGCCGACCTGGGTGCCGTCGGTGAAGGTGACGCAGGCCGGGCCGTCCCAGGGCTCCATCATCGTGGCGTGGAACTGGTAGAAGGCGCGCCGGGCCGGGTCCATGGAGACGTGGTTCTCCCACGCCTCCGGGATCATCATCAGCACGGAGTGCGGCAGCGAGCGGCCGCCCAGGTGCAGCAGCTCCAGGACCTCGTCGAAGGAGGCGGAGTCGGAGGCGTCGGGGGTGCAGACCGGGAAGATCCGCTCGATGGCCTTCTCGTCCGGGCCGAACAGGTCGGAGACGAGCTGCGACTCGCGGGCCTGCATCCAGTTGCGGTTGCCCTTGACGGTGTTGATCTCACCGTTGTGGGCGACGAAGCGGTACGGGTGCGCCAGCGGCCACGACGGGAAGGTGTTCGTGGAGAACCGGGAGTGCACGAGAGCGATCGCGGAGGCGAAGCGGCGGTCGGACAGGTCCGGGAAGAAGGGCTCGAGCTGGCCGGTGGTCAGCATGCCCTTGTAGACGATCGTGCGGGCCGACAGGGACGGGAAGTAGACCCCGGCCTCGCGCTCGGCGCGCTTGCGCAGCACGAACGCCCTGCGGTCCAGCGCGATGCCCTCGGCGGCGTGGTCGGTCACGAAGATCTGGCGGAAGACCGGCATGGTGGAGCGGGCGGTGGCGCCGAGCAGTTCCGGGGCGACCGGGACCGCGCGCCAGCCGAGGACGGTCAGTCCTTCGTCGGCGGCGATCGCCTCGATGGCCGAGACCGCGGCGTCGGCGCCGTCCTCCGGCAGGAAGGCGATGCCCACGGCGTAGGAACCGGCCGTCGGGAGGTCGAATCCGGCCACCTCGCGGAGGAAGGCGTCGGGGACCTGGGAGAGGATGCCGGCGCCGTCGCCCGAGTCGGGCTCGGAGCCGGTGGCACCGCGGTGCTCCAGGTTGCGCAGGACGGTGAGCGCCTGCTCGACCAGCGTGTGGGACGCCTCGCCGGTAAGGGTGGCGACGAAACCGACGCCGCAGGCGTCGTGTTCGTTGCGGGGGTCGTACATACCCTGCGCAGCAGGGCGAGCATCCATGAACGACCAGTTCTGGCCGTTCTCGGAGTGCTGGGACGGCTGGCGCGGCGTACGCATCGGCTCTCCCGTCGTCGTCATATGGCATGTGGCAGGTGCCGAGGGACGACGTTGGCCCTCTGCTTCAGATCAAAATTTCGTGCAGGTTACATGATGGAGCGGTTCTCGGGAACCGGATACTCCGTTCCAGCATGCGGACGCCTCGGTGGCGGCGGAGGTGCCGCGCGAACGCGGCGCGTGCCGGGGGTGCGGCGGCTGCCGTACGGGACGGCGGGGGTTGCCGCGCGGTCGCGGCGGGTGCCGCGTGGTGGCGGCGAGCGGTGCGGGGAGGCCGGCGCGGACAGGATCGGTCGGATCCGGGTCCGGCGGCCCTCGGGGGGCCGGGGGGAGCGTCATCGCCCACCCCGCAGGGGTGCGGCGGGCGTCATTGCCCACAGCGCTTACGGCTCATGCCCGGTGGTCATGCGCGCGAAACCAGCGAGTAACGGCTACTTATGCGGCCCATCGCATAGGTAGCGGTCGCGCTATCCTACGGCCGTTCCGAACAACGTGCCCAGGGCGTACGTCACACCGGCCGCCGCGCCACCGAGGGCGAGCTGCCGCAGACCGCTGAACCACCAGCTGCGCGCGGTCACCCGGGCCACCACCGCGCCGCAGCCGAAGAGCCCGGCGAGGGCCAGCAGCACGGCGGGCCAGAGCACGGTGGCACCCAGCAGGTACGGCAGCAGGGGCAGCAGGGCGCCGAGGGCGAAGGAGCCGAAGGAGGAGACGGCGGCCACCAGCGGCGAGGGCAGGTCGCCGGGGTCGATGCCCAGTTCCTCGCGGGCGTGGATCTCCAGGGCCTGCTCGGGGTCCTGGGAGAGCTGGCGGGCGACCTGCCGGGCCAGCGCGGGCTCGACCCCGCGCGACACGTACAGCGCGGCCAGCTCGTCCTCCTCGTCCTGCGGGTGCCTGCGCAGCTCACGGCGCTCGACATCGAGCTCGGCCTCGACGAGCTCCCGCTGGGAGGCGACCGAGGTGTACTCACCGGCCGCCATGGAGAAGGCACCGGCGGCGAGCCCCGCGAGTCCGGTGATGACTATGGTGTGCTGGCCCACGGACCCGCCGGCCACGCCCGTCATCAGGGCGAGGTTGGAGACCAGGCCGTCCATCGCACCGAAGACGGCGGGGCGCAGCCAGCCGCCGTTGACGTCGCGGTGGGTGTGGTTGTCGCGGTGCGCCTCGTGGAGCGCGGCCTCGGTTTCGATGATCGACATGCGGGTCCCCCAGGGAAGCTAAGCCAAAGCTAAGTTTGGACGAGGTCTAGTCTTCGACAATACCGAATCTACCTCGCCCCGCCCGCGCCCGCCACCAAGGAAAGGCTCGGCTAACCTGCGGTTTTCCCTCGTGTCCACGCGGGCCGGCCGGCCCTCCCGAGGGGATGATTCGGGGCATGGCGCGCGAAAGAACAGAACACCTCGAAAAGCGCAGAACGCCGGAAAGCGGTCCCTCCGACGTGGTGCCCGCCCATACCGTCACCAGCGTCTACGCGGCGATGTCCACGGCCACCGCCATCGCCGCCGGCTTCCACCACGGGATCGGCTTCGACGCCCTGGCCCACCTCTCCCGCCCGGAGGCGATCCGCCCATGACCCACATCGCGGTCCTCGGCAGTACGAACATGGACCTGGTCACCTATGTCGCCAGGGCCCCCGAGCGCGGGGAGACCGTCACCGGACGCGAGTTCCGTACCGTCCCGGGCGGCAAGGGCGCCAACCAGGCGATCGCCGCCGCCCGCGCCGGTGCCACCGTCTCCATGATCGGCGCGGTCGGCAACGACGCCTTCGGCCACCGCCTGCGCGCCAACCTCGAACACTCCGGGGTGGACACCGACTCCCTGCGCACGGTCGAGGGCCCCTCCGGCACCGCGCACATCGTGGTGGACGACGAGGGCGGGAACTCCATCGTCGTCATCCCGGGCGCCAACGGCACCGTCGACCACCTCTCCCCCGGCGACGAGGGGGTCATCGCCTCCGCCGACGCCCTGCTGCTCCAGCTGGAGATCCCGGCGGCGGCGGTCGTCGCGGGCGCGCGGGCGGCACACCGGCACGGGGTGCGCACGGTGCTCACCCCGTCCCCCGTCCGTCCGCTGCCACCGGAACTGCTCGCCGCCACCGACCTGCTGGTGCCCAACGAGTACGAGGCGGTCACCCTCACCGGGCGCACCGACCCGCGCGAGGCGGCGGCCGCCCTGCTGGACCTCGTGCCCCGGGTCGTCGTCACCCTGGGCGCGACGGGCTGTCTGTACCGGGCCCGGGGCACCGAGCCGCTGGTGGTGCCCGCGCCCCGGGTCGACGCCGTCGACTCCACCGGCGCGGGCGACACCTTCGCCGGCGCGCTCGCCGTGGCCCTCGCCGAGGAGAGGCCGGTGCGCGAGGCGCTGTCCTGGGCGGCCGCCGCGGCGGCGATCTCCGTCCAGCGGGCCGGGGCCTCGGTGTCCATGCCGTACCGGCAGGAGATCGAGGCGCGGTACGGGGCGTGAGGAGCGGGTCACCGGCCGCCCGGAAGGGCCGAGGGCGCCCGGGGAACCCCGGACGCCCTCGGTGCCGTACGGCCAGCGGTCAGCTCTTCTCGGCCGACTCCGCCTCGCCCTTGCGCGGCTCCACGACGTCCTCGGCGGCACCCTCGGACTCGGTGGCGCTGTCGCTGCCGTCCTCGGTGCCCCTGTCGGTTCCGGTGCCGTCCTCGGTGCCGCTGCCGGTACCGGTGCCGTCCTCGGTCGCGCTGTCGGCCGGGGCGCCGGGCGCACCCGGCTCCACGACGGCCTCCCGTCCCGGCCGCTTCCTGGACGACACGACGATGTACGTGACCGCGAGCAGGAAGACGACCAGCGCCGTCCAGTCGTTCAGGCGCAGGCCGAGGATGTGGTGCGCGTCGTCCACGCGCATGTACTCGATCCAGCCGCGGCCCACGCAGTACGCCGCGACGTACAGGGCGAACGCGCGGCCGTGGCCGAGCCGGAAGCGACGGTCGGCCCAGATGACCAGGAGCGCGACGCCCACGCACCACAGGGACTCGTAGAGGAAGGTCGGGTGGTAGTACCCCGGCACCCGGCCGCCCTCGGCGGAGGTGATGTGCAGGGCCCAGGGAAGATGCGTCTCGCGGCCGTACAGCTCCTGGTTGAACCAGTTGCCCCAGCGGCCGATGGCCTGCGCCAACGCGATGCCGGGGGCGACGGCGTCGGCGTACGCCGGCATCGGGACACCCCGGCGGCGGGCGCCGATCCACGCGCCGAGCGCGCCGAGGGCGATCGCGCCCCAGATGCCCAGGCCGCCCTCCCACACCTTGAAGGCGTCGACCCAGTCACGGCCCTTGCTGAAGTACAGCTCGTAGTCCGTGATCACGTGGTAGAGCCGGCCGCCGACGAGGCCGAACGGGACGGCCCAGACGGCGATGTCGGCGACCGTGCCGGACTGCCCGCCGCGGGCGATCCAGCGCTTGTTGCCGAGCCAGACGGCAACGAAGACGCCGATGATGATGCAGAAGGCGTAGCCGCGCAGCGGGATGGGGCCGAGGTACAGCACCCCGCGCGACGGGCTGGGAATGTAGGCAAGTTCCATGGCAGGTCCGACGCTACCGTGCCGGGCCGTGGGCACGGCGGGCAGCCCGGCTACGGGTCCATAACGGGGCCCCGCGGAAGAGGGCGCTCATCCCTGCCCGGCCGTCTCCACCAGCTGCTTGAGCCTGGCCGGGGTCATCGTCCGGTCCTCGACGATGTTCTTGCCGCCGAGCAGGACGGTCGGCGTGCTGTTGTACCCGGCGGCGCCCATGGCCTGGTGGGACTTGTTCACCCAGGTGGTGTGGGTGCCGTTCTTGACGCAGGCGCGGAAGGCGGGGGTGTCCAGGCCTTTCACCTTGCCGGCCAGCCGGATCAGCGTGCCGTTGTCGCCGAAGGTGTCGACGTTCTCCTGGGGCTGGTTGTCATACAGCACGTCGTGGTACTCGCGGAACTTCCCGGCGTCCTGGGCGCAGGCGGCGGCATTGGCCGCGCGCAGGGAGCCGCCGCCGCCCAGGTTGCCGTCGATCAGCCGGACCAGGTGGTAGTCGATCCTGAGCTTCCCGGCGTCGGTCAGCTGGTGGAGGGTCGGCCGGTACACCGTCTCGAAGGCCCGGCAGGCCGGACAGCGGAAGTCCTCCCAGACGGTGAGCGTCGGCCGGGCCCCGTCCTTGCCGACCGGGATCGCCAGGCTGTCCTTGCCCTGCGCGCCCGAGGGCGCCACGACCGGGCCGGCGCTGCTGCCCTTGTCCTTGCCGGCATGGGCGGCGATCACGCCGATCACCGCCGCGAGGCCGAGGACACAGACCACGCTCGCGCCCACGATCAGCGTGCGCCGCCGCTTGTCCACGGCCTTCTGCTTCTCGCGCTCGACCGCCAGCCGCTCCCGGGCGGTGCGCTTTCCGTCACGGTTCTTCTCGCTCACACCCCCAGAACGAACCGGGGAGGCGCAGCGCGCCTCCCCGGCCCGAGGTCCACCCGTTCGAGTGACCGCCCCCTGGGAAGGGGACCCCAAGCGCGGTCACGCCCGGCGGCGGACGCCCTTCGCCAGGTCGCCGGCCAGCTCGCGGACCGCCGCGAGGCCGGAGGCGTGGTCGGGGGCGTCCAGCATCCGCTTCACGAACGCCGAACCGACGATGACGCCGTCGGCGAACCCGGCGACCTCGGCCGCCTGGGCCGCGTCGGAGACGCCGAGGCCGACGCAGACGGGCAGGTCGGTGCCGGTGGCGCGGGTGCGCCCGACCAGTTCCTGGGCCTGCGCCCCGACGGAGGCGCGGGTGCCGGTGACGCCCATGAGGGAGGCGGCGTAGACGAAGCCGCTGCCCGCCGCGGTGATCCGGGCGAGCCGCTCGTCCTTGCTGCTCGGCGCCACGACGAAGACCGTCGCCAGGCCGTGCTTCTCGGCGTGCTCGCGCCACAGCGCCGACTCCTGCACGGGCAGGTCGGGCAGGATGCAGCCCGCGCCACCCGCCTCGGCCAGCTCGGCCGTGAAGCGCTCCACGCCGTACCGGTCGATCGGGTTCCAGTACGTCATGACCAGCACGGGCTTGCCGGTGGCCGCGTGGGCCTCGCGGACCGTGCGCATGACGTCCGCGATCCGCACCCCGCCGCGCAGGGCGATGTCGTCGGCGGTCTGGATGACCGGGCCGTCCAGGACCGGGTCGCTGTGCGGCAGACCGACCTCGACGATGTCGGCGCCGCCGTCGAGGACGGCCCGGACCGCCTCGATGCCGCCGTCCACGGTGGGGAAGCCCGCCGGGAGGTAGGCGATGAGCGCGGCGCGGCCCTCGGCCTTCGCGGCGGCGAGGGTGTCGGACAGCAGCTGGATGGTGCCGCTCACTTGGCGTCCCCCTCGATCTCGGCGGTGTCGGCCGCGTCGGCGGCCACCTCGGCGTCGGTGTCGTACAGGCCGAAGTAGCGGGCGGCGGTGTCCATGTCCTTGTCGCCGCGGCCGGAGAGGTTGACGAGGACGAGGCCGTCGGGGCCCAGCTCCCTGCCGACCTCCAGGGCGCCGGCGAGGGCGTGGGCGCTCTCGATGGCCGGGATGATGCCCTCGGTGCGCGACAGCAGGCGCAGGGCCTGCATGGCGTCGTCGTCGGTGATCGCGCGGTACTCGCCGCGGCCGGAGCTCTTCAGGTAGGAGTGCTCCGGGCCGACGCCCGGGTAGTCCAGGCCGGCCGAGATCGAGTACGGCTCGGTGATCTGGCCCTCCTCGTCCTGGAGGACGTAGGAGCGGGAACCGTGCAGGATGCCGGGCTCGCCGGCGGTGAGGGTGGCCGCGTGCTCGCCGCTGTCGATGCCGTGGCCCGCGGGCTCGCAGCCGATCAGCCGGACGCCCTCGTCGGGGATGAAGGCGTGGAACAGGCCGATGGCGTTGGAGCCGCCGCCCACGCAGGCGACGGCGGCGTCCGGGAGGCGTCCGGCGCGCTCCAGCAGTTGCCGGCGGGCCTCCACCCCGATCACCCGGTGGAAGTCGCGCACCATGGCCGGGAAGGGGTGCGGGCCGGCGACGGTGCCGAACAGGTAGTGGGTGCGGTCCACGTTGGCGACCCAGTCCCGGAACGCCTCGTTGATGGCGTCCTTGAGGGTGCGGCTGCCGGACTTCACGGCGACGACCTCGGCGCCGAGCATGCGCATCCGGGCCACGTTGAGGGCCTGGCGCTCGGTGTCGATCTCGCCCATGTAGATCGTGCAGTCGAGGCCGAACAGCGCGCAGGCGGTGGCGGTCGCGACGCCGTGCTGGCCGGCGCCGGTCTCGGCGATGACCCGGGTCTTGCCCATGCGCCGGGTCAGCAGGGCCTGGCCGAGCACGTTGTTGATCTTGTGGGAGCCGGTGTGGTTGAGGTCCTCGCGCTTGAGGAACACCCGGGCGCCGCCGGCGTGCTCGGCGAACCGGGGGACCTCGGTCAGGGCGCTGGGGCGACCCGTGTAGTGGGCGAGCAGCTCGTCGAGCTCACGGGCGAACTCGGGGTCCGCCTTCGCCTTGTCGTACTCGACGGCCACCTCGTCGACGGCGGCGACGAGCGCCTCCGGGATGAACGTGCCGCCGAACGCGCCGAAGTAGCCCTCCGCGCTGGGGACCCGGCCCTCCGGGTCGGGGATGAAGAACTGGCTGAGCATGCGGAAACCTCACGGTGAAGGGTGGGATGACACTGATCGCCGTGGGGGCGGGGGTTCGTCGTACGGCCTCAGGCCGTGTGCGGTCGCTCGCGCAGTTCCCCGCGCCCCTGGGGGGCGCGGTGCCATCGGCGTCCGTTGACCTGCCCGGGTTCGTCACCGATGACGTACCGCACGCGACGGCCGTGCACCCGGCGGGCGGGCGCGCGGCAGCCCCGCGGGCGGCAGCCGCGCGCCAGGCGCGCGTACCGGTCCACGGTCGTCACGGTGGTCGTCGTCCTCATCGGGCCCAGCCTAGCGGGAGGTCAGCCGCGTCCGTGCCGCAATGCCGGGTGCTCGCCCGCCGCCACCAGGTCGGCGACCGCGGCCTTGGGGTCGCGGCCGGTCACCAGGGACTCGCCGACCAGCACCGCGTCGGCGCCGGCGTTGGCGTAGGCGATCAGGTCGTGCGGTCCGCGCACACCGGACTCGGCCACCTTCACGACGCTGTCCGGGATCTCCGGGGCGATCCGCTCGAAGGTGCCGCGGTCGACCTCCAGCGTCTTCAGGTCGCGCGCGTTGACGCCGATGACGCGGGCGCCGGCGTCCACCGCCCGCTCGACCTCGTCCTCGTCGTGCACCTCGACCAGCGGCGTCAGCCCGATGGACACCGCCCGCTCGATCAGCGACTCCAGGGCCGGCTGGTCCAGGGCGGCCACGATCAGCAGCACGAGGTCGGCGCCGTACGCCCGGGCCTCCCACAGCTGGTACGAGGTGACGATGAAGTCCTTGCGCAGCACCGGGATGTCCACGCGCGCGCGGACGGTCTCCAGGTCGGCGAGGGAGCCGCCGAAGCGGCGCTGCTCGGTGAGGACGGAGATCACGGCGGCGCCGCCCGCCTCGTAGTCCGCCGCGAGGGCGGCCGGGTCGGCGATCGCGGCCAGCGCGCCCTTGGACGGGCTGGACCGCTTGACCTCGCAGATCACCTTGACGCCGTCGCCCTTGAGCGCGGCCACCCCGTCCTTGGCGGCCGGGGCCTTGGCCGCACGCTCCTTGAGCTCGTCGAGGCTGACGCGTGCCTGGCGCTCCGCGAGGTCGGCACGGACCCCGTCGATGATCTCGTCGAGCACACTCACGCGAGCGGCCCCCTTCCAGGACGGTGGTTCCTTCAGGTCTGAGAACCCGTGGTCACTGCGATGGTATCCGCAGGAGCGTCGAGGCCTCGCATCCAGTCTCAGGCGGTCCCACTACCTGGACGTTCACGGTTCGATCAAGGGTGTAGCCAGCCACCGAACGGCAGGTTCCGGACGACGGTGAAGACCAGCAGCAGCGCGCCGAGCGCCCACAGCAGGGGCCGGCCCGGGGCGACGTGGAACGGCCGGCCGCGCGCCGTGCGGACCACCCAGACGGCCCAGAGCACGGCGAGGCCCAGGCAGGCGGCCACTCCCGGCGCGTTGTCGCGCAGGGCGGTGAGGAGGTCGCCGTGGACGAGGGCGTGCACACCGCGCAGCCCGCCGCAGCCGGGGCAGTACAGGCCGGTGAGCCGGTACAGCGGGCAGACCGGGTAGTGGCCGGGCCGGCCGGGGTCCACGGCGCCGACGTAGGCCAGGGCCCCGGCGCCGGCCGCGAACAGTCCCGCCGCCACGGCGAGCCGCCGCCGCGCCGGCACGGGCGGAGCGGGACGGGGAAGGCTGAGCGGGGCCCAGGGCCGGGCCGGACGGCTGTCGGCGTTCACCCGGGCAGTCTCCCGCGCACCTTGGCCCCGCGCGCGCGGGGCGCGTCCGGCCGGGGGACGCGGCGGCGTCCGCACGGCGAAGGGGGCGGCCCGGTGGTCCGGACCGCCCCCTTCGGGAGTACGCGTGGCTCAGCTCTCGGCGCCGGCCGGCTCGCGGGTCGCGGCGGGGGCGGTCCGCGGGGCGGGGCGCGCGGCCTTGGGCTGGCCGAGGCCCATCGCGCGCATGACGACGCCGACGACGCCACCGAGCACCACGACCACCATGCCGGCCCAGAAGCCGACCGGCTGGGCCATCACCATGAAGGCGCCGGCGACGCAGAAACCGATGAAGGCGATGATGACACCGGTCCAGGCGGCCGGGGTGTGACCGTGGCTGCTGCCCGCCATGACTTGCTCCTCGTTGCTGTGTACGTGTGCGTGTCGTAGTACGCGTCGTACGTCGGTCCGTACGGTCGCGAGCCCGCCCGTCACTGTCCGAGCCGGACGCTCACCGTCCATTGTCCCGTACGCGTGCGGCCGCCGGACGCGGGGGTGGCGTCTGTTGCGCCACACCGGGCCGCACCGGGCCGTACCGGGCGGCGCCGGCCGGTGACAGGCGGTGGAGCGGCTCAGGCGCCGGTCGGGTCCTCGCCCCGGTCCAGGGCCTTCCAGATCTCCTCCGGCCGCTCCGGGTCCACCGGCCGGGCCGTGCGCCGCGGGCGGGGGGTGCCCCGCTCGTAGCGGCCGGACATCGCGGGCCACAGCCGGCCGTAGCGCAGGGCGAGCAGCCCGGCGAGCAGGATCAGCAGCCCGCCGGCGGCCGCGACGTACGGCCAGGCGGTGTGGCTGAGCGCGGAGACCGTGGCGGAGGTGTCGCCGCTGGCCCGGGCGGCCTGCTCGTCCAGGGCGGAGCCGTCGGAGGCGGCCACGACGGCGGCCGTGGCGATCCCGGCGCCGGACAGCGCGAGCAGCGCCGAGACGGCGAGACGGCCCGCCCGGCGGACGGCGAAGACGGCGACGAGCGCGGCGAGGCCCACTATGGCGAGGGCCGCGGGCACGCCCGTGACGTCGCTGCCACGGGCGGTCAGCGGGAACGCGCCGCCGGCCACCGTGGCGGTGCCCTCCGCCCAGCGCTGCCGGGTCGCGAGCAGCGTCACGGCCGCGCCGAGGGCACCGCACAGGAGGGCCACGGCGAGGCTGCGCCGGCCGGACCGGGCGGGTGCGGCGGCTTCGGAACGGGGGTGAGGAACGGCAGTCACGTACTCCACTATCGCCTGAACCCCGGGCGAACCGTCACCCGGGGCTCCCGCGACGCGTGTCTACCGGCCGAGCCGGTTCGCCGTGTGCACCGCCCGCAGCACCGCGGCGGCCTTGTTGCGGCACTCCTGGTCCTCGGCGACGGGGTCGGAGTCGGCGACGATGCCGGCACCGGCCTGGACGTACGCGGTGCCGTCGCGGAGCAGGGCCGTGCGGATGGCGATCGCGGTGTCGGAGTCGCCGGCGAAGTCCAGGTAGCCGACGCAGCCGCCGTACAGTCCGCGCCGGGACGGTTCGACCTCGTCGATGATCTGCATGGCCCTGGGCTTGGGCGCGCCGGAGAGGGTGCCCGCCGGGAAGCACGCGGTGAGCACGTCGAAGGCGGTGCGGCCCGGGGCCACCCTGCCGGTGACGGTCGACACGATGTGCATCACGTGCGAGTAGCGCTCGACCGACATGAAGTCGACCACCTCCACCGAGCCCGGCTCGCAGACCCGGCCCAGGTCGTTGCGGCCGAGGTCGACCAGCATCAGGTGCTCGGCGCGCTCCTTGGGGTCGGCGAGCAGTTCCTCGGCGAGGGCCTGGTCCTCCTGCGGGGTGGCCCCGCGGTGCCGGGTCCCGGCGATGGGGTGGACCATCGCCCGGCCGTCCTCCACCTTCACCAGGGCCTCGGGGGACGAGCCGACCACGTCGAACCCGTCGAGGCGGAAGAGGTACATGTACGGCGAGGGGTTGGTGGCCCGCAGCACCCGGTAGACGTCCAGGGCGCTCGCCGTGCACGGCGTCTCGAAGCGCTGGGAGGGCACGACCTGGAAGGCCTCGCCCGCGCGGATGCGCTCCTTGATGTCCTCGACGGCCCGCCGGAAGTCGGGACCGCCCCACAGGGCGGTGTGGTCGGGCAGTTCGGAGGGCGGCAGGACGGCCGGCGGCTGGGCGACCGCCCGGGTGAGGTCGGCCTCCATGGCGTCGAGACGGGCGACGGCGTCCGCGTACGCCTCGTCCACGCCGGTGTCGAGGTCGTTGTGGTTGATCGCGTTGGCGATCAGCAGGACCGAGCCCTCCCAGTGGTCCATCACGGCGAGGTCGCTGGTGAGCAGCATGGTCAGCTCGGGCAGCCGCAGGTCGTCGCGCTCGCCGGGACCGATCTTCTCCAGGCGGCGGACGATGTCGTAGCCCAGGTAGCCGACCATGCCGCCGGTGAAGGGCGGCAGCCCCTCCTGGTGCGGGGTGTGCAGGGTCTGGAGGGTGGCGCGCAGGGCCACGAGGGGGTCGCCGTCCACGGGGACGCCGACCGGCGGGGTGCCGAGCCAGTGGGCCCGGCCGTCGCGTGCGGTGAGCGTGGCGGCGCTGCGGACCCCGACGAAGGAGTACCGGGACCAGGACCGCCCGTTCTCCGCCGACTCCAGCAGGAAGGTGCCGGGGCGTTCGGCGGCGAGCTTGCGGTACAGCGCGACCGGGGTGTCGCCGTCGGCGAGGAGCTTGCGCGTGACCGGGATGACACGCCGGTCGGCGGCCAGCTTGCGGAAGGTCTCGAGGTCCATGACGGCTGACCTTACTGAGCCGGGGCGGTCGGGCCGGAATCGGCGGCCTCGAGGAGGACGTCCTCGTCGAAGCAGGTGCGGGCGCCGGTGTGGCAGGCGGCGCCCACCTGGTCGACCTTGACGAGCAGCGTGTCGGCGTCGCAGTCGAGCGCCACGGACCTCACCCGCTGGACATGGCCGGAGGTGTCGCCCTTGACCCAGTACTCCTGACGGCTGCGGGACCAGTAGGTGCAGCGGCCGGTGGTGAGCGTGCGGTGCAGTGCCTCGTCGTCCATCCAGCCGAGCATGAGCACCTCGCCGGTGTCGTACTGCTGGGCGATGGCGGGGACGAGCCCGTCGGTGCTGCGCTTCAGCCGCGCGGCGATCTCCGGGTCGAGGCTGCTGGGCCGGGGCGTACCGGTCGTACTGGTCATGGGTGCCATTGTGCCGCGCGGCGCCGGCCCGGCGGCCGGGGCGTCCGGGGAGTGGTCACGGCACCCGGCCGGGGCCGGCGGGGACGGCGGTGGCGGGGTGACGGGTGGGAGGAGCGGCGGCGGGGCCGTAGGCTGGCTGCATGTCGACCTTCGCCAAGCGTGAACGGCTTCTGCTCGCCGACCTCTTGGAAACCGTCGGTCCGGACGCGGAGACACTCTGCGAGGGCTGGCGGACCCGGGACCTGGCCGCGCACGTGGTGGTGCGCGAGCGCCGCCCCGACGCGGCGGGGGGCACGCTGGTCAAGCAGCTCGCGCCGCGCCTGGAGAAGGTGATGGCCGAGTACGCGGCCAAGCCGTACGAGGAGCTGATCCGGCTGATCCGCACCGGCCCGCCGCGCTTCTCCCCCTTCCAGCTCAAGCAGGTCGACGAGGCCGCCAACATCATCGAGTTCTACGTCCACACCGAGGACGTGCGCCGCGCCCAGCCGGGCTGGAGCCCGCGCGAGCTGGACACGGTGTTCCAGGACGCGCTGTGGTCCCGGCTGGAGCGGACCGCGCGGCTGATGGGGCGGGGCGTGCCGACGGGACTGGTGCTGCGCCGCCCGGACGGGCAGACGGTGGTGGCGCACCGGGGCGCGCCGGTGGTGACGGTGACCGGTGAGCCGTCGGAGCTGCTGATGTTCGCGTTCGGCCGGCAGAGCGCGGCCCGGGTGGACCTGGAGGGTGACGCCGACGCGATCACCACGCTGCACGAGTCCCGGCAGCTGGGCATCTGAGAGGGGCGCCCCCGTGATCAAGGTGGCGATGACCGGCGTGTACGTCGACGACGTGGCACGGGCGCACACCTTCTACACGGACGTCCTCGGGTTCGAGACCCGGCTGCACATGGACCTCGGGGACGGCACGCTGTTCGTCACCGTCGGCGCGCCCCAGGGGGCCCAGCCGGACCTCCAGTTGCTGCTGGAGCCCGGCGAGGGGCCGGTCGCGGAGCCGTACCGCAGGGCGCTGTACGGGGCGGGGCTGCCGTGCATCGTCTTCTCGGTGGACGACATCCGGGCCGAGTACGAGCGGCTGCGCGGGCTCGGTGTCCGGTTCACGCACCCCCCGCGGGAGCAGGGGCCGGTGCTGGCCGCCGTGTTCGACGACACCGTCGGCAACCTGGTGCAGCTGGTGCAGCCGAAGGAGTGAGACCCGGTCAGCCGGGGATCTCCGCGCGGCGCAGGTCCGGCGCGAGGAGGGCGACGGCCCCGCCGAGGCCGCAGACGGCGGCGCTGACCACGAAGACCGGCCCGAGGCCCCAGACGCCGATCGCGGCGGCCGCGAACGGCATGCTCAGCGGGGCCAGGCCGAGACCGACCAGGCCGGCCACGGAGGTGACCCGGCCGAGGTGCGCGGGGTCGGCGTGGGTCTGGAGCAGGGCCCCGCACAGGGCGCCGCTGAGCCCGGCGAGCAGGCCGACGAGGAGGGCCACCCCGACGGCGGCGGCGAGCGCGGGCACGAAGGCGAGGGCGCCGATGGCGACGGAGCCCGCGACGCACGCGCACCCGGTGACCAGCCCCGCGTGGGGCACCCGGCCGCGCACGGCCAGCAGCAGCGAGGCGGCACCGGCGCCGACGCCGAATCCGGCGAGCACCCAGCCCATCCCGGAGGCGCCCCAGCCCCGCCGGTCGGCGAGCAGGGTCAGGCCGACGTTCAGCGGGCCGACGAAGCCGAGGTCGCCGAGGGCGATGGTCAGCATCAGCGGGGCGAGGACGCGGTGGCGGCGGACATGGCGCAGGCCGTCCCCGAGGTCGGCCAGGGCGGTGCCACGTGGGGCGTCCGCCCGGTCGGCGGGCAGGTCCCGGACCCGGACGGAGATCAGCAGCGGCACGGAGACGGCGATCAGGGCGCCCGCCAGGGTGAACGCGGCGGGCGCCCCGCCGAGCGCCACGGCGAGGCCGCCGAGCGGGGCCCCGGCGACGTTCGCGAACCGGATGGCGATCCCCCGCATGCCCTGCACCCGGGCCAGCTGCCCCTTGCCGGTGATCCGGGCCGGGAGGGCGCCCACGGCGGGCATGAAGACGGCGTCGACGGTGCCGAAGACCAGCGCGAGCAGGACGAGGGGCCACAGGCCGGGACGGGTGAGGAAGAGCAGGGCGGCGACCGCGAGGACGGCGGCGCAGCGCACGGAGTCGCTGGCGATGACGACCCGCCGGGGGCCCAGCCGGTCGGCGATCACTCCCCCGCCCAGCAGCAGCACCGCCCGGGGCAGCGCGCTGGCCGACATCACCAGCCCGGCCCGCGCCGGGCTCCCGCCCTGGACGGCGGCCCAGGACAGGGCGAGGTAGTAGACGCTGTCGCCGAGCATCGAGGTGGTGTAGGCGCCGAGCCAGCGCAGCACGTCGGGGTCCCGGTGGGCGGGGCGCCCGGCCGTGGTGGGGGCGGCGGCCGGGGGTATGCCGGTGACGGTCACGGAAGGGGTCCTCTCAGGCACGGAACGGCCACGCACGGACACGGACGGACACGGAATCGCACGGGGTCGCACCGGTGCCGGGCACGGGCGGACTCGGGCCGGAGTCGCGTGGACGCGGGCGCGTCGGCGGGGTCAGACGCGGAAGGGGAAGCCGTACGCGAACAGCGCGACGTGTTCGCGGCCCTCGGTGTCGCCCGCGGCCTCGGCGGCGCGGGCCCGCTCGTCGTGCCGGCGCAGCAGCGCCTCCAGTTCCTGCTTGAGCGCGGCGAGTTCCGCCGGGGTGAGCCGCATCCAGGACTCGTTGTCGACGGAGGCGGTGTTCCACTCGGGGGCCCAGGTGGGCCGTTCGTCCAGGTACCGGCGGTAGAGGTCGGCGCGCTGTTCGTGGAAGAGGCGCGTGGCCGCCAGGTGCGCCGCGGCCCTGCCCGGCTCGCCGCGGAAGTCCTCGCCCCGGATGCTCACGCCGGTCGAGGCGGGCTGCCACCAGCGCTCCCGCCCGTCCCCGGTCTGCGGCTCGGCCTCCTCGATCAGTCCGTGCCCGGCGAGCGTGCGCAGGTGGTAGCTGACCAGGGAGACGGCCTCGTCCACGTGCTCGGCGAGCCGGGAGGCGGTGGCGACCCGCTCGACGCACAGCAGCCGGTACAGGTTCGCGCGCAGCGGGTGCGCGAGCGCCTTCAGCGTGCCCACGTCGGTGATGCGGCGGTTCTCTTGGCTCGGCATGCCCCCGACCGTAGATACAAAAGAGAAGTTGCGCAATCTTCCTTGCGCAACTTCTCTTTCGCACTCACGGTTCGGGAACCGTCACCGCACCGGGTGGCCGGCCTCCCGGAGGGTCTGCTTGACCTCGCCGATCCGCAGGTCGCCGAAGTGGAACACCGACGCCGCCAGCACCGCGTCCGCGCCCGCCGCGACGGCCGGCGGGAAGTGGGCCAGGGCGCCGGCGCCGCCGGACGCGATCACCGGGACGGTCACGTGCTTGCGGACCGCCGCGATCATCTCCAGGTCGTAGCCGTCCTTGGTGCCGTCCGCGTCCATGGAGTTCAGCAGGATCTCCCCCGCGCCCAGCTCCGCGGCCCGGTGCGCCCACTCCACGGCGTCGATGCCGGTGCCGCGCCGGCCGCCGTGGGTGGTCACCTCGAAGGTGCCCCCGGCGGTGCGCCGCGCGTCCACCGAGAGGACCAGCACCTGGCGCCCGAAGCGCTCGGCGATCTCCCGGATCAGCTCGGGGCGCGCGATCGCCGCGGTGTTGACGCCCACCTTGTCGGCGCCCGCCCGCAGCAGCTTGTCCACGTCCTGGGCCGTACGGACGCCGCCGCCGACCGTCAGCGGGATGAACACCTGCTCGGCGGTGCGGCGCACCACGTCGTAGGTCGTCTCCCGGTCGCCGGAGGAGGCGGTGATGTCCAGGAACGTCAGCTCGTCGGCGCCCTCGGTGTCGTACACCTTGGCCATCTCGACCGGGTCGCCCGCGTCGCGCAGGTTCTGGAAGTTGACGCCCTTGACGACCCGGCCGCCGTCCACGTCCAGGCAGGGGATGACGCGTACCGCCAGGGTCATGCGGACACCCCGGGTTCCCCGCCGGAGCGGAACGCCTCCACCTCGACCTCGACGACCAGACTGGGGTCGACGAAGCCCGAGACGATGATCATCGAGGCGGCCGGCCGGACGTCGTCGAACAGCTCCTTGTGGGCCCGGCCGACCTCGTCCACGTCCCGGGCGTGGGTGAGGTACATGCGGGTGCGCACCACGTCGTCCCGGCCGAGCCCCACCTCCTCCAGCGCCGCCAGCGCCACCTTGAAGGCGTTGACCGCCTGCTCGTAGGGGCCGCCCCCGGCGATCTGACCGTCCACGATGGAGGTGCAGCCCGAGACCAGGACCAGGCCGTTGGGCAGCGCCACCGCGCGGGAGTAGCCGAACTGCTCCTCCCAGGGGGCGCCCGTCGTCACACGCCGTACGTCACTCACCGGGCCACCGCCTCCAGGGCCTCTTCCAGGGTGAAGGCCTTCGCGTACAGCGCCTTGCCGACGATGGCGCCCTCGACGCCGAGGGGCACCAGTCCCGCGATGGCGCGCAGGTCGTCCAGGGACGACACGCCGCCGGAGGCGACGACCGGGCGGTCGGTGGCGGCGCACACGTTCTCCAGCAGCTCCAGGTTGGGGCCCTGGAGGGTGCCGTCCTTGGCGATGTCGGTGACGACGTACCGGGCGCAGCCCTCCTTGTCGAGGCGCTCCAGCGTCTCGTAGAGGTCGCCGCCGTCGCGGGTCCAGCCGCGGCCCCGCAGGGTCGTGCCGCGCACGTCCAGGCCGACGGCGATCCGGTCGCCGTGCTCGGCGATGACCCGGGCTACCCACTCGGGGCTCTCCAGCGCGGCCGTGCCGAGGTTCACCCGGGTGCAGCCGGTGGCGAGGGCGGCCGCCAGGGTGTCGTCGTCGCGGATGCCGCCGGACAGCTCCACCTTGATGTCCATCGCGCCGGTGACCTCGGCGACCAGGGCGCGGTTGTCGCCGGTGCCGAACGCGGCGTCCAGATCGACCAGGTGCAGCCACTCGGCGCCGGCGCGCTGCCAGGCGAGGGCGGCCTCCAGCGGGGAGCCGTAGGACGTCTCGGTCCCGGACTCGCCGTGGACGAGGCGTACGGCCTGGCCGTCGCGGACGTCGACGGCGGGGAGGAGTTCGAGCTCAGCCATGGTCTAGAGGGTTCCGATCCAGTTGGTGAGGAGCTGGGCACCGGCGTCGCCGGACTTCTCGGGGTGGAACTGGGTCGCGCGCAGGGCGCCGTTCTCCACGGCGGCCACGAACGGCTTGCCGTGCGTCGACCAGGTGACCCTGGGCGCCTCGATCACCGGGTTGTGGCTCTCCAGGGTCCACTCGTGGACGGCGTAGGAGTGCACGAAGTAGAAGCGGGCGCCGGCGTCCAGACCGGCGAACAGCTCGGAGCCGGCGGGCGCGTCGACGGTGTTCCAGCCCATGTGGGGCACCACGTCGGCCTGGAGGGGCTCGACGGTGCCGGGCCACTCGTCCAGGCCCTCGGCCCGGACGCCGTTCTCGATGCCGCGGGCGAAGAGGATCTGCATGCCGACGCAGATGCCCAGGACCGGGCGTCCGCCGGACAGCCGGCGGTCCACGATCCAGTCGCCGCGCGCGGCGCGCAGTCCCTCCATGCAGGCGGCGAACGCGCCGACGCCCGGCACCAGCAGCCCGTCGGCGTTCATGGCCCGGTCGAAGTCACGGGTGATCTCGACGTCCGCGCCCACGCGCGCGAGGGCCCGCTCGGCGGAGCGGACGTTGCCGAAGCCGTAGTCGAGGACGACGACCTTCTTGGCGCTCAATTCCACACCTCCAGGCGCACCACGCCCGCGACGAGACACAGGGCCGCCCCGATGGAGAGCAGCACGATGAGGCTCGCGGGCATCTTCTGCTTGACGAAGGAGATGATCCCGCCGGCCAGGAAGAGGCCGACGACGATCAGGAGGGTCGACAGACCGGTCATGGGTTACAGCGCGCCCTTCGTGGAGGGGAGGATGCCGGCCGCGCGCGGGTCGCGCTCACTGGCGTAGCGGAGCGCCCGGGCGAGCGCCTTGAACTGGCACTCCACGATGTGGTGCGCGTTGCGTCCGTAGGGCACGTGCACGTGCAGGGCGACCTGTGCCTGGGCGACGAAGGACTCCAGGATGTGCCGGGTCATCGTCGTGTCGTACGCGCCGATCATGGGCGCCATGTTCTCGGGCTCGGTGTGCACGAGGTAGGGGCGGCCGGACAGGTCGACGGTGACCTGGGCGAGGGACTCGTCCAGCGGGACCGTGCAGTTGCCGAAGCGGTAGATGCCCACCTTGTCGCCGAGCGCCTGCCGGAAGGCGGCGCCCAGCGCGAGGGCGGTGTCCTCGATGGTGTGGTGGGTGTCGATGTGCAGGTCGCCGTCGGTCTTCACGGTCAGGTCGAACAGGCCGTGCCGGCCGAGCTGGTCGAGCATGTGGTCGTAGAAGCCGACGCCGGTGGCGATGTCGGTCCGTCCCGTGCCGTCGAGGTCGATCTCGACCAGGACCGCGGTCTCCTTGGTGGTGCGCTCCACGCGTCCTATGCGGCTCATGCCTCAAGCTCCTTCTTCAGGTCCCGTACCGCGTCGAGGAACGCGTCGTTCTCCGGCGGGGTGCCGGCGGACACCCGCAGCCGTCCCGGTACGCCGTTGTCCCGGACCAGCACGCCCCGGTCGAGGATCCGCCGCCAGGCGTCGTGGGCGTCGGCGAACCGGCCGAACTGCACGAAGTTCGCGTCGGACTCGGTGACCTCGTAGCCCATCGCGCGCAGTTCGGTGACCAGCCGGTCCCGTTCGGACTTCAGCTGCTCGACGTAGCCCAGCAGCGTGTCGGTGTGCTCCAGGGCGGCCAGGGCGGTCGCCTGGGTGATGGCCGACAGGTGGTAGGGCAGGCGCACGAGCTGGACGGCGTCCACGACCGCGGGGTGCGCGGCGAGGTAGCCCAGGCGCAGCCCGGCGGCGCCGAACGCCTTCGACATGGTGCGGGAGACGACCAGGTGGGGGCGGTCGGCCAGCAGCGGCAGCAGCGAGTCGCCGTGGCTGAACTCGACGTAGGCCTCGTCCACGACGACCATCGAGGGCTTCGCGCGCTGGGCCGCCTCGTACAGGGCGACGACGGTCGCGGCCGGCACCGCGTTGCCGGTGGGGTTGTTGGGGGTGGTGATGAAGACGACGTCCGGACGGTGCGTGGCGATCGCCCGCTCCGCGGCGGCGGCGTCGAGGGTGAAGTCCTCGTTGCGCGGGCCGGCGACCCAGCCGGTGTTGGTGCCGCGCGCGATGAGGGCGTGCATCGAGTACGACGGCTCGAAGCCGATGGCCGTGCGCCCCGGCCCGCCGAAGGCCTGGAGCAGCTGCTGGATGACCTCGTTGGAGCCGTTGGCGGCCCAGACGTTCTCCACGCCGAGCGGGTGGCCGCCGGTCCTGGTCAGGTAGTGGGCCAGGGCGGTGCGCAGTTCGACCGCGTCCCGGTCGGGGTAGCGGTTCAGGTCCCGGGCGGCCTCGCGCACCCGCTCGGTGATCCGCTCGACCAGCGCGTCGGGCAGCGGGTAGGGGTTCTCGTTGGTGTTCAGCCGTACCGGCACGTCCAGCTGTGGCGCGCCGTAGGGGGACTTGCCGCGCAGCTCGTCCCGTACGGGGAGGTCGTCGATGCCGAAGTTCACTTCTCCGCCGGAACCTTCCATCCGAACCGCGCCTTGACCGCCGCGCCGTGCGCGGGCAGGTCCTCGGCCTCCGCCAGCGTCACCACGTGGTGGGCGACGTCGGCGAGCGCGTCCCTGCTGTAGTCCACGATGTGGATGCCGCGCAGGAAGGACTGGACGGACAGGCCCGAGGAGTGGCAGGCGCAGCCGCCGGTGGGCAGGACGTGGTTGGACCCGGCGGCGTAGTCGCCGAGCGAGACGGGGGCCCAGGGGCCGACGAAGACCGCGCCGGCGTTGCGCACCCGGTCGGCCACCTCGGCGGCCCGGGCGGTCTGGATCTCCAGGTGCTCGGCACCGTACGCGTCGACGACCCGCAGGCCCTCCTCGATGCCGTCGACGAGGACGATCGCGGACTGCCGGCCCTTCAGCGCGGGCACGATCCGGTCGTCGACGTGCTTGGTGGCGGCGACCTGCGGCTCCAGCTCCTTCTCCACCGCGTCCGCCAGCTCGGCGGAGTCGGTGACGAGGACGGCCGCCGCGAGCGGGTCGTGCTCGGCCTGGCTGATCAGGTCGGAGGCGACGTGCACCGGGTCGGCGGTGGAGTCCGCGAGGATCGCGATCTCCGTCGGGCCGGCCTCGGTGTCGATGCCGATCCGGCCGGTGAAGTAGCGCTTGGCGGCGGCGACCCAGATGTTGCCGGGGCCGGTGACCATGTCGGCGGGCGGGCAGGACTCGGTGCCGTGGGCGAACATCGCGACGGCGGTGGCGCCGCCCGCGGCGTACACCTCGTCCACGCCGAGCAGGGCGCAGGCGGCGAGGATCGTGGGGTGCGGGAGGCCGCCGAACTCCGCCTGCGGCGGGGAGGCGAGCGCGATGGACTCCACGCCGGCCTCCTGGGCCGGTACGGCGTTCATGATCACGGAGGAGGGGTAGACCGACCGGCCGCCGGGCGCGTACAGCCCGACGCGTCCGACCGGCACCCACTTCTCGGTGACCGAGCCGCCGGGCACCACCTGGGTGGTGTGCGTGGTCCGGCGCTGGGCGCGGTGGACCAGGCGGGCGCGGCGGACGGACTCCTCCAGGGCGGCGCGCACCGCCGGGTCGAGGGCGTCGAGCGCGTCGGTGAGCGCCCGGGCCGGGACACGGACGGATTCCAGCCGTACTCCGTCGAACTTCTCGGCGAAGTCGATCAGCGCCGCGTCACCACGATGATGCACGGCCTCGCAGATCGGACGCACCTTCTCCAGGGCGGCCGAGACGTCGAAGTCGGCTCGGGGCAGCAGGTCGCGCAGGGCGGGTCCCTCGGGGAGGGCGTCGCCGCGCAGATCGATTCGGGAGATCACAGTCCCAATTCTCTCAGACCGGCGTCGGGAGTCGTCCGCGCGTATCAATGGCTGATACAGAACGCGGGCCAATCACTGGTACATAGGCTGGCCGGAACCCGGAAGATCCCCTTCACCTGCTGTGTTCCGGAGGTCACTCACCGGGCATGAACGGCTGTACGAACCACTGGACCGGGACCGGACCGGGAGAGGACAACGGTGACCGAGGGGACCGGCATCCGCGCCGGGGACCTGCCGGACGACCTGACCGCGGCCGAGGCAGGCATGTGGCAGGCCTTCCGCAACGGCAGCGTGTACGACCTGAGCAGCGGAGACGCCATCGTGGACGATCCGCACGGCGGTCATCCGTGGGGACCCGAGCGCACCGTGCGGGCGCGCATCGTGTGCTGGCTGCTGCTGGACGGCCCGCCGGCCCTCGCGGGCCGGGTGTCCGCGCTGAAGCTCACCGGGGTGCGGATCAGCGGCACGCTGGACCTGGCGGGCGGGCACGTCACGCCGTACCTGGAGCTGAGCGGCTGCCGGTTCGACGAGGAGGTCCGGCTGCCCGAGGCCCGGTTCACGACCGTGCGCCTGGTGGACTGCTCGGTGCCGCGGCTGGAGGCGGCCCGCGTGCACACCGAGGGCGATCTTCACCTGCCGCGCTGCCGCTTCCAGAACGGGGTCCGGCTGACCGACGCCCACATCGGCACCGACCTGCTGCTCAACCAGGCGGTCGTGTACCGGGACCGCAGCGGGCGGTCGATCGCGGCGGACGGCATGACCGTCGGCCAGGACCTCCAGGCGGAGCTGCTGGAGTCGCACGGCGAGCTGAGCCTGCGCGGCGCCAAGGTCGGCGTGTCGCTCAGTCTGCGCGGGGCGAAACTGGCCAATCCATACGCGCGCCTGGCCCTGAACGCCCCGCAGCTGACGGTCGAGCGGACGCTGTACCTGACCCCGGCCGGCGTCGGCAGTGCCCTGCTGAGCGGGACGACACCGGCCCACGGGACGCGCATCCAGCGGTTCGAGTGCCGGGGCGGGGTGCGGCTGGACGACGGGCGGTTCGGGGACGCGGTCGACCTGGAGCGGGCCCGGTTCGTGTTCACCGAGGACCAGGGCCTGTCGCTGCGCCGGGTGCAGACGCCGGAGCTGCGCTTCCTCGGGGACCGGCCCGAGCGCGGCAAGGTGGTGCTCTCGGGCGCGCGGATCGTGAACCTGGTGGACCGCGCGAGCAGCTGGCCCGACGAGGGGAACCTGCACATGGGCGGGTTCACCTACGAGAACCTGGTGCCGCAGGGCCCGTTCCCGCTGACCCGGCGCCTGGACTGGGTGTCGGCGGCCACCGCCGAGTACGCCCCGGAGCCGTACGAACGGCTGGCGGCGGTGCTGCGCGCGGCCGGGGAGGACGAGGACGCGCGCGAGGTGCTGCTCGCCAAGCAGCGCCGGCGGCGCGAGACGCTGCCGGTCGCGGGCAAGCTGTGGGGGCACGTCCAGGACTGGACGGTCGCCTACGGCTACCGGCCCGGCCGGGCGGCGGTGTGGATGACGGTGTTGTGGGCGGCGGGCACGCTGGCGTTCGCGCACGCGGCCCATCCGCCGGTGAACCCCGGCGGGCACCCGGCCTGGAGTCCGGCGCTGTTCACGCTGGACCTGCTGCTGCCGGTGATCGACCTCGGGCAGGCCGGCCAGTGGCAGCTGAGCGGCGGCTGGCAGTGGCTGGCGACGGTGATGATCCTGCTCGGCTGGATCCTGGCGACGACGGTGGCGGCCGGCGCGTCCCGCCTGCTGCGGCGCGGCTGAGCCGCCACGCGCCACGCCGCGGGGAGCGCGCATCGGCACCCGTCCTTCACCTCCGGGCACACGCGCACACAATTTGAACATTCATCTTTTACGTCTCCTTGACCCTGTGACGTACAACTTTCGCCGACTTGCCCGGACCCACTGGCGCCGCCGAGACCTGCGGACTTTCAATGGTCGGCACCATGGCTCTGCTGCCCTCGTTCATCCGCCCCACCCGGCTGGCCAAACGCCCCGCGCGTCCGTCCGGTCGGCCACCGGCCCCGGACGAGACGGTGCTCGACGCGCCCGACGACCGCCTCTCGCCCGCGCTGGTCGGCGCCGGCCGCGGCGAGTACGCCGCCGCGGCCGACCTGCTGGCCGCCACCCGGGCCGCCGCCGAGTGGGAGAACCGGGACCGCTACACCCGCCGTCTCGCCGCCTTCGCCCGCTCACGCCCCGAGTGGTACGAGGAGTGGCGCGCCGACGCCCCCGACGATCCCGGCGCGCTCCTGGTCGGGGCCCAGCTGGCGGTGGACCGCGCCTGGCCCTCCCCGGCCCGCGCCGAGCTGCTGCGCGAGGTGAGCCCGCACATCACCGCCGCCGCCCGTGCCGACGACCGCGACCCGGTGCCCTGGCGGATCGCCCTGGACCACGCGCGCGGCTCCCGGGCCGGCCACCGCTACTTCGAGGAGCTGTGGGAGGCCGCGGTCCGCCGCGCCCCGCACCACTACGGCTGCCACGTGGCCGCCCTGCGCTACCTCGCCTCCTCCTGGCACGGCTCGCACCGCGAGTGCTTCGACTTCGCCGAGCGGGCCGCGCAGGACGCCCCCGCCGACTCGCTCGTCCAGGCGCTGCCCGCCCGCGCGGCCTTCGGCTACCTGACCGACGGCTGCGGCCCCGAGGTGCCGCGCGCCCGGCTGGACGCGGCGGCCGACCGGGCGATCACGCTCTCCGGGCACTTCCCCGCCGCCGACCCCTGGCCCGCCGAGGTCCGCAACAAGCTGCTGTACGTCCTGCTGTGCCTGGACCGCCACGAGGACGCCCGCACCCAGCTCCGGCTGATCGGCCCGTACGCCACGTCCTTCCCCTGGGAACGCCTCTCCGACGACCCGCTCGGCCACTTCCTGCGCCTGCGCGAGCACCTGCTGGCGGCCGGGTCCCCTCCCCTCCCGGCCGGGCTGATCACGGCACCCGGGAACCCCCTCGGCGAGCACGGCGGACACGACCGCGCCGGCGACCACTAGGCTGGGGCGCCGTGACCACCGTCCGTCTCCCGCTCTTTCCGCTGAACTCGGTGCTGTTCCCCGGGCTCGTGCTGCCGCTGAACGTCTTCGAGGAGCGGTATCGCGCCATGATGCGCGAACTGCTGAAGACCCCCGAGGACGAGCCGCGCCGGTTCGCCGTCGTGGCCGTCCGCGACGGCCACGAGGTCGCGCCCAGCGCCCCGGGCATGCCGGATCCCACGGCCGAACCCGAACGCGGCCCGTCCGCCGGCTTCGGCCCCGACCTGCTGCGGGCCTTCCACTCGGTGGGCTGTGTGGCGGACGCGGCGACCGTCCGCGAGCGGGCCGACGGCACCTTCGAGGTGCTGGCGACCGGCACGACCCGCGTCCGCCTGGTGTCCGTGGACGCCTCGGGCCCGTTCCTGACCGCGGAGCTCCAGGAGCTGCCGGAGGAGCCCGGTGACGAGGCCGGCGCGCTGGCGGAGGGCGTCCTGCGGTCCTTCCGCCAGTACCAGAAGCGGCTCGCGGGCGCCCGCGAGCGCTCCCTGTCCACGGGGGCGGAGCTGCCGGACGACCCGAGCGTGGTGTCGTACCTGGTGGCGGCGGCGATGGTGCACGACACGCCGACCAAGCAGCGCCTGCTCCAGGCGCCGGACACCGCGTCCCGGCTCCGGGACGAGCTGAAACTCCTTCGCGCGGAGACGGCCATCATCCGTAGCCTGCCGTCGTTGCCGGCGTTCGAGCTGACGCGGACGCCGACCAGTCTGAACTGAGGGAGGACCGGCACCCGCGATGGCGAAGAAGCAGAAGCAGCAGTCCGGGGGCACGCCCGCGACGGTGGCCCTGACGGCGGCGGGCGTGGACTTCACCGTCCACGCCTACCAGCACGACCCGTCCCACCCGTCCTACGGCGAGGAGGCGGCCCAGGCGATGGGCGTCTCCCCCGACCGGGTCTTCAAGACCCTGGTGGCCGACGTGGACGGCTCCCTGGTGGTGGGCGTGGTCCCGGTGGCGGGCTCCCTGGACCTCAAGGCCCTCGCGGCGGCGGTCGGCGGCAAACGCGCCACGATGGCCGACCCGGCGCTCGCCGAGCGCACCACGGGCTACGTCCGCGGCGGGATCTCCCCCCTCGGGCAGCGCAAGAGGCTGCCGACGGTTATCGACGAGTCGGCCGGGGCGCACGCCACGATCTGTGTCTCGGCGGGCCGCCGCGGCCTGGAGGTGGAGCTGGCTCCCGGGGACCTGGCCGGCCTGACGGACGCGGTCCTGGCCCCCATCGGCAGGGGCTGAGGGGCGGTCCCGGGCCGCCGGCCGGGGCCCGGGAGAACGGTCAGTGTTGCGGGTACGGCGGCTCGGTCCCCTGCGGGCCGGGCGGCGCCGGCTCGGGGTCGCGCGGCCCGAAGAGCGCCGTGAGCCCCAGGTGCACCAGCGCGGCGCCGAGCGGCCAGGCCAGCAGCGCGCCCTTCGCCCCCAGCTTCAGCGGCGCCGGGAACGTCACACCTTTGCCGACGGCCCGCGCGTGCGCCAGCACGTCGGAGCCGGGGCCCAGCCACACGCCCAGCCGCCAGGCCAGCAGCGAGCCGAGCAGCCCGCCGACGCCCAGCGCCGCCACGAGCGGTACGCCGCCGCGCCGCCGCAGCAGGAAGACGATGACCGCGCCGACCAGCCCGAAGGCGAGGCCCAGCAGCGTGAACGTGCCGTCCACGCCGATCGCCTGCTCGCCCTCGGTGTCCTTGAGGTAGACGACCCAGTTCTTGTCGATCACGTCACCGACCAGCGGCACGTGCGGCGCCAGCCACCACCACAGCAGCCCCATCAGCACCCCGGCGAGCGTCAACGCCACCGTGAGGAGGGCGGCCTCCCGTACTTCCGTCTTCATCCCGGGGCCGTCCTGTTCGTACGGACCCGCGCCCGGCGCCCCGGCGGACGGCGGGGCCTGCCGTACCTGGTGCGGGGAGTCGTCGTGCGGGGGCGGAGGCGGAGTCAGCGGTGCGGTCACCCTGACATCGTGCCAGGTCGCGCCGCGCGGCGCGTCACCGGACGGCGGCCCTGCGGTAGGCCCGGGCCGCCACGGCCAGCGAGACCACCCCGACACCCGCGCACACTCCCAGGTCAACGAGGACGGCCGCCCAGTCCGGGTGCGCCCCGAACGTCCGCGCGTACGCCTCCACACCGTAGGTCGAGGGCAGCAGATCGCGGGCCAGCCGCACGATCCCCGGCATCCGGTCCGCCGGCAGCACGCCCAGCAGCAGCGCCGCCGACATGCCCAGCTGCCCGAGCAGCGTGGCCAGCTCCGGCCGGGGCGCGAGCAGCCCGCAGGCGGCGCCGAGCCCGGACAGCGCCGCCCCGGCGAGCGGGATGACGGCCAGCAGGATCCACAGGTTGGACAGCGGCAGCCCGAACAGCACGCAGCCGAAGACGGCGGTCACCAGCGTGCCCGGCACCGTGAAGGAGGCGTACGCCGCCGCCGCGCCCAGCACCACGGCGGCCGGCGGCACCGGCAGCGTGGCGTAGTGGTCGAGTCCGCCGCTGGCCCGCAGCTGCCCGAAGTACTGCGACAGCAGGTTCAGCGCGACGAACGCGACGACCAGCACCGACGCCCCGGCCACCACGGACCGGGCCTCGCCGCCGTTGTCGACGACCCCCCGCATCATCACGGTGATGCCGACGGACTGGAAGGTGGCGACGAACAGCAGGGGGATCCGCGCCACCCGGGCCCGGGACAGCTGCGCCCGGTAGACGGCCACCAGCGACGGCCACAGCCGCGCGGGCGGGCCCAGCTCGGCCGGTCCGGGCTTCGTCCCGGACACGGCCCGGGCGCCGCCCGGCACCACCTCGACGGGTACGACACTCACGGTGAGCTGCTCCCCTTCCCCACGGCGGTCCCACGGTCCCCCGCGCACGGTGCGGCCGGCGCGCTCATGCCCGCACCAGTCCCTGCCGGGCCGCGCCGCCCAGCGTCAGGTAGACGTCCTCCAGGCTGGGGGTGGCGAGCCTGAAGTCGTCCAGGGCCGCGAAGGCGGCACCGCCGGTCACGGTGGCGACGACGGCACGGGCCTCCTCGGGCGCGACCCGCAGCGTCCAGCGCCGGCCGGACTCCACGGCCCGCTCGCGCAGAACGGCGACCTCCGGCACCTCCAGCGGCGCCCGCTCCCGCCACACCAGCTCGACCCGGACCTCGCCGGCGACCCGCGCCTTGAGTCCGGCGGGGCTGTCGCAGGCGATGACCCGGCCCCGGTCGAGCACGGCGACCCGGTCGAGCACGGTCTCGGCCTCGATGACGTTGTGGGTGACCAGCAGCACGGTCGTACCGCGCTCGGCCCGGCGCCGGTCCACGGCCGCCCACACCGCGCGCCTGGCCACCGGGTCCATGCCGGTGGTCGGCTCGTCGAGCACGAGCAGCGGGCGTTCCCCGACGAGGGCGGCGGCGAGGCAGGCGAGCCGCCGCTGCCCGCCGGACAGCTTCTTCAGCGGCCGTCCGGCGATCGGGGCGAGCCCCAGTTCGTCCAGGACGGCGTCGCGCTCGGCCCGGGCCCGCCGTACCTCCAGGCCGCGCAGGCGCCCGGTGGTCTCGGCGGCCAGGGAGACGGTCAGCTCGTCCAGCGCGGAGGACTCCTGGCCCAGGTAGGCGAGGAGCCGCGCGGCCCGCTCGGGGTGGCGCACGATGTCGTGCCCCAGGATCTCCACGCTGCCGGTGTCCGGCCGCAGCAATCCGGTGAGCTGCCGCACGAGGGTGGACTTGCCCGCGCCGTTCGGTCCGAGCAGCCCGAAGATCTCCCCGCCCCGCACGTCCAGCTCGACCCCGTCGGTGGCGCGCACCTCGGGGGTGCCGGGCGCGCCGCGGCGCCCCTTCACGGCCCGGTAGGTCTTGCCGAGCCCGCGCACGCGTACGACCTCGTCGTACCGAAGTGCCTGTCCCGCGCGCGTACTCACAAGGCACGAGGGTACGGGGTCCGGGGGCTTTACTCGCCTTTGGGGCCGCTTCCCCCGGCGACCGCCGCCCGCCCGCGCCGGTGCCGGGCCGGACCCGCCGGGTCAGTCGCCCGCCGACGCGTTCTCCGCGGCCGCCGGGACGTCGACCTCCCGCCAGAAGCCCGCCCGGATGGCGTACCGGTCGTGCTCGTCGATCTGGTCGTCCTTGTGGGCCAGCAGCCCGAAGCGCGCCGCGTAGCGCAGCAGCTCCCCGTCGATCCGGTGCGGGATGCGCGGGTACATCTGCGTCAGCCGCTGGAGGTGGTTCTGGTCGCCGCCGAGCCGGGACATCCAGCGGCGGGCGAAGACCTGCCCCACCTCGTACGGGTCGCCGCCGACGGTGGTGATGTCCTCCTCCCGGTCGGCCCAGCGCTGCTCGGCCGTGGTGAGCTGGGCCAGCGTCGGCATGGAGGCGACCTCGGGCGGCTCGGTGACCGCGCCGGGCCGGTCGACCCAGCCCTTGTCGGAGGACCAGCGCAAGGTCGCCGTCGGCGGGGGCTGCGCGGACTGGGCACCGGGCGCGCGCAGCGCGGCGAGGTCCTTGGGGGTCGGCACGGTCCTGGTGGCGGGCGACCGCTCCTGGGCGCCGTCCTCCGTCCCCACGGCGGCCGGGGGCCGGACGGCCTGCTCGGCGGAGCCTTCGGCGGCCGTGGCGGGCGCGGACTCCGGCAGCGGCGCGGAGAGGATCGCGGCGATCTCGGGGCGGGGCACGGGCGCCGGCGCGCAGATGCCGGTCAGCTCCTTGGCGCGGACGGCCCGGATGATCCAGGCGCGGTCCAGCACGCGCCGCTCGTCGGCCTCGGCGACCAGGTCCTCGGACTGGTTGTAGTCGCCGTCGGCGGCCTGCACGGCCCACAGGTGGACGGCGACGCCGTGCTCCTTCGCGGCCATCATGCCGGGCAGCAGGTCACCGTCGCCGGTGACGAGGACGACGTCGGAACAGGCGCGGTTGCGGGCCAACTCGGTCAGCTCGGCGTGCATGGCCGCGTCGACGCCCTTCTGGGCCCAGCGTCCGTCGCTGCGGGTGAGGGCGCCGAGCCGGACGGTGACCCGGGGCATCACGCGCAGCCGTCGGTGCTCCGGCTGAGGCACGCGGTCGGGTGCCCCGTCGAACCAGTAGATGCGCAGCAGGGGCCGCTCGGTGTCGAACTCCGCGCGCTCGCGCAGCGCCTGGATCAGTGCGGCGTGGTCGACGGTGATCCGGGACCGCGAGGGCTCACCGGCGAGGAGGCTGGCGGCGGCTCCCAGCAGATACCCGGCGTCCACCAGGACGATGCAGCGGTCCACGCGACTCACCCTCTTCCCGGGAGGTTTTGCTCCGGACTTCCCCCGAGTCTGCCCGACGGCGCGGGGGTTAACGGCCGGAACTCGATCTTCGGCGTGGCGTTTGCGGAATCCCGCGCGCCCACCTGCCCTGTCACACACGGTAATTATCCGACATGCGCCTGATGTCAGCGTATGTGAATCTGGTCCCGTCCCTGGCCCCCAGAGCCCCCGCAGGAGGCAGATCACCATGGCCAAGAACAAGAACCGCAAGCAGGCCGGCCCGAAGAACCGTGCCCCGCAGGCCGAGCAGACGCACGAGCGCACGCACCGGCCGCCGGCCGAGGAACCCGAGTCCTCGATGGCGGGCATAGCGGGCAGCCCGGCGGACGTCGCGCGCAAGCAGCAGAAGCGGTTCGGCCACAACTGACGGGCGTCGGCACCCGGCACACGAAAGGGGCGCACCCCTCGCGGGTGCGCCCCTTGACGTGGGGTGGGACCTCAGCCGGCCAGGCAGGACGGGCCGAGGAGGACCTTCAGGTCGCCGAAGAGCGCCGGGTCGGGCTTGACCCGGTGGCGGTCCAGGCGCAGGACGGTGGTCTTGCGCGGCCCCTGGAGCTTGATGCGGACCTCGCTGTCGCCCTTGTGGTGGCTGAGGATCTCACCGAGCCGGCTGACCATGGGCGGGGTGACCCGGGTGGCCGGGATGGTGAGGATCACGGGCGCGTTGGTGCCGGCGTTGGACAGGTCCGGGACCATCAGCTCCATGGCGACGAGGCGGGGCACGTCCTCCCGCTTGTCCAGCCGGCCCTTGACGAACACCACGGCGTCCTCGACCAGTTGCGTCGACACCAGTTGGTAGGAGGCCGGGAAGAACATGCACTCGATGGAACCGGCGAGATCCTCCACGGTGGCGATGGCCCAGGCGTTGCCCTGCTTGGTCATCTTGCGCTGGAGGCCGGAGATGATCCCGCCGATCGTCACGACCGCGCCGTCCGCGTGCTCTCCGCCGGTGAGCTGGGCGATCCCCGCGTCGGCCTTGTCGGCCAGTACGTGCTCCAGGCCGAACAGCGGGTGGTCGGAGACGTAGAGGCCGAGCATCTCCCGCTCCTGGGCGAGCAGATACGTCTTGTCCCACTCGTCGGCGGAGAACTCCACGTCCAGCCCGAAGCCGGGTTCGCTGCTGCTCTCCTCCCCCATGCCGCCGAACAGGTCGAACTGCCCCTCGGCCTCCTTGCGCTTGACCGCGACCACGTTGTCGATCATCGGTTCGTACTGCGCGGTGAGGCCCTTGCGGGTGTGCCCCATGGAGTCGAACGCGCCGGCCTTGATCAGCGACTCCGTGGTCCGCTTGTTGCAGACCACCGCCTCGACCTTGTCCAGGTAGTCCGGGAAGGAGGCGTACTTCCCCTTCGCCTTGCGGCACTTGATGATCGACTCGACGACGTTGGTGCCGACGTTGCGGACCGCGGACAGGCCGAAGAGGATCACGTCGTCGCCCTGGGCGGCGAAGTTGGACTCCGACTCGTTGACGTTCGGCGGGAGCACCTTGATGCCCATGCGGCGGCACTCGTTGAGGTAGACCGCCGACTTGTCCTTGTCGTCCTTGACGGAGGTCAGCAGGGCGGCCATGTACTCGGCGGGGTAGTTCGCCTTGAGGTAGGCGGTCCAGTACGAGACCAGGCCGTACGCGGCGGAGTGCGCCTTGTTGAACGCGTAGCCGGCGAAGGGGACCAGCACGTCCCACAGGGCCTGGATGGCCTCGTCGCTGTAGCCGTTGCGCTTGGCGCCGGCCTGGAAGATGGTGAAGTTCTTCGCCAGCTCGTCGGGCTTCTTCTTGCCCATCACGCGGCGCAGGATGTCGGCCTCGCCGAGCGAGTAGCCCGCGATGATCTGGGCGGCCTTCTGGACCTGCTCCTGGTAGACGATCAGACCGTAGGTGACGGCCAGGACCTCTTCGAGGGGCTCCTCCAGCTCCTTGTGGATCGGGGTGATCTCCTGGAGCTTGTTCTTGCGCAGCGCGTAGTTGGTGTGCGAGTCCATGCCCATCGGGCCGGGACGGTAGAGCGCGGAGACGGCGGAGATGTCTTCGAAGTTGTCGGGCTTCATCAGGCGCAGCAGCGAGCGCATGGGGCCGCCGTCGAACTGGAAGACGCCGAGGGTGTCGCCGCGCTGGAGCAGCTCGAAGGTCGTGGGGTCGTCCAGCGGGAGGCTCAGGAGATCGATGTCGATCCCCTTGTTGGACTTCACCATCTTGACGGCGTCGTCCATGATCGTCAGGTTGCGCAGGCCGAGGAAGTCCATCTTCAGCAGGCCGAGCGACTCGCAGCTCGGGTAGTCCCACTGCGTGATGGTCACGCCGTCGGTGTGCCGGACCCAGACGGGCACGTGCTCGGTGATGGTCTCGCTGGACATGATCACACCGGCGGCGTGCACGCCCATCTGCCGGACCAGGCCCTCGACGCCCTTGGCGGTGTCGATCACCTTCTTCACGTCCGGCTCGTTCTCGTACATCGCGCGGACCTCGCCCGCCTCCGAGTACCGGGGGTGGCTCGGGTCGGTGATGCCGTTGAGGTCGATGCCCTTGCCGAGGACGTCGGCGGGCATGGCCTTGGTGATCCGGTCGCCCATCGCGTACGGGTAGCCCAGCACGCGCGCGGAGTCCTTGATGGCGTTCTTGGCCTTGATCTTGCCGTAGGTGCCGATCATGGCGACCTTGTCGGCGCCGTACTTCTCCGTCACGTACCTGATCACCTCGACGCGCCTGCGCTCGTCGAAGTCGATGTCGACGTCGGGCATGGAGACGCGCTCGGGGTTCAGGAACCGCTCGAAGATCAGGCCGTGCGGGATCGGGTCGAGGTCGGTGATGCCCATGGCGTACGCGACGATCGAGCCGGCCGCGGAGCCACGGCCGGGGCCGACCGCGATGCCGTTGTTCTTGGCCCACATGATGAAGTCGGCGACGACGAGGAAGTAGCCCGGGAACCCCATCTGGATGATGACGTCCATCTCGTACTCGACCTGCTTCTGCCGGTCCTCGGGGATGCCGCCGGGGAAGCGGCGCTCCATGCCGCGGCGGACCTCCTCCTTGAACCAGGTGACCTCCGTGTAGCCCTCGGGGATGTCGAACTTCGGCATCAGGTCGCGCTTCTCGAACATGCCGGCGGTGTCGACCATCTCGGCGACGAGGAGCGTGTTGGCGCAGCCCTCCTGCCAGGCGTCCGAGGAGTCGATGGCGTACATCTCGTCCGTGGACTTCAGGTAGTAGCCGGTGCCGTCGAACTTGAAGCGGTCGGGGTCGGAGAGGTTCTTGCCGGTCTGGATGCACAGCAGGGCGTCGTGGGCGCCCGCCTCGTGCGCGTACGTGTAGTGCGAGTCGTTGGTCACCAGCGGCGGGATGCCGAGTTTCCGGCCGATCTCCAGCAGGCCGTCGCGGACCCGGCGCTCGATCTCGATGCCGTGGTCCATCAGCTCCAGGAAGTACCGGTCCTTGCCGAAGATGTCCTGGTAGTCGGCGGCGGCCTTGAGGGCCTCGTCGAAGTGGCCGAGGCGCAGCCGGGTCTGCACCTCGCCGGAGGGGCAGCCGGTGGAGGCGACGATGCCCTCGGACCACCGCGCGATGGTCTCCTTGTCCATCCGGGGCCACTTCGTCAGCCAGCCCTCGGCGTAGGCGTCGGAGGACAGCCGGAAGAGGTTGTGCAGGCCGGTGCGGTTCACCGCCCACATCGTCTTGTGGGTGTAGCCGCCGGAGCCGGAGACGTCGTCCCGCTTCTGGTGCGGCTGGCCCCACTGGATCTTGCGCTTGTTGCGCCGGGACTCGGGGGCGACGTACGCCTCGATCCCGATGATCGGGGTGATCCCGGCCTTCTTCGCGGAGTGGAAGAAGTCGTACGCGCCGTGCAGGTTGCCGTGGTCCGACATGGCGATGTGGGTCATGCCCATCTCGTTGCACGCGTCGAACATGTCCTTGAGCCGCGCGGCACCGTCCAACAGCGAGTACTGGGTGTGGACGTGCAGGTGCGTGAAGGGCGGCTTTGACACGGTTCGAGCCTCCAGGACAAACGAGCGTCGACGGGCGTCCCACGGGCTGTGGACAGTCGGGGGGACAGCGTCGAAGTCTATGCCCCCGCACTGACACGCGCGGGCCCCGTCCGCGTACCTTCGTGCGGGAACCGGGCACTCCGGCGTGGCGTCGCCCGTTGGAGACGGCACGAGCGCCGTCGCACGCGTTCCCGCACCCACAGCACCACCCGTCCCGCACCAGGAGGCACCCCGCGATGTCGGTCCCCCAGCTCAACGACGAGCAGCGCGGCGAGGAGATCCTCGCCGTCTTCGACACCGCCTTCGGCCGGCTCCTGGCCGCCGACCCGGCCGCGTTCCGGGTGAAGTTCCGCAAGATGGCGGCCTCGGCCTTCGCCTTCTACCGCGGCACGGCGGCCCTCTTCTACCACGACCTCGACGCCGAGAAGCGCGGCGGTCCCTACCTGGACGACCGCACCTCGCGCGTGTGGATCCACGGCGACCTGCACGCGGAGAACTTCGGCACGTACATGGACTCCAACGGCCGGCTGGTCTTCAACGTCAACGACTTCGACGAGGCCTACGTCGGCCCGTTCACCTGGGACCTCAAGCGCTTCTCCGCCTCCATCGCGCTCATCGGGTACGCGAAGGCGCTCGCCGACGAGCAGATCACCGAGCTGGTGACGATCTACGCCGCCGCCTACCGGGAGCGCGTCCACGCCCTGGCCACGGGCGCCAAGCAGGACGAGGTGCCGCCGTTCACGCTGGACACCGCGCAGGGCCCCCTCCTGGACGCGCTGCGGGTCGCCCGCTCGCTGACCCGGTTCGGCCTGCTGGACTCGATGACCGAGATCCGGGACTTCGAGCGCCGCTTCGCCCCGGGCGGCGGCTCCGTCGAGCTGGACGCGGCCACCCGCTACAAGGTCCTGGCGGCCTTCGACGGCTACCTGGAGACGCTGCCGGACTCCTCCCTGGCCCGCCCGGACTCCTACCGGGTGAAGGACGTCGTGGGCCGGCGCGGCATCGGCATCGGCTCGGCGGGCCTGCCGTCGTACAACATCCTGCTGGAGGGCCACAGCGACGCCCTGGAGAACGATGTGGTGATCTACATCAAGCAGGCGCAGACCCCGGCCGTCTCCCGGCACATCACGGATCCGGCCGTCGCCGGGTACTTCCAGCACGAGGGCCACCGCACGGTGATCTCCCAGCGCGCCCTCCAGGCGCACGCCGACCCGTGGCTGGGCTGGACCGAGCTGGACGGCTCGGGCCAGCTGGTCGCCGAGGTCTCGCCGTACGCGGTGGACCTGGACTGGGGCGACATCGACGACTTCGAGGAGATCGCGGCCGTCGTCGCCGACCTGGGCCGGGCCACCGCCACCATGCACGCGGCGGCGGACGACCAGTCCGGCGAGTCCCTGGTGCCGTTCTCCACCGAGCGGGCCATCGACGCGGCCCTCGCGGCCGACGAGGAGGGCTTCGCGCCCCTGCTGGTGGACTTCGCCCACGGCTACGGCGCCCGCGCGCGTGCCGACCACCAGATCTTCGTGGACCTGTTCCGCAACGGCCGGATCCCGGGGCTGTAGGAGCCGCGGATTCTCAGGCACTCTTTAGGAGTCTCCTACCCGCGTACGTGACAGACTCTGCTCTCGCTATGGACATATCCGGGACCCAGCTCAGAGCCGTGCGCGCGGCGCTGTTCACGGCCTTCGTCGTGACGCTCAGCACCGCGTCGCACGTGCTGCTGTCCCGTGCCCCGCTGCCGGCGGCCACCGTGGCCGCGGTCGCGGCGGGCGTGTTCGCCACCGCGTACGCGCTGGCGGGCCGCGAGCGCGGCTTCGGCCGGATCGCGGCCCTGCTGCTCCCGCTGGAACTGGCCGCCGACACGGTGTTCACCACCGGTCAGCACGCCTGTTACGGCCGGGCGGGGGGCCCGGTGGCCGGGCCGCTGCGCGCCGTCGGCCTCGACGTGCTGTGCGACGGCGGGGTCGGCATGCCGCTGGCCCGGGTGACCGGCGGCGGCGACCGCGCCGGCGCCCTGCTCGCCCAGGCCGGCCCGGGCGCCGCCTGGCTGCTGCTGGCCGCGCACGTCGGGGTGGGCCTGCTGGCCGCCGCCTGGCTGCGTCGGGGCGAGCGGGCCCTGGCCCAGCTGGTGCGCGCGGTGGCCGGCACCACGTTCCGGCCGCTGCTGCTGGCGGTGGCCGCGGTCACCGTACGGGCCCTGCCGGTCCGCCGGGCGCCCCGCCCGGCGCCGCCCCGCGCCGCGGCCCGCGACCGGCTCCTCGCGCACTCCCTGGGACGGCGCGGACCGCCGTGCTCCCCCGCCGCGGTCCCCGCCTGAGCCGTCGACGGCTCCGGCACGGCCCGCGGCGTGCGGACACCCGACCGGTACCCCACCCGCGCCCCGCCCCGACGGGCGCGCGTCCCCCATGGAGATCACCAGCATGAGCAAGCGGAACAGTCAGACGGCGAAGACGGCGGCCCGGGAGCGGCTGCGCCAGGAGCGCGAGCGGCAGGCCAAGCGCGACAAGGCCAGGCGGCAGGGGATCGTGGCCGCCTCGGTGGTGGCCGTCCTGGCCGCGGCCGGCGGCATCGGCTACGCCGTCGTCCAGGGCAACAAGCCCGCCCACTGGGAGGCCGTGAAGGACGACAAACTCGTCAAGCCGGCCCACACCACGGGCGCCGACGGCACCACGGTCGTCATCGGCAAGGCCGACGCCAAGAAGACGTTGGTGATGTACGAGGACCCGCGCTGCCCGGTCTGCGCGGCCTTCGAGGAGACGGTCGGCCCGTCCGTGAAGAAGGACCTCGACGCCGGCAAGTTCAAGCTCAAGTACGTCGGCGCCACCTTCATCGACCGGAGCCTGCCCGGCGAGGGCTCCAGGAACGCGCTCAGCGCCCTGGGCGCCGCCCTGAACGTCAGCCCCGAGGCCTTCCTCGAGTACAAGTCCGCGATGTACTCCAAGAAGTGGCACCCCGATGAGACGACGGACAAGTTCAAGGACGACGCCTACCTGATCAAGGTCGCCGACACCGTCCCCGCCCTGAAGGGCAACGCGGCGTTCCGCAAGGCCGTGAAGGACGGCACCTACGACCGGTGGGCGCTGGAGGAGTCCAAGGTCTTCGACAAGGACGGCGTCTCCGGCACCCCGACCCTGAAGATGGACGGCAAGACGCTGACGGGTCCCGACGGCAAGAACGCCCCGATGTCCGTCGCCGACTACAACACCGCGCTCACGGCGGCCCTGAAGGGCTGAGCCGGCCGGGCCGACGTTCCGTGAAAGAGCGGGCGAACTTTTGTGGGTTCGCCCGCTCAGGCGCGTACCGATCAGTAGCCTGATCGTCCGTGACCAGTCGATACAGATCGTCCGAGGGCCTCCAGAGCCCCGGCATCCCCTTCCCCCGCCGCCGTACGGTCGTCAAGGCCGCGGCGGCGACCGCCGTCCTGGCCGGCCCGCTCGCCGCCGCGCTCCCGGCCCGCGCCGCCACGGACGCCCCCGCCTTCCTGCACGGCGTCGCCTCCGGTGACCCGCTGCCCGACGGCGTCCTGCTGTGGACCCGGGTCACCCCGGTCCCGGAGGCGATACCGGGCTCCGGTACCGGCCCGGACACCGAGGTCGGCTGGGTCGTCGCCCGGGACCGGGCCCTGACCGACGTCGTCGCCAGGGGCTCCACCACCGCGACCGCCGCCTCCGACCACACCGTGAAGGCCGACATCCGCGGCCTGGCGCCGGCCACCGACTACTGGTTCCGCTTCTCGGCCGGCGGCACCGACTCCCCGGTGGCGCGCACCCGCACCGCGCCGGCGGCCGACGCCGACGTGGCCGGACTGCGCTTCGGCGTCGTGTCCTGCGCCAACTGGGAGGCGGGCTACTTCTCCGCCTACCGCCACCTCGCCGCCCGCAACGACCTGGACGCCTGGCTGCACCTGGGCGACTACATCTACGAGTACAAGAGCGGCGAGTACGCGGCGCGCGGCAAGGTCGTCCGCCCGCACGCCCCGCTCCAGGAGATCCTCACCCTCGCCGACTACCGCGTCCGGCACGCCGCGTACAAGACCGACCCCGACCTCCAGGCGCTGCACCTGAAGGCGCCGGTCGTCGCGATCTGGGACGACCACGAGTTCGCCGACAACGCCTGGTCCGGCGGCGCGGTCAACCACACCGAGGGCGCCGAGGGCACCTGGACGGCCCGTCAGGCCGCCGCGAAGCAGGCCTACTTCGAGTGGATGCCGGTCCGCCCGGCCATCGCCGGCACCACCTACCGGCGGCTGCGCTTCGGCAAGCTCGCCGACCTGTCCCTGCTGGACCTGCGCTCCTTCCGCTCCCAGCAGGCGTCCGCGGCCAGCGGCTCCGTCGACGACCCGGACCGCACCCTCACCGGGCGCGCCCAGCTCGACTGGCTGAAGGCCGGGCTGGCGGCCTCCGACACCCGGTGGCGGCTGGTCGGCAACTCGGTGATGATCTCGCCGTTCTCCTTCGGCTCCCTCGGCGCCGACCTGCTCAAGCCCCTCGCCAAGCTGCTCGGACTGCCGCAGGAGGGGATCGCCGCCAACACCGACCAGTGGGACGGCTACACCGACGACCGCCGGGAGCTCCTGGGCCACCTGCGCTCCCACGCCATCGGCAACACCGTCTTCCTGACCGGTGACATCCACATGGCGTGGGCCAACGACGTGCCGGTGGACGCGGGCACCTACCCGCTGTCGGCGTCGGCGGCCACCGAGTTCGTGGTGACCTCGATCACCTCGGACAACCTGGACGACATCGTCAAGGTGCCCGAGGGCACGGTCTCCGCGGTCGCCTCACCGGTGATCAAGGCCGCCAACCGGCACGTCCACTGGGTGGACACCGACCGCCACGGCTACGGCGTCCTGGACGTCAACGCCGACCGCGCGCAGATGGACTACTACGTCCTGTCCGACCGCACCGACGCGCGCGCCACCTCCAGCTGGGTGCGCTCCTACCGCACCCGCAGCGGCACGCAGAAGATCGAGCGGACCTACGACCCGGTGTGACGCGTCGCTCAGCCCAGCGTCTCCAGGAAGCCGAGCGCCACCCGCCAGGTGGCCTCGGCGGCCTCGGCGTCGTGGTCCGGCAGACCGGGGTCGGTGTAGAGGTGTCCGGCCCCGGCGTACCGGTACACCTCCACGTCGGCGCCCGCCCGGCCCAGCTGGAGGTACCAGGCGCTCAGCCAGTCGTCCGTCTCGAACGGGTCCGGCTCCGCCACGTGCAGCTGCACCGGCAACTCGTCCACCCGCGCGTTCGGCGCGATGTCCGAGGTGCCGTGCAGGAGCAGCAACCCGCGCGCCTTGTCGTCGCCGAGTGCGAGGGTCTGGGCGACGGACGCGCCCAGCGAGAACCCGGCGTACACCAGCCCCCGGTCCGAGTACGGCGCCGCCGCCAGCACGGCCCGCTTCAGCAGCTCCTCCTTGCCGGTGCGCTCCTGGAACCGCATACCGTCCTCGACGGTGTCGAACGTGTGTCCGTCGAAGAGGTCCGGCGTCCACACCTCGTGTCCGGCAGCGCGCAGCCGGTCCGCGGCCTCGCGCACCGCGGGCCTGAGTCCGTAGGCCGAGTGGAAGAGCATGATGTTCATGAGGCCATGGTGCCAGCCGCCGCCCGCGCGGCCGTATCGGCGGCCGTACCCGCACACGGTCGGAACACACATGTTCATCACCCGCCGAGGCCGGTTACGTTCGGAGGCATGGAGAACGTACTCCGCCCCCTGATCGTGGTGGGCAGCTCGGTGCTGCTCACCCTTGCCCTCGGCTGGGCCACCGACCGGCTGCTGCGCAAGGCCGACGAACGCAATCCGGACTCGCCGCTGTGGGAGCTGCTGCGGCGCGGCCGCATCCCCTACCAGCTGGTGCTGTGCGCCGCCCTGCTCAGAGGCTCCTACGACCAGGCACAGCTGTCCCCGGAGCACCACACCGGCATCGGCCGCGGGCTGACGCTGGTGCTGATCGGGTCGGCCGCCTGGCTGGTGATCCGGATCGCCGCGGCCGTCGTCGAGACCTCCTACAGCCGCTACGCGCGCGTCCACCGGGACGCGGCCCGGGTGCGCCGTGTGCGCACGCAGGTGGAGCTGATCATGCGGGTGGTGTCCGCGGTCGTCATCGTGATGGCGATCGCCTCGATGCTGCTGACGTTCCCCGCGATGCGCGCGGCCGGTGCCTCGCTGCTGGCCTCCGCCGGCATCGTCGGCATCGTCGCCGGTGTCGCCGCCCAGTCGACGCTGTCGAATCTGTTCGCCGGCCTCCAGATCGCCTTCGGCGACATGGTCCGCATCGGCGACACGGTGGTCGTGGACGGCGAGTGGGGCACGGTCGACGAGATCACCCTGACCTTCCTGACCGTACGGACCTGGGACGAGCGCCGGATCACCATGCCGGTGTCGTACTTCACCTCCAAGCCCTTCGAGAACTGGTCCCGGGGCACCCCGCAGATGACCGGGACCGTCTACTGGTACCTCGACCACAGCGCGCCGGTCGGGGCGATGCGCGAGAAGCTGCGGGACATCCTGCGCACGTGCCCGGCCTGGGACGGCCGCGCCGCCGGCCTCCAGGTGACCGACACCACCCCCAACACCGTCCAGGTGCGGGCGCTGGTGACGGCGAAGGACGCGGACGACATCTGGACGGTGCGGGTCACCGTCCGCGAGCAGATGATTTCCTGGCTGTCGGAGGAGCACCCCTACGCGCTGCCCCGGGTGAACACCTCCGACGCCGTGCTCCCGCCCTACCGCGTCCCGTCCCCCGACCGCGCCTCGCTGCGCAAGGCCTACGAGTTCCCGCGCACCGGCCGGGGCTGACGGGACGGGGCGACCGGACGGGGGCCCGGTCCGGTCAGCCGTGACCACCGGCTCAGGGCCGGCACCCGGTCCCCGGCGGCCACGGCAGCCACAGCAGCCACGGCGGCCGGGACGCTCCCGCGGCCCCGCGGCCGCGGCCGCGGGTCACCGCAGGCTGCGCACGTCGAGGTGGCGCAGCACCCGGTCCACGATCTCCGGGTCCGCCCCCGGTTCGCTGCGCGCCGCCAGCACCTCGTGCCGGGCCGCGCTGAGCATCTCGCCCTGGATGCGCCGCACCCGCTTGAGCCGTCTGACCCGCTGGTGCTGCGCCTCCCGGCGCTCCTCCTCGCCCATGTCCGGACTGATCCGGATGCCGATGTCGAAGGCCCGCCGCAGCATCTGCTCCGAGAGGTCGTCGGGCAGGTCCTCCACCTGCTCGATCTCCCGCAGCCTGCGCTTGGCGGCCTTCGCGGCCCGCACCGCGAGCTCCTTCTCGAACTCCTTCTCCCGTTCGGAGTCGGCCTGTACGCCCAGCCGTCTCACCAGCCACGGCAGCGTCAGGCCCTGCACCACCAGCGTCGCGATGATCACCCCGAAGGCGATGAACACGAGCACGTCCCGCTGCGGGAACGGCGAGCCGTCGTCGGTCCTCAGCGGGATGGCGAGGACCAGCGCCACCGAGGCCACCCCGCGCATCCCGGACCACCACATGACGACGGTCTCCCGCCAGCTCACCGGGATCTCCTCGTCGTAGTCCCGGCGGGCGTGCAGCCGTTGGGTCAGCCAGGTGGCCGGCAGCAGCCACAGCAGCCGTACGACGACGACCACCGCCACCACGGCCGCCGACCAGCCCAGCAGCTCGCCCCAGCGGCCGCGGCCGGTGTGGATGGCGTTGTGCAGCTCCAGGCCGATCAGCCCGAAGGCGACCCCGGTGACGAGGGTGTCGATGATGTCCCAGAAGGTGTGCCCGGCCAGCCGGGTCATCACGTCGTCGGCGTCGGTGGCGTACTCGGCGAGGAACAGGGCCGTGGTGAGCACGGCGAGCACCCCGGAGCCGTGCAGTTTCTCCGCGAGCACGTAGGAGGCGAACGGCACCAGCAACGTCATGCCGATCTGGAGGGTCGGGTCGTCCAGCAGGTCCATCAGCCTGTTGGCGCCCCAGCCCAGCACCAGTCCCACGGCCACCGCGACGACGGCGGACAGCACGAGGTCGAGCCCGGCCCGCCAGGGCGAGAAGGAGCCGCTCAGGGCGGCGGCGATCGCCACGTGGTACAGCACGATGGCCGTGACGTCGTTGAAGAGGCCCTCACCCTCCAGGATGGAGACCAGGCGGCGCGGCAGCCCCAGCTGTCCGGCGACACTGGTCGCGGCGACCGGGTCGGGCGGCGCGATCAGGGCGCCCAGCGCGACGGCGGCGGCGATCGGCAGTCCGGGCACGATCGCGCTGGCGACCACGGCCACGCACACCGTGGTCACGAAGACCAGGGCGACGGCCAGCAGGAAGATCGGGCGGACGTTGGCCGCGAACTGCCGCCAGGAGGTCCGGCGCACGGCGGCGTAGAGCAGCGGCGGCAGCAGCGCGGGCAGGATGAGGTCGGGCGGGATGTTCACGTCCGGCACGAAGTCGGCGACCGCGAGGGCCCCGCCGAACAGCGTCATCAGCACGGGTGCCGGCACCCCGAGCCGGTCCCCGACCGGGACGCTCACCAGGGCCCCGAGCAACAGGGCGAACAACAGGGCCAACTGATCCACGGACTGCGCTCCGGGCTCGACGATCACACGGCAGGCCTCTAGCCTGCCACGACGCCGGGGTCACAGGGCGCGGCGCATCGCCCGGTGCGGTATGCCGGCGTCCGGGAACTCCGGGCCGTACGCCTCGTAACCCAGCCGCTCGTAGAAACCCAGCGCGTGGGTCTGCGCGTGCAGGTCCACGGCGGTGAGACCCAGTTCGCGGGCGGTGTCCTCGATGGCGCGCACCAGGACCGCGCCGACGCCCAGCCCGCGTGCCTCCCGGGAGACCGCGAGCCGCCCCAGGGAGCCCACCGCCGGGTCGCCACCGGTCTTCGCGGCGGCCGCCTCGCCGTGCAGCAGCCGTCCGGTGCCCAGCGGCACACCGTCCTCGCGGACCGCCAGCACGTGCACGGCCACGGCGTCGCAGGCGTCGTACTCGACGTCCTCGGCGACGCCCTGCTCGGCCACGAAGACCTCCTTGCGGATCGCGAAGCAGGCCTCGCGGTCGGCGAGGTCCGTCACGACCCGGACGGTGAGGCGCGGGCTCACGCCCACGTCTCCTCCCGGACCTGGTCCAGGGCCTGCCGCAGGTCCTCGGGGTAGTCGCTGGTGAACTCCGCCCACTGTCCGTCGCCGGGGTGCTCGAAACCGAGCCGGACCGCGTGCAGCCACTGGCGGGTCAGGCGCAGGCGCTTGGCGAGGGTCGGGTCGGCGCCGTAGGTGAGGTCGCCGACGCACGGGTGGCGGTGCGCGGCCATGTGGACGCGGATCTGGTGGGTGCGGCCCGTCTCCAGCTTCACGTCGAGCAGGGAGGCCGCGCGGAACGCCTCGACCAGGTCGTAGTGGGTGACCGACGGCTTGCCGTCCGCCGTGACCGCCCACTTGTAGTCGTGGTTCGGGTGGCGGCCGATCGGGGCGTCGATCGTGCCGCTCGTCGGGTCGGGGTGGCCCTGGACCAGGGTGTGGTAGCGCTTGTCGACCGTGCGCTCCTTGAACTGGCGCTTGAGCGACGTGTAGGCCCGCTCGGACTTCGCGACCACCATCAGGCCGGAGGTGCCGACGTCGAGGCGGTGCACGATGCCCTGGCGCTCGGCGGCGCCGGAGGTGGAGATCCGGTACCCGGCGGCGGCGAGACCGCCGATCACGGTCGGCCCGGACCAGCCCGGCGACGGGTGCGCGGCCACGCCGACCGGCTTGACGATCACGACCACGTCGTCGTCGTCGTGCACGATCTCCATGCCCTCGACCGGCTCGGCGACCACCTGCACCGGGGCCGCCGCCTGCGGCATCTCGACCTCGAGCCAGGCGCCGCCGTGCACCCGCTCGGACTTGCCGACCACCGCGCCGTCGACCTGGACCTTGCCGGACGCGGCCAGCTCCGCCGCCTTGGTGCGGGAGAAGCCGAACATCCGGGAGATGGCGGCGTCGACGCGCTCGCCCTCCAGGCCGTCCGGCACGGGCAGGGTGCGGATCTCGGGAATCGTGCTCACCCGTCGAGTATGCCGGACGGGTGCCGCCCCACCGAACGGGCCTGTGGAAAACTCCCGGTCCCGCGGGACCCGCGGGCCGCTCGGACCGGCTGCGCTGTCAGTCCTTGTGGACGGTGCCGTCCGGGTCCAGGCCGCGGAAGGACAGCAGCACGATCAGGATGCCGCCGCACACGATGGCCGAGTCGGCGAGGTTGAACACCGCGAAGCCCTGGGGCGCGATGAAGTCCACGACCTCGCCCTCGAAGATCCCGGGCGCCCGGAAGATCCGGTCGGTGAGGTTGCCGAGCGCCCCGCCCAGCAGGAGGCCGAGCGCGATCGCCCAGGGGAAGCTGTAGAGCTTGCGGGCGAGCCGGATGATCACCAGGATCACGGCGGCCGCGATGAGCGTGAAGATGACGGTGAAGGCCGCGCCGAACCCGAAGGCCGCGCCCGGATTGCGGATGGCGTGCAGCTCCAGCCAGTCCCCGACGACCCGGATCGGCGCGTGTCCCTCCAGACGGGCGACGACGAGCATCTTGCTGATCAGGTCGAGGGCGTACGCGAACGCGGCCACCGCGAACAGCACGGCGATCCGGCGCCCACGGCCGGTCCGCCGCCCCGCCGGGGCCGGCTCCCGGCCCGCACCGGCCGGGCCGGACGCGTCCGGGCCGGCGGGCGCTCCGGCCGCCGTGGTCCGCTCGCCGCCGTCGTCGTCCGGAGTGCCCGGCGTACCGATGATCCGCTCCGCCTCTGCCACGTGAGTCCCTCAACCTAGGTGCCTGACTGAGGACGAGACTACGGCACGCCCCCCGGACCCCAGGCGTTCAGGAGCGGCGTTCCTGCTTCTGCTTGCACTCCACGCACAGGGTGGCCCGGGGGAAGGCCTGCATGCGTGCCTTGCCGATGGGATCGCCGCAGTTCTCGCACAGCCCGTAGGTGCCCGCGTCCAGCCGTTCCAGGGCGCGTTCGGTCTGGTCGAGCATCTCGCGCGCGTTGGCGGCCAGCGCCATCTCGTGCTCGCGGGTGATGTTCTTGGTGCCGGTGTCGGCCTCGTCGTCACCCGCGCCGTCCCCGGAGTCCCGCATCAGGCCGGCGACGGACGCCTCCGACGAGCTGATCTCCGCCCGCAGCCGCCCCGCCTCCGAGTCCAGCTCCGCGCGGGCCTCCGCGACCTCTTCCGGGGTCCAGGGGTCCTCGCCGGAGCGGACCGCCAGCTCGCCGGGGTCCGTCGCGGCGGCGCGCGCCTTGGGAAGGGGGGTCTGTTCCGCCGTGACCGTGCCAGGGGTCTTCTTCGCAACCACTGTCGTGGCTCCTGTCTGCTTCGCGGCCCGCGCCGCACCCGCCTTCTTGGCCGTGCTCCTGTGGGCCGCCTCCGTGGAGACGCCCTCGTGGACCGCCCGCCGGCCGCCGGCCTTCCTCGCCGTCGGCTCCTCGGGGGCCGTCCTGTCCGTGACCACCTCGTCGGCGGCCGGCTCGTCCGCCGCCGCATCGTCCACGGCGTTCCCGCCCGCGGCCGTCCTCGCCGCGGTCCGCTCCGCCGCGGCCTCACCGGCGGCCGCCGTCCCGGCCGGCGCCCGCTCGGCCGCCGACCGCTCGGCCGCCGTCAGGTCCGCCGCCGTCCGGTCCGCCGGCTTCCGCGCGGACCGCTCGGCCGGCGCCCCGGTCCGGGACGCGTCCCGCACGGCGGTCTCCTTCACGGGCGTCCTCCGCTCCGGCGTCTTCCGTACGGCCGCCTTCTTCGTGGTCGGCGTCTTCGCGGCCGGCGTCTTCGCGACGGCTCCGCCCGCCACCCGATCCTCCGCCTTCTCGGCCCGTTCCGCCTCCTCCCCCGCGCCCCGCTGCCCGGGACGGTCCCGCTCGGGAGCCGCGTGACCGGCTGCCGGCCTCCCCGCGGCCGTCCTCCTGGTGGCGGGTCCCGCGCCCGTCCGCCCGGTCGCCGGCTGCTGTACGGCGGTCTTCTTCGCCACCATGGCCGCGGCCCCTTCACCTGTTGCGATCTTGCTCGCGAATCGTGCTGGGACGATAAATCGACTCGAGTCCCGCGGCAACGGGGCACACCGCCCGATTCGCCCGCCCGCACCCCCCGAGCCACGGGCCTGCATCCGTTGTGCCCAGCTCCCCGCCCGGTAATCCGCCCGGTCCCGCCCGAGCGGACGCCGACGTCCGCCCCCTGGCCATTCGGGTCACGCGGCCGGGCCCCGGACCGCGCGCCCGGGCCGCGGGAAAACCGGTCCGCCGCTGTCCGCGCGGCGCCGTACACTGGGCGGAGCGAGAAGCGTGGATGGGGACGAGTAGCGGCGTACGCAGCCCAGAGCGACCCGGGGACGGTGTGAGCCCGGGGGTCGGCGCGACGTGAAGATCACCCCGGAGCCGCCGGAAGAAAGCCGCAGCCGCAGGGCGGCGGTGAGTAGACCCGGCATCGCGACCCAATGAGGGGGCCCACGGCGCGTACGGCGCGGCGGAGGGCCAAGGAGGGTGGTACCGCGGGAGCGCGCCGCACACGGCGTAGACAGGATCGAAGGCTCTCGTCCCTCCGACGGAAGGCAGCAAGTCCGTTGGAGGATGCTCGCAGATGACAGCGCCGACGTACCGCCCGGTGCCCGCACAGGTCGACCTGCCCGCTCTTGAGCACGCCGTGCTCGACTTCTGGCGCGAACAGAAGATCTTCGCCAAGAGCCTGGAGCAGTCCGAGGGTCGCCCCGAATGGGTGTTCTACGAGGGGCCGCCCACCGCCAACGGCATGCCCGGTGCCCACCACATCGAGGCCCGCGTCTTCAAGGACGTCTTCCCCCGCTTCCGCACCATGCGCGGCTACCACGTGGGCCGCAAGGCCGGCTGGGACTGCCACGGCCTGCCGGTCGAGCTGGCCGTCGAGAAGGAGCTGGGTTTCTCCGGCAAGCAGGACATCGAGGCGTACGGCATCGCCGCGTTCAACGACCGGTGCCGCGAGTCGGTGACCCGGCACACCGACGCCTTCGCCGAGTTGACGACCCGCATGGGCTACTGGGTCGACCTGGACGACGCCTACCGCACCATGGACCCCGAGTACGTGGAATCGGTGTGGTGGTCGCTGAAGGAGATCTTCGGCAAGGGACTGCTGGTCCAGGACTACCGGGTCGCCCCCTGGTGCCCGCGGTGCGGCACCGGGCTGTCCGACCACGAGCTGGCGCAGGGCTACGAGACGGTCGTCGACCCCTCCGTGTACGTCCGCTTCCCGCTCACCTCCGGCCCGCTCGCCGGCGAGGCCGCGCTCCTGGTGTGGACGACGACCCCCTGGACGCTGGTGTCCAACACCGCGGTCGCCGCGCACCCGGAGGTCACCTACGTCGTCGCCACCGACGGCGAGGAGAAGCTCGTCGTCGCCGAGCCGCTGCTGGCCAAGGCGCTCGGCGAGGGCTGGGAGACCACCGGCCGCACGTTCACCGGCGCCGAGATGGAGCGGTGGACGTACCAGCGCCCCTTCGAGCTGGTGGAGTTCACCGAGCCGGCGCACTACGTCGTCAACGCCGAGTACGTCACCACCGAGGACGGTACGGGCCTGGTCCACCAGTCCCCCGCCTTCGGTGAGGACGACCTCAGGACCTGCCGCGCCTACGGCCTGCCGGTGGTCAACCCGGTCCGCCCGGACGGCACCTTCGAGGAGGACGTCCCGTTGGTAGGCGGCGTCTTCTTCAAGAAGGCGGACGAGAAGCTCACCGAGGATCTGGACGGGCGCGGCCTCCTCTTCCGGCACCTTCCCTACGAGCACAGCTACCCGCACTGCTGGCGCTGCCACACCGCGCTGCTGTACTACGCGCAGCCCTCCTGGTACATCAGGACGACGGCGGTCAAGGACCGTCTCATCCAGGAGAACGAGAAGACGAACTGGTTCCCGGGGACGGTCAAGCACGGCCGCTTCGGCGACTGGCTGGACAACAACATCGACTGGGCGCTGTCCCGCAACCGCTACTGGGGCACGCCGCTGCCGATCTGGCGCTGCGAGGACGACCACCTCACCTGCGTGGGCTCCCGGGCGGAGCTGGGCGAGCTGACCGGCACCGACCAGTCGGGCCTGGACCCGCACCGGCCGTACATCGACGACGTCACCTTCGCCTGCCGTCACGACGGCTGCGGGAAGACGGCCACACGCGTGCCGGAGGTCATCGACGCCTGGTACGACTCCGGTTCGATGCCGTTCGCGCAGTGGGGCTACCCCTACAGGAACAAGGAGCTGTTCGAGAGCCGGTACCCGGCGCAGTTCATCTCCGAGGCGATCGACCAGACCCGCGGCTGGTTCTACACGCTGATGGCCGTCGGCACCCTCGTCTTCGACCGGTCCTCGTACGAGAACGTCGTCTGCCTGGGGCACATCCTCGCCGAGGACGGCCGCAAGATGTCCAAGCACCTGGGCAACATCCTCCAGCCGATCCCGCTGATGGACCAGCACGGCGCGGACGCGGTGCGCTGGTTCATGGCGGCCGGTGGCTCCCCCTGGGCGGCCCGCCGGGTCGGCCACAACACCATCCAGGAGGTCGTCCGCAAGACCCTGCTGACGTACTGGAACACGGTCGCCTTCCAGGCCCTGTACGCCCGCACCTCGAACTGGGCGCCGTCCGCCGCCGACCCTGCGCCGGCCGACCGTCCGGTGCTGGACCGCTGGCTGCTGTCGGAACTGCACGCCCTGACCGACCAGGTCACCCAGGCACTGGAGGCCTACGACACCCAGCGCGCCGGCAAGCTGCTGTCCGCGTTCGTCGACGACCTGTCCAACTGGTACGTGCGCCGCTCGCGCCGCCGGTTCTGGCAGGGCGACAAGGCGGCGCTGCGCACCCTGCACGAGGTGCTGGAGACGGTCACCAAGCTGATGGCGCCGATCACGCCGTTCATCACCGAGCGGGTGTGGCAGGACCTGGTCGCACCGGTCACCCCGGGCGCGCCCGAGTCCGTGCACCTGGCCGGCTGGCCCGAGGCGGACCTGTCGGCGATCGACCCGGAGCTGTCCCGGCAGATGGTCCTGGTGCGCCGGCTGGTGGAGCTGGGCCGCGCCACGCGCGCGGAGTCGGGGGTCAAGACCCGTCAGCCGCTGTCGCGCGCGCTGATCGCGGCCACCGGTTTCGAGTCCCTCGACCCGGAGCTGCACGCGCAGATCACGGAGGAGCTGAACGTCGAGGCGCTGGCCTCGCTCAGCGAGGTCGGCGGCAGCCTGGTCGACACGACGGCCAAGGCCAACTTCCGTGCGCTGGGCAAGCGGTTCGGCAAGCGCGTCCAGGACGTGGCCCGGGCCATCGCCGCCACCGACGCCGCCGCCCTCTCCCTCGCCCTGCGCGAGGGCACCGCCCGCGTGGACGTCGACGGGGAGAGCGTCACCCTCTCCCCCGACGAGGTCATCGTCACCGAAACCCCCCGCGAGGGCTGGTCGGTGGCCTCCGACTCCGGCGCCACCGTCGCCCTCGACCTGGAGATCACCGAGGAACTGCGCCGGGCCGGCCTGGCCCGTGACGCGATCCGGATGATCCAGGAGGCCCGCAAGAACAGCGGCCTGGACGTCGCCGACCGGATCGCCCTGCGGTGGACCTCGACCGATCCCGCGGTCGTCGCCGCGCTGTCCGGACACAGCGCGCTGATCGCCGACGAGGTGCTCGCGACCGACTTCGCCCAGGGCGAGGCCGACGACACCTACGGCGACACCTTCACCGACGAGGGCCTGTCCCTGACGTTCCGCCTGCGCCGCGCGTAGCCGCCCGCCCCACCGAAGGGCCCGGTCCCCGAGGGGACCGGGCCCTTGCGCGTGCGCGCCCGGCCGCGCGCAACCCGCGTAAAAGGGGCGGGCCCCCGGACCGAAGTCCGGGGGCCCGCCCCTTGGGCGCTGCCGACGCCGTTGTCGTCCTAATGCCCGGTGCTCAGTTGTCGTCCTCGTCGATCAGGAACCCGCGCATCGGCGAGGGCGCCTGACCCATCGGGGACGGACCCTGCGGGCGGACCGGGGCCATGGGCTGGGTCATGGCCGGGGTCATCTGCTGCTGGCCGCCGTAGGACGGACCGGACGGGCCGGGGTTGCCGCCCATGCCCTGGTTGCCGCCGTAGGACGGGGCGCTCGCGCCGGCCGGTGCCATGGAGGGCGCCGGGGACGGCGGCAGGGACGCGGTGGCCGGAGTGCGCGGCGGGGCCAGGGAGTCGTCGGCCTGGGTCTCCAGCTGGCGCAGCTGCGACTCGAGGTACGACTTCAGCCGCGTGCGGTACTCGCGTTCGAAGCCGCGCAGGTCCTCGACCTTGCGCTCCAGCGTGGCGCGGGCGGACTCCAGGGAACCCATGGCCACGCGGTGCTTCTCCTGCGCGTCCCGCTCCAGGGCGTCGGCCTTGGCACGCGCGTCACGCTCCAGACCCTCGGCGCGGCTGCGGGCCTCACCGACGATCTTGTTGGCCTCGGAGCGGGCCTCGGCGATCGCCTGGTCGGCGGTCTGCTGGGCCAGCGAGAGGACACGGGCGGCACTGTCGCCGCCGGGGCCCTGACCGGGGCCGCCCATCGGACCACCCATGGGACCGCCCATCGGGCCGCCCATCTGCTGCTGCATGGGCGGCTGACCGCCCATGTGGCCCTGGCCCATGGACCCCTGGCCCATGGACCCCTGGCCCATCGAGCCCTGCCCCATGGAACCCTGACCCATGGAGTTCTGCCCCATCGGGCCCTGGCCCATCGGACCCTGGCCCATCGGGCCGGGACCCTGCGGGCCACCCTGACCGCCGGGGCCGGCGGGCAGCTGCGGGGCACCGCTCGGCAGCTGGGGCGGACCACCCATGGGGCCACCCATCTGCTGCTGCGGCGGGCCCGATATGCCGGCGGGCACCGGTGCGCCGGGACCTCGCATGCCCTGCTGCGGCATGCCCTGCTGGGGCATCCCCTGCTGCGGCATGCCCTGCTGCTGGTCCTGCTCCGGGGGCTTGCGCATGTTCTGCTGGTTCTGCGCGGCCGCGCGCGTGGCCGCGGCCAGCTTGGCCCGCAGGTCCTCGTTCTCGCGGAGCAGACGGGTCAGTTCGGCTTCGACCTCGTCGAGGAAGGCATCGACCTCGTCCTCGTCATAGCCTTCTCGGAGGCGGACGGTCGTGAACTGCTTGTTCCGCACGTCCTCGGGGGTCAACGGCATCTCTTCACCTCAACGTAGTCATCGGCAGTCGGCAAGACCGTATCGTCCACCCTCATCTCACGAAATGCTGCGCAACGGAGATGAGGACGTAAACGATGATCATCAGTACGAAGAAGGACAGGTCGAGCGCCACGCCCCCGAGACGCAGCGGCGGGATGAACCGCCGCAGAAGCTTCAACGGTGGATCGGTGACAGTGTAGGTGGCCTCCAGTACGACCACCATCGCCTTGCCGGGTTGCCACGAGCGGGCGAACTGGAACACGTAATCCATGACCAGCCGGAAGATGAGCACGACGAGGAACACCATCAGCGCGATGTAGATCACCTGCGCGAACACGCTCATGGCCTGCGGTTACCTCTCCCCTGCTCCATGCTTTCGGTACTGCGGTCCGGTCCTGCGTCTCAGCTCTGGTTGAAGAACCCGCCCTCTGCGATGCGGGCCTTGTCCTCCGCCGTGACATCGACGTTAGCAGGAGACAACAGGAACACCTTCTGCGTCACCCGCTCGATGCTGCCGTGAAGACCAAACACCAAACCGGCCGCAAAGTCGACAAGTCGCTTGGCGTCCGTGTCATCCATCTCAGTCAGATTCATGATCACCGGGGTGCCCTCACGGAAGTGTTCCCCGATGGTACGGGCCTCGTTGTAGGTCCGCGGGTGGAGCGTGGTGATCCGGTAAGGCTCTCGTTCCGACACGACCTTGGGCATGATCACCGGTGCGTTCTTCTCCAGGGACTGACGTTCTTGTGTGATGGATGCCACGGGCGCGATCCGCGCCGGACGTCCCGATTCCGCGGCGAGCGAAGTCGAACGGGCCACCGGCTCGCGCGGCGCGGGGGGTTGCACGATCCGCACCTCTTCGTCCCTTTGGGACTGATGTGCGCCATGCGACTGATGTGACGGTTCGTGCCGTCGGTGGTCCCGCTCGGGCTCCGGGTCCAGCTCGGGTTCGAAGTCGTCGTCGGGGTCGAATCCACGGCCGTCGTACCCATCGTCCTCCACGAGGCCGAGGTAGACCGCCATCTTGCGCATCGCGCCGGCCATTCTCTGAGTCCTCCGCTCTGTGGTGGATCGACTGACGACTGCCAAATGCCCGCGATCCACGTGGTCGTTGTGCCCGCCTTGGCGGACACTGACCATATTTTCTGCTGTGGTCCGACTTCCTGGCGACGTTACCCGAGCCTGGGGCGGACTCCGAGTACCGCACTGCCGACGCGTACATGTGTCGCCCCGGCGGCCACGGCCTGCTCGAGGTCCGCACTCATCCCCGCGGACACCATGGTTGCAGCAGGATGGGTCCGGCGCAGGTCGGTCGACAAATCTATGAGCCGGGCGAACGCCGCCTGTTCGCGTCCCGCGTATTCCCCGGTGAGCGGAGCGACGGTCATCAGACCGTCGAGCCGCAGCCCGGGTGCCGCGGCCACGAGGTCGGCCAACTCTTCAATTCCGTCCGGCGCCACGCCGCCGCGTTCGCCGCGGCCGCTCGCCCCGGCGTCGAGCGCGACCTGGAGGAGGCAGCCCACCTCGCGCTCCGCGCGCACCGCCTCCTTCGACAGCGTGGTGACGAGCCGGGAACGGTCGACGGACTGCACGACATCGGCGTAACCGACCACGGAACGCACTTTGTTGGTCTGCAACTGACCGACGAAGTGCCATGTCAGGGGCAGATCCGCGCATTCGGAGGCCTTCGGGGCCGCGTCCTGGTCACGGTTCTCGGCGACTTCGCGCACGCCGAGCCCGGACAGGATCCGCACGTCGCTCGCCGGGTAGGTCTTGGTGACCACGATGAGGGTCACCTCGTCCCGCCCGCGCCCGGCCGCCGCACACGCGGCGGCGATGCGCTCCTCCACCTTCGCCAGGTTCGCGGCGAGTTCGTTCCTGCGGTCCGTCATACCCCGTCAGTCCAGCCACACATAGCCGGCGAGCCGCCCCGTGGCGCGGTCCCGGCGGTACGAGAAATGGTCCTTCGACTCCCGGGTGCACACCGGCGACTGCACCCGGTCGCACACCCCGAGCCGGTCGAGCTGCGCGTGCACGCCGGCGCTCACGTCGAGCGCGGGCGTGCCCCAGCTCGTCTCGGCGTGCGCCGCCGGTTCGACGGCGGCCACCTCGGCGCGCATCGCCTCCGGCACCTCGTAGCACCGTCCGCAGACGGCCGGGCCGGTGCGGGCGACGATCCGGTCGGGCACGGCGCCGAGTTCGGTCATGGCCCGTACGGCGGCGGGAACGACCCCGGCGACCATGCCGGGCCGGCCGGCGTGGGCCGCGGCGACGACCCCGGCGACGGGGTCGGCCAGCAGCACCGGCACGCAGTCGGCGGTGAGGACGGCGAGGGCGAGCCCGCGCCGGGTGGTGACGACCGCGTCGGCCTCCGGCGCCGGACGGTCGCCCCACGGCGCGTCCACCACCACGACGTCGGCGCCGTGGATCTGCCGCATCCAGACCACCGCCTGGGCCTCCAGGCCCAGCGCCCCGGCCGCCAGCTCCCGGTTGGCGCGCACGGCTTGCGGAGTGTCGCCGACCGCGCCCCCGAGGTTCAGCTCCTCGTACGGAGCGGCGCTCACCCCGCCCCACCGGTCGGTGAAGGCGAAGTGCGCGCCGCTCACGCTCTCGCGCCGTCCTATCACTTGAGGAAGTCCGGGACGTCCAGCTCCTCGGCCGTGCTGTCCGCGTAGGCCGGCCGCGGTGCCGGCGTGACCGGCGGCGGGACCGGGATGTCGGCCACCGGCTCGGGTGCCGGCTCCGGCTCCTCCTTGGGCTTCACGCTGCCCAGCGAGCCGAAGGACGGACGGCTGGGCTCGCTGGACCGGGCCGGGGCGGGCTCCTCGCGGCGGACGGGCGCCGAACCGGTGGCCGAGCCGAGGACGTTGTCCCGGCGGGCCGGCGGCTGGCCGCCGTCGAAGCCGGCCGCGATCACGGTGACCCGGACCTCGTCGCCCAGCGCGTCGTCGATGACCGCGCCGAAGATGATGTTGGCCTCGGGGTGGGCGGCCTCGCTGACCAGCTGGGCGGCCTCGTTGATCTCGAACAGGCCGAGGTCGGAGCCGCCGGAGATGGAGAGCAGCACGCCGCGGGCGCCGTCGATGGACGCCTCCAGCAGCGGGGAGGAGATCGCCATCTCGGCCGCGGCCACCGCGCGGTCGTCGCCGCGGGCCGAGCCGATGCCCATGAGGGCCGAACCCGCCTCGGACATGACCGACTTGACGTCGGCGAAGTCCAGGTTGATCAGGCCGGGGGTGGTGATGAGGTCGGTGATGCCCTGCACACCGGAGAGCAGGACCTGGTCCGCGGACTTGAAGGCGTCCAGGACCGAGACCTGGCGGTCCGAGATGGACAGCAGCCGGTCGTTGGGGATGACGATGAGGGTGTCGACCTCTTCGCGGAGTTCCGCGATGCCGTCCTCGGCCTGGTTCGCGCGGCGCCGTCCCTCGAAGGTGAACGGGCGCGTGACCACGCCGATGGTCAGGGCACCCAGGTTGCGCGCGATGTTGGCCACGACGGGGGCGCCGCCGGTGCCGGTGCCGCCGCCCTCGCCGGCGGTCACGAAGACCATGTCGGCCCCCTTGAGGACCTCCTCGATCTCCTCGCGGTGGTCCTCGGCGGCCTTGCGGCCGACGGCCGGGTTGGCTCCGGCGCCGAGTCCGCGGGTGAGTTCGCGGCCGACGTCGAGCTTGACGTCGGCGTCGCTCATCAACAGCGCCTGGGCGTCGGTGTTGATGGCGATGAACTCGACGCCCTTGAGACCGACCTCGATCATCCGGTTGATGGCATTGACACCACCGCCGCCGACACCGATGACCTTGATGACTGCGAGGTAGTTCTGCGGTGCTGCCACGTCGAAGGCCTCTCGCCTCGAATTACGTTGTCGTCGCCGTGCGGGTGCCCCGCGCCGGGACGACGGATGCCGAATGGGACGGTCCGTAGCGCCGACCCGAACCCTAACCTTGAAGTTTAGGGTTACCAGTGTGTCTGTTCCCTGGAGTCTTCTGAACAGGACACTAAGTCGACAAGTGGCGCCCGTTCAACGAACACGCCGAACCTCCCGTTTTTCTTTTCACCCTATGTGATCAGGCATAGCAGTGCCCAACCAGGGTGCTGGCCTGCACTGATGTGCGTCAACTCCCCGCTGACGCAGGGGCGGTGGGAACGCTGACATCAAAGTGCCGTGCGCCGGGAACTGCTTTCATGAGAGCGGTGAGGGCCCGGGCCTTGGCGCCGCCGTTCTCGCCGCTGCCCCATGCCACCGTGCGCCCGTCGCCCCACTCCAGCGAGATGGCGTCGTAGGAACGGACTTGGACGGCGCGGGTGAGCCTCAGCACGGGCTCCGGCAGGTCACCGGCGACGCGTACGGCCTCGCGTACCAGCCGGTCGACGCCGAAGCGCCGCAGGCTCGCGGCGCCGGGCCCCTTGCGGGAGACGGACATCTCCAGCGCCGGAACGCCTTTCGGTGCCTGCGAAACCGTGGCGAATCGGACACCTTCGTCATCGACTTCGATGAACTTCCCGCCCTTTCGGACAAGGAGGACCGGAGTGCGTTCGATCACTTTCAGGCCGATCCCGTGTGGCCAGGAACGCACCACGTCCACGGTGTCGATCCGGGGCAGTCTCCGGCGGAGCCGGGCCTCGACGGCGTCCGTGTCGGCCGAGATCATCGGCTCCCCGAGGGGCACGGCCGCCGCCTCGCGCACCTGGGCCGGGGTCAGCACCCGCGTCCCGGAGACCGAGACGTGCTCCACGCGCAGCCAGCCGGAGCCGTACAACGCCCAGACGGCTCCGGCCCCGAGGAACAGCAGGAGGGCCGCCGCGGCGGCGGACACCAGCAGGCGCCGCCTCCTGGTCCGGGAGGCGGGAGGCGGGCCGGACGACTCCTGCCGGCGTTCCCCGCGCTCGGCGGTCGTCGGTCCGGCCACGCTCACTCCTTTTCCTGGCCCGGTTCACCCCGGGGGCGCCCCAACCGGTGCGCGCCCCCTTCGGCTCACCCGACCGTGCCTAGTGCTGACGGCGTGAGGCGATCGCCTCGTACACCATGCCGACGAGCAGGTCGTCGGCGTCCCGGCGGCCGAACTCACTGGCCGAGCGGGACATCTCGTACAGCCGGTGGGGGTCGGCGAGCACGGGCAGGACGTGCTGCTGCACCCACTCGGGCGTCAGTTCCGCGTCGTCGACGAGGAGTCCGCCGCCGGCCTTGACCACCGGCTGGGCGTTCAGCCGCTGTTCGCCGTTGCCGATGGGCAGCGGGACGTACGCGGCCGGCAGCCCGACGGCGGAGAGTTCGGCGACGGTCATCGCGCCCGCGCGGCAGAGCATCATGTCGGCCGCCGCGTACGCGAGGTCCATCCGGTCCAGATAACTTACCGGGATATAGGGGGGCATTCCCGGCATCTGGTGCACCTGCGGCAGTTCGTTCTTCGGGCCGACCGCGTGCAGGATCTGGATGCCGGCCTGCTGGAGCCACGGAGCGACCTGCTGGACGACCTCGTTGAGGCGCCGGGCGCCCTGGGAACCGCCGGAGACCAGCAGCGTGGGCAGGTTCGGGTCGAGCCCGAAGCGGGCGCGGGCCTCCGGGCGGACGGCGGCGCGGTCCAGGGTGGCGATGGAGCGCCGCAGCGGGATGCCGATGTAACGCGCGTCACGCAGCTTGCTGTCGGGGGTCGAGACGGCGACCCGGGCCGCGTACCGCGAGCCGATCTTGTTGGCCAGGCCCGGGCGGGCGTTGGCCTCGTGGATCACGATGGGCACGCCCAGGCGCTTGGCGGCCAGGTAGCCGGGCAGGGCGACGTAACCGCCGAAGCCGACCACGGCGTCCGCCTTGGTGCGCTCCAGGATCTGCTCGGCCGCCTTGATCGTGCCGCGCAGCCGGCCCGGCACGGTGATCAGCTCGGGCGTGGGCTTGCGGGGCAGCGGCACCGCGGGGATCAGCGCCAGCTCGTAGCCGCGCTCCGGGACGAGCCGGGTCTCCAGGCCGCGTTCCGTGCCCAGGGCCGTGATCCCCACGGTCGGGTCCTGCCTGCGCAGGGCGTCCGCGAGGGCGAGCGCGGGCTCGATGTGGCCGGCGGTCCCCCCACCGGCGAGTACGACATGCACCGAAATTCACCGCTCTCCGGACGTACGCGCCGCCGAGGCACGCCGTCGCATCGTGTTCCATCTCCGTGGCCCCCGGCCGGACACCCGTCCGGCGCCGGAGCCTCCCGCCCGCTTTCTACCAAAGCGAGGTTGCCGCGTCGCGAGCGCCGCCCGCGCAGCGGGCTCGTCGCGCGCGAAGGCGATCAGCAGCCCGATGGCGAACATGGTCGGCAGCAGGGCGGATCCTCCGTAGGAGAACAGCGGGAGGGGGACACCGGCGATCGGCAGCAGACCGAGCACCGCACCGATGTTGATCACCGCCTGGGCGGTGATCCAGGTGGTCACGCCTCCCGCGGCATACCTGACGAAGGGGTCCTCCGTGCGTCCGGCCACGCGGATACCCGCATAGCCTAGAGCCGCGAACAGGGCGAGCACCGACAGCGTCCCCGCCAGGCCCAGTTCCTCGCCGGTGACAGCGAAGATGAAGTCGGTGTGGGCCTCCGGGAGTTGACCCCATTTTTCCACACTCGCGCCGAGCCCGGAGCCGAAGAACCCGCCGGAGGCGAGCGCGTAGATGCCGTGCACGGCCTGCCAGCAGTCGGCGACCCCGGTCTTCGGCTCGGTGGCGCCGATGCAGGCGAGCCGGGCCATCCGGTTGGGGCTGGTCTTGATGAGGACCACGCCGATCAGGCCGGCGACCGACAGCACGCCCGCGAACAGCCGGGTCGGCGCGCCCGCGAGCCACAGCAGGCCGAACAGGATCGCCGTCAGAATGATCGCGGTGCCCATGTCGCCGCCGAGCATGATCAGCCCGAGCAGCAGGAAGGTGCCCGGGACCAGCGGGACCAGCATGTGCTTCCACTGGTTCAGCAGCCTCCGCTCCTGCTTGCGGGCGATCAGGTCCGCGCCCCACAGCACCAGGGCCAGCTTGCCGAACTCGCTGGGCTGGATCTGGAAGGAGCCGCCGAGCGAGATCCAGTTCTGGTTGCCGTTGACCGACATCCCTATCCCGGGCACCTGGACCAGGGCCATGAGGAAGACGGCGCCGGCGAGGATCGGGTAGGCCAGCGCCCGGTGCAGTTTCACCGGCATGCGGGAGGCCGCGAACAGCAGTGCGCCGCCGATGAGCGCGGCGAGGAACTGCTTGCGGAAGAAGTACGACCCCGGCAGGGACAGCTGCAACGCGGTGATCTGGGAGGCCGAGTAGACCATCACCAGGCCGAGCACGGTGATCAGCACGCTGCCGCCGGCGATCAGGTAGTAGGCGGTCAGCGGCCGGTCCCAGGCCCGGCGCACGCGCGTGGCGAACCGCTGGACGGGGTTCTCGCGCGGGGGCCGGGGTACGACGGGACGAGGGCGCCGGGACGCCCGCTGCACGGGCGGCCGGCCGGTTCGGCTACTGGGCATCGGCGCCTCCACTGAACGTCGACCGTCCCACGCGTCCCTCCCAAGTTCCGCCCGGCGGGCGGCCGGGGTCAGGCTCCGAGTTCGCGGACCGCCGCCGCGAACGCGTCACCGCGCTGGTTGTAGTTGGTGAACATGTCCATGGAGGCGCAGGCCGGGGCCAGCAGCACCGTGTCGCCGGGCCGAGCCAGCCGCTTCGCCTCCGTCACCGCCTGGAGCATCGCCCCAGTGTCGGTCCGGTCGAGGTCGACGACGGGTACCTCCGGGGCGTGTCGCGCGAGGGCCTCGCGGATCAGTGCCCGGTCGGCGCCGATCAGGACGGCTCCGCGCAGCCTCTTGGCCGACTTGGCGACCAGTTCGTCGAAGGTCGCGCCCTTGGCCAGCCCGCCCGCAATCCATACGATCGGTTCATATGCTGCCAACGAGGCTTCGGCGGCGTGGGTGTTGGTCGCCTTGGAGTCGTCGACGTACGCGACCCCGTCGACGTCGGCCACGTGCGCGATGCGGTGGGCGTCGGGCCGGAAGGCCCGCAGGCCGTCGCGCACGGCCGTGGCCGGCACACCGAAGGCGCGCGCGAGGGCCGCCGCCGCAAGGGCGTTGGCGATGTTGTGCGGGGCCGGCGGGTTCACGTCGGAGACCTGGGCCAGCTCCTGGGCGTTCTTCTGCCGGTTCTCCACGAAGGCCCGGTCGACCAGGATGTCGTCCACCACGCCGAGTTGGGACGGGCCGGGCGTGCCCAGGGTGAACCCGACGGCCCGGCAGCCCTCTTCGACGTCGGCCTCGCGCACCAGGTCCTCGGTGGCCCGGTCGGCGACGTTGTAGACGCAGGCGACCCGGTTGCCCTCGTAGATGCGGCCCTTGTCGCGCGCGTAGGCCTCCATGGAGCCGTGCCAGTCCAGGTGGTCCGGCGCGAGGTTGAGGACGGCCGCCGAGTGGGCGCGCAGCGAGGGCGCCCAGTGCAGCTGGTAGCTGGAGAGTTCCACGGCGAGGACGTCGTAGCGCTCCTCGCCGAGGACCGCGTCCAGCAGGGAGACGCCGATGTTGCCGACGGCGGCCGTGCGCAGCCCCGCCGCCTTCAGGATGGAGGCGAGCATCTGGACGGTGGTGGTCTTGCCGTTGGTGCCCGTCACGGCCAGCCAGGGCGCCGCGTCGGGGCCGCGCAGCCGCCAGGCCAGCTCCACGTCGCCCCAGACGGGCACGCCCGCCTCCCCGGCCGCCACGAACAGCGGCTTGTCCGGCTGCCAGCCGGGCGCGGTGACGATCAGCTCGGTGCCCTCGGGGAGGGTGGCGCCGTCGCCGAGGCGCACGGTGATGCCGAGCGCCTCCAGCTCCGCGGCCTGGTCCCGGGCGCGTGCGTCGTCGCCGTCGTTGACGACCGTGACGAGCGCGCCGCGCGCGTGCAGTGCCTTGGCCGCCGGGATCCCGGAGACGCCGAGCCCCGCGACGGTGACGTGCCTGCCCTGGTGTTCGAAGGACCCTGAAGGCGCCGAGGAGGTCACTTGTCCGCTGCCCATCCCGCGTAGAAGAGGCCCAGTCCGACGATCACACAGATGCCCTGGATGATCCAGAAGCGGACCACCACGAGTACCTCGGACCAGCCCTTGAGTTCGAAGTGGTGCTGGAGTGGTGCCATCCGGAAGACGCGCTTGCCGGTGAGCCGGAACGAGCCGACCTGGATGACGACCGACATGGTGATGAGGACGAACAGGCCGCCCATGATGGCCACCAGCAGCTCCGTGCGGGAGAGGATGGCCAGACCGGTGAGGACGCCGCCGAGCGCGAGCGAACCGGTGTCGCCCATGAAGATCTTCGCCGGCGAGGTGTTCCACCACAGGAAGCCCAGGCAGGCGCCCATCAGCGCGGAGGCGATCACGGCGAGGTCCAGCGGGTCGCGCACCTCGTAGCAGGCGCCTGGGTTGGTCAGGGTGCCCGCGTTGGCGCAGGACTCCTGGAACTGCCAGACGCCGATGAAGGTGTAGGCGCCGAAGACGAGGACGGAGGCGCCGGTGGCGAGGCCGTCCAGACCGTCGGTCAGGTTCACGCCGTTCGACATCGCGAGGATCATGAACAGCGCCCAGACGACGAACAGCACCGGGCCGATCGACCAGCCGAAGTCGGTGATGAACGACAGCTTGGTGGAGGCCGGGGTGTTGCCGCGCGCGTCGGAGAACTGGAGCGACAGTACGGCGAAGGCGATGCCGACGGTCAGCTGGCCCGCCATCTTGGCCTTGGCCCGCAGGCCCAGCGACCGCCGCTTGACGATCTTGATGTAGTCGTCGAGGAAGCCGACCAGGCCCATGCCGGCCATCAGGCCGAGGACCAGCAGACCGGAGTAGGTCGGGGGGTAGCCGGTGATGAGCTTGCTCAGGAAGTACGCGGCGATCGTCGCCAGGATGAAGGCGATACCGCCCATGGTCGGCGTACCGCGCTTGCTGGCGTGCTCGCGCGGGCCGTCGTCACGGATGTACTGGCCGTAGCCCTTGCGGGCCAGGAGCTTGATCAGCAGCGGGGTGCCGACCAGGGTCAGGAACAGGCCGATGACTCCCGAGAACAGGATCTGCTTCATCATCGGGCATCGACCCCGCCCTCGGCACCGGCCCCGGCGAGCGCCTCGGCCACGCGCTCCAGCCCCACCGACCGGGACGCCTTCACGAGCACGACGTCCCCCGGGCGCAACTCGCTGCGCAACAGGTCGATCGCCGCCTGTGCGTCGGACACGTGCACCGACTCCTCACCCCACGAACCCTCGTTATATGCGCCCAGTTGCAGCCAGGAGGCCTCAATCCCCCCGACGGCGACGAGCTTGCTGACGTTGAGCCGGACGGCGAGCCGTCCGACGGCGTCGTGCTCGGCGAGCGCCTCGTCCCCCAGCTCGGCCATCTTGCCGAGCACCGCCCACGTGCGGCGCCCCTTGCCCATGGCCGCGAGCGCCCTGAGGGCGGCCCGCACGGACTCGGGGTTGGCGTTGTAGGCGTCGTTGACGATGGTCACGCCGTCCGGGCGCTCGGTGACCTCCATGCGCCAGCGGGAGAGGGAGCCCGCCTCGGAGAGCGCGGTGGCGATCTCAGCTGCGGACATGCCCAGCTCATGGGCGACGGCGGCCGCGGCGAGCGCGTTCGACACGTGATGCTCACCGTACAGGCGCATGGTCACATCACTTGCACCGGAGGGTGTGTGAAGTCTGAAGGCGGGCTGTCCGTTGTCCGTGAGTCGTACGTTCTCGGCGCGTACGTCCGCTTCGGCCGACTCTCCGAAAAGGACCACCTTCGCCTTGGTACGGGAGGCCATGGCCCGTACCAGCGGGTCGTCGGCGTTGAGGATCGCCGCGCCGTCCTCGGGCAGTGCCTCCACGAGTTCGCCCTTGGCGAGGGCGATCTGCTCGCGTCCGCCGAACTCGCCGATGTGGGCGGTGCCGACGTTGAGCACCAGGCCGATCCGCGGGGGCGTCAGACCGGCGAGGTACCGGATGTGCCCGATGCCGCGGGCGCCCATCTCCAGTACCAGGAAACGGGTTTCCTCGGTGGCGGTGAGGGCGGTCAGCGGCAGGCCGATCTCGTTGTTGAGCGACCCGGGCGTGAACACCGTCGGCGCCTTGCGCCGCAGGACCTGCGCGATGAGGTCCTTGGTGCTGGTCTTGCCCGCCGAGCCGGTCAGGCCGACGAGGGTCGCGCCGAGCCGCCGCACGACGTGCCGGGCGAGGGCGCCGAGGGCCGCCTGGACGTCGTCGACGACGATCGCGGGGACACCGACCGGCCGGGAGGCGAGCACGGCGACCGCGCCGTCCCCGACGACCCGGGCCGCGTAGTCGTGGCCGTCCACGCGCTCGCCGACGAAGGCGGCGAACAGGCTGCCGGGCACCACCTCGCGGGAGTCCCGGACGACCGGTCCCGTGACAAGCGCGGACGGATCCGGTATGTCGTGCGTCTGCCCGCCGACGACTGCTGCGATCTCGGCGAGGGAGAGGGCGATCACAAGTTCATCCCTGGGTCTGCTGGATAGCTTCGCGGAGCACCTGGCGGTCGTCGAAGGGACGGATCACGCCGGCGATGTCCTGGCCCTGCTCATGGCCCTTGCCCGCCACCAGCACGGTGTCGCCGGGCTGGGCGCGGCCCACGGCGGCGGCGACGGCGGCGGCCCGGTCCTCGAACAGGAGCACCTCGCCCCGCTCGTGCGCGGGCACGGAGGCCGCGCCCTGGAGCATGGTCGCGAGGATCGCGAGGGGGTCCTCGGAGCGGGGGTTGTCGGAGGTCAGTACGGCCGTGTCGGCGAACCGGGCCGCGGCGGCGCCCATCGGGGCGCGCTTGGTCCGGTCGCGGTCGCCGCCGCAGCCGAGGACGACGTGCAGCCGGCCCTTGGTGACCTTGCGCAGCGCCTTGAGCACCGACTCGACCGCGTCGGTCTTGTGCGCGTAGTCGACGACCGCCAGGTAGGGCTGCCCGGCGTCGACGCGTTCCAGGCGGCCGGGGACGCCCGGCACGGCCGCGATGCCGTCGGCGGCTGCCTGCGGGTCGAGGCCGGCCGCGGCGAGGGCGACGACGGCGGCGAGGGTGTTGGCCACGTTGAACGTGCCCGGCAGCGGCGACCTGGCCCGCACCCGCTCGCCGTTCGGGCCGAGGACGGTGAACGTCGAGTCCATCGGGCCGACCTGGACGTCCTCGGCGCGCCAGTCGGCGTCGGGGTGGCCCTCGGCGGAGAAGGTGACGACCGGGACGCCCGCCTCCGCGGCGAGCCGGCGGCCGTACTCGTCGTCGGCGTTGACGACACCGAGCCTGCTGCGTTCCGGCGTGAACAGCCGGGCCTTGGCCTGGAAGTAGTCCTCCATGCCGGAGTGGAACTCCATGTGCTCCGGGCTGAGGTTGGTGAAGACGGCGATGTCGAAGACGCAGCCGTCGACCCGGCCGAGGACCAGCGCGTGGCTGGAGACCTCCATGGCGACCGCCTCGACACCGCGTTCGCGCATGACGGCGAAGAGCGCCTGGAGGTCGGTGGCCTCGGGGGTGGTGCGTTCGGACTTGATGCGCTCCTCGCCGATGCGCATCTCGACGGTGCCGATCAGCCCGGTGGCGCGCGCGGTCTTCAGGCCGCCCTCGACCAGGTAGGCCGTGGTGGTCTTGCCGGAGGTGCCGGTGATGCCGATCTGGAGCAGATCCCGGCCGGGCCGGCCGTAGATGGTGGCCGCGAGTTCGCCCATCCGCGCGCGCGGGTCGTCCACGACCAGGACCGGCAGTCCGGTGGCGGCGGCGCGTTCGGCGCCCGTCGGGTCGGTGAGCACGGCGACCGCGCCCAGGCCGGCGGCCTGGGTGACGAAGTCGGCTCCGTGCAGCCGGGCCCCGGGCAGGGCGGCGTACAGGTCGCCGGGGCGGACGGCGCGGGAGTCGTGGGTGATGCCCGTGACCCCGGCGGAGCCGGCCGGCGCGGCGGCACCCAGCTGATCGGCGAGTTCCACGAGGGGGGTGGCGGAGACCTCGACCGGTCGCGGCGGTCCCGGATATGTCACGGAAGCGCCCTTCTGGGTGGTTTGGGACTGATCAGCGTGTGGCACGGCGGTGAGCGTACCGGGCGCACCCGCTCCGGAGCGAAGTGAGGGGTTCTCGGCCCCGTGGTTCCCGTCGCCGGGAGTGATCGTTGTCACGAGCTGGTTCCTGGTGTTTCCGGGGGTGCTGATCAGGGCTTGTAGTCGACGGGCAGGTTGGCGGGCCTGGCCCCGGTCGGCGGGATCTGGAGGGTCTTGAGGGCGAACTCCATGACCTGCTTGTAGATGGGGCCGCAGATCTGGCCGCCGAAGTAGCTGCCGGCGGTGGCGTTCTGGATGGCGCAGTACACCGTCACGCGGGGGTTGTCCGCGGGGGCGAACCCGGCGAACGACGAGGTGTAGCCGCGGTAGCGGCCGGTGGCCGGATCCACGCGGTTGGCCGTGCCGGTCTTGCCCGCGACCCGGTACCCGGGGATGCGGGCCTTGATGCCGGTGCCCTGCTCGTCGTCCACCACCGACTCCAGCATCTGGGCGACCGCCTTGGCCGTCCGCTCGCTGACCACCCGGGTCCTGGCGGGTTTGCGGGCCGGCGTGAAACGCCCGTCGGCGCCCTTGGTGCCGCGCACCAGGCTCGGCTCCACGCGGACCCCGCCGTTGGCGATGGTCGAGTACACGGAGGCGGCCTGCATCGCGTTGATGGAGAAACCCTGGCCGAAAGGGATCGTGTACTGCTGCGAGGTGGACCACTTCTGCGGCGGGGCGAGGATGCCCCGGGTCTCGCCCGGGAAGCGCAGCCCGGTGTAGTCGCCGATGCCGAACCGGTGCAGGTAGGAGTGGAGGATCCGGTTGGCCTCGGGCTGGGTCCTGCCGAGTTCGCCGGTGGCCAGGATGGTGCCGATGTTGCTGGACTTGGCGAGCACGCCGTTGAGCGTGAGGTACCAGGTGGCGTGGTCGATGTCGTCCTGGAAGAGGCGGTCGCCGCGGTGCAGCCGGTTGGGCACGACGACGTGGGTGAGCGGGGTCGCCACCTTCTGTTCCAGCACGGCCGCCATGGACATCACCTTGGCGGTGGAGCCGGGCTCGTAGGCGTCCTGGAGGGCCGCGTTGCCCATGGCGTCGCCGTCGGCCTTCGACAGGTCGTTGGGGTCGAAGCCGGGCGAGTTGGCCATCGCCAGGATCTGGCCGGTGCGGGTGTCCTGGACGATGACGTACCCGCGGTCCGCCCGTGACTTGCGCACCTGCTCGGTGATGGCGTTCTGCGCGGCCCACTGGATGTCCCGGTCGATGGTCAGCTCGACGTCGGCCCCGGGCACGGCCGGTGTCTGCGTCGAGCCGACGGTCGGCACCTGGCGGCCGCCGGACTGGGCGTAGCGCGCCTTGCCGTCCTTGCCGGTGAGCTGCTTGTCCAGCTCCTGCTCGACACCGCCGCCGCCGCGGCCGTCGGCGTTGACCCAGCCCAGTATCCCGGCGGCCAGGTCGCCGTTGGGGTACACGCGCTGGCTGCTGGGGTCCGCGAAGACGCCGGCCAGCACGTTGGCGGTGTGCGGGTCCGTGCCGGCCTTCTTGGCCAGCGCGGCCTTCAGGTCCTTGATCTGCTTCCAGACCTGCGGGGTCTGCCGCGCGGCGAGCCGCGTGTAGCGGGAGTTCTTGTTGGCGGGCCGCAGCTTGTGCACGAGCGCCGCCTGGTCCTGGCCGAGGATCGGGGCGAGCAGCGCGGCGGCCTGTTCGGGGCCGTCGGCGGTCTTGAGCTGCCGGGCGGTGAACATCGTCGGGTCGGCCGTGATGTCGTAGGCGTCCTCGCTGATGGCGAGGGCCACGCCGTTGCGGTCGGTGATGCCGCCGCGTGCGGCGGCCAGGGTGTGCACCACGTAGCGGTTCTGCTCGGCCCGGGCCGCGTACGCGCTCGCGTCGACGGCCTGGACCTGGAGCAGCCGCACGACGAAGGCGAGCAGGACCAGGGTCAGGCCGAGGCTGACCAGGCGCAGCCGGGGCCGGGGGCTGCCGAGCCGGAGGGGGCGCGGGGGCATGGGCCGGGCCCCGCCGGGGCGGCGGGCCGGGCGGGCGCCGGGCCCGGGCTGCCGCCGGTCGGCGCCCCGCGGCCGGGGCGTCCTGGCGGGTCCGGGCACACGGCGGCGCGGCGGTTGCCTGTCGGACACTTCCGTCACCTGCCGGGGGTCGGGGTGGGGGCGGGCTGGGGGGTGAGGGGCGGCACGGCCGCCGGGTCGGGCGGCTGGAGGCCGTCCGCCCGGGGCGGGACCGGCGGCACGGTGGGCACCTCCACGGGCGCCGCGGCGGCGGGAAGGCCGGCGCCCGGCACGGGCACCCCGGGGCCGAGCGGGTCGGAGAGCACCGCGGACTCCGGGGCGGGGGCGGGGACACCGCGCACGGTGCCGCCGGGGCCGAGGAAGGCCGGGTCGCCGCCGGGGACCATGCCGAGCTGGTGCGCGCGGCGCTGGAGGGCGTCCGGCGACGAGTAGGAGTCGATGTCCCGTTGGAGGGCCTGCTCCTCGTCGGTGAGGTTCTTGGTCTGCTTCTGGAGGTCGGCCAGGTGGAACGAGCCTTCGCTGAGCGCGGAGTTGAGCACCAGCAGACCGATCAGGCCGCCGCCCAGGAGCAGGACGACGAGGAGCACGAACGGGGTGCGGGCCGCCCGGGCGCGGCCGGCCGGGAAGAGCCGGGCGAGCCGGGCCGCCCTCCCCTTCAGCTGGGGTCCCCCGCTCACCGCTCCCCCCGTGCCCGCGGGTGACCGGTCGCCCGGTGCGTGGCGGGGACCGGTCCTCGGTGCGTGGGGGGAACCCACCGACCCGTCTGGCTCACTCGACGTCCTCCCTGATGCGCTCGGCGCCCCGCAGTCTGGCCGGGGCGGCCCGCCGGTTCTCGGTGATCTCTTCCTCGGTGGGAAGTTCGGCACCACGGGTGAGCAGCTTGAGCCGCGGCTGGTAGCGCTCGGGCACGACCGGCAGTCCGGGCGGGGCGGTGGACGCCGCGCCGGCCGCGAACACGTGCTTGACGAGCCGGTCCTCCAGCGAGTGGTACGACAGCACGGCGATCCGCCCGCCGACGTCCAGGGCCTTCACGGCGGCCGGGACCGCCCGCTCCAGGACGGCGAGTTCACCGTTCACCTCGATGCGCAGCGCCTGGAAGGTGCGCTTGGCCGGGTTGCCGCCGGTGCGCTTGGCGGCCTGCGGCAGGGCGTCGCGGATCAGCGTCACGAGCCGGGCGCTGTTGGTGAACGGCTCCTTCTCCCGCTCGCGGACGATCGCGGAGACGATCCGCTTGGCCTGCTTCTCCTCGCCGTACGCGCGCAGGATGCGCACGAGTTCACCCGGCGGGTAGGTGTTGAGGACCTCGGCGGCGCTGATGCCGGCCGTCTGGTCCATGCGCATGTCCAGGGGCGCGTCCTGGGCGTAGGCGAAGCCGCGGTCGGCCTCGTCGAGCTGCATGGAGGAGACCCCGAGGTCGAACAGCACGCCGCGGACGCGCGGCACGCGGAGCCGGTCCAGCACGTCGGGCAGTTCGTCGTACACGGCGTGCACGAGGGTGGCGCGGTCCCCGTACGGGGCGAGCCGCTCGCCGGACAGGCGCAGCGCCTCCTTGTCGCGGTCGAGGCCGATCAGCCGCGCCTGCGGGAACCGGGCCAGCAGGGCCTCGCTGTGGCCGCCGAGTCCGAGGGTGCAGTCGACGACCACCGCTCCCGGCTGTTCCAGGGCGGGCGCCAGCAGGTCCAGGCAGCGCTGGAGCATCACCGGGACGTGTCGACTCTGGCTCAAGGGGGCCTCTCAGGATCCGGCGCGACCGTACGCACCGCCGGGTCGCCGCCGGCTCGCGGGGGGCGGCCTGCCGGCGCCGGAAGCGTCGGCCGGCCGGAGCGGGAGGAGGCCGAGCCGTACGTACGCGCGGCGCGCACGTGGGGGAGACGGTCCGGGCGTGTGCCGGGGTCTTCGGGTGTTTCGCCAGCAGGGAGGGCCACGCCTCCCGCTTCGCGCCACTTTAGTCCACCGTGTCGCGCGGTCAATCAACCGGCCTGCGCGTCGTGCGCCGGGACCGGGCGGGGGCGGCTGTTCGAGCCGATTCACCCGTACGGTACGGGTCCGTCCCCTTGTGGGGTGGCTCACAACGAGCCGCGATGGCGTTCTTTGTCCTCTCTCACAGCGGGCCGGAACCCCGCGTGACCAGTAACGTCGTCGCCATGACGACTTCCGCTGCCCTGCCCTCCGGACCCGAAGGCGCCATACCCGAGGGCTCCGATGTGACCGACCGCCTCGTGACCGCCAACGAGCGGTACGCCGAGGCCTTCACGGACCCCGGCATGGATGCCCGCCCCGTGCTGCGCGTCGCCGTGGTCGCCTGCATGGACGCCCGGCTCGACCTGCACAAGGCGCTCGGCCTCCAGCTCGGGGACTGCCACACGATCCGCAACGCGGGCGGTGTGGTCACCGACGACGTCATCCGGTCCCTGACCATCAGCCAGCGCAAGCTGGGCACCCGCAGCGTGGTGCTCATCCACCACACCGGCTGCGGACTGGAGGCCCTCACCGAGGACTTCCGCACCGAGCTGGAGATGGAGATCGGCCAGCGGCCGGCCTGGGCGGTGGAGTCCTTCCGCGACGTGGACCAGGACGTGCGCCAGTCCATGCAGCGCGTGCGCACCTCTCCCTTCCTCCAGCACACCGACGACGTCCGCGGCTTCGTCTTCGACGTGCGCACCGGCCGGCTGCGCGAGATCGACCCGGCCTGAAGCGGCCGGGCCCGGCCCGGACACCGGCCGGCCGCCCGCGGAACACGTCCCGCCGCGTCCGGATCGCCTGTCACGTATCGAAAATGTGGTCGAAAAAGGCCGTAAGGCCGACATCGTGCGGGCAGTTGTCCACAGGCGAGTGACACGAATCGGTAACGGCAGCAAGAATGCGGGATGTGACGTCACGCGGAACCTTTCCCGCGTGGTGTCCGTGTTTCGGGGTGGGCCGGTCGCGCATCGAGAGCGTCGGTCCGGAAAAGAACGGGCCGAGGAGGGCCGGGTGTCGACCTATGACGATCCAGCGAGCCACGGGGGTGCCCCCGCCCGGCCGTACACGGGGGCGGGGGACGACCTGACCGCCACCGCGGAGCGGGTGCGCGCCTCGGTGGAGGGCGTGATCGAGGGCAAGCCCGAGGTCGTACGGCTCGCGCTGACCGTGCTGCTGGCCGAGGGCCACCTGCTGCTGGAGGACGTGCCGGGGGTGGGCAAGACGATGCTCGCCAAGGCGCTGGCGCGGTCCATCGACTGCTCGGTGCGGCGCATCCAGTTCACGCCGGACCTGCTGCCCTCGGACATCACCGGGGTGTCCATCTGGGACCAGCAGCGCCGGGACTTCGAGTTCAAGCCGGGCGCCATCTTCGCGCAGATCGTGATCGGCGACGAGATCAACCGCGCCTCCCCGAAGACCCAGTCAGCACTGCTGGAGTCCATGGAGGAACGGCAGGTCACCATCGACGGGCAGACGTACGAACTGCCCAGCCCCTTCATGGTGGTGGCCACCCAGAACCCGGTCGAGATGGAGGGCACCTACCCGCTGCCCGAGGCGCAGCGCGACCGGTTCATGGCCCGTGTCTCCGTCGGCTACCCGAGCGTGGAGGCCGAGTTGCGCATGCTCGACGTGCACGGCGGGGTCAGCCCGCTGGAGGACCTGCGGCCGGTGGCGCACGCGCACGAGATCGTGAAGCTGACCGAGGCCGTGCGCGAGGTGCACGTCTCCGAGGCGGTCCGGCGGTACGCGGTCGAGCTGGTCTCCGCCACCCGCGCGCACCCCGACCTCAGACTCGGCGCCTCCCCGCGCGCGACGCTGCACCTGCTGCGGGCCGCGAAGGCCGCCGCCGCCCTCGCAGGCCGGGAGTACGCGCTGCCGGACGACGTGCAGGGGCTCGCCGTGCCCGTCCTCGCCCACCGCCTGCTGCCCACCGCGCAGGCCCAGCTGAACCGGCGCACGGCCGAGCAGGTGGTGCTGGAGATCCTCCAGCACACCTCGGTGCCCGCGGTGCCGGGACAGCACAGCGGCTTCGGCGGCCTGGGCCGGACCGTCCCGGCCTATCCGCAGCAGCCCCCGCGGAGTCTGTGATGGACGCCGGGGGGGCCGGACCGGCGGATACCGGCCGCGACGACGCGGGTGGGCTCCGCACGGCCCTGGCCGGGCTCACCACTCGTGGCCGCTCCTTCCTCGCGGCCGGGGTCGCCGCCGCGGTCTGCGCGTACGTGCTGGGCCAGAGCGACCTGCTGCGGGTCGGGCTGCTGCTGGCCGTGCTGCCCCTGGCCTGCGCGACCGTGCTCCACCGCACGCGCCACCGGGTCGCCGCGGCCCGCCGGCTCTCCCCCGGACGCGTGCCGGCGGGTGCCGAGGCCCGGGTGCACCTGCGCATGGAGAACGTCTCCCGACTGCCCACCGGTCTCCTCCTGCTCCAGGACCGGGTGCCCTACGTCCTCGGGCCCCGGCCCCGGTTCGTCCTGGACCGGGTCGAGCCGGGCGGGCGGCGCGAGGTGTCCTACCGGGTCCGCTCCGACCTGCGGGGCCGCTATCCGCTGGGCCCGCTCCAGCTGCGGCTCACCGACCCCTTCGGCATGTGCGAGCTGACCCGCTCCTTCTCCGCGTACGAAACCCTGACGGTCGTCCCGCACGTGGATCCGCTGGCCCCGGTCCGCTTCGGCGGCGAGGCCCAGGGGTACGGCGACGGGCGGCATCGCTCGCTGGCCCTGGCGGGCGAGGACGACGTGATCCCGCGCGGGTACCGCTACGGCGACGACCTGCGCCGGGTGCACTGGCGTTCCACCGCGCGCCACGGCGAGCTGATGGTGCGCCGCGAGGAGCAGCCCCGGCGCGCGAGGTGCACCGTGCTCCTGGACACCCGGGGCGGCGCCTACGAGGGCGCCGGCCCCGACTCGGCCTTCGAATGGGCGGTCTCCGGCGCCGCCTCGGTCCTGGCCCACATGCTCGAACGCGGCTTCTCGGTACGGCTGCTGACCGACTGCGGCAGCGCGGTGCCCGGCGAGGGCGCCGACGGTTTCGCGGGCACGGGCCAGGAGACGGCGGACGCGGCCGGGCTGATGATGGACACCCTCGCCGTGCTCGACCACTCCGACGGCACCGGCCTGTCCCGGGCGTACGACGCGCTGCGCGGCGACGACGGACTGCTGGTCGCCTTCCTCGGCGACCTGGACGGGGAACAGGCCACGACGGTCGCCGGGATGTGCCGACGCGGCGGCGCGGTCGCCTTCGTGCTGGACCCCGACACCTGGACCCGCGAGACGACCGACGTGCCGCGCGCGGGCGGGGCGCACGAGGAGCGGTTGCGCGTGCTGCGCGAGGCGGGCTGGACGGCGCTGAGCGTGCCGCGCGGCGCCCCGCTGGACGAGTTGTGGCGGCAGGCGGACCGGGAACGTTCGGGCCTGGCCGCCGTGAGCGGGGAGGCACGGGGATGAGCGGACGAGCACGGCTGACCCTGAGCGCGGCGGCGGCCACCCTGCTGACCTCCTGCGCACTGCTCCCCCTGGTCGAGCAGCCGACCTGGCTCCTTGAGCTGGTGCCGCTGCTGGCGGTGCAGACCGGGGTGGGCGCGGCGGCCCGGCGGGTCCCGCTGGGCCGGCCGCTGACGGTGGCGGCCCAGGCGCTGGCCACCGTGGTGCTGCTCACCCTGGTGTTCGCCCGGCGCCACGCGTTCGCGGGGCTGGTCCCGGGCCCGGACACGTTCCGGTACTTCGCCGACCTGTTCCGGCAGGGTTCGGACGACGTCGCCCGGTACGCGATACCGGCGCCGCTGCACGACGGCATCCGGCTGATGCTGATCGGCGGCGTGCTGCTGGTCGGGCTGCTGGTGGACACGCTGGCGGTGACCTTCCGCAGCGCCGCACCGGCCGGGCTGCCGCTGCTCGCGCTGTACTCGGTGGCCGCCGGCCTGTCCCACGGCGGCGCCGACTGGCTGTGGTTCCTCGCGGCGGCGGCCGGCTACCTGATGCTGCTGCTCGCGGAGGGCCGGGAACGGCTCGCGCAGTGGGGCCGGGTCTTCGGCGGCCCGCCGCGCACCCCGGGCACCTCCGGGAGCGGGGCCCTCGCGCCGGCGCGCGCCGGGCGCCGGATCGGCGCGGTCACGCTCGGAGTGGCCCTGACGGTGCCGCTCGCACTGCCCGCGATGCACGGCGGGCTGCTGGACGGCGCGGGCACGGGCGTGGGGGCGGGCGACGGCCCGGGCGCCGGTGGCTCCGCGGTCAGCCTGCTGGTGTCGCTGCGCGACGACCTGAACACCGACGAGGACCGCCGGCTGCTGTCCCTGCGCACCGACACCGACGACGTCTCCGACCTGTACCTGCGGATCGTCTCCCTGGACGACTTCGACGGCACCACGTGGAAACCGGCCCGGCGGCGCGTCGTCGGCGTGCCGGAGACCTTCCCCGGCCCGGTCGGTCTCGGCGGCGACGTGAGACGCCACCCGGTGCGCACGACCGTCACGGCGGCGGACGGCTACGCCCAGGACTGGCTGCCGATGCCCTATCCGCCGAGCGGGGTGAAGATCGCCGGACGGTGGCGGTACGAGCCGGTCGGCATGTCCCTGGTCGGCGACCACGGCCAGACCACGCGCGGCGAGACCTACCAGGTGACCAGCCTGGCCGTACGGCCGACCGCCCGGCAGCTGGCCTCCGCGCCGCGCCCGCCGGCCGCCCTGCGGCGCGAGTACACGAAGGTGCCGTCCTCGCTGCCGGGGGTGGTGGCCCGCACCGCCCGGAAGATCACGCAGGGCGCCGGCAGCGCCTACGAGGAGGCCGTCGCCCTCCAGGACTACTTCGCCGTCTCCGGCGGCTTCCAGTACGACACCCGGGTGGACGTCGGCCGCGGCCCCGGGGCCATAGCCAACTTCCTCGAGAAGAAGCAGGGCTTCTGCATCCACTTCTCCTTCACCATGGCGGCGATGGCCCGCACCCTCGGCATCCCGGCCCGGGTCGCGGTGGGCTTCGCGCCCGGCACCCCGCAGGCCGACGGTACGGTCTCGGTGAACCAGAAGGACGCGCACGCCTGGCCCGAGCTGTACTTCGAGGGGGTGGGCTGGACCCGGTTCGAGCCGACCCCGAGCCGTGGCATCACGCCGTCGTACACCCAGCCCGACGCGCCCGGCACCTCGCTGCCGCAGGAGTCGCTGCCGTCCGGCAAGGCCTCCTCGGCGCCCTCGGCGGCGGCCTCGCCGAGCCCGAGCTGCGCCGGTCGGCCGCACGGGGCGGCGGACGCCTGCGCCGACGCGTCCGCGGCGGCGAGCCCGGCCCGGGGCGGCGACGGCCCCGACCCGTGGTGGTGGCGGCTGCCGGCCGGCCTGGGCGCGCTGGCGGCCCTGGCCGTGGCGTCGGCCCCGATGCTGTGGCGCAAGCGGATGCGCGCGGCTCGGCTCGGCGGGCACCCCCGGACGCCGGAGGGCGCGGCGGCGCACACCCTGGCCGCCTGGCAGGAGCTGACGGACAGCGCCTGGGACCACGGCATCCCGCCCGACGAGTCGCTGACCCCGCGCGGGGCCGCCACCCGGATCGTCCGGCTGGGGCGGCTCGATCCGGCGGCCGGAGCGGCGGTGCACCGGGTCGCGGACGCGGTGGAGCAGGTGCTGTACGCCCCCCGGCCGCGCCCGGCACCGGGTGCGGCGGAGGACGTGCGCCGGGTGGCGGAGGCGCTGCGCACCACGGCCGGTACGCGGACCCGGCTGCGGGCGCTGCTCCTGCCCCGCTCCACCCTGCGCACCCTCCGGGCCGCCAGGGCCCGCTGGTCCACCCTCCGCACCCGGATGCCCTTCAGACCCGAACCAGCCCGCCCCTCCCGACAAGAGGCCTGACCACGCCGACAGGCCTGATCAGTCACACGCCGCCGAGGGGGCCGACGTCCGGGGCGGGTGCGCTGCGGGGTGGCGGGGGCGCACGTCTTTGGCGGGGGGTGCTGCGGGTGGCGGGGGCACCGCGGGGTCCGGCGGGTGGCGACCAAGCAGGAGTGGGTCCGGCGCGGGGCGGGGTCCGGCACGGCACGGGGCCCGGCGCGGGACATCCAAGGCACGGCGGGTAGGCGCGGGGCCGCAGAGCGACCGAGGCACCGCCGGATCCGGCGGTGCCTGCGGCGCGGGGCGACCATGTGCCGCCGGTCCGGCGCCGGGCGTGCGGTGCCGGGGTTCACGGCCGGGCGACTCAGGCGCCGCGGCCACGGCGTTCCTCGCTGCGTTTTCCTCGCAGTACGAACATCTTCGGTCCCGGACCGCGTCCGGTGGGCGCGAGAGCGGGGCCGGACGGGCGCGTCTCAACGGATGCCGGTGCCGCGCGGGCCTTGCGCCACGGCGGAGCACCGCGAACCACGGTCGGCGTGCGGCGCGGGGCACCGACCGTGCCCCCTCACCGCGCGCCCCTCGCACCTGGTCGCGGGGCCGGACGAGCGCGCGTCGACGGGGCCGGTGCGGTGCGAGGCGTACGCCGGGGCCGCCGTAGGCGCCACGCGCGGCGTGGGGCGCTCCGCGCATGTCCCGCATGGAGCGGGTGTCGGCGCCGGCGCGAGGCTGAACACTGGACGGCCGCCGGCACCGGCCCCGTGTCGGGCACTGGACGGCCGCCGGCACCGGCCCCATGCCGGGCACTGGACAGGCGCCGGCACCGGCCCCATGCCGGGCACTGGACAGGCGCCGGCACCGGCCCCATGCCGGGCACTGGACAGGCGCCGGCACGGGCCCCATGCCGGGCACTGGACGGGCGCCGGCACGGGCCCCATGCCGGGCACTGGGCGGCCCCGGCGCCCAGCCAGATCCGTGCCGGCCGGTGTCTGTGGCATGACGGAGGGGCGGCCACCCGGTGGTGGCCGCCCCTCTTCGCGTCGGTGCCGCTGCGCGCGGCGTCAGTGGCCCTGTTCGTCCCGGCGGCGCTGCCAGCGCTGCTCGATCCGGTCCATGACGGAGCGCTTCGGCCGCGCCTGGCGGACGGCCGGCGGCTGTTCGCCCGGCTTCGGGGCCTTGCGCCAACCGGTGACGGCGAGCACGGCACAGCCGAGCATGACGAGGAAGCCCACCACACTGATCCAGATCAGCTGGGCGACCATTCCGGCCATGAGGAGCGCGATACCGACGAGGAAGCCCGCGACCGCCTGGTAGACCCGCCGCCGGGTGTACGTCCGCAGCCCGTTTCCCTCAAGCGCTGACGCGAACTTCGGATCTTCGGCGTACAGCGCTCGCTCCATCTGCTCGAGCATGCGCTGCTCGTGCTCCGAGAGCGGCACGGAGTCCTCCTCATCGTGCAGTCGCCGGGGCGACCCGGGGGGTCCCTTCAGGATAGGCAGGGAATCGCCCCCGTGAAACCCGCCCCTCTACGCCAATTGGCCAACCGGAGTCCGTCATGGCTGTCCCGGCCCACTGAGGCTGTCATTCCCCAGCGGCCGACCTGTCATGCCGGGCGGTGTACCTCGATCATACGGCGCAAACCCCTCGTTCGGGGGGCTTGTGGCGTACTCCATGCGCCGCCGAGGGCCTGATCAGCGGCGGTCACGGCGGTGCCGGTCAGGCCCGCGCGGCGCCCGCCGTCTCCCCGAGTACGTGCAACTGGGTGGCGACGGAGTGGAACGCGGGCAGCTCGGCCGCGGCGGCCTCCAGCCTCAGCAGCGCGTCGAGCGCGCCGGGCTCGGTGTCGACGAGGACGCCGGGCACGAGGTCGGCGAAGACCCGCACCCCGTGCACCGCGCCGACGCGCAGCCCGGCACTCTCCACGAGCCCGGTGAGCTGCTGGGCGGTGAAGCGGCGGGGCATCGGGTCGCCCTCGCCCCAGCGGCCGTCGGGGTCCTGGAGTGCCTGCTGGGCCTCGGTGAAGTGACCGGCGAGGGCGCGGGCGAGCACGGCGCCGCCGAGTCCGGCGGCGAGGAGGCTGAGGACGCCCTCGGGGCGCAGCGCGGCGACCGCGTTGCGCAGGCCCTCGGCCGGGTCGTCCACGTACTCCAGGACGCCGTGGCACAGGACGGCGTCGTAGCCGCCGCGCTCGACGACGTCGAACAGGCCGTGGGCGTCGCCCTGGACGCCCCGGACCCGGTCGGCCACCTCGGCCTCGGCGGCGCGGCGTTCCAGTGCGAACAGCGCGTTGGGGCTCGGGTCGACCACGGTGACCCGGTGGCCGAGGCGGGCGAGGGGGACGGCGAACTTGCCGCTGCCGCCTCCGGTGTCGAGGACGTCCAGCGCGTCCCGGCCGGTGGCCTTGACCCGGCGGTCGAGGGCCTCTTCGAGGACGTCCCAGACCACGGCGGTACGGGCGGAGGCGCGGGGACGAGGAGGGTCGGAGCGCAGCGGCGTCGTGTGCGGGTGATGGGGGGAGACGGGCGGGCGCATCGGGTCCGACACGGCAGTTGACTCCTCGGCAGGGCGAACGCTTCAGGCGACCTCCACCCTATTGCCTCCGCACCGTCCCTGGTCACCGCGGGAACCTCCGCCCCACCCGTCGCACCGACGACCGGCCGACGGCCACCGGGCGGCCCCCCGGCAGCCCCCGGCGACCGACCGGCGGCCCTCGGCGGGGCGGTGGTGACGGCAGGAGCGGCGGGACCGGCAGGCACAGCGGGGCGGCGGGACCATGGCGGTCAGCCCGTGGGCGGGAGGCCGTCCGCCCCGCCCGGGGTCCCCGTGCCGTCCGGGCCCGTGTCCGTGCCGGTGTCGCGGCGCGGTGCGGGGAGGACCGGCTGGAGGACGAGCATCCGCTCCACGATGCGGAGGAACATACCGACGTCACGCACCAGGTCGTCGGCGTCCCGCCGGTCGGCGGCGCCCTGGATGCCCGCCTCGGCGCGGGCGCGGCGCGCGGCACCGGAGGCGAACAGCGCGCTCCACTCGGCCAGTTCCGGCGCGACCTCGGGGAGCACCTCCCAGGCGGGACGGATGCGGGCCCGGCGGCGCGAGGAGGTCTCGGGGCGGCCGCGGGCGGCGAGCACGGCCGCGGCGGTGCGCAGCGCGGCGAGGTGGGCCGTCGCGTAGCGCTCGTTCGGCGTGTCCAGGACGGTGGCCTCGTCCAGTCCGGCACGGGCCTGGGCGAGCAGGTCGAGGGCGGCGGGCGGGGCCGTGGCCCGGCGGAGCACGGGGTGTACGTCGCTCGCGGGGCCGGTCAGTGAGGGGGCAGGGCCGGCGGCGCGGCGCCGACGGGCGGCGGCTGCGGACGGGTGGGCCATGACGAACCTCCTGTCGTCTGGGTGACGGCACGTATGCCGTATGTACCCATCGTGAGGTCTGCCACTGACAATCCGTTCTGACCTGGCCTTTTGCCTCGACCGCGCGTTCGGGCGTATTTTGCACTGACCAGTCAGTGCAATTCTATCGGGCAGGGGGGCGCGTGGACGGCACGGACAGCGCGGCCGGCGCGGACGTCAGGGCCGAAGGCCTCGGGCTCGAGGGGCCGCGGGGGTGGGCCTTCCGCGGCGTCGGCGTCGACGCGGAGCCCGGCTCGCTGATCGCGATCGAGGGACCGTCCGGCTCCGGCCGCACGTGTCTGCTCCTCGCGCTCACGGGACGGATGAAGCCCACCGAGGGTGTGGCCGCTGTCGGCGGTTTCAAACTTCCCCGGCACATGGCGGCCCTGCGCCGCGTCACCGCGGTGGCCAACGTGCCCGGCGTGACGGACCCGGAACCGGCCCTGACCGTGGGCGAACACCTGCGGGAGCGGTCCCTGCTCCAGCACCGGTTCGGCGACTCCCTGCGCGGACTGCTGCACCCCCGGGTCCGCCGCGCGCACGAGGCGCGGCTGCGCGTCGACGCGGCCCTGGCCGCCGCGGGGCTCGACCTGGAGAGCCTGCCCAAAGGGTCCCGCACGGCCGTCCGCGACCTGGAGCGGCTGGAGGAGCTGCGGCTGTCCGTCGCCCTGGCGCTGATCGGCCGGCCCCGGCTGCTGGGCGTGGACGACGTGGACCTGAAACTCTCGGACGCCGAGCGCGCCGAGGCGTGGGACCTGCTGCGGTCCCTCGCGCGCGCGGGAACGACGGTCCTGGCGGTCTGCCGTACCGCTCCCGGGGACTGCGTGTCCCTCTCCACCGCGCGCGACGACGGCACCGGCGAGGAGACGCCCGGCACGGACGCGGAGACGCCCGGCACGGACCGCGACGACAACGGTGACGACAACGGCGCCGGAAGCGGTGACGACGACGGCCCGCAGGACGGACCCGAGGACGCGAAGGAGGAGAGCGATGCGCTCACCGAGGCTCGCCGCGCTTGAGCTGAGGCGCTTCGGGCGCGGCAGGCTGCCGCGCGCCGCCCTGGTCGCGCTGCTGGTGCTGCCCCTGCTCTACGGCGCGCTCTACCTGTGGTCCTTCTGGGACCCGTACGGCCGTCTGGACCGCATCCCGGTGGCCCTGGTGAACGACGACAAGGGCGCCGCGGCGGCCGGGAAGCGGATCACCGCCGGTGACGACATCGTCGACGGGCTGCGCGACAGCCGGACCTTCGAGTGGCACGAGGTGAGCGCCGAGGAGGCCCACTCCGGTGTGGAGGACGGCAGGTACTACCTGTCGCTGACCATGCCCGCCGACTTCAGCCGGCGCATCGCCTCCAGTTCGGGCGACTCCCCGGAGACCGGCGCCCTCCAGGTGCGCACCAACGACGCCAACAACTACATCGTCGGCCAGATCTCCCGCACGGTCTTCAGCGAGGTCCGCTCGGCGGCGTCCAAGAAGGCGTCCCGGGGCTTCCTGGACAAGATCTTCGTCTCCTTCTCCGACATCCACGACAAGACGGTCACGGCCGCCAAGGGCGCCGACAAGCTGAACACCGGCATCGGGAAGGCGGAGAAGGGCGCCAAGGACCTCGCCGACGGGCTGCGGACCGCCAAGGACGGCAGCGGCAAGCTGGCCAAGGGGCTGAAGAAGCTCGACTCGGGCTCCGGCGACCTCCAGGACGGCTCGCGGCAGGTCGCCGACGGCACCCGGCAGCTCGCCGACCGGGTCGACGGGGTCTACGCCGACGCCGGACCGTTCCTCAGGGACAACGAGAAGACGATCGGCGACACGGCCCGGCTGGTCTCCGACTCGGCCAGGACGGTCAAGGACAACCTCGACGTCCTGGTGAAGCTCGCGCCGGGTACCGCCCGGACCGCGCACGCGTCCTCGGCCCTCATCGACGAGGTCTACAAGGCACGCTGCGAGAGCGCGACCGTCCCCGATCCGGCCTGCGCCGACCTGAAGCGGGTCAAGCGCGCCGCCGCCGAGGTGGCCACCGTCGCCGACGACCTCCAGACGCTCATCGCGGACCAGGACGGCGACCTGAAGACGATGCGGGACAACCTCGACACCCTCCGCAAGCAGGCCGACGCCCTCGCCGCGCGCGCCCCGCACCTCTCCGAGGACGTCCGGGACGCCGTCAAGAAGATCGACAAGCTGAACACCGGCGCGCAGCGGGTCGCCGCCGGCGCGGAGAAGCTGCACACCGCGCTCGGCACCGCGCACACCGGCGCCGACGCGCTCGACCGGGGCATCGGCACGGCGAGGACGGGCGCCGAGACCCTCGACGGCGGCCTGTACAAGCTGTCCGACGGTTCCGACAAGCTGGCCGGCGGACTGCACTCGGGCGCGAAGAAGATCCCCGACTACGACAAGCGGGACCGCGACCGGCGCACCGGGGTGATGGCCGACCCGGTCCAGCTGGCCTCCCACGACCTGCACCAGGCGCCGAACTACGGCACCGGCTTCGCCCCGTACTTCATCCCGCTGTCCCTGTGGGTGGGCGCGATGGTGGCCTACATGCTGATCGCGCCGCTCAACCGGCGGGCCCTCGCGGCCGGCGCCTCCGCCTGGCGGATCGCGTTCGCGGGCTGGCTGCCGGTGGTCGCCGTGGGCGTGCTCCAGGTGGCCGCGCTGATGGCCGTACTGCACTGGGGGATCGGGCTCCAGATGTTCCGGGCGGCCGGCACGATCGGCTTCCTGTGCCTGGTCACGGCCTGTTTCGCGGCGATCGTGCAGTGGCTGAACGCCCAGTTCGGCGCGGCGGGGCGGATCCTGGTGCTGGCGCTGCTGATGCTCCAGCTGACCTCGGCGGGCGGCACCTATCCGGTGCAGACCAGTCCGGGCTTCTTCAACGCCATCCACCCGTTCCTGCCGATGAGCTACATCGTGGAGGCGCTGCGCCGGCTGATCACGGGCGGCGGCCCGGGCCCGGTGTGGCAGGCGTGCGCCGTGCTCACCGCGTTCACCGCGGGCGCCCTGGCGCTGACCGCCCTCGCGGCCCGGCGCCGGCAGGTGTGGACGCTGGACCGGCTGCACCCGGAGCTGAGCCTGTGATCGCCGGCGGGCACGGGCAGGCGCGCGCACCTGTGAGAATCGGGGCCATGGAAAGCAGCAGCGCCAGGTCCGGTGGTGGCACGCGCCGTGAGGCCACCCGCCAGAAGCTCTACGAGGCGGCCGTCACCCTCATCGCCGAGCAGGGGTTCTCCGCGACCACGGTGGACGAGATCGCCGAGCGGGCCGGGGTCGCCAAGGGCACGGTCTACTACAACTTCGCGAGCAAGTCCGTCCTCTTCGAGGAGCTGCTGCGGCACGGCGTGGGCCTGCTCACGGCCTCCCTGAAGGAGGCGGCCGAGCGGACCGCGGCCGAGGGCGGCGGCAAGGTGGACGCGCTGGACGCCATGATCCGCGCGGGCCTGGTCTTCATCGACCGCTACCCGGCCTTCACCCAGCTGTACGTGGCCGAGCTGTGGCGCACCAACCGGGCCTGGCAGTCCACGCTCATGGTGGTGCGCCAGGAGGCCGTCGCGGTGGTGGAGGGCGTGCTGCGCGAGGCCGTCGCCGCCGGGGAGCTCAGCGAGGAGATCGACGTGCAGCTGACGGCCGCGGCGCTGGTCGGCATGGTGCTGGTGGCCGCGCTGGACTGGAAGTCCTTCCAGCCGGAGCGTTCCCTGGACGATGTGCACGCGGCCCTGTCCCGGCTGCTCCAGGGCCGGGTCAGCGGCAGGGTCTGAAGGCCCCTCACGGGCGCACGAGCAAGGCGCCGGTCCGCGGACGGACCGGCGCCTTCCTCCTCCCCGTGCTCCCCCGCTGTTCCCCCGTACTTCCTTTCCGGACTCCCCCGTACAGCGTGTTCCCGTACGGTTCCCCGTGCGGACCCCCGTGGTGGTCTTCCCGGGACCCCCTGTCTCGCTCCCGCCGACGGATCGATGGAAGGAGCGGCCGGCGGACGCGCACCGTTCCGCCGCCCCGTGCCGGCGGTGCCGGGCCGCGTCCCCTGCCGTGGGCACCACTCTGCCCCGCCGCGGGCCCGCCTCCCATCCGCGCGCGTACTCATCCGGTGGTCTGAGTACGTGTACTCATCCGGGTGCGCGGACCCGGGACACCGGGCCGCCCGCCTGGCTACCATCGCCTGCGTGTCCGTACTCCCCCTGGTGTTCACGAGCGGTTGGGCCAGTGGCGTCAACGCCTACGCGGTGGTGCTGCTGCTCGGCCTGTTCGGCGCGACCGGCCTGAGCGACGACGTCCCGCAGACCCTCCAGAACCCCTCGGTGCTGGTCGTGGCGGGCGTGCTCTTCCTGTGCGAGGCCGTCGCGGACAAGATCCCGTACGTCGACTCGGTGTGGGACTCCGTGCACACGGTGGTCAGGCCGGCCGCCGGCGCCTGGGTCGGCGCACTGCTCGCCGGCCACAGCGGCTCGCTGCCGGACGTGGCGGCGGCCCTGCTCGGCGGGTCGACGGCGCTGGCCAGCCACACCGTCAAGGCCGGCACCCGGATGGCGGTCAACACCTCCCCGGAGCCGTTCAGCAACATCGCGCTGAGCCTCGCGGAGGATCTGGGGGTCGGCGGCATCGTCGCGTTCGCGCTGTTCCATCCCTGGGCGGCGGCCACCGTCGCGGCCGTCCTGCTGGCCGGCGGGCTGGCGCTCCTGGTCTTCCTCGTCTCGCGCATCCGGCGCTTCCTGCGCGGCCGGGCCCGGCGGCGCGCGGAGCGGCGGCCGGTGGTCCGGGCCCCCTGACCGCCCCCGCGGCCTCCCGGCGGCCGGAATGTCGGTGGTGGTCGATAAAGTCGCGGTCATGGCACGGATTGCGGTGATCGGCGCCGGGATGGGCGCGATGGCGGCTGCCGCCCGGCTGGCCGTCGCGGGCCACCGGGTGACGGTGTACGAACGGACGGAGACGTACGGCGGCGCGGTGCGCCGGTTCGAGCGGGACGGGTTCGGCTTCGACACCGGCCCGGGCCTGCTGACGCTGCCCGCCGTCTACCGCGACCTGTTCGTCAAGACCGGCAAGGAGCCGCTGGAGGACTGCGTCGAGCTGGTCCAGGTCGACCCGTCGGCGCGGCACGTCTTCGCGGACGGCACCACGGTGTCCCTGCCGAACGCCTCCCGCGCGGGTGTCGTCGCCGCGCTGGACGAGGCGCTGGGCGCGGGGGCGGGCGGGCGCTGGGGTGATTTCCTGGTGCGGGCCCGCGAGGCCTGGGACCGCACGCGCCGGCCGCTGCTGGAGGAGCCGCTGTGGCCGGACTGGCGGGTGCTGGCCGCGAAGGAGCCGTATCCGGCGGTGCCGCACCGGCGGCTGCTGCGCACGCGGACGGCGCGCACGGTGGCCGACATCGGCCGGTGGGAGCTGGGTGACGACCGCCTGGCTGACCTCCTGGACAGCCAGGTGCTCGCGTACGGCCTCGATCCCCGCACCGTCCCGGCGAGCGCGGCCGTGCTGCCGTACATGGAGCACGCCTTCGGCACCTGGTACGTGCGCGGCGGCATCCGGGAGCTGGCGCGCGCGGTGCACGAGCGGTGCGTGCGGCGGCGGGTGGAGTTCCGCTTCGGCGCCGAGGTGACCCGGATCCTGGAGCGGGACGGCCGGGCGGCGGGCGTGGAGCTGGCGGACGGCACCCGGGCCGACGCCGACCACGTCGTGGCGGACGTGGACCCGGCGCGGCTGCGGGCCCTGACGGAGCGTCCGCCGGACATCGCCGGTGACGTGGGCGCGGAGCCGCTCGCCGCCCCGTACGCCCGGTTCTCCCTGCTGCTCGCGCTGCGCGGCGCGCCGGAACCCGGCACCGCGCACCGCACGGTCGTCCACCCCGCGGCCCCCGAGTCGGAGCTGGACTTCCTGGTCTCGCCCGGCGGCGACGTGCCCCCGCCGCCCACGGTGACCGTGCTGCGCCCCGACGACCCCGCGCTGCGGCCCGACGACGGGTACGAGTCCGTGGTGCTGTCCGCGGTGGTGTCGCCCGAGGCCCCCTGGGAGGAGGAGGCCACGGTGCGGCGGTACACCGAGCTGCTCCTCGACGCGGCCGGACGCGCGATACCCGGTCTGCGCGAGCGCCTGCTGTGGCACGAGGTCCGGGGGCCCGGACACGTCGGGGAGGAGACGGGTGCCGCTACGGTGCCCGCGCCCGCGCTCGCCGCCGGCCAGGGGCGTTTCCTGCGCCCGGGGAACACCACGCGCCTGCCCGGCCTGTACCGGGTCGGTGGCTGGTCCCACCCGGGCGGCGGCCTCGCGCACGCCGGCATGTCGGGGGCGCTGGTGGCGGGGCTGGTCGTGGAGGGCCCTGACTTCCGCGGCTCCCGGTGACCTGCGCGGGGTGACCGGCGGGTGAGCGGGCCGTGGTGCCACGGCCCGCCGGCTCAGAAGCGGTACTGCTCGTCGTACCCGGCGCCGGGCTGCGGCTGCTGGGCGCCCGCCTGGTGCGGGTAGGGCTGCTCCTGCGGGAGCTCACCGCCGTACGTCTCGTCGGTGCGCTGCTGCGGCACCCACACCCCGCCGGCCGGGGTCTCGCCGTAGCCGCCGCCGGGGTACGGGTCGGGGGCGTAAGCCTGCTGGCCGTACTGCTGGGAGTAGTCCGTGCCGTAGGACGGGTCGGCGTAGGGCTGGCTGCCGATGTACGGGTCGGAGTAGTTGGCGTAGGCCTGTTGGCCCGCGCCGTCGTAGCCGTAGCCCTGCTGGCCGTAGCCCGAGTAGTCGTAGGCGTAGCCCGGCTGGGCGGCGGTCTGCGGCTGGGCGGTGTCCGCGTGGGCGGGGCCGCCGTAGACACCGTAGTTGCCGGTGTCGTCGGGGAGGGGCTGCGGCGCGTAGACCCCGCCGGTCCCGGCGGCGGTGGGCTCGGCGGGCCGGGAGGGAGGCGGGGTGAAGACGTCGTCGCGGTCGTAGTCGTCGTAGTCACCGGCGGCCCGGCCGTGCGCGTCGTGGGCGTCGTGGGCGTCGTGCTCCCGGTCCCGGTCGTCGGCGGGGCCGGCGACCGGCCCGTCGGTGCCCTGCGGGTCGGCCTCGTGCCGGTCCGCCCGGCCGCGGCGGCGCTTGCTGTTGGTGCCGGCCTCCGGGCCGGGGCGCTTGACCGCCCAGCCCGAGGCGAAGCCGCGGCGGAACGACAGCGTGACGTAGGTCTGGCCGACCGCGAAGGCGATCGCGCCGAGCCCGATCACGACGACGGACGGGATCAGCACACCGAGCACGACGCCGACGAAGCCGGCGAAGGCGAGGAGCCGCCAGCGCAGGCGTGCCTTGTATTGCAGCAGTACCTCGCCGAGCAGCCACAGTGCGACGCCGCCGAACGCGATGTAGAGGACCGTCCAGCCCATGTACGCCCCTCTCCCAGTGGCCGTTCCGCAGTGTGACGTACGGCGGTGCGACCGGTCTAGGCCTGCGGGGGGTGGTGCAGGCCCAGGTTCTCGTAGATTTCCAGGGTCGCCGTGGAGTTGTTGAGCGTGATGAAGTGCAGTCCGGGCACTCCCTCGGCCAGCAGCCGTGCGCAGAACTCCGTGGCGAAGTCGATACCGATGGAGCGTACCGCCGCCGGATCGTCCTTCGCTGTGAGGATCCGCTCTTTCAGGGCATTCGGGAAAATCGCGTTGCTGAGACCGGGCAACCGTTCCAGCATCCTCACACTGGTGACGGGCAGGACCTCGGGGATCACGGGGGTGTCGCAGCCCGCCGCCACCACCCGGTCGCGCAGCCGCAGGTAGGACTCGGGCTGGAAGAACATCTGTGTGATGGCGTAGTCGGCGCCCGCGCGGCACTTGTCCACGAAGTGCGCGACGTCGGTGTCCCAGTCCACGGAGCGCGGATGCATCTCCGGGAACGCGGCGACGCCCACGCAGAAGTCGCCCGACTCCTTGATGAGCCGGACGAGTTCGGCGGCGTAGGTCAGGCCGCGGGGGTGCGGCACCCAGTCGCCCATGGGGTCGCCGGGCGGGTCGCCGCGCACGGCGAGCATGTTGCGGATGCCGGCGTCGGCGTACTGGCCGATGATGTTGCGCAGTTCGGCGACGGAGTGGTCGACGGCGGTGAGGTGGGCGACCGGGGTCAGCGTGGTGTCGGCGACGATCTGCTGGGTCTCCCTGACCGTGCCCGCGCGGGTGGAACCGCCGGCGCCGTAGGTCACGGAGACGAAGTCGGGGGCGACCGCCTCGACCCGCCGCAGCGCGCTCCACAGGTTCCGCTCGCCCTTGGGGGTCTTCGGCGCCGAGAACTCGAACGAGTAGACCGTCTTGCCGGTGGCGATCATGTCCCGCACGGTACGTGCGCGGTCGGTGCGGGTGGACGCGGTTCCGAGGGCCATACCCGCAGGTTAACCAGGGGTGGGCGGTCCCCCAACCGGTCAGCGGGTATTCGTCTGAAATATCCGCCTCCTGTCCAGCAGGTGGACAGCCCACGGCCACCGGACCGGAGGACGGGCACCGGACCCCGCCACCGGTCCCCGGGCTAGCGGACCTCGCGCAGCCGCTCGGCGAACTCGGCGGCGGCGGCCTTCGGGTCGCTCGCCTCGGTGAGGGCGCGGACCACGACGACCCGGCGGGCGCCCGCCTCCAGCACCTGGTCCAGGTTGGTGAGGTCGATGCCGCCGATGGCGAACCACGGGCGGTCGGTGGCCAGGGCGGCCGTGTGGCGGACCAGGTCCAGGCCGGGGGCGTGCCGGTCGGGCTTGGTGGGGGTGGGCCAGCAGGGGCCGGTGCAGAAGTAGTCCACGCCCGGCTGGGACGCCGCGGCGGTCGCCTCGGCCGGGGAGTGCGTGGAGCGGCCGATCAGCACGCCGTCGCCGAGGATCGCGCGGGCGGCCGGGACCGGCAGATCGCCCTGCCCGAGGTGCAGCACGTCCGCGCGGGCGGCGTGGGCGACGTCCGCGCGGTCGTTGACCGCGAGGAGCCTGCCGTGCCGGGCGCAGGCGTCGGCGAGGACCCGGAGGTGTTCCAGCTCCTCGGCGGCCTCCATGCCCTTGTCGCGCAGCTGCACGACGTCGACGCCGCCGGCCAGGACCGCGTCGAGGAACTCCGGCAGGTCGCCCTGGCGCCTGCGGGCGTCCGTGCACAGGTACAGCCGGGCGTCGGCGAGCGCCGCGCGGGCGGTGTCGGACATGGGTGGGTCCCCCCGTGGTCGGTGTGGACGGCGGTCCGGGTGGCGTGCGGGCGGGCCCGCGACGCCACCCCCGGTGCGGGCCGCCTCAGACGGCGAGCGCCTGGGCGCGGCGCTTCACCTCCGTGCCGCGATTCTCGCTCAGGGCCTGCGCGGGCGTGCCGGGCAGGGTCGGGTCAGGGGTGAAGAGCCACTCGATCATCTCTTCGTCGGTGAAGCCGTCGTCCCGCAGGAGCGTCAGGGTTCCGGTCAGGCCCTTGGTGATCTTGTCCCCGTCGATGAAGGCGGCGGGGACGTACAGCGCCCTGTTCTCACCTCGGCGTACGGCGATGAACTGGCCGTCCTTCACCATCTGCCGGACACGCGTCACCTCGACACCGAACATCTCGGCGATGTCGGGCAGGGTGAGCCAGGCGGGGACGAGAGCTTCGATCTTTGCGTCAATCTCGGTCACAGGACAAGCCTGCCATCCCCCACCGACAGTCGGAAGCCGGGTGGGTCCACCTGGGAGGACGCGCCGGGCCGGTCAGTCGGCGCCGGCGTCCTTCAGGGGGCGGCCCGGGTCGGCCAGGGCCCGGGCGTCCATCCGCCGGCCCGCCTCGATCAGCCGGCGGCCCTGCGCCAGGTCCCGCGGGCGGCCGACCGCCAGCACGGCCACCAGGCGGTCCTCGCGCAGCCAGCACACCGTCCACGCCGGTCCCGCCGGGTCACCGCGCCGGACCATGCGGTCGGCGGCGGCGTGGTGGCCGGCGTGCTGCACGAACCGGCCGAACTGCTCGGACCAGAAGTAGGGCACCGGGTCGTAGGTCTCCGGGGTCTCGCCGAGGTGGCCGGCGGCGAGGATGTTCGCGGCGACCGTGCGCGGGCCCTGGAGGGCGTTGTCCCAGTGGTGGACGAGCAGCCGTTCACCGTAGCGGGCGGAGGGGAAGGAGGCGCAGTCGCCGACGGCGTACACGTCCGGCAGGGAGGTGCGCAGGTGGGCGTCGGCGAGGACCTCGCCGTGCGCGCCCAGCTCGATGCCGGAGCCGGCCAGCCAGCCGGTGGCGGGGCGGGCGCCGATGCCGACGACGACGGCGCCGGCGGGCAGCCGGGTGCCGTCGGCGAGCACCACCGCGCCGGGCTCGACGCGCTCCACGCGCGCGTCGGTGCGCAGGTCGACGCCCGCGTCGGCGTACCAGGCGGCCATCGGCGCGGCGACCTCGGCGGGCAGGGCGCCGGCCAGCGGCCGGTCCGCGGCCTCGACGACGGTGACGGCGCACCCCGCCTCACGGGCGGCGGTGGCGAACTCGGCGCCGATCCAGCCGGCGCCGACGACCACGACGTCGTCCTGCCGGGCGAGGACGGGCCGCAGCCGTTCGGCGTCGTCCAGGGTGCGCAGCAGGTGCACGCCGGGCAGGCCCTGGGTGCCGGGCAGGGTGACCGGTTCGGCGCCGGTGGCGAGGACCAGGACGTCGTAGGGCACCGGGCCGGCGGCGGTGTCCAGTTCGTGGTCGGCGGGGCGCAGGCCGCGCACCTCGCGGCCCAGGCGCAGTTCGACGCCGAGGGAGGCGAAGTCCACGTCGAAGGCGGAGCCCTCCACCTTGCCGAGCAGCACCGCCTTCGACAGCGGCGGCCGGTCGTACGGCTGGTGGGCCTCGGCGCCGAGGACGGTCACCGTGCCCTTGAAGCCCTGTTCCCGCAGGGCGACCGCGGTCTGGACCCCGGCCATGCCCGCGCCGACGACCACCACGCGCGGTTCCCGCGGCGTGCCCTCTCCCACTGTCTGCTCGCTCACCCGGTCACCATAGTCACTGACGTTCCGTCAGTCAGGGGGCGGGCTCGGTGACCTGTTCCACAACGCTGGTGCCGGAGCCGGGGCGGGACTCCCACTCCCAGGTCTCCTCCAGCCGCAGCCGCCCGTCGGGCAGCTCCACGACCGTGGACACGCAGTGCCCGGAGGCGGTCGTCCCGTCGGTCCTCAGCTGCACGTACCGAAAGTCCAGGCGGTCGCCCTCGCGGGTGCCGACCAGGTGGCCGCGCACGACGTCGCCGCCCGCGTAGTCGGCCCAGACGGCGCCGTCGTCCTCGTGGTAGGCGAACCGGGTGCGGGTGCCCACCTGACCCGGCGCCTGGTCGGAGACGGGGGCGAGGAACAGTCCGTCGAGCGAGCGGGTCACGGCCGAGGGCTCCCTTACGGGGGTCGAGCGGGCGGGCTAGGGTGGCCACCGTACAAGCACTCGCGGGAGCCCGGACGCACCGGGCTGAGAGGGAGGCTCGCGGCCTCCGACCGTACGAACCTGATCCGGGTCATGCCGGCGAAGGGAGGGGCTGGACGCCCATGTCGTCACGTACGTCAGACGTCCTCGTCATCGGGGGCGGGATCATCGGCCTGGTCACGGCCTGGCGGGTCGCGCAGCGCGGCCTCTCCGCGGCCGTGGTGGACCCCGAACCGGGGGGCGGGGCCGCCGGGGTGGCGGCCGGGATGCTGGCCGCGGTCACCGAACTGCACTACGGCGAGGAAATGTTGCTCGCCCTCAACCTGGAGTCGGCCCGCCGCTACCCGGAGTTCGTGGCCGAGCTGACCGAGCTGACCGGTCTCGGCACCGGCTACCGGCGCTGCGGCACCCTGGCCGTCGCCCTCGACGCCGACGACCGCGCCCACCTGCGGGACCTGCACGCGTTGCAGCGGCGGTCGGGGCTCGCCTCGGAGTGGCTGTCCGGGCGGGAGTGCCGGCGCCTGGAGCCGATGCTGGCGCCCGGGGTGCGCGGCGGCCTGCGAGTGGACGGCGACCACCAGGTCGACCCGCGGCGGCTGGCGGCGGCCCTGGTGGCGGCGTGCGAGCGGGCCGGCGTGGTGTTCCATCGCGCGTGGGCCGAACGGCTGGACGTGGTGGGGGGCCGGGCCGCCGGGGTGACCACGGCGGACGGGACCGGGCTGGGCGCCGGCCGGGTGGTCCTCGCGGCGGGGAGCCTGAGCGGGCGGCTCGCGGGCGTGCCGGAGGAGCTGCGGCCGCCGGTCCGGCCGGTCAAGGGGCAGGTGCTGCGGCTGACCGTGCCGCCCCGATTCGCCCCGTTCCTCAGCCGTACCGTGCGGGCGGTGGTGCGCGGCAGCCAGGTCTACCTGGTGCCCCGGGAGAACGGCGAGCTGGTCGTCGGCGCCACCAGCGAGGAGCTGGGCTGGGACACCACGGTCACGGCGGGCGGCGTGTACGAGCTGCTGCGCGACGCCCACGAGCTGGTCCCCGGCATCACCGAGCTGCCGCTCACCGAGACCCGGGCCGGGCTGCGGCCCGCCTCCCCCGACAACGCGCCGCTGCTCGGCCCGTCGGGCCTGGACGGGCTGCTGCTCGCCACCGGGCACCACCGCAACGGGGTGCTGCTCACGCCGGTGACCGGGGACGTGCTGGCGCACACCCTGGTCACCGGGGAGCTTCCCCCCGAGGCACGTCCGTTCACCCCGCGGCGGTTCGCCGCCGCACCCGTGGAACAGCTGGAGCAGCCCGCATGAGCGCTTGCGTCACCATCTCCGTCAACGGCGAACCCCGCCGCGTCGACCCGGGCACCGCGCTGGACGCCCTGGTGGAGTCCCTCACCGCGGCGCCGCGCGGGGTGGCCGCCGCCGTCAACGAGACCGTCGTCCCGCGCACGCGGTGGGCGGCGACCGCCCTCGCCGAGGGCGACCGGGTCGAGGTCCTCACCGCCGTGCAGGGGGGCTGAGCGATGGCCGACGACCCCCTGGTCCTCGGTGGGCTGACCCTGTCGTCCCGGCTGATCATGGGCACCGGCGGGGCGCCCAGCCTGGACGTGCTGGAGCGTTCGCTGGTCGCCTCCGGCACGGAGCTGACCACGGTCGCGATGCGCCGGGTGGACCCGGCCGCGCACGGCTCGGTGCTGTCCGTGCTGGAGCGGCTCGGCATCCGGGTGCTGCCGAACACGGCGGGCTGCTTCACCGCCGGGGAGGCCGTGCTGACCGCCCGGCTGGCCCGGGAGGCGCTGGGCACGGACCTGGTCAAGCTGGAGGTCATCGCCGACGAGCGAACCCTCCTGCCGGACCCGGTGGAGCTGCTGGAGGCCGCGGAGACGCTGGTCGACGACGGGTTCACGGTGCTGCCGTACACCAACGACGATCCGGTCCTCGCGCGGAAGCTGGAGGACACCGGCTGCGCGGCGGTGATGCCGCTGGGCTCGCCGATCGGGTCGGGACTGGGCATCCGCAACCCGCACAACTTCCAGCTGATCGTGGAGCACGCGCGTGTGCCGGTGATCCTGGACGCGGGGGCCGGCACGGCGTCCGACGCGGCCCTCGCGATGGAGCTGGGCTGCGCCGGGGTGATGCTGGCGTCCGCGGTGACCCGGGCGCAGGAGCCGGAGCTGATGGCCGCGGCGATGAAGCACGCCGTGGAGGCGGGCCGGCTGGCGCGGCGGGCGGGGCGGATCCCGCGACGCCACTTCGCGGAGGCCTCCTCCCCGGCCGCCGGCCTCGCCCGTCTGGACCCCGAGCGGCCCGCCTTCTGAGGCGGCCGACCGGGTGACGGTCACAGCTCTGCTGCATTCCGCCGCCCGGGGCACCGGGGCCGGGAACGGCGCCGGTGGGTCCTCGTAGACTCCTTCGCGTGGATACGACCCTTCAGGACCCCCTCGTCGGCCGGCTGCTCGACGGCCGCTACCGCGTCGACGCGCGGGTCGCGGCCGGCGGGATGGCCACGGTCTACCGGGCCCTGGACACCCGCCTGGACCGCGTCCTCGCGCTGAAGGTGATGCACCCGTCGCTCGCGGTGGACGGGTCCTTCGTGGACCGGTTCATCCGGGAGGCGAAGTCCGTCGCCCGGCTGGACCACCCGAACGTGGTGCAGGTCTTCGACCAGGGCACGGACGGGTCGTACGTGTACCTGGCGATGGAGTACGTCGCCGGTTGCACCCTGCGGGACGTGCTGCGCGAGCGGGGCGCGGTGCAGCCGCGGGCCGCGCTGGACGTGCTGGAGCCGGTGCTGGCCGCGCTCGGCGCCGCGCACCTGGCCGGGTTCGTGCACCGGGACATGAAGCCGGAGAACGTGCTGATAGGGGACGACGGCCGGGTCAAGGTGGCCGACTTCGGGCTGGTGCGCTCCGTGGACACGGTGACCAGCACGACGGGCGCCGTCCTCGGGACCGTCTCCTATCTCGCCCCCGAGCAGATCGAGCAGGGCACCGCCGACCCGCGCGTCGACGTGTACGCGTGCGGTGTGGTCCTGTACGAGATGCTGACGGGCGGCAAGCCGCACGCCGGCGGCTCCCCGGCGCAGGTGCTCTACCGGCACATCCACGAGGACGTGCCGCCGCCCTCGGCGTTGGTGCCCGGGCTGCCGGACCGGCTGGACGAGCTGGTGGCGTCGGCCACCGCGCGCGACCCCGGCCTCCGGCCGCCCGACGCCGTGGCGCTGCTGCTCCGGGTGCGCGAGGCCCGCGAGGCGCTGACCGACGAGCAGTTGGACGCGCTGCCGCCGCAGGCGCTGACCGCGGAGCACGACAACGCCGACGACCGCACGAGCGTGATACCGCGGTCGCCGACCGTGCCCCGGCCGCGGCCCGTCGACGGGGACGCGCCCGCCGAGGTGACCGGCCGCACCGCCCGCTTCGCGAGTCCGCCGCCGCCTGCCCGTCGGCGCCTGGCACGGCCCCTCCTGGCACGACCCCGCCGCACGGTGGTGGCGGCCGTCGCGGCGGTGCTGGTGATGCTCGGCGTGGGCGCCGGGGTCTGGTACATCAACTCCGGCCAGTTCACCGAGGTCCCGCCGCTGGTGACGAAGACCGAGCCGCAGGCCAGGGCGCGGCTGAAGGAGGCCGGGCTCGACGTGGGGCGGGTCGGGCACGCGTACAGCGACACGGTCCGGCGGGACACGGTCATCAGCAGCGATCCGGCGTCCGGTGCCCGCGTCCGGGACCACGACGCGGTGTCGCTGACCGTGTCGCTGGGCCCGAGGACGGTGAAGGTGCCGGACGTGGCGGGCCGGCCGCTGGCGAAGGCGCAGGCGCGGCTGAAGGCGGACGGCCTGGAGCCGGGCATGGTCACCCGCGCGTTCAGCGACGACGTGCCGAAGGGCTCGGTGATCGGTACGACGCCGGACGCGGGCACCGAGCGGCATGCCGGGTCGGCGATCGCGCTGACCGTCAGCAAGGGCAGCCCCGTCGACGTACCGGACGTCACCGGGGAGGACGTGGACGACGCCCGGCAGGAGCTGACGGACGCGGGGCTGGCCGTGCGGATCGCCACCGCGCGGATCGACTCCTCGTACGACAAGGGCCAGGTGGCCGCGCAGAGCCCGCGGGACGGGAGGCGGGCCGCCGAGGGCGACACCGTGACGCTGACGCTGTCCAGGGGCCCTGAGATGATCAAGGTGCCGGACGTGGTCGGGGACAGCGTGGACGACGCGCACGACGCGCTGGAGGCCGCCGGCTTCGAGGTCGACGACGACCGCGGGCTGCTCGGGCTGTTCGGGGACACCGTGAAGAAGCAGTCGGTGGCCGGCGGCGACAGGGCGCCCAAGGGGGCGACGATCACGATCACCATCCGGTGAGCGGGGTCACCGCGGACCGCGGTCCGGACGCCGGGCCGGACATGACACCCTGAACGGGTGAGTCCCGATCCGTCGCCCCTCCTCCCCCGCAACCCGGTCGGCAGCCATGTCCCCGTGGCCGGCGGCCTGCACTCGGTGGGCCTGTCCTACGCCCGTGAGCTGAAGGCCGAGGCCGTGCAGGTCTTCGTCGCCAACCCGCGCGGCTGGGCCACGCCCGCCGGGAACCCGCGGCAGGACGAGGCGTTCCGCGCGGCGTGCGCCGAGGAGTCGGTACCGGCGTACGTGCACGCCCCCTACCTGATCAACTTCGGCTCGCACACCGGGGCGACGGTGGAGCGGTCGGTGGAGTCGCTGCGGCACTCGCTGCGGCGCGGCCGGGAGATCGGCGCGCTGGGCGTGGTGGTGCACACCGGCAGCGCCACCGGCGGGCGGACCCGCGAGGTGGCGCTGAAGCAGGTGCGCGAGCACCTGCTGCCGCTGCTGGACGAGCTGACCCACGACGACGACCCGTTCCTGCTGCTGGAGTCGACGGCCGGGCAGGGCGCCTCGCTGTGCTCGCGGACCTGGGACTTCGGGCCGTACTTCCAGGCGCTGGACGCGCACCCGAAGCTGGGTGTGTGCCTGGACACCTGCCACGTCTTCGCCGCGGGGCACGACCTGTCCGAGCCGGGCGGTGCCCACCGGACGCTGGACCTGCTGGTGGACACGGTCGGTGAGGGCCGGCTGAAGCTGATCCACGCCAACGACTCCAAGGACGTGGCGGGCGCCCGCAAGGACCGGCACGAGCGCATCGGTGCCGGCCACATCGGCGAGGACCCGTTCCGCGCCCTGATGACCCACCCGGCGACGGCGGGCGTCCCCCTGGTCATCGAGACACCGGGCGACCGGGAGGGCCACGCGGCGGACGTGGAGCGGCTGAAGCAGCTCCGCGACTCCCCGTTCGGCGGTACGGCCTAGCCGTATGCCGGGCGGGTCATAGTTCGGGGCCGTCGCCGGGCTCCTCCTGGTAGGAGTAGCGCTGCTCCTGCCAGGGGTCCCCGATGTTGTGGTAGCCGCGCTCCTCCCAGAAGCCGCGGCGGTCTGCCGTCATGTACTCCACGCCCCGGACCCACTTGGGCCCCTTCCAGGCGTACAGGTGCGGCACGATCAGGCGGACCGGGAAGCCGTGCTCGGCGGTGAGCAGCTCGCCGTCCTTGTGGGTGGCGAAGATCGCGCGGTCGGAGGCGAAGTCCGCGAGGCGCAGGTTCGAGCTGAAGCCGTACTCCGCCCAGACCATCACGTGGGTGACGTCCGGCGCCGGCGGCGCGAGGTCCAGGATCGTGCGGGCCGGGATGCCGCCCCACTCCGCGCCGGTCATGCTGAACTTCGTCACGCAGTGCAGGTCGGCGACCACGGTGGTGTACGGCAGCGCCGTGAACTCCTCGTGGTCCCAGGTGTGCTTGTCGCCGTCGGCGGTGGCGCCGAAGATCCGGAACTCCCAGCGCTCGGGCCGGAACTTGGGCACCGGCCCGTAGTGCGTGACCGGCCAGCCGCGCTGGAGCCGCTGACCCGGCGGAAGCTCGGAACGTGCCGCTGCCCCAGACTCTCGCTCCACCGGATGACCCATGTATCCATCCTGACAGACCTCGGGCGATGCCCTTGACCACCTGTCCACCGACCGAACATCTACGACGAACCCGACAACTCAGTACGTACTCACTAAGTACGCACTTACTGGACGATCTTCGTCCGCGATGCAATCATGCCGCCGCACACACCCCCGTCCCCCGCGTGGAAGGAGCCGCCGCGATGCAGGGCGACCCCGAGGTCATCGAGTTCCTCAACGAGCAGCTCACCGGCGAGCTGACCGCCATCAACCAGTACTTCCTGCACGCGAAGATGCAGGAGAACTTCGGCTGGACGAAGCTCGCCAAGTACACGCGGCACGAGTCGTTCGACGAGATGAAGCACGCCGAGGTGCTCACCGACCGCATCCTGTTCCTGGAGGGGCTGCCCAACTACCAGCGGCTGTTCCACGTCCGGGTGGGGCAGACGGTCCGGGAGATGTTCGAGGCCGACCGGCAGGTCGAGGCGGAGGCCGTCGACCGGCTGAGGCGGGGCATCAGGGTGATGCGCGAGAAGGACGACGTCACGTCGGCGAACATCTTCGAGGCCATCCTCGCCGACGAGGAGCACCACATCGACTACCTGGACACCCAGCTGGAGCTGCTGGAGAAACTCGGCGAGGCCCTCTACCTCGCCCAGGTGATCGAGCAGCCGGAGAGCTGAGCCGGGCGGGGTCAGGCCGCGTCGGCGATGCGCGCGGTGTCCGCGAGGGCCGGCCGGGCCCGGTCGGCCCTCGCGGGGCGCGGGGTGGCGCCCCGGCCGAGGATGGCCTGGATGCGGCGGACACAGGAGCCGCAGTCGGTGCCGGCCTTGCAGGCGGACGCGACCTGGCGCGGGGTGCAGGCGCCGTCCTCCGCGTGCCGCTGGACCTGCGCCTCGGTGATGCCGAAGCAGCTGCACACGTACACGCGGTTCACCTCCCGACGGGGTCGCTGTCGTCCTGCCACCCCGTTCCCGGTGAGGCAAACCTAACCTTACCCACACCGCGGGAGCCGTGACAGGGGGAGGGGCGCGGATCGCATGTGATCCGCGCCCCAGAGGTCAGTGCCGCCCGGTCACTGGTCCCGGTACATCTCGGCCACGAGGAACGCCAGGTCCAACGACTGGCTGCGGTTCAGCCGCGGGTCGCAGGCCGTCTCGTAGCGCTGGTGCAGGTCGTCGACGAAGATCTCGTCGCCGCCGCCCACGCACTCGGTGACGTCGTCGCCGGTCAGCTCCACGTGGATGCCGCCCGGGTGGGTGCCGAGGGCCTTGTGGACCTCGAAGAAGCCCTTGACCTCGTCGAGCACGTCGTCGAAGCGGCGGGTCTTGTGCCCGGAGGCCGCCTCGAAGGTGTTGCCGTGCATCGGGTCGGTCACCCAGGCCACCGTCGCACCGGACGCCGAGACCTTCTCCAGCAGCTCGGGGAGGCGGTCGCGGATCTTGTCGGCGCCCATGCGGACGATGAAGGTCAGCCGGCCCGGCTCCCGCTCGGGGTCGAGGCGGTCGATGTAGCGCAGCGCCTCCTCGGCCGTGGTGGTCGGGCCGAGCTTGATGCCGATCGGGTTGCGGATCCGCGAGGCGAACTCGATGTGCGCGCCGTCCAGCTGCCGGGTGCGCTCACCGATCCACACCATGTGCCCGGAGACGTCGTACAGCTTGCCGGTGCGGGAGTCGACCCGGGTCAGGGCGGACTCGTAGTCCAGCAGCAGCGCCTCGTGCGAGGCGAAGAACTCGACGGTCTTGAACTCCTCCGGGTCCGTGCCGCAGGCCCGCATGAAGTTCAGCGCGTTGTCGATCTCCCGCGCGAGCTGCTCGTAGCGCTGGCCCGACGGCGAGGTCCGCACGAAGTCCTGGTTCCAGGCGTGCACCTGGCGCAGGTCCGCGTAGCCGCCCGTGGTGAACGCGCGGACCAGGTTGAGCGTGGAGGCCGAGGCGTTGTACATGCGCTTCAGCCGCTCGGGGTCCGGGATCCGGGACTCGGGGGTGAAGTCGAAGCCGTTGACGGAGTCGCCCCGGTACACCGGGAGGGTGACGCCGTCACGGGTCTCGGTCGGCTTCGAACGGGGCTTGGAGTACTGCCCCGCGATACGGCCGACCTTCACCACCGGCACGGAGGCCGCGTAGGTGAGGACGGCACCCATCTGGAGGAGCGTCTTCAGCTTGTTGCGGATGTGGTCGGCCGACACGCCGTCGAAGGCCTCGGCGCAGTCGCCGCCCTGGAGGAGGAACGCCTCTCCCTTGGCGACGGCCGCCATCCGGGCGCGCAGCTGGTCGCACTCGCCCGCGAAGACGAGCGGCGGATACGACTCGAGGTCCGCGATCGCTGCGCGCAGGGCCTCGGCGTCGGGGTACTCGGGCTGCTGCGCCGCGGGCAGGTCTCGCCAGGTGTTGCCAGCGCTCGGGCTGGTCTTAGCGTTCACGGTCACCCCACAAACACTACGGGGTCGTGTCGAATCATTTTGCCCTGGCTCGAAGAATGAGACGCGGAGATCGCTCCCTGGACACCGCGGGAGTGGGGTAGGGTTTTCCGCATGTTCGCGCCGTCGATCCAGAACTGGTGGTGGACCGCTTCTCCGGCGGCCCGCTGAACGCGCGTACCCACACTTCGCGAAGGCCGCCCGAGGGGCGGCCTTCGGCGTTCCGGGGGCCGTTCCTCTCCGTCACACGATCGAGAAGGAACCCGCCGTGCACCTCGATGACCTGCTCCGCGACCCCCGCCCCTTCGCCCTGCTCCGCCGCCGCACCCCCGGCCACGACGGGCGGACCGTGGAGGTGCTGCTCGGGCCGGTGACCCGCCGCGAGCGCCTCGCCGACCTGCCGGACGAGGGGCTCGCCCTCATCCCGTTCCGGCAGATCCGCGAACGCGGGTTCGACGTCCGCGACGACGGCACCCCGCTGCTCGTCCTCACCCCCGAGGAGACGCACACCCTGTCCCTGGACGAGGCGCTCGCCCAGCTGCCCGCGCACGGCGTGCGGGTCGAGGACGGCGGCTTCGACGTGGACGACGAGGAGTACGCGCGGATCGTCGGCCGGGTGCTGCGCGAGGAGATCGGCCGGGGCGAGGGCGCGAACTTCGTGATCCGGCGCACGTACGGCGGCCGGATCCCCGGCTTCGGCCGCGCGGACGCGCTGGCGCTGTTCCGCCGGCTGCTGACGGCCGAGCGCGGCGCGTACTGGACCTTCGTCGTGCACACCGGCGCGGACGCGGGCGGCCGGACGCTGGTCGGCGCCAGCCCGGAGGTGCACGTCCGGATGTCCGGGGGGACGGTCGTGATGAACCCCATCAGCGGGACGTACCGCTACCCCGCCGGGGGCCCGACGCCGGAGCACCTGCTCTCCTTCCTCGCCGACCGCAAGGAGCGCGAGGAGCTGTCGATGGTCGTCGACGAGGAACTGAAGATGATGTGCACCGTCGGCGACATGGGCGGGGTCGTCGTCGGCCCGCGCCTGAAGGAGATGGCGCACCTGGCCCACACCGAGTACGAGCTGCGCGGCCGGTCGTCGCTGGACGCCCGGGAGGTGCTCCGGGAGACGATGTTCGCGGCGACCGTCACCGGGTCGCCGGTGCAGAACGCCTGCCGGGTCATCGAGCGGTACGAGCCCGCCGGGGCGGACGGCACGGGCCGCGGCTACTACGCCGGCGCGCTGGCGCTGCTCGGGCGGGACCCCGGGGGCGCCCAGAGCCTGGACTCCCCCATCCTGATCCGCACCGCGGACATCGGCGCGGACGGCCGGGTGCGCGTGCCGGTCGGGGCGACGCTGGTGCGCGGCTCGGACCCGGCGGGCGAGGTCGCGGAGACCCACGCCAAGGCGGCGGCCGTGCTGGCCGCCCTCGGGGTCCGGCCGGGCCGGCCGGACGCGGAGCACGGGCGGCCCCGGCTCGCCGACGACCCCCGGGTGCGCGCCGCGCTGGACGGGCGGCGGGCCGGGCTCGCCCCGTTCTGGCTGCGGATGCGGGACCGCGCGCCGGAGCCCGCCGGGCACGCCCTGGTGGTCGACGGCGAGGACACGTTCACCGCGATGCTGGCGCACGTGCTGCGCTCGGGCGGCCTCGGGGTGAGCGTGCGGCGCCACGACGAGCCGGGGCTGCGGGCGGCCGTCCTCGCGCACGAGGGACCGGTGGTGCTCGGCCCCGGCCCCGGTGACCCGCGCGACCTGTCGGACCCGAAGATGCGTCTCCTGCGGGCGCTCACCGCCGAGGTGCTCCGGGAGCACCGGCACGGGGTGCTGGGCGTCTGCCTGGGGCACGAGCTGGTCGCGGCCGAGCTGGGCCTGGACCTGGCCCGCCGGGAGGAGCCCCGGCAGGGGGCGCAGACGGTGATCGACCTGTTCGGGCGGCCGGAGACCGTCGGCTTCTACAACAGCTTCGCCGCCCGCTGCGACGACGGGGCGGCCCGCGCCCTGGCCGCCCGCGGCGTCGAGGTGAGCCGGGCCGCCGACGGCGAGGTGCACGCGGTGCGGGGGCCGGGGTTCGCCGGGGTGCAGTTCCACCCGGAGTCGGTCCTCACCCTCGACGGCGCCTCGATCGTGGCCGAGCTGCTGGACCGGGTGCGCGGGGGGAGCAGGACGGCCTAGTCGGGCGGGCCCGGGGACCGTACGCCCCCCGGGCCCGGCCGGTGGTCAGCCGAAGAACACGCCGACCTCCTGGTAGAGGCGCGGGTCCACCGTCTTCAGCCGGGCCGTCGCCTCGGCCAGGGGGACGCGGACGATGTCGGTGGCGCGCAGGGCGACCATCGTGCCGAAGTCGCCGTCGTGGACGCAGTCGACGGCGTGCAGGCCGAAGCGGGTGGCGAGCCAGCGGTCGAAGGCGCTGGGCGTGCCGCCGCGCTGGACGTGGCCGAGGACCGTGGTGCGGGCCTCCTTGCCGGTGCGCCGCTCGATCTCCTTGGCCAGCCACTCGCCCACCCCGGACAGCCGGACGTGCCCGAAGGAGTCCCGCGACCCGTCCTTGAGCACCATGGCGCCGTCCTTCGGCACGGCGCCCTCGGCGACCACCACGATCGGCGCGTACGACGCCCGGAAGCGGGACGTCACCCACGCGCAGACCTGCTCGATGTCGAAGCGCTGCTCGGGGATGAGGATGACGTTGGCGCCGCCGGCCAGCCCCGAGTGCAGGGCGATCCAGCCGGCGTGCCGGCCCATCACCTCCACGACCAGGACCCGCATGTGGGACTCGGCGGTGGTGTGCAGCCGGTCGATGGCCTCGGTGGCGATGTTGACGGCGGTGTCGAAACCGAACGTGTAGTCGGTGGCGGACAGGTCGTTGTCTATCGTCTTGGGCACCCCGACGCAGGGCACCCCGTACGCGTCGGACAGCCGCGCCGCGACGCCGAGGGTGTCCTCGCCGCCGATCACGACGAGGGCCTGGACGTCCAGCTTGGCCAGGTTCTCCTTGATCCGGCGGATGCCGTCCGTCACCTCGAAGGGGTTGGTCCGGGACGAGCCGAGGATGGTGCCGCCGCGGGGCAGGATGCCACGCACCGCGGGGATGCCGAGGGGGACGGTGTCGCCCTGGAGGGGGCCGCGCCAGCCGTCCCGGAAGCCGACGAAGTCGTAGCCGTACTCCTGCACGCCCTTGCGGACGATGCCCCGGATGACGGCGTTGAGCCCGGGGCAGTCGCCGCCACCGGTCAGTACTCCGACCCGCATGGGGAAGTCCCTTCTCCGCGGTTGCCTGACGACCGGTCACGCTAATGGTGAGTCAGGTCACACGGGAGGGGCGGGACGAGTGATTCCGGGGCGTGCCCCCGCGCACGCTACGCGTCGTCGAGTCCGCGCTCTATCGCGTACCGCACGAGCTCCACCCGGTTGTGCAGCTGGAGTTTGCCGAGCGTGTTCTGCACGTGGTTCTGCACCGTGCGGTGGGAGATGACGAGCCGTTCGGCGATCTGCTTGTAGCTCAGGCCCTTCGCCACCAGCCGCAGCACCTCCGTCTCCCGGTCCGTCAGCCGCGGCGCGCCGGGCTCCCCGGCGTCCGGCGCGGGCGTGGGCTCGGCGGCCAGGCGCCGGTACTCGCCGAGGACCAGACCGGCGAGGCCGGGGGTGAACACCGGTTCGCCGGCGGCGGTACGGCGCACCGCGTCCAGCAGTTCCGCCGTGGAGGCGGACTTCAGCAGGTAGCCGGTCGCGCCGGACTTCACGGCCTCCAACACGTCCGCGTGCTCGCCGCTCGCGGAGAGGACCAGGACCCGCAGCGCCGGGTCGTGCGCGACCAGTTCCCGGCAGACCTGGACGCCGGGCTTGGCGGGCAGGTTGAGGTCCAGGACCAGGACGTCGGGGGCGGCGGCCCTCGCCCGGCGCACCGCCTGCTCGCCGTCGCCGGCGGTGGCGACCACCTCCAGGCCCGACTCGGCGAGGTCCCGGGCGACCGCGTCCCGCCACATCGGGTGGTCGTCCACCACCATGACCCTGACCGGGCCCCGCTGCTCCGTCATCACCGCTCCGCCTTCCTCCGCCGCGCCCGCGCGGCGCCCTTCGGTACCTTCAGTTCGACTTCCGTGCCCTGCCCGGGGACCGAGACGATCTCGGCGCTGCCGCCCAGGTCGCGCAGCCGGCCCCGGATCGACTGGGCCACCCCGAGCCGTCCCTCGCCCTCGGCCTGGGCGAGCCGGCCCGCGGGGATGCCGGGGCCGTCGTCCCGGACGGTGACGACCACCTCGCCCGGCTCGTCCTCCACCAGGATCCAGGCGCGCGCCTCCTCCCCGGCGTGCCGGCGCACGTTGTCCAGGGCGGCGCCGACCGCGGCGGCCACCTCCCGGGCCACGGCCGGCGGCAGTGGCACCGGGGCGCCGGGCTCGGCGAGGGCGACCCGGGCGCAGGCGTACGGGGCGAGCAGGCGGCGCAGGTCGGCGGGGCCGGCCGGTTCGCCGTCGTCCTCGACCCCCGCCCCCGCCCCGACGGCGCGGACGACGGCTCCGGCCGCCGCGTCCCGGGACACCCGGGACACCGGCACCAGGCCGCCCGAGACCAGCGTGCGCAGCGCCACCTCCTGCTCCCCGGCGAGCCGGCCCAGGTCGGCCGCCTCGCCGCCGAGGGCGGTGCCGCGCCGCTTCACCATCGCCAGCACCTGGAGCACGCCGTCGTGGATGTCCCGGGCCAGCCGCTCCCGCTCCCGGATCGCGGCCTCGATCTCCAGGGCGCGGGCGAGGGTGCGTTCGGAGGCACGGGCCACCTCCACGACGTAGCCGATCGCGATGGAGGCGACCCAGACCAGGATCACGTTGTGCACGGTGTCCCGGGCGGGGTGGCCGCGCTCGACGAGGTTGGCCGCGGCCACGGCGGTGGAGGCGACGGCCGCCCAGCGCCAGCCGCCCTTGACGGCGTAGGCCAGCACCGCGCCGGCCGTCCATATCGACGGCAGGGTGGGGCCGCCGCCGGCGATCCGCTCGTGGCTGTCGGCGAACGGGGTGAGCAGGATGCCGGTGACGGCGACGGCCAGGTCGGCGGCGAGGAAGCGCCGGGTGCAGCTCGCCGCGTTGGCCACCCTGGGGAGGGTGGCGAGGGTCCAGACCACCAGGACGGCGTAGTAGCCCACGGCGATCCAGGGGCGGACGAACTGCTCGTAGGCGGTGGCGCACAGGCCGATGGCGTACAGCGCGGTCAGGACGCGGTAGCCGGCCAGCGCGCGCCACAGCGGCAGCTCGACCGACATCCGCACGACGCGCTCGCGCTTGGGCATGGTCCCGCGTCCCCCCGACGTCCCCACGGCTCGACGGACCCCCGTCCGGGAGCCGTCCGGCTACTTCTCGGCCCGCTCCGCCGCCCCGACCCTGGCCTCTCTGGCCTCCCTGTCCGCCTTCGCCGCCTTGGCCGCGTCCGCGATCTGCCGTTTGGCCGCGGTGGCGTACATGTCGACGTACTCCTGGCCGGAGAGCTTCATGATCTCGTACATGACCTCGTCGGTCAGCGCGCGCAGCACGAACCGGTCGTGTTCCATGCCCTGGTAGCGGCTGAAGTCCATGGGCCTGCCGATGCGGATGCCGGGGCGCATCAGCTTGGGCACGACCTTGCCGGGCGGCTGGATCTTCTCCGTGTCGATCATGGCGACCGGGACGACCGGCGCGCCCGTGGCGAGCGCGACGCGCGCGAGGCCGCCGGGCTTGCCCCGGTACAGCCGCCCGTCGGGCGAGCGGGTGCCCTCGGGGTAGATGCCGAACAGCTCGCCGCGCTCCAGGACCTCTATGCCGCTCCTGACCGCCGCCTCGCCGGCGCCGCGCGACCCGGAGCGGTCCACCGGGAGCTGGCCGACGCCCTTGAAGAAGGCCGCGGTGAGGCGGCCCTTCACACCGGGGGTGGTGAAGTACTCGGCCTTGGCGATGAAGGTGACCTTGCGGTCCAGCACGGCCGGCAGGAAGAACGAGTCCGAGAAGGACAGGTGGTTGCTGGCCAGGATGGCGGGCCCCGTGGCCGGGATGTTCTCCACGCCCTCCACCCAGGGCCTGAAGGCGACCTTGAGCGGCCCCCCGATGGCGACCTTCATCGTGCCGTACAACACCCGTGTGCCTCCCGTTTCCGTCGAACAGACCATAACCCCAAGGACCGTCAATGGGCCCGACGACCCTGGTCGGTGTCAGTGCGGTCGCGTACGGTGAAGCACATGCCAGTTCTCCCCGGAGCCGAGCCGTACCGCCGTCAGGGCGGGGAGGTGGGGGTTCTCCTCTGCCACGGCTTCACCGGCTCGCCCCAGTCGCTGCGCCCGTGGGCGGAGCACCACGCGGCCCACGGCCTCACCGTGTCCCTGCCCCTGCTGCCCGGCCACGGCACCCGTTGGGAGGACATGCAGCTCACGGGCTGGCAGGACTGGTACGCGGAGGTGGACCGCGAGCTGCGGGTCCTCACCGAGAGCTGTTCCCGGGTGTTCGTCGCGGGCCTGTCGATGGGCGGCGCGCTGGCCCTCCGGCTCGCCGCACGCCACGGCGATCGGGTCGCCGGCGTGATCGTCGTCAACCCGGCGAACAAGGTGCACGGCCTGTCGGCGTACGCCCTGCCGGTGGCCCGGCACCTCGTGCGCACGACGCGGGGCATCGCCAGCGACATCGCCAAGGACGGCGCGACCGAGCTGGGGTACGACCGGGTGCCGCTGCACGCGGCGCACTCGCTGCGGGTCTTCCTGCGCCGGCTGGACGGCGAACTGCCGCAGGTCACCCAGCCGCTGCTGCTGCTGCGCAGCGCCCGGGACCATGTCGTGCCGGCGGCCGACGCGGCCCGCGTGCTGAGCCGGGTGTCGTCGACGGACGTCACGGAGAGCGTGCTGGAACACAGCTACCACGTGGCGACGTTGGACCTGGACGCGGATCGGATCTTCGAGGAGAGCCTCGCTTTCGTCGGCCGGCTCGCACCGGGTGTCGGCAAGGAAGGGACGGCCGCAGTTGGCTGAGCACGACTCCGGCCGGGAGGGCCGCGAGGACCGGGAGCCGGACGAGCAGGGCGTGCCGTTCGACGAGGACGCCGCCTGGCGGGCCATCGTGGCCGGGTACGGCCAGGAACCGCCGGACCCGCCCGGCGCCCGGCCCTTCAAGGCGGTGGAGGACCTGGCGCTGCTGGAGAAGAACGCCGGGCCGGAGACCGCGGGGACGGTCGGGGCGGACGCGGGCCCGGACACCGGCGCGGACCCCGCCGAGGACGGCGAGGGCGACGACGCGGCGGGCCGGCGGCCCGTCCGGCCGCTGGGCGGCTCGGTCTCCTTCGCCGTCGGGGTGGGCCCGCGCGACCACACCCCGGCCGAGCCGTCCGACGACGACTTCGACGAGGACGACGAGGGCCACTTCGTCCCGCCGGAGCCGCCGCCGCTGCCCGCCGCCGACACCACCTCCCGGTTCGCCTGGCTGGGTGTGGTCGGCGGGCCGGTGCTGCTCCTGCTGGCGGTGCTGTTCGGCTGGGACATGACCTGGTGGCTGGCGACCCTCGGCATCGGCGGTTTCCTCGGCGGTTTCGCGACGCTGGTGACGCGGATGCGCACGGACGACGACGAGGAGGACGGCCCCGGGCGCGGGGCCGTGGTCTGACACCGGGCGGGTCGCGCCTCAGACGGCCGGGACGCGCAGCGCGGCCAGCACCGGGAGGTGGTCGGTGGCCGCGGTCAGGTCGGCGTGGGTGACGCCCGGCTGGTCCAGCGGGACGCCGCAGCCGAGCACCTCGACGCCTCCGGTCGCGAAGACCGCGTCGATGCGCTGCCGGGGGTCGGCCGGGGTGGAGGTGAGGTCACCGCCCCAGGGAGCCGTGGCACGGCAGTCCTGGAGCCGGTCGGCGAGCCGGCGGAAGGTGGGGCCGTCGGGGCGTTCGTTGAGGTCCCCGCCGACGACGGCGTGGCCGGCACCGAGCCCGTCGAGGTGTTCCAGGAGCCGTGCCCCCTGCTCGGCGCGTTCCTTCCGGTCCAGGCTGAGGTGGCAGCTGATCACGCCGAGCCGGACGCCGCCGAACCGGACCACCGCCGTGGCGAGACCGCGGCGGTGCAGGCCGGGCCTGAGCGGGAACAGGACGTCCTCCGTCCGCTCCACCGTGGCCCGGAGCGAGCACAGGATGGCCGGCCCCGCGGCCGTCGCACCGCCGGTCAGGACGACCTGGCCCGAGGCCGCGGCCAGCCGGGAGAGCTTCTTGCGCCAGCGGAAGAAGCGGGGAGCCTCCTGCACCAGGACCAGGTCGGGGGCGCAGGCGGAGATGACGCGGGCGAGCGCGTCGGTGTCGTCGCGCATCGACCGGATGTTGTAGCTCAGCACCCGGACGACCGCGCAACCGTCCGGCTCCGTACGTGAGTTGGGAAGCAGCGGTGTTGCCATGCCGTCAATCTACGCCGACCGTCGAGCGGGCCGGCGCCCGTGCCCCGGGGGGTACGGGCGCCGTGTCCCCTCGGACGGGTGCTACATGATCGGGTCGGGCTCCCGGGCCAGGTCGGCCGCGCCGACCATGCCGGCCTTGTTGCCGAGCTGGGCCGCGATCACGTCGGCCACCGGGCGCCAGTTGCCACCGACCAGCCAGCGCTTGTACGACTTGCGAATCGGGTCGAGGACCAGGTCACCCTCGTCGGAGAGGCCGCCGCCGACGATGAAGGCGGAGGGATCGAAGAGGGAGGCCAGGTCGGCGAGGCCGGCGCCGGCCCAGCGGGCCAGCTCCCGGTAGGAGTCCACCGCCACCGGGCAGCCCTGGCGGGCGGCCATGGAGATGTGCTTGCCCTCGATGCCGTCCGGCGTGCCGTCGCCCAGCGCGAGCAGCACCTCGGCGCGCTCGGGGGTGGCGTTGGCGCGCTGCTTGGCGTAGCGGACGAGGGCGCGGCCGGAGGCGTACTGCTCCCAGCAGCCCTGCGAGCCGCAGCCGCACAGCAGGCCGTCCGGGACCATTCGGATGTGGCCGAACTCGGCGGCCACGCCGAAGTGGCCGCGGCGCAGCTTGTTGCCGATGATGATGCCGCCGCCGAGGCCGGTGCCGAGCGTGATGCAGATGACGTTGCGGTGGCCCTTGCCGGCGCCGAAGCGGTACTCGCCCCAGGCGGCGGCGTTGGCGTCGTTCTCGACCACGACGGGCAGGCCGGTACGGGCCTCGACCTTCTCCTTGAGCGGCTCGTTGCGCCAGTCGATGTTGGGCGCGAAGTACACCGTGGAGCGCTGGCGGTTGACGTATCCGGCCGCGCCGATGCCCACACCGACGATCTCGTGCCCGGCGCGCGCGCCCTCCACCGCCGAGGCGATGGCGTCCACGATGGCCTCGGGCGTGACGGGCGTCGGCACCTTGAAGGTCGAGAGGATGTTGCCTTCCTCGTCGACCACGCCGGCCGCGATCTTCGTGCCGCCGATGTCGACGCCGATGGTGAGTCCCATGAATCCCTCAGTTCCGGTCGAGCCCCGCTACGGCCAACCGTACCCGAGGCCCTGCCGTGCCAGGGCTTCAGTCCAGGTCGATGCGTTCCCCCGGACCGGTGCCCTCGTCCCCGTCGGACCGGCCGGGCGCGTCGGGTCCCCCGGGCCGGCCGTCGGCCGGGCGGGCGGTCCAGCGGTGCTCCTGCGCCTGGACGGCGGAGCGGTAGGCGGCGAGCAGCTCACCGCCGGCCGCGGCCAGGTGGTCGAACACGTCGGGGTTGCGTTCCACGACGGGTTCGACGGCGGCCTTCGCCTGCTCGACGACCTGCCGCACCACCTGCTGCGCGGCGGGGCCGGCGAGGGAGCCGAGCAGCGGCGCGCCGAGGCCGGACAGCTTGTCGGCGACCGTGTCCACGAGCTTCCTCAGCTCCTCGGCGGCGGTGCCCGGTGGCGGGCCGTCCCCGCCGCCGCGGCGGGCCTTCTCGGCGGCGAGGTCCTCGGCGCAGGCCTTGGCCCAGGCGTCGGCGTCGGTCGCCCGCCGCTCGTCCGGTTCGGGTACGGGGCGCTCTTCGCTCATGGCGGACTCCTGACGACGGTTCGCCCCTACGACGTTACCCGAACGGACGTGCCTCGTTCACCGTCCGGCGGCGGGCCACAGGCCGGGATCGGGGGCGAACCGGATGCGCAGCTCGCCGTCGCGGAGCGCGGCCCCGGCGACGGTGCAGCGGCGCAGGACGGCAGGGAGCGGCACGATCCGGCGGAACGGGCCCACCGTGACGAGGAGTTCGTCGCCGCGCCGGACCAGGTCCAGTTCCTCCCGTATCGCGCCGGGCAGCGGGAGGTGCCAGACCAGCACGCCGTCCTCGGCGATCCGGTCGGTGACGGGCCACTCGAGCGGGGCGGGCGCCGGGTTGACGCCGGGTACGGCGAGGGCCGTCAGGTCGTCGGGGCCCTGCGGGTCGTGTCCGAGGTGGGCCACGGTGTGGAGGTCGCCGGGCTGTTCCCGCCAGCCGTCGAGGGTCTTGCGCTGCTGGGCGAGGAGCCCAGCGAGCCAGTCCCCGCCGGCCTCGGGCAGGACCCGGTTGGCGATCAGCGACTCGGTGCGCAGGCCGCGCAGGGCGAGGCCGAGCGAGGCGGCGCGGACGGCGTCGGCACCGGCCGGGCCGGGTTCGGCGACCAGGCGTACGGCGGTGTTCCGGTCGGCGAGGACCGCCTGCACGGCGGCCAGTTCGACGTCCCAGCGGGCCGCCGTCTCGTACAGCCACTCGGCGGGCATGGGCACGCCGGCCAACCGGCCGAGGACCGGGCGCAGGGCGCGGGCGGCCTGCCGCTCGGGCGGCAGCAGGCGGCGCAGGTAACGGCGCAGTTCCTCGGGCAGGGCGAGCAGGGCGAGGGCCTGCGGGAGCGGCGGGAGGTCGACGACGAGGAGGTCGTGGCGCTCGGCGAGGGCCGCGTCACGCAGGGCGCGCAGCAGGGACAGCTCCTCGGCGCCGGGCAGCGGGGTGACCTCCTCGGCGTCCAGGCGGGCGGCGCCGAGCAGGTCGAGGACGTTCGTGGCGCGGGTCTGGAAGGCGGTGAGGTCCGCGCGGAAGCCGGCGGCCGCGTCGGGCCGCCGGACGGTGAGGCGCTCGGCGGCCCGCACGGGGTCCGGTCCTGTCACGGCGCCCAGTGCCGTGCCCGGGGTGTCGGCGTGGTCGGCGCTCAGCAGGAGGGTGCGGTGCCCCTCGCGGGCGGCGGTCAGCGCGGTGGCGGCGGCGATCGTCGTACGGCCGCTGCCGCCCGGGCCCGTGATCAGGATGGTGCGCATGGGGGTGAACGCTACCGCCGGGGGCGGGAGGGACGCCGGGGCGGTCACGCGTCCGGCGACTCGACCCGCTTCTTCAGTCCGGCGAGCGCCCGGTCGATGATGACCTTCTCGGCCTTGCGCTTGATCATGCCCAGCATGGGGATCTTCACGTCGACGGTGAGCCGGTAGGTGACCTCGGTGGCGCCCGCGCCGGCCGGCTTCAGCAGGTAGGTGCCGTCCAGGGAGCGGAGCATCTGGGACTTGACCAGCGTCCAGGAGACCTCGTGGTCGCCCGCCCAGGTGTAGGCGAGGGTCTGGTCGTCCTTGATGGCGCCCGCGTCCATGACGAGGCGGACCCGCTCGGCGCGGCCCTGCGCGTCGGTGGCGAGGACCTCCGCCTCCTTCACCTCGCCGGTCCAGTCCGGGTAGCGCCCGAAGTCGGCGATCACCGCCATGACGTCGGCCGGGGCCGCCTCGATCGTGATGCTCGAACTGGTGTGTTCCGCCATCGTCGTGGCTCCTCCGGATGGGCCGTGTGGAGAGGTGGGTGTGCGCCGGGCTGCGCACGTGTGTGCAGCGTGAAGGCTACCGCGCCACCGCCCGCCGGCCCTCACCCCGCCCGCGTGCCCTCACCATTCGAGCGCCCAGGGGGTGCCGGTGCCGGCGAAGTGCCCCACGTTGACGCACTCGGTGGCGCCGATCCGCATCCGGCGCGCCAGCGGCTGGTGCACGTGCCCGAAGAGCGCGTAGCGCGGCCGGGTGCGGCGGATGGCGTCCAGCAGGGCGCGGCTGCCGCGCTCGAAGCGGCGCGCGACGGTGTCGTAGACCAGCTCGGGGACCTCCGGCGGGATGTGGGTGCACAGGACGTCGACCTCGCCGACCGCCTCGATCTTCGCCGCGTACTCCTCGTCGCCGATCTCGTAGGGCGTGCGCATCGGGGTGCGCAGGCCGCCACCGACGAAACCGAAGGTGCGGCCGCCGATCTCCACGCGCTCGCCGTCGAGGACGGTGGTGCCGGGGCGGGCGTACTCCGGCCACAGGGCCGGCATGTCGACGTTGCCGTAGGTGGCGTAGGTGGGGGTGGGGAAGGCGGCGAACAGTTCGGCGTACTGCTTGCGCACGGCCCGTTCGATGGCGGCGGCGCGGTCGGTGCCGATGCCGCCCCACAGCCGGGTGCCGAAGGCGCGGGCCTCCTCGAAGCGGCGGGCGGTGCGCAGCTCGACGATCCGGTCGGCGTTCTCGGTGCCGAACAGGTCGGGGAAGATGCCGCGGGAGTGGTCGGCGTAGTCCAGGAAGAGGACGAGGTCGCCCAGGCAGATCAGGGCGTCGGCACCCTCGCCGGCCCGGGCCAGGTCACGGACGTTGCCGTGGACGTCGCTGACCACATGGACGCGGGTGGGCCGGCTGCCGGCGCGTGTGGGTGCCATGGCGATCAAGCGTAGGCGGAGCGCCGCACCTGTGAACAGTGCCGGTCAGGCCCTCGGTTACTCGCCGGTCGGATCGGCCGTCGACTAGTGTGCGCGAAGGAACGCCCCCGTGTGTGACGCAGCGAACATCTGCCCCGGTCCCCCTGTCCTAGACGCCATACCGGCGGGTAACGTCCGGGCAGTCCAGTCGTGCTCAGGATTTCAACTTGTGAATCCGCGAGCACTTGCCCGAGCCTTGGACCGCACCGTCGCATCGCACAACGTCGTGGCGCCGGCGCCCTATGAGGAGCAGCAGTCTTGCGCGAGTTCAGCCTTCCGGCTTTGTACGAGGTCCCCGCGGACGGGAATCTGACCGACATCGTCCGCAGAAACGCCGCGCAGCATCCCGACGTCGCCGTCATCGCCCGCAAGGTGGCCGGTGTCTGGCAGGACGTGACCGCCCGGACGTTCCTCGCCGAGGTGCACGCCGCCGCCAAGGGACTCATCGCCGCCGGTGTCCAGCCGGGCGACCGGGTGGGCCTGATGTCCCGGACCCGCTACGAGTGGACGCTGCTGGACTTCGCCATCTGGAGCGCGGGCGCGGTCACCGTGCCGGTGTACGAGACCAGCTCGCCGGAGCAGGTGCGCTGGATCCTGTCCGACTCGGGCGCGACCGCCTGCGTCGTGGAACTGGACGGCCACGCGGCGGCCGTGGAGTCGGTGCGCGACACGCTGCCCGCGCTGAAGCACGTCTGGCAGATCGAGGCCGGCGGCCTGGAGGAGCTGGGGCGGCTCGGCCAGGACGTGTCGGAGCGGACGGTCGAGGAACGCGGCTCGCTGGCCCGCGCCGACGACCCGGCGACCATCGTCTACACGAGCGGCACGACCGGCCGGCCCAAGGGCTGCGTCCTCACCCACCGCAGCTTCTTCGCCGAGTGCGGGAACGTGGTGGAGCGGCTGCGTCCGCTGTTCCGCACCGGCGAGTGCTCCGTCCTGCTCTTCCTGCCGCTCGCGCACGTCTTCGGGCGGCTGGTGCAGGTCGCGCCGATGATGGCGCCGATCAAGCTGGGCTGCGTCCCGGACATCAAGAACCTCACGGACGAGCTGGCCGCGTTCCGGCCGACCCTGATCCTCGGCGTCCCCCGGGTCTTCGAGAAGGTCTACAACTCGGCGCGGGCCAAGGCGCAGGCGGACGGCAAGGGCGCCGTCTTCGACCGGGCCGCCGACACCGCGATCGCCTACAGCCGGGCGCTGGACAGCGCGTCGGGCCCGTCGCTGGGGCTGCGGATCAAGCACAAGGTGTTCGACCGGCTGGTCTACAGCAAGCTGCGCGCGGTCCTCGGCGGCCGGGGCGAGTACGCCATCTCCGGCGGCGCCCCGCTGGGCGAGCGGCTCGGACACTTCTTCCGGGGCATCGGCTTCTCCGTGCTGGAGGGCTACGGCCTGACCGAGTCGTGCGCGGCGACCGCGTTCAACCCGTGGGACCGGCAGAAGATCGGCACGGTCGGGCAGCCGTTGCCGGGCTCGGTGGTGCGGATCGCGGACGACGGCGAGGTGCTGCTCCACGGCGAGCACCTGTTCAAGGAGTACTGGAACAACCCGGCCGCGACCGCCGAGGCGCTGGCGGACGGCTGGTTCCACACCGGCGACATCGGCACCCTCGACGAGGACGGGTACCTGCGGATCACCGGCCGGAAGAAGGAGATCATCGTCACGGCGGGCGGCAAGAACGTCGCCCCGGCCGTGATCGAGGACCGGATCCGGGCCCACGCGCTGGTCGCGGAGTGCATGGTGGTGGGCGACGGGCGGCCCTTCGTGGGCGCGCTGGTCACCCTCGACGAGGAGTTCCTGGGCCGCTGGTGCGCCGAGCACGGCAAGCCGGCCGGCTCCACCGCGGTGACGCTGCGTACGGACCCGGACCTGATCGCCGCGGTGCAGTCGGCCGTGGACGACGGCAACGCCGCGGTCTCGAAGGCGGAGTCGGTGCGCAAGTTCCGCATCCTGCCCTGTCAGTTCACCGAGGAGTCGGGGCACCTCACGCCCTCGCTGAAGCTCAAGCGGAACGTGGTGGCGAAGGACTACGCGGACGAGATCGAGGCCATCTACGCCAAGTGAGCCCGGCCGGCGGGCCGTCGGCCCCCGCGCCCGGCCGGCCGGTCCCCGCCGGGACCGGCCGCACCGCTCACAGCAGCGTCCGCAGCTTCTCCGCCAGCAGGTCCCAGCGCCACTTCTCCTCGACCCACCGCCGGCCGCGCTCGCCCATGCGGCGGCGCAGCTCGGGGTCCTGGAGCAGGACGACGATCCGCTCCGCGGTCTCCTCGGGCGAACCGCCCCGGACGACCCAGCCCGTCTCCCCCTCCAGCACCGCGTCCGGCGCGCCGCCCGAGTCGCCGGCGACGACCGGCAGGCCCGTGGCGGACGCCTCCAGATAGACGATGCCGAGGCCCTCGACGTCCAGGCCGCCGCGCCGGGTGCGGCACGGCATCGCGAACACGTCCCCGGCGCCGTAGTGCGCGGGCAGCTCGGACCAGGGCACGGCGCCGGTGAAGCGGACCGAGGCGGCGACGCCCGCCTCCTGGGCGAGGCGGCGCAGGTCCCGCTCGTAGGGGCCGCCGCCGACGACGAGCAGCACGGTGTCCGGCTCGGCGGCGAGGACGCGGGGCATGGCCCGGATCAGGGTGTCCTGGCCCTTGCGCGGCACCAGCCGGGAGACGCACACCACGACCGGCCGGTCGGTGAGGCCGAGCCGCGCGCGGACCTCGCCGCCGCCGGAGCCGGGGTGGAAGGTCTTCTCGTCGACCCCGGGCGGCAGCTGGACCATCCGCCGGGCCGCCGCCGGGCTGAGCGCGGTGGCGATCCGGGAGCGGGTGTACTCGCCGAGGTAGGTGACCGTGTCGGTGTGCTCCCCGATGCGGCGCAGCAGCTGCCGGGCGGCGGGCAGCTGGGCCCAGCCGGCCTCGTGCCCGTGGGTGGTGGCCACCAGCCGCTCGGCGCCGGCCGCGCGGAGGGCGGGCGCCATGAGGCCGAGGGGTGCCGCGGCACCGAACCACACCGAGGTGCAGCCGTGCTCCCGCAGCAGTCCGGCCGCCCGCCGGGTCACCCGGGGGGTGGGCAGCAGCATCGTCGTGGGGTCGCGGACGACGGTGAAGGGCTGCTCGGCGTCGAAGGCGGCGGTGGCCTCGGCGCCCTCACGGCCGCGCTTCCAGGTGGAGGCGTACACGACGAGCCGGCCGGGGTCCAGGCGGAGCGCCATGTTGTGCAGGAAGGCCTGGATCCCGCCGGGGCGCGGCGGGAAGTCGTTGGTGACGATCAGGGTCTTGCGCATCGTCCGCCGACCCTACCCAATCGCCCGTCCGGTGCCGGGCGCGGCCGGGTCCGTGGCATCGCACAGGTGCGCAGGACATCATGGTCGACCGGTACGGAATCGAACGGCGCGCCCGGTGCCGGGGACGGACGACGACAGGGGTCCACATGGAGAGGGAGGCCGTCCGGCGGTCCCTGGTCGCACCGCTCGCGGTGTGGGGCGTCACGCGCGCGGTGCTGCTGCTGTTCGTCTTCCGGGTGTACGTCTTCCCCGGCCCGGACGTCACCTCCGACGTGTCGGTGACCTACCAGGGCTGGTACGAGGTGCTGCGCCACGGAACGTTCCCGCTGTCCGACGTCACCTGGCAGTACCCGCCCGGCGCCGCCCTCGCCGTCCTCTCCCCCGCGGCCCTGCCGTTCCTGTCCTACCCGCACGCCTTCTTCCTGCTGGCGTTCCTCGCCGACGCCGCCGTGCTGGCCGCGCTGCTCGTCGCGGGCCGGCGCCCCGGCCGGTCGCCGCGCGGGGCCCGGGTGTGGGTGGCGGGCGTACCGCTGCTCGGACCGACGGTGTACGCCCGCTACGACGTGATGGTGACCGCGGTGGCCGTGGCGGCGCTGCTCGCCGGGGCGCGGCGCCCGCGGGTGCTGGGGGCGCTGGCCGCGTTCGGCGCGCTGCTGAAGGTGTGGCCGGTGCTGCTGCTGGCCGGGGCGGGGCGGCGGGCCTGGCGGACGGCGGCGGTGACCGCGGCGGGCCTCGCGGCGCTGTTCGCGGTGACCGTGCCGGGCGCGTTCGCGTTCCTGGCGTTCCAGCGGGAGCGGGGCACCGAGGTGGAGTCGCTGGGCGCGCTGGTCCTCCACGTGGCCCGGCACTTCGGGTGGCGGGGTCAGGTGCTGCTGAACTACGGCTCGATCGAGTTCCTCGGCCCGTACGTGGACCGGGTGAGCACGGCGGCACTGGCGCTGAGCGCGGTCGCGTTCGGCTGGCTGCTGCTGTGGCGGCTGCGCGCGGGCCGTCTCGCCCCGCACGTCCTCGCCGAGGCGGCGCTGACCGCGGTGCTGCTGTCCACGGTGACCAGCCGGGTGATCAGCCCGCAGTACCTGGTGTGGCTGGTCGGGCTGGCCGCCGTGTGCCTGTCGTACCGGGCGAGCCGGATGACGGCGCCGGCGTTGCTGGTCGTCCTCGCGTCGTTCGTGACGGTGCTGGAGTTCCCGCTGGGCTTCGCGCACGTGGTGGCGAGCGACGGGTACGGCATCGCGCTGCTGGTGGTGCGCGACGGCCTGCTGCTGGCGGCCGGCCTGACCGCGGCCCGCCGCCTGTGGTCCTCGGCCCCCGCGGCCGAGCCCACCGCCCCGTTCCCCCCTCACCCCACCCGGCCGAAGCAGAGCCCGGTCTCCTCCTGACCGGTGGCCGCGCGGGATTCCGGGCAGGCTCAGCCCAGCTGTTCCGTGACGTACCGGCGCCAGCGGGCGGTGAACTGCCCGGGGGTCGTGCCGAGGACGTCGGCGAGGGCCGCCCCGACCGCGCCCGCCCGCCCGCCGTGGGCGCCGACGGCGCGGTAGAAGGCGCCGAGCCGGGCGGGGCCCCACCGGTCGGCGATCATCCGGCAGGCCAGCCAGCCGCCCTCGTAGGCACGCGCCAGGTCGGTCGGATCGCTGGTGAAGCCGAAGTCCCGGTCGGTGGGGAGGGCGTCCGGCACCTCGCCCCCGGCGACGGCGCGGGCGAGTTCCGGGGCGGCCTCGGCCGGGGTGCGCCCGGTGTCCAGGTAGCCGATCCAGTCGGCGTAGCCCTCGGAGAGCCACAACGGGGTGGCGGCCGTGGTCCGCGCCCGGGTGGCGACGTGGGTGGTCTCGTGGGTGAGCACGACCTGCTTGCCGAGGCCGCCGAGGACGGCGTACGCCTCCGGGTTGACCACCACCCGGTCGGCGGGGGCCGCGGAACCGGCCGGGGCGGCGGCGCTCACCTCGCCGGTGGTGACGGCGGCGATGCCCCGGTAGGTGGCGGCCGGCGAGCCGAGCAGGGCCGCCATCCCCGCGAGGGACCGCGGGACCAGGACGACGATCCGGCGGCTCCAGCCGGTGCCCCAGGCGCGGGAGACGGCCGGGACCGCGCGGTCGGCGAGCCGGGCGTAGGCCCGCAGGCCGGCGGCGGGCGTGCCGCTGCCGAGCACCAGGCTGTGCGCGCCCCGCACCGCGGTCACGGTGCCCTGGTCCCACAGCTGCTGCCCGGCCTGCCGGGCGGGCCGGTCGGCGGTGACGTACCAGCGGCCGTCGGCGGTGCGGCCGAGGGTGAGCGTCCGGCGGACGTCCACGGGGGCCCGGTCGTAGCCGGCTACGCGGTAGCGCAGGTCGGCGTCGGCGGTGGCGCCGGCGCCGGTGCGGCGCACTCCGGTGACCCGGTAGCCGAAGGAGGCCAGCGGGAGGGCCCGCAGCCGGGTGTACTCGCCGCGGGCGCCCGTCCGGCCGTACGCCGTCTCGTCGTGGCCGAGCAGGGCCGCCGCCCGCCGGTCCAGCACCCGCTGCACCTCGGCCCGGGCCGGGTCGGTGCGCGGCCCGCCGCCGCACCCGCCGAGGGACAGCAGCAGCGCGAGCCCCACGGCTCCGACCCCCCACGCCCGCCTGCGACCAGCCACTTCCCGATCGTACGGCGAGCGGGCGGTCAGGGTCTGGTGACCGAGGAGACGGGCATCATCCCCACCGGGTCGTAGCGGACCGGGGCACCGGGGTAGGGCGCGTGGATGACCTGGCCGTTGCCGGCGTACATCGCCACGTGGCTGGCGTCGGAGCGGTACACGACCAGGTCTCCGGGGCGGGCCTGGGAGAGCGGGACCTGCCGGCCGGCGAAGCGCTGCGCCTGCGAGGTGCGCGGCAGGTGGATGCCGGCGTGCGCGTACGACCACTGCATCAGGCCGGAACAGTCGAACCCGGACGGGCCGTTGGCGCCCCACACGTAGGGGCGGCCGAGGGCGGAGCGGGCGGCGGCCAGGGCCGCCGCGGCGCGGCCGTCGGCGGCGGCGCCGACCGGGTCGGGCAGGTCCGCGCGGCTGCCCCGGGAGGCCCGGTCGTAGGCGGCGCGCGCGGCGGCGGGCAGGGCGTTGATCAGCTGCCGGGCCCGGGCGAGCTTGCGCTCCACGGTCCGCTTGTGGGCGGCCACCGCCCGGCGGCTGCGCTCGAGTTCGGCGAGCTTGCCGGACGCCTCCGCGCGTTCCTGGGCCAGGTCGCGCAGCGCGGACCGCAGTTGCCGCAGCTCGCCGGCCTGCCGGCTGCCGATGCGGTCGAGGGTGGAGGCCTTGTCGAGGTAGTCGTCGGGGTCGTCGGAGAAGAGCAGGGCGACGGCCGGGTCGATGCCGCCGGCGCGGTACTGGGCGCCGGCCAGCGAACCGAGGCGCTCGCGCAGGGTGTTGACGCGCTGCTGCTGCCGGGCGATGTGGTCCTGCGCGTGACGGACCTCGCGGCGCAGCACCCCGGCCCGTTCGTCGGCCCGGTCGTAGGCCTGGGTCGCCTTCTCGGCGGCCTCGTACAGACGGTCCACCTCGGCACGGGGGTCGGCGTCCGGCGCCGCGTGCGCCGGTACGGCGCCGAGCGCGGCCGCCGCGGCCGACACCACGCACAGGGCGGCGGCGCCCCGGTCGAATCCGGACGGGGCAAGACGGCGATGAGCGCCCACGAGAAGCCGAGTTCCTTCCGCTGGCCTACAGGACACGTCTCCCCGGCGCCGGGGACGGGGAGGCCCCGGGCCGGGGAAACGCGGCAGACAGTAGCCGTGCGGAGGTGCCGCGGCCAAAGACCGCGGAGTCAAGACAGAGTGACGCCCCGCCACTGACGCAGGTCAGGGGCGGGGCGTGACGTCAGTTCCGGTCACCGGGATTCGCTCGTTCGGGCGCCCCCCGGTACGTGTCGTACGGGGTCAGACCCGGACGCCGAACTGGAAGGGCATGTTGCCCATGGCCTCGTAGCGGACCACGGCACCGGTGTGCGGGGCGTGCAGCACCTGGCCGTTGCCGGCGTACAGGCCCACGTGGTGCAGGTCGCCGTAGAAGAAGACCAGATCGCCGACCTTCAGGTCGCCGACCGAGCCGATCCGGGTGCCGATGTTCGCCTGCGCCTCGGAGGTGCGCGGTATGGACACCCCGGCCTGGGCGTAGGCCCAGGAGGTCAGGCCCGAGCAGTCGAAGGAGGAGGGGCCGGTGGCGCCGTAGACGTACGGCTTGCCGATCTGGCTCTGGGCGGCGGAGAAGGCCGCCGAGGCGCGCCCGGAGGCGGGCGGGGTCTTGTCGCCGAGGTCCACGCGCTCGGTGGAGGAGCGGTTGGCGCGCTGCTGCTCCTGGGCGAGCTGCTGCTTCTCCTCGGCGGTCAGGGTGTTCAGGAGCTTCTGCGCGGCGGCGAGCTTCCCCTGGACCTCCTGCTTCTTGCTGCCCAGCTCGGTGCGGGTGGCGGCGAGGTCCTTGAGCTTCTCGGTGGCCTCGGCGCGCTCCTGGGCGAGTTCGCGCTGTTTGTCCTGGATCTTCCGTAGCGCGTCGACCTGCTGGCTGCTCAACTGGTCGAGCGTGGACGCCTTGTCGAGGTAGTCGTCCGGGTTCGAGGACAGGAAGAGCTGGACGGAGGCGTCGATGCCGCCGGAGCGGTACTGGGCGGTGGCCAGCGATCCGAGGCCGTCGCGCAGCTTGTTGAGCTCCTCCTGGCCGCGGGCGACGTCGTCCTGGATGGTGGAGATGTCCTTCTGGAGCTTCTGCTGCTTCTCCTTGGCGCCGTTGTACTTCTCGGTCGCCTGCTCCGCCTGCTCGTAGAGCTTGTCGACCTTGGCCTTCACCTCGTCCTTGTTCAGCTTCTCGCTGGGGGCGGCGTTGGCGGCGTTCGCGCTGAGCGCGACGGCAGCGGCGGCTGCGGTGGTCAGCACGGTCACACGGGTGCGACTGGGCTGCTTGGGTCGACGGTGGGACGCCACGGAGGACGAACTCCTTCTTGTGAGTGATCACCCGTTCGGAGGTTCGAGCCCAGACCCTAGTGACACAGTTGTGATCAGTTCAAATCCTCACAGGAAAAAACCCTGTCACGCCATGCATTCTTTGCACATGACTCACCGGTAGTGAGAGCCGGTTGACACACCGTCGCACGTCACTCGGGTCAATTCGGGCAAGCATGGCGCCCGTTGGGCCTTCAGGACAGTCGCTTCAGAAGCACCGCAGAAGCCACGGGACGGGCACCGGCCCTGGCGACCCCGTCGGCCACCTCCCGGTCGGTGGAGGCGACGATGACCGGACGCCCCGGCGGTTCGGCGCGCACGAGCTGGCGGATCAGCTCGTCGGCCGTGATGCCCGGCTTGGAGAACAGCACGCGCACCCCGCGCGGCGGGGCGAGCAGCACCGGCGCGGCCAGCTCGGCGCCGTCGAAGACGCACGTCACCTCCGCCCCGGTCTGCGCGGCGAGCGCGGAGAGCTGCCCCAGCAGCCGCAGCCGCTGCTTCTCCAGCGGCATCTGCGGATAGCCGGTCTTGGTCACGTTGTAGCCGTCGACGACCAGATGGGCCTGCGGGAGGGCCAGGAGCTGGTCGAGGATGGCCGGGTCATGCTCGGACAGGGCGCGCGCCGCGATGTCCTTCGGGGTCATCCGGCCCGGTTCGACCGCGTCGACCGTCTCGGCCGGGCGCACGGACACCGGGGGCAGGGCGAGTTCGCGCCGCAGGCCCTGGGTCGCCTCCAGCAGGGTGTCGAGCAGCAGCCGTACCCGCATGTCCTCCACGCTGCGGCCCTCCCGGGCCGCCCGCCGGGTGGCTTCCAGCGCGGCCTCCGCCTCGCTCAGGCGGGCCTTGAGCCGCCGGGACTCGCTGTCCGCCGCCGACACCCGCGCGTGCGCCTCGGCGCGCGCGGTGTCCATCTCGGCGTGCGCCTTGCGCAGCGCCGCCTCGCCCCGCTTGACGTCGCTGAGCGCGGCCCGCAGCTTGCGGTGCAGCGACTCGCCCTCCCGCTTCGCCGACTCCAGCTCCGCGCGCAGCCGTTCGGTCTCGGCGCGGGTGTGGTCGCGGGCCTGCGCCAGTTCCGCGCGCAGCCTCTCCAGCTCGGCGCGGCTCTCCTCGTCGGCCCGCTCGGCGTCCGCGCGCTGGGCCTCCTCGCCGGCCGCGGTGACCAGCTTCACCCAGCCCGCCGGGCGCAGTACGTAGGCCGCGGCCGCCACGTCGAGCGGGTCCGCGGCCGGGGGCGGCGAGCCGGAGTCGAGGGCGCCGGCGAGTTCCGGCTGGACCTCTCTGTACTTCTCCCCGATCCGCTGCCGGAAGAGCGGGTCGGTCTCCAGCGCCGCCGCCATCGCGTTGCCGGCGAACTTGGCCCGGCGGTTCGGGGCGAACCGGGCGTACTGCCGCAACTGGGCGGGAAGTTCGGCCATGGTCAGCCCGCCGAAGCCGTCCGAGACGATCTGCACGACCCGCCGGCGCACGCCGTCGGGCAGCGGACGGTCAAGCACCTCGGCGGTGCCGTCGCCCGGCCCCCCGTCCGCGCTCTCCACCATCCGTCACACCCCAATACCGAAAGCCTCGGCGGGACCGCTCCGCTCAGGAGCCGGCGCCCGGCCTGTCCACGAGTTCCACCTGGTCCACCGCGTTGCACCAGCGGCAGCGCACCGACTCGATGGTCTCACCGACCACCTCGCGCTCCTCCACCGTCGGCTCGCCGGCGAGGTCGAGGTGGACGTACTCGACGACCTTGGAGGAGCGGGTCACGTCGAAACGGGTCAGGTTGCCGCACAGGGTGCAGCGCCATCGTGTCGTGGCCGTCGGCAGGGGAACCGTCATCGTGACTGTCCGCTTCCTTCTCGTGTCGGTCCGCGCCGTTCCCCGGCGCGTGTGGCTCGTAACCCTACGGCCTGCCGGGTGGTCGCCGCCCGTCCGTTCACGGCGGCGAGGCGGTCTGTCGGCTTGCGTCCCGTTACGTCATGCTCTGTAGTCATGATCAGCACCTGGAGCACGGCGGCCGGCAGGACACTGGGGCGGGTCCGGGGCACCCCGGCACCGATCACGTACGGCCTCATCGTCCTGTGCTGCCTGATCTTCGTCCTCGGCCCGGCCTCCGGGCTGACCCCCGGGTACGGCACCGGGGACGCGCTGCTCGCCGCGCAGCGGACGTACTTCCGGCGCTGGGGAGTGGTGCCGGGCCAGCTGTTCGGCGGACCGGCCCGGGAGGCGCTCACGCCGGCCACCGCGCTGTTCGTGCACGGCGGCTGGGTCCACCTGCTCGGCAACATGCTGTTCCTCTTCGTCTTCGGGGCGATGACCGAGGAACGCATGGGACGGGTGGAGTTCACCCTGTTCTACGTCGGCTGCGGCTACCTCGCCCTGCTGGGCTACGCGGCCGCCAACGCCACCTCCGAGCAGTCGCTGGTCGGCGCCTCCGGGGCGATCTCGGCGGTCCTCGGAGCCTTGCTCTACCTGTTCCCCCGCGCCCGGGTGACCAGTCTCCTGCCGTTCCTGTTCTTCCTGCCGCTGCGCTTCCCGGCGTGGGTGGTGCTGCCGTTCTGGGCGGCGCTCCAGTGGTTCGCGGCGGGGCGGGCCTCCGACGGGCCCGGGGTGGCCTACCTCGCGCACCTGGTCGGGTTCGGCCTGGGGTTCTGCTACGCGTGGGCGCGCTACGGACGCGGCCACCGCCGCGCGGGCGGTCCCGGCGCGGCGGTGGCCGACGGGCGGGCGACTAGAGTGAGGGCCGCACCAGCTCCGGTCACCGAGGGAGAGACACAGCCGTGATCACCGCGATCGTCCTGATCAAGACCAGCGTGGACCGGATCCCCGAGATCGCGGAGCGCATCGCCGCGCTGGAGAGCGTCAGCGAGGTCTTCTCGGTCACCGGCACCTACGACCTGATCGCCATGGTCCGGGTCGGGCAGCACGAGGACCTCGCCGAGATCATCCCCGGCCGGATCAGCAAGATCCCCGGCGTCGAGGCCACCGACACGCACGTCGCGTTCCGCACCTACTCCCAGCACGACCTGGAAGCCGCCTTCGCGATCGGCCTCGACAACTAGGCCCTCTCGTTCGGATCGCGCCGGGCTCAGACCGCCGGGACGCAGCGGCCGTCCTCCGTGCGGTAGCGCCAGCGGGCCCCGTCCCGCACCAGCTCGCGCACGGCGGCCACGAAGCGCTCGACGTGCTCGTCGGGGGTGCCGGCGCCGAAGCTGACCCGGACGGCGTTCAGCGACTTCTCGCCCGGGGCCGCCTCCGGGGCGCCGCACTCCCCCTGGGTCTGCGGGTCGGTGCCCAGCAGGGTGCGGACCAGGGGGTGGGCGCAGAACAGGCCGTCGCGGACGCCGATGCCGTACTCGGCGGAGAGGGCGGCGGCGAAGTGCGAGCTGTTCCAGCCCTCGACGACGAAGGACAGGACACCGACGCGCGGGGCGTCGTCGCCGAACAGGGAGAGGATCCTGACCTCCGGGACGTCGGCGAGGCCCTCGCGGACCGTGCGGATCAGGTGCTCCTCGCGGGCGACCAGGGTGTCCCAGCCGGCCTCGGTGAGGGCCTTGCACGCGGCGGCGATGGAATAGGCGCCGATCACGTTCGGGGAGCCGGCCTCGTGGCGGGCGGCGCTGTCGTGCCACTCCACGGCCACCCCGCCGTCCTGCCGCCGGGTCACCCGGCGGCTGGCGCCGCCGCCCGCGAGGTACGGGTCGGCCGCCCGGAGCCAGTCGGCGCGGCCGGCCAGGACGCCGGAGCCGAACGGGGCGTACAGCTTGTGGCCGGAGAAGGCGACCCAGTCGACGTCGAGGTCGCGGACGTCCACCGGGTGGTGGGGGGCCAGCTGGGCGGCGTCCAGGACGATGCGGGCGCCGTGGGCGTGCGCGGCGGCGGCCAGCTCGCGCACCGGCCACAGCTCGCCGGTGACGTTGGAGGCGCCGGTGACGCACACCAGGGCCGGGCCGTGGGGGTCGCGGTCGGCGAGGGCCCGCTCCAGGGTCTCCAGGGCCTGCCGCGGGGTGCGCGGGGCGTCGAGGTAGGTCACCCGGGCGTCCCGCCAGGGCAGCAGGGAGGCGTGGTGCTCGGTCTCGAAGACGAAGACCTGGCAGCCGTCCGGGACCGCGCGCGCCAGCAGGTTGAGGGAGTCGGTGGTCGAACGGGTGAAGACGACCTGGTCGTCCGGGCGGCAGCCGAGGAACTCGCCGACGGTCCTGCGGGCGTTCTCGAACAGGTCGGTGGAGAGCTGCGAGAGGTAGCCGGCACCCCGGTGCACGCTGCCGTAGTACGGGGCGTAGGCCGCGACGTCGTCCCACACCCGCTGGAGGGCGGGGGCGCTGGCCGCGTAGTCGAGCGCGGCGTAGGCGACCTCGCCGCCGGTGACGAGCGGGACGGTGACGTCGGCGCCCAGCACGGGCAGCGGGGCGTGGAGGGACCGGTCGGCGGCGGGGGTGGAGACGGACATGGCTGGACTCCCGTTAAGGCAGGTGGAAGCCACCGGGCGAGCGGACGTGCTCGAGCGTCGGTGGGGTGACAGGGGGATGCGGAGGCGGGGCTCTGCGGCCCTAGCGCATTCGCTGACTCACGGGAGGCTCCTCGACGACCAGGATCCCTGGTCCCACACTGCCGGGAGTGTGCGAGGGATCCGCGCTTGCCGCGGACCTTGCTGTCCACGGCCTGGTCTTCACCCGGGGCACCCCGCCACGGACGGAGGGTTGCCGGACAGTCGGCCGGGGCCTCATGACTGTCACTCATGACCTGGTGCAAGAAAGTACGCGAACTGATCGTCGCCCCGCAACCCGTGTCCGGATCGCGGGACGACACCGCGGTGCGGTCAGGCGTTGCTGGCCGCCACCCAGCGCTCCAGCACCCGCCGGGCCGCGCCCGAGTCGACCGACTCCGCGGCCTTCGCCATGCCCGCGCGGAGCTGCTCGGTGAGCGACGCGTCCGTCGGCTCCAGGGCCACCAGGGCGGCCGCCGAGTTCAGCAGGACGGCGTCCCGTACGGGCCCCCGCTCCCCGTCGAGGAGGCGGCGGGCCACCTCGGCGTTGTGGGCCGGGTCGCCGCCGCGCAGCGCCTCCACCGGGACCAGGTCGAGGCCGGCGTCACGGGGGTCGAAGGACTCCTCGCGGACCCGGCCGTCGCGGACCACCCACACCCGGGAGGTGGCCGTCGTCGTCAGCTCGTCCAGGCCGTCGTCGCCGCGGAAGACGAGGGAGGAGTTGCCGCGTTCGGCGAGGACGCCCGCGACGATCGGGGCCTCGTGCGCGACGGCGACGCCGACCGCCTGGGCCCGCACCCGCGCCGGGTTGGTCAGCGGGCCGAGCAGGTTGAACACGGTCCGGATGCCCAGCTGCCCGCGAGCCGCGCCCACGTGGCGCAGCGCCGGGTGGAACTTCACCGCGAAGCAGAAGGTGATGCCGGCCTCCTCCGCGACCTCCACGACCCGGCGCGGGGTCAGGTCGAGGTTGACGCCGAGCTTCTCCAGCACGTCGGAGGAGCCGGACGCCGAGGACGCGGCCCGGTTGCCGTGCTTGACGACCTTCGCGCCCGTGCCGGCCACGACCAGCGAGGACATGGTGGAGATGTTCACCGTCCGGGCCCCGTCGCCGCCCGTGCCGACGATGTCGACGGTGCGGCCGGGCACCTCGATGACGTGCGCGTGCTCGTACATCGTGCGGACCAGGCCGGTGATCTCCTGGACCGTCTGCCCCTTCGCCCGCAGCGCCACCGCGAAGCCGGCGATCTGGGCGTCGGTCGCCTCGCCGCGCATGATGCGGTCCATCGCCCACGCGGTGTCGTCGGCGGCCAGGTCCTGGCCCTGGAGCAGCCCGTTCAGGAGGACGGGCCAGGAGCGGTCCGCCGTGGTGTCGCCTCCAGCGGGGGTCACAGCGCTCATCAGCCGCTCCTCGTACACAGTCCTGCTCCGTCGCCCCCCACCCTATCCAGCCGCGGGCACCGCGAAGGGCCCCGTCCGCGAGGCGGACGGGGCCCTTCTGCGTGGTGTGGCGACGGGGGGATCAGTGGTGGCCGTGGCCGCTCGTGATCTCCTTGAACTCCTCGACGGTCGGCTTCGGGATCTGGCTGTCCTCGCCGTAGTAGGCGTTGGAGAGCTTCACCCGCAGCTTCTGGGAGGAGCCGACCTTGCGCTCGACGCCGTTCTCGTCGGTCGTCGGACCGATCTCGGCGGGCCGGTACTGCTCGTGCGCGGTCAGCGTGTGCAGCTGCTCCTGGCTGAGCGGCTCGTGCACCTCGATGAACTCGCCGTGCGGCAGCCGCTTGATGATGCCGGTCTCGCGGCCGTGCAGCACCTTGTCGCGGTCGCGGCGCTGGAGGCCGAGGCAGATCCGGCGGGTGGCGATGAACGTGAGCACCGGCCCGGCGAAGAACGCGATCCGGACGAACCAGGTGACCGCGTTGATCGACAGGTGGAAGTGGGTGGCGATGATGTCGTTGCCGCCACCGATCAGCATGATCACGTAGCCGGCGACCCAGGCGGCGCCGAAGGCGGTGCGGGTCGGGGCGTTGCGCGGCCGGTCCAGGATGTGGTGCTCGCGCTTGTCACCGGTGATCCAGGACTCGATGAACGGGTACAGCGCGATCACCGCGAGGAACAGGCCGAACAGCACCAGCGGGACGAACACGCCCAGGACCAGCGTGTGGCCCCAGAAGTTGATCTCCCAGCCCGGCATGGCGCGGACGAGACCCTCGGCGAAGCCCATGTACCAGTCGGGCTGGGCGCCCGTGGAGACCTGGTCCGGCCGGTAGGGGCCCATCGCCCAGATCGGGTTGATGGACGCGATGCCGGCGATGAGGGCGATGAAGCCGAACACCAGGAAGAAGAACCCACCGGCCTTGGCCATGTAGACCGGCAGCAGCGGCATGCCGACGACGTTCTTGTTGTTCCGGCCGGGGCCCGCGAACTGCGTGTGCTTGTGGTAGAAGACCAGGATCAGGTGCGCCACCATCAGGCCGAGCATGATGCCCGGCAGCAGCAGGATGTGGATCGAGTAGAACCGGGCCACGAAGTCGTGGCCGGGGAACTCGCCGCCGAACAGGAACATCGAGATGTACGTGCCGACGATCGGCACGGACAGGATCGCGCCCTGGGTGAAGCGGACACCGGTGCCCGAGAGCAGGTCGTCCGGCAGGGAGTAACCGGTGAAGCCGGTGAACATGCCGAGGACGAACAGCAGGAAGCCGAACAGCCAGTTGATCTCACGCGGCTTGCGGAACGCGCCGGTGAAGAACACGCGCATCATGTGCACGAACATGCCGGCGAGGAAGACGACCGCCGCCCAGTGGTGGATCTGCCGGATGAGCAGGCCACCGCGCACGTCGAACGAGATGTGCATGGTCGAGTTGAACGCCTCGGACATCAGCTGTCCCTGGAGCGGGATGTAGCTGCCGTGGTACTCGACCTCGTTCATCGACGGGTGGAAGAACAGTGTCAGGTAGACACCCGTCAGGATGATGATGATGAAGCTGTACATGCAGATCTCGCCGAGCATGAAGGACCAGTGGTCCGGAAAGATCTTGCGCATGTTGGCCTTGGCCAGGGAGTAGATCCCGAGCCGGCCGTCGGCCCAGTCGGCGATCCGCTCGCCGGCCGGGGCCTTCCCGCGGGAGCGGGTCTCGTCGTTCTGTGCAGTACTCATCCGCGCTCCCAGAAAGCAGGACCGACGGGCTCCTCGAAGTCGCCGAGCGCCTGGAGGTAACCCTCACTGTCCACACCGATGCGCAGCTGCGGCAGGGGGTGGCCGGCGGGGCCGAAGATGACCCGGGCGCCGTCGGAGAGGTCGAAGGTGGACTGGTGGCACGGGCAGAGCACGTGGTGCGTCTGCTGCTCGTACAGCGAGATCGGGCAGCCGACGTGGGTGCAGATCTTCGAGAACGCGACGATGCCCTCGTGCGACCAGTCGAGTTCGCGCTTGTCCTTGATGTTGCCCGGCTGGAGCCGGACGATCATCAGGGCGGCCTTGGCCATCTGGTCCTGGAAGTCCTCGGCGCGCTCCTCCAGGCCGTCGGGCTTGGCGAAGGTGAGCGAGCCGACGGCGATGTCCTCGGGACGCAGCGGCTGGTTCGTGTTCATGTTGACCAGGCGCTTGTTCTTCGCCCACAGGGTGTGGCGGAGCTTGGTCCCGGGGGCCGGGCCCAGACCGCCGAGCAGCATCACGCCGGAGAGCGGCACCAGGGCCAGCGCGCCGAACATGGTGGTGCGGATCAGCTTGCGGCGGCCGAGCGCCGACTCCTTGGCCCCCAGGCGGAAGTCGTCGTGGACCTTCGCGCGGACCTCGGGCGGGGCCTCGATCGGGTGCCGGTCGTCGGCGACCTCGACGTCGGACATCAGGGTGCGGGCCCAGTGGACCGCGCCCGCGCCGATGCAGAACAGGGCGATGCCCAGGGTCAGGCCGAGCGCGAAGTTCATCGCGCTGATGTGCCCGAGCGGGAAGACGAAGATCGACTTGTCGTTCGGGATCGCCAGGTACGCGGCGATGAAGCCGATCGTCGCCAGCATCGACACCGTGAACAGCAGGGCGACCATGCGCTCGGACCGCTTGGCGGCCCGCTCGTCGATGTCCTGGATGCGGTGCTCGTGGGGCGGCAGACCGGGGTTCGCGAACGGGTTCTCGTGGTCCGCGACGTCTACCGCGCCGTGCGCGTGGTCCCGCCCGGCGGGCAGGTTCTCTTCTGGAATGTCTTGGCTACTCATGACTTCTTGGCCTTTGCGGTCCGGGCGGCGACCCACACGGCGACGGCGATCAGTCCGCCGAGACCGAAGATCCAGCCGAAGAGACCCTCGCTGACCGGCCCGACGCCGCCCAGCTCCAGGCCACCCGGGTTCTCCGTCTCATCGCCGTCGACCGCGTTCAGGTACGCGATGATGTCCTTCTTGTTCTTCTCCGACATCGTGGTGTCGGGGAAGGACGGCATGTTCTGCGGGCCGGTCTGCATGGCCTCGTAGATGTGCTTGGGAGCGACACCCTCCAGGCTCGGCGCGTACTTGCCCTCGGTGAGGGCACCGCCCTTGCCGGTGAAGTTGTGGCACTGCGCGCAGTTGGTCCGGAACAGTTCGCCGCCCTTGGCGATGTCCGCGCCGGCCGGGCCGTACTGGTCCTTGGTCGGCACGCTCGGGCCGGCGCCCAGCGACGCGACGAACGCGGCCAGCTGGTCGATCTCGGTCTGCGTGTAGCTGACCTTCTTGCGCGGGAGCTGGGCCATCTCGGAGGTGGAGGCCGGCATACGGCCGGTTCCCACCTGGAAGTCGACCGCGGCCGCACCCACGCCGACCAGGCTGGGGCCGTCGGAGGAGCCCTGGCCACCGGTGCCGTGGCAGCTGGCGCAGCCGACCTCGTAGAGCTTCTTGCCCTCCTTGATGGTCAGGGACTGGGAGGTGTCATCGGCCTGCGCCTTGCCCGCGGGCGCGAACGCGGCGTACAGCCCCCCAGTGGCCGCCAGCGCGAGGAGTAGGACGACGACCGCCGCCAGCGGATGGCGTCGTCGTGCGGAGAGCTTTTTCACGGATTACCCCGGTGTCAGGATCTTCTGCGTCGGTGCTTCTGGATTGCGGGAGCGGTCGCCGCTACTTGATCAGGTAGATCGTGGCGAAGAGGCCGATCCAGACGACATCGACGAAGTGCCAGTAGTAGGACACGACGATGGCCGCGGTCGCCTGCTCGTGCGTGAACCTCTTGGCCGCGTAGGTGCGGCCGAGGACCAGCAGGAAGGCGATCAGGCCGCCCGTCACGTGCAGGCCGTGGAAGCCGGTGGTCAGGTAGAACACCGAGCCGTACGGGTCGGAGGAGAGCGAGATGCCGTCCTTCCTCACCAGCTCCGTGTACTCGTAGATCTGACCGCCGATGAAGATCGCGCCCATGATGAAGGTGAGCGTGAACCAACCTCGGAGCTTCTTCACGTCGCCGCGTTCGGCAGCGAACACACCGAGCTGGCAGGTGAGGGAGGAGAGCACCAGGATCGTGGTGTTCGTCGCGGAGAAGGGCACGTTGAGCGCGTGCGCCATCTCCTTCCAATGAGCCGGTCCGGTCACCGACCGGAGGGTGAAGTACATCGCGAAGAGGGCCGCGAAGAACATCAGCTCGGAACTCAGCCAGATGATGGTTCCGACGCTGGTGAGGTTCGGCCGGTTGACCGACGGGTGCGCGTGCCCGGTTTCTACTGTCGTTGCTGTCGCCACGACCGACATTATGTCGGTCGCTTATCCCGCCCTCACCCCGGGGGGTGCCGTTCGGAGTGTTGCCGCCCGTCGAACCGGTGCTGACGTGGTGTTCATGGGAGTAACATCCGCCCGAACGGCCCTGTCCGTCCTGTCCGTACGACGCTGACGTCCCGGAGGAACAATGCAGCCGACCGCCACGGTGCTGGTCTACAGCGACGACTCCAACACCCGCGAGCAAGTACGGCTGGCCGCCGGGCGCAGGCCGGCCCCGGACGTGCCCCTGGTGGAGTTCCTGGAGTGCGCGACCCCGGAGGCGGTCCTGCGCGAGCTGGACCGGGGCGGCGTCGACGTCTGCGTCCTGGACGGCGAGGCCGTGCCGATGGGGGGCATGGGAATGTGCCGGCAGATCAAGGACGAGGTGTTCGACTGCCCGCCGGTGCTGCTGCTGATGGGGCGCCCGCAGGACGCCTGGCTGGCCACCTGGAGCCGCGCCGACGCCGCCGTGACGCTCCCGGTGGACCCGGTGGACCTCGCCGCCTCGCTGGCCTCCCTGCTGCGCCGCAAGCGGCTGCTGAGCGCCTAGCGGCCCGGGGCGCGGGACCGCCGGGGGCGCCGGCGGCCCCGTGGGCGCTCGGGGCGCCCACGGGGGCGGGCCGCACGCCGGGACGGCCCCGCACCCCTGGACGACGTTCACACGGCCGTCGGCTGGAGGCGCAGCGCGTCTCCCGGTGCCGGGCCGTCCGGTGTGCCGTTGAAGAGGGCGCTGCCCTGGCGCCACTTCGCCCAGTCGACGTTCCAGTCGCCGAAGCCGTTGCCGAAGGGCTCCATCGCGTTGCCGTCGGAGTTGACGACGCGCACGATGTCGCCCTCGCGGACGGTGTCGAAGAACCACTCGGCGTTGGACGTGCTCATGCCGGTGCAGCCGTGGCTGACGTTGGCGTACCCCTGCGAGCCCACGGACCAGGGGGCGGCGTGGACGTACTCGCCGGACCAGGTCACCCGGGTGGCGTAGTAGACGGGCAGGTCGTAGGAGTCGGAGCTGCCCTCGGCGATCCCGACCGTGGTGCTGCGCATGCGTACGAACTGTTGCTTGCCGAGCACGACCTTGACGCCGTTGCGGGTCTCGTAGCCGGGCTTGCCGGTGGTGACGGGGATCTGGTTGATCTCCACACCGTTCTTGAAGACCGTCATCTGGTGCGACGAGGCGTCGGTGACGGCCTCGACCCGGTCGCCCGTGGTGATCTTCAGGGGCTTGGCGGCGCCGCCGAACAGCCGGTCGCCGATCCGGATGCCGTCCAGGTTGCTGTGCACCCGGACGGTGGCGTGGGCGGGCCAGTACTCCTTGGGGCGGTAGTGGAGTTCCTTGCCGTCCACCCAGTACCAGGCGCCCTGCACGGCCGGCGTGGACTCCACCCGCAGGCCGCGTTCGATGACGGCGCGCTGGGCCTTGTCCTTGATCTCCTGGCCGAGCTGGGCCGTGATGGGCTGCCCGACGCCGTAGGTGCCCGCCTGGGGTCCGAAGGTGACGGCCAGGCGCTTCTTGCTGGTGGGCTTGCTGGTCTCGAACGTGAGGACCTTGCGGCCGGGTGACCCGTCCTCGTCCTCGGTGCTCACCGTGACCGTGTAGTGGGCGTCGGCGGCCAGGGGGGAGGTGCTGTGCCAGCGACTGCCGTCGGCGGCGAGTTCGCCCGCTACGTGACGCCCCGTGGAGTCCTGGGCGGTGACGTCCGTGATGCGCCCCTCGTCACCGTTGGCGGTGACCTCCAGGGGCTTGTCCGGGTCGGCCCGCTTCTCTGCACCGGTGGGGCCGTTGAAGGAGATCAGGCCCGCTGCGTCGTACGGCTTGGCCGACAGGGGGTTGCCGTCCGAACCGCAGGCGGTGACGCCCGCGCCGAGGGCGGTCACCAGCAGGGTGCAGCTGACGACGGTGCGGGTCCGCGGAAAGTGGTTCATATGATCACGCTATGAGGCGGAGACCTTACCGGCGCGGCAGGTAATCCGTACGAGCGAACGACACTCCGGCAAAGGACGGACACGGACGGGCACGCCCGGGCCCGGGAACGACGGGAGCCCGGACCCTCCTCGCGGAGGGGTCCGGGCTCCCGGTGCGTCCGGTGGTGCTACTGGGTGCGGTTCTCACCGCGGTAGTACTCGAACACCCAGCCGAACAGGCCGATCATGATGATCGGGGCGGCGAAGTACAGCAGCCACCAGCCGACCGCGACACCGAGGAAGGCGAACGCGCCGCCGACGCCCAGCATGAGCGGCTGCCAGCTGTGCGGGCTGAAGAAGCCCAGCTCGCCCGCGTCGTCCGCGACGTCCGCCTCCTTGTCGTCCTGCGCGCCCGCGTCGACCCGCCGGGCGGTGAAGCCCAGATAGAAGCCGATCATGACGGTCAGGCCGAAGGCCAGGAACAGCGCGGTGGTGCCGGCCGGCTCCTTCGACCACACGCCGTACACGACGGCCATGATCAGGATGAAGGCGCTGAGCCAGATGAACAGCCAGCCCTGGATCTTCACTTGCCGGCCTCCTTGCTGCCCGTGACAGCGCTGGTGCCGTGGCCGGCGTGCTCAAGCTGCTCGAGGGCGGCGATCTCGGGGTGGTGCAGGTCGAACGCCGGGGATTCGCTGCGGATCCGCGGCAGGGTGAGGAAGTTGTGCCGCGGCGGCGGGCAGGAGGTCGCCCACTCCAGCGAGCGGCCGTAGCCCCACGGGTCGTCCACGCCGACCGGCTTGCCGTACTTGGCTGTCTTCCACACGTTGTAGAGGAACGGCAGGATCGACAGGCCCAGCAGGAACGAGCTGATCGTCGAGACCGTGTTCAGGGCGGTGAACCCGTCGGCCGCCAGGTAGTCGGCGTACCGGCGGGGCATGCCCTCGGCGCCCAGCCAGTGCTGGACCAGGAAGGTGCCGTGGAAGCCGATGAACAGCGTCCAGAAGGTGATCTTGCCGAGGCGCTCGTCCAGCATCTTGCCGGTCCACTTCGGCCACCAGAAGTGGAAGCCGGAGAACATCGCGAAGACGACCGTGCCGAACACGACGTAGTGGAAGTGCGCCACCACGAAGTACGAGTCCGAGACGTGGAAGTCCATCGGCGGCGAGGCCAGGATGACACCGGTCAGACCACCGAACGTGAAGGTGATCAGGAAGCCGGTGGCCCACAGCATCGGTGTCTCGAAGGACAGTGAGCCCTTCCACATCGTGCCGATCCAGTTGAAGAACTTCACACCGGTCGGGACGGCGATCAGGAAGGTCATGAAGGAGAAGAACGGCAGCAGGACACCGCCGGTGACGTACATGTGGTGGGCCCACACGGTCACGGACAGGCCGGCGATCGCGATCGTCGCGGCGATCAGCCCCATGTAGCCGAACATCGGCTTGCGGCTGAACACCGGGATCACTTCGGAGATGATCCCGAAGAACGGTAGCGCGATGATGTACACCTCTGGATGGCCGAAGAACCAGAAGAGGTGTTGCCACAGCAGGGCTCCGCCGTTGGCGGCGTCGAAGACGTGGGCGCCGAACTTGCGGTCCGCCTCCAGGGCGAACAGCGCGGCGGCCAGCACCGGGAAGGCCAGCAGGACCAGCACACCGGTCAGCAGCACGTTCCACACGAAGATCGGCATGCGGAACATGGTCATGCCGGGGGCGCGCATGCAGATGATCGTGGTGATGAAGTTGACCGAGCCGAGGATCGTGCCGAAGCCGGAGAAGGCCAGACCCATGATCCACATGTCGGCGCCCATGCCCGGGGACCGGACCGCGTTCGACAGCGGGGAGTAGGCGAACCAGCCGAAGTCGGCGGCACCCTGCGGGGTGAGGAAGCCGGCCACCGCGACGAGCGAACCGAACAGGTACAGCCAGTAGGCGAACATGTTCAGTCGCGGGAACGCCACGTCGGGCGCACCGATCTGGAGCGGCATGATCCAGTTCGCGAAGCCCGCGAACAGCGGGGTGGCGAACATCAGCAGCATCACGGTGCCGTGCATCGTGAACGCCTGGTTGAACTGCTCGTTCGACATGAACTGGAGGCCCGGCCGGGCCAGCTCGGCGCGCATGAGCAGCGCCATCACGCCACCGATCAGGAAGAACGCGAACGACGTCGCCAGATACAGCGTGCCGATGGTCTTGTGATCGGTGGTGGTGAGCCACTTGATGACGACTTCACCGCGGCGCTGGCGCCGGACCGGCAGCTCGTCCTCGTAGTGGGACCCTGCTGCCGCGGCACCCTGGGATTCGTTGAGGATGCTCACAGGATGTTCGACTCCCGGTTCTTCTCGTGGGTCGTCTGCTCGATACCCGCGGGGATGTAACCGGTCTGCCCCTTCTTGACGAGGTCCTTGAGGTGCTGCTCGTAGCGCTCCGGGGAGACGACCTTCACGTTGAACAGCATGCGGGAGTGGTCGACGCCGCAGAGCTCGGCGCACTTGCCCCGGAAGGTGCCCTCCTTGTTGGGAGTCACCTGGAAGGCGTTGGGGTGGCCCGGGATGACGTCCTGCTTCATCAGGAACGGCAGCACCCAGAACGAGTGGATGACGTCGCGCGAGGTCAGGACGAAGCGGACCGTCTTGCCCTTGGGCAGCCACAGCGTCGGACCGGGGTTGCCGGTCTGCGGGTTGCGCGTACCGGGCACACCGGCGTCGTAGACGCCGCCGGCGTTCGGCGGGAAGTACTTCTTGTAGCGGTCCGGGACGCCGGCGAGGTTCGCGTCGGTCCGCGCGTCACCGGTGGAACCGGGAACGGCCGCGATGTAGTTGAAGCCCCAGCTCCACTGGTAGCCGACCACGTTGACCGTGACGTCGGGCTTCTTCGACATGTCGAGGAGCTTGGACTCGTCCCGGGCCGTGAAGTAGAAGAGCACCGAGATGATGATGATCGGGACCACTGTGTAGAGGGCCTCGATCGGCATGTTGTACCGCGTCTGCGGAGGTACTTCGATCTTCGTGCGGCTGCGCCGGTGGAAGAAAGCACTCCACAGGATCAGGCCCCACACCAGCACGCCGACGGCGAGCGCGGCAGCCCAGGAACCCTGCCACAGGGAGAGGATCCGCGGAGCCTCTTCCGTGGTCGGGGTGGGCATGCCAAGGCGGGGGAAGTCCTTGTATGTGCAACCGGTTGCGGTCGCCAGGACCAGGCCCGCGGTCAGTGCCTGCAGCAGCTTCCGCCGCATCGGGCGCCGCGGCGAGCGGTCGGAGCCGTTGGGACTCACGTAGCGCCTTCCCGAGAGTCTCGCCCGCGCGGTCGGCTGCGGCCTTCTCGCTGGTCGGTCGCCGCCCTGCGTCGGGCAGGGGTTTGGATGTTTATGCGGACCAAACCCTAGCCGACGCCCTTCGGGGGTTCGCGGGGAGGGGGGCATACGCGCCGCCTGTCACTCCGACGGGGTGGGATCGGGCGCCTGATAGCTCGGGGTTGTCATGGTTCGGGGCACCGGCCGGAACACGTCATGGCTGCTCGGAGCGGGCGGCGGCCCCTGGTTCGGGCCCGGTCGCGCGCCCCTGCGGCGGGCCACCCCGGGGCCACGTTCTACCGTGGCCGTGTGTCCTACTTCGACGCGGCCTCCGCCGCCCCGCTCCACCCCGTGGCCCGCCAGGCCCTGTCGGCCGCGCTGGACGACGGCTGGGCCGATCCCGCCCGGCTCCACCGGGAGGGGCGCAGGGCGCGGATGCTGCTGGACGCCGCCCGGGAGGCGGCCGCCGAGGCCGTGGGGTGCCGGGCGGACGAGGTCGTGTTCACCCCGTCCGGGACCCGGGCCGTGCACAGCGGGACGACGGGGGCGCTGGCCGGGCGGCGCCGGACCGGACGCCACCTGATCGTGTCCTCGGTCGAACACTCCTGCGTCCTCCATTCGGCGGACGTGTGGGAGGCGGACTGGGGTACGGTCACCCGGGTGGCCGTCGGCCGGACGGGGGCCGTCGACCCGTCGGTCTTCGCCGCCGCGCTCCGCCCGGACACCGCGCTGGCCTGCCTCCAGTCGGCCAACCACGAGGTGGGCACCGTGCAGCCGGTGGCCGAGGTGGCCGAGGCGTGCCGCGCGGCCGGGGTGCCGCTGCTGGTGGACGCGGCGCAGTCGCTGGGCTGGGGGCCGGTCGAGGGCGACTGGTCGCTGCTGGCGGCCAGCGCGCACAAGTGGGGCGGCCCGCCGGGGGCCGGACTCCTCGTGGTGCGCAAGGGGGTGCGGTTCGCCCCCCAGGGGCCGGTGGACGAGCGGGAGTCGGGCCGGGCGCCCGGCTTCGAGAACCTCCCGGCGATCGTGGCGGCCGTGGCCTCGCTGCGGGCGGTGCGGGCCGAGGCGGCCCAGGAGGCGGTACGGCTGCGGGAGCTGACGGAACGGATCCGGACGCGGGTGCCGCGACTGGTGCCGGACGTCGAGGTGGTCGGTGACCCCGAGCACCGGCTCCCCGGGATCGTCACCTTCTCCTGCCTCTACGTCGACGGCGAGGCGCTCCTGCACGAGCTGGACCGGGCCGGCTTCTCGGTCTCCTCCGGCTCGTCCTGCACCAGCAGCACGCTGACGCCCAGCCATGTGCTGAGGGCGATGGGCGTGCTGAGCGAGGGCAACGTCCGGGTGTCCCTGGCACCGGGCACGGCCGAGGCGGACGTGGAGCGGTTCCTCCAGGTGCTGCCGGGGGCGGTGGCCGGGGTGCGGGAGAAACTGGGCGCGCCCGCCCCGGCGCCGGCGACCGCCGTCCGGGCGACGGAACTCCTCGTCGACGCGCTCGGCAGGCGGTGCCCCATCCCGGTCATCGAACTGGCCAAGGTGATCGGGGACGTACCGGTGGGCGGCACCGTACGGGTGCTGTCCGACGACGAGGCGGCCCGGCTGGACATCCCGGCGTGGTGCGAGATGCGCGGACAGCACTACGCCGGCGAGGAACCGGCGGAACGGGGCACGGCCTACCTGGTCCGCCGCCTGACCTGACGGGAACCGCCCCGGGACAGGAGGCCGTCGGACACGGCCAGGGCGTGGGTCCGGCGTCCGGTTCTCGGGGTGCGGCTCCCGAAGGTGGGCGCGGGGCAGCGGTCCGCCCCGGGCGCGGCTCCCGGAGGGGACGCGTCCGGGGCGGGGGCGTGGGTCAGTGGAGGTGGCGGTTGACCTCTTCGGCGGCCGGTTCGCCGTAGGCCTTGGTGAAGCGCTCCATGAAGGACGACCGGAGCAGCCGGTACTCCTGCGTGCCCACGGTCTCGATGACGAGCGTGGCCAGCATGCAGCCGACCTGCGCCGCGCGCTCCAGGGAGACCCCCCAGGCCAGCCCGGAGAGGAAGCCCGCGCGGAAGGCGTCGCCGACGCCCGTGGGGTCGGCCTTGCGCTCCTCGTCGGGGCAGCCGACCTCGATCGGGTCCTCGCCGGTCCGCTCGATGCGCACGCCGCGCGCGCCGAGCGTGGTGACGCGGTGGCCGACCTTGGCGAGGATCTCCTCGTCGCTCCAGCCGGTCTTGGACTCGATCAGCCCCTTCTCGTACTCGTTGGAGAAGAGGTAGGTGGCGCCGTCGAGCAGGATGCGGATCTCCTCGCCGCCCATGCGGGCGATCTGCTGGGAGAAGTCGGCGGCGAACGGGATGCCCCGGGAGCGGCACTCCTCGGTGTGGCGGAGCATCGCCTCGGGGTCGTCGGCGCCGATGACGACCAGGTCCAGGCCGTCCACCCGGTCCGCGACGGTCTTCAGCTCGATCAGGCGCGCCTCGCTCATCGCGCCGGTGTAGAAGGAGCCGATCTGGTTGTGGTCGGCGTCCGTGGTGCACACGAAGCGGGCGGTGTGCAGGGTCTCGGAGATGCGGACGGACTCGGTGTCCACGCCGTGCCGGTCGAGCCAGGCGCGGTACTCGTCGAAGTCGAAGCCGGCGGCTCCGACGAGGATGGGCCGGGTGCCGAGCTGGCCCATGCCGAAGGCGATGTTGGCGCCCACGCCGCCCCGCCGCACGTCGAGGTTGTCGACGAGGAAGGAGAGGGAAACCGTGTGCAGCTGGTCCGCCACGAACTGGTCGGCGAAGCGGCCTGGGAAGGTCATGAGGTGGTCGGTGGCGATGGAGCCGGTGACTGCGATGCGCACGACGCGAATTCTCCTGCGGGAGGCTGAGTTGACAGTTCACGCTACCCGCTCGGGAGCCGCCTCAGTAGGTGGCGAAACTACCCGATAGTAGATCTTTCTTCGCGGCCGGTGACGTGCTTACGGTGCGGTCATGACGAACCCGAAGGTCACCTCCCCCGCCCCGGCCGACACCGACGGCGACCTGGCCGCGCTGCGCGGCGACTGCGCCCGGATGGCCCCGCACTGGGCGGCCCCCGAGCGCGCCGAGCACCGGCCCGTGTCGCCGTCCCGCATCCACGGCGTGTCGGTGCCCGCGCGGTCCGCCCGGCTGCTGGACGCCATGTCGGAGTACGGCGACTGATCCGCGGGAGTCCCGGGGCGGGCCCGCGGGCGCGCCCCGGGGAACCGTGCGCTCCCTTCCCGCGTCCCACCGGCGTCCCCCGCGCCGGGGACGCGGGACACGATCAGCGAGGAGCGATGCGGTGAACACCGAGCGGCCTGAGAACCCCGGGGACGCGGACCTTCCCCGTCCGTCCGGAGAACCCGCGGCGACCCCCTCCGGGGCGTCCGCGTCCGACGACAGCGACCCCCGGTCCCCCGCCGAGGTGCCGGACGTCTCCACGCGGCCCGAGTCCGCCGAGGGGACGAGCCGGCGGCGGCCGGCCTCCCTCGTCGTGACCGTCGCCGCCGCGGCCGTGCTGCTGGCCGGGGGCGGCGGAGCGTACCTCGCCGCGAGCGGCGACGGCGCCGGCCGTACGGGCACGGCGGCCGCGTCCGGCGGCGGGGACACCGCTCCCCCGCCGCTCGCCCTGGACGGCTGGTCCGCCGACGGCACGCGCGGTGTCGCGCCCGGTGAGCCGGCCCCGTACGGCGCCCGGTACGTGGCGCAGGGCCATCTGCCGGGCGGGCCGCGCTCGGCGCCGGTGTACGGGCCGGGGGCCGAGGTCGGCCGGGACCGGGTGGTGCGGCTGGCGAAGGCGCTGGGCGTGGAGGGCACCCCGGTGGCCGAGGGACGGTTGTGGCGGATCGGTGGTCAGGACGGCTCCGGGCCGGTCCTGGAGGTGCGCCGGGACGCCCCCGGCAACTGGACGTTCTCCCGGCTGGCGCCCGGCACCGACGACTGCCGGAAGGTGACGGTCTGCGCCCACGACCCGGCCGCCCCGGCGGGGGCCCCGGTGAGCGTGGCCGCGGCCGAGAAGGCGGCGGCGCCGGTGCTGAGGGCGGCGGGGCTGGACGGCGCGCGGACCGACGCGAGCCAGGTCATGGGCGACCAGCGGGTGGTCGAAGCCGACCCGGTCGTCGGCGGCCTGCCCACGTACGGCTGGACGACCGGCCTGACCGTCGGCCGGCGCGGTGAGGTGGTCGGCGGACAGGGGCTGCTGGCCACGCCGGTGAAGGGCGACACGTACCCGGTGCTGGGCGCCCGCCGGACCCTGGAGCTGCTGAACGGGCCGGCGGCGGACGGCCACCGGATGGGGATCGGCGGGTGCGCCAGTCCGGTGCCGTTGAAGGACCGGCTGGAGCAGCCGTGCGGTGCGGCCGCCGGGGCGAGCGCGTCCGCGGCGCCCCGGGACACGCTGACGGTGCGGAAGGCGGTGTTCGGGCTGGCCGCGCACTCCGTCGGCGGCCGGCGGGCGCTGGTGCCCTCCTGGCTGTTCCAGGTGCGGGGCTCCACGGCGGGCGACGCGTTCACGGTGACGTACCCGGCGGTGGACCCGGCGCACCTGGCGGCGGCGTCCCCGTCCCCGGTGACCGCCGAGCCCTCGTCGGCGCCGGCCTCCGCGACGCCCGGCAGGAGCCGCGAGGTGCGGGTGAGCGCCTACACGGCGGACGGGCGGACGCTGAACCTGAGCTTCTCCGGCGGGGTGTGCGCCGACTACCGGACGTCGGCCCGCGAGAGCGGTGGCCGGGTGACCGTGAGGGTCACCGAGACGCCGTGGCCGGGCCGGGTGTGCGTGCTGATCGCCAGGGAGTACGTGAAGACCGTGCGGCTGGGCGCGCCGCTGGACGGACGGAGCGTGGTCGGCACCGACGGCCGGGAGGTCGCGAGGGCCGTGGCCGGCTCGCTGCGGCCGGACGCGGCGGCGCGACCGCGCTGACCCGCCCCCGTACGCCCGCCCGGCCCACCCGTCCCGCACGCACGAGGGCGGCGGCCCCGGTCAGGGGGGCCGCCGCCCTCGTCACACCGCCGGCGGTCGCGCCGCCGGACGGTCACACCGTCAGCTGAAGGAGTCGCCGCAGGCGCAGGAGCCGGTCGCGTTGGGGTTGTCGATCGTGAAGCCCTGCTTCTCGATGGTGTCCACGAAGTCCACGGTCGCGCCGCCCAGGTACGGGGCGCTCATGCGGTCGGTGACGACCTTGACGCCGTCGAAGTCCTTCTCGACGTCGCCGTCGAGCGAGCGCTCGTCGAAGAAGAGCTGGTAGCGCAGGCCGGAGCAGCCGCCGGGCTGGACGGCGACGCGCAGTGCGAGGTCGTCACGGCCTTCCTGGTCGAGCAGGGCCTTCACCTTGGCCGCGGCGGCGTCGGTCAGGATGATGCCGTCGGTGACGGTGGTGGTCTCGTCCGATACGGACATCTACATCTCTCCCGGGTTGTACGGAGACTGCTTGCCGACGAGTGCAACCGGCGGTTCCGCGGATTCATTCCGGGCCGGGCAGTCACGTGGTCGCGTTCGTTGTTCTTTCTTCATGCTCGCACATGCCCGTGGAAGCGGGCAGCGGCCCGGAGAGGGGACTTCGGCGGGCGCCGCGGGGTCCGGAGGAGCCGGGGAGCGGCGGCGGGACGCTCCGGGGGGATTCACGTCACACAGACGCTATGGCCGTCGTCAAAGTGACGTGAACCGGCTATGATAGATAGCGTCAGTTAGACGAAAAGTAGAAAGGGTGCGTGTCGTGACCACCGCCCAGACCCCGGAACTCGACGTTCAGCCGACTCCGCTCGCCCTGCTGCTGCTCGGTCGCGAGGCCGACCCGAGGAGCGAGCGCGGTGTCGAGTGCCCCGGCGACCTGCCCTCGCCGTCCGACCCCGACCTGGTCGAGCGGGCCCGCGCGGCCAAGGAGAAGCTCGGCGACAAGGTCTTCGTGCTCGGCCACCACTACCAGCGGGACGAGGTCATCCAGTTCGCCGACGTCACGGGCGACTCCTTCAAGCTGGCCCGGGACGCCGCCGCGCGCCCCGAGGCGGAGTACATCGTCTTCTGCGGCGTGCACTTCATGGCCGAGTCGGCGGACATCCTGACCTCCGACGACCAGAAGGTCGTCCTGCCCGACCTCGCCGCCGGCTGCTCCATGGCCGACATGGCGACGGCCGAGCAGGTCGCGGAGTGCTGGGACGTGCTGACCGAGGCGGGCGTGGCCGAGCAGGTGGTCCCCGTCTCGTACATGAACTCCTCCGCCGACATCAAGGCGTTCACGGGCAAGCACGGCGGCACCATCTGCACCTCGTCCAACGCCGAGCGCGCCCTGGAGTGGGCGTTCGAGCAGGGCGAGAAGGTGCTGTTCCTGCCCGACCAGCACCTGGGCCGCAACACCGCCGTCCGCGACATGGGGATGTCCCTGGACGACTGCGTGCTGTACAACCCGCACAAGCCGAACGGCGGTCTGACGGCGGACGAGCTGCGCGCCGCCAAGATGATCCTGTGGCGCGGCCACTGCTCGGTCCACGGCCGCTTCAGCCTGGACTCGGTCGACGACGTCCGCGCCCGCATCCCGGGGGTGAACGTCCTGGTCCACCCCGAGTGCCGGCACGAGGTCGTCGCCGCGGCCGATCACGTCGGCTCGACCGAGTACATCATCAAGACGCTGGAGGCGGCCCCCGCCGGCTCGAAGTGGGCCATCGGCACCGAACTGAACCTGGTACGCCGCCTGGCGAACCGTTTCGCCCCCGAGGGCAAGGAGATCGTCTTCCTCGACAAGACGGTCTGCTTCTGCTCGACCATGAACCGCATCGACCTGCCCCACCTGGTCTGGACCCTGGAGTCCCTGGCCGAGGGCAACCTGGTCAACCGGATCGAGGTCGACAAGGAGACGGAGGCGTTCGCGAAGCTGGCGCTGGAGCGGATGCTGGCGCTGCCGTAACCACCGCCGCCGTCCCCCGTGCGAAAGGGCCGGGCTCCCTCGGGAGGCCCGGCCCTTCGTCATGCCGTCACACCGCGGCCGGCTCCTGCGCCGGTTCCCGCGTCGGCTCCGCCGTCCGCCGCTTCGCCGCGCGCTTGCGCGCCCGGCGCTCCTTGCCGAGCTCCAGCATCGCGTAGAGCGTCGGCACGAGGAGCAGGGTCAGCAGGGTGGAGCTGATCAGGCCGCCGATGACGACGACCGCCAGCGGCTGGGCGATGAAGCCGCCCTGACCGGTGACGCCCAGGGCCATGGGCAGCAGGGCGAAGACGGTGGCCAGCGCCGTCATCAGGATCGGCCGCAGACGGTGCCGGCCGCCCTCGATCACGGCCTCCACCACACCGTGGCCCCGGGCCCGGTACTGGTTGATCAGGTCGATCAGCACGATCGCGTTGGTCACCACGATGCCGATCAGCATCAGCATGCCGATCATCGCCGGCACGCCCATCGGAGTGCCGGTGACGACCAGCAGGCCGAGGGCGCCCGTCGCCGCGAAGGGGATGGAGACCAGCAGGATCAGCGGCTGGACGAGCGAGCGGAACGTCGCGACCAGGAGCATGAAGACGATCGCGATGGCCGCCAGCATGGCGAGGCCCAGGTTCTTGAACGCGTCGTCCTGGTCGGAGGTGACCCCGCCGATCTCCGCCGTGGCGCCCGCGGGCAGCTTCAGGGCCGCGACGGCGGACCGGAGCTCGCCGCTGACCGCGCCGGTGTCCTCCCCGGTCGGCCTGGCCGTGACGGTGGCGGCGCGCCGGCCGTCGATCCGGGTCAGGGACACCGGGCCGGCCACCTGCCGCACCGTGGCGATGTCGCCCAGTCGCACCGGGCCGAGGCGCAGCGCCTTGAGCCCGGCGAGGCTCGTGGCGGGCTTCGCCGAGCGCACGACGACGTCGCGCTCGGTGTCGTCGAGGACCGCCTTCGCGGCCGTCGTACCGCGCACGGCCTGCGCGACCGCGGCGCCCAGTTTCTCGTCGTCGAAGCCGACCGCGGCGGCCTTGGCGTCGGCCCGGACCGAGATCCGCGGCACGCTCTGCGCGAGGTCGCTGGTGACGTCGGTGACGTGGTCGAGACCGGCGACCGCGGAGCGGACCTGTTCGGCCGCCGTGCGCAGGGCCTTCGGGTCGGCGGCCTTCACGACGACGCTGAGGTCCTGGTTGCCGAAGCCGCCGCCGGAGGAGACGGTGGTCGTGCCGATGCCGTGCAGCTTCCCCAGTCCGTCCGTCAGGTGCCGGCGGACGTCGTCGTAGGACGCCCCGTCCTTCAGCATCACCTGGTAGGTGGCCTGGTTGGTGTCGGTGCCACCGCCGAAGGCGGCCATGAAGCCGGAGGAGCCGACGGTGACCTGGTAGTCCTTCACGCCGTCGGTGGCGGCGAGCAGCTTCTCCACCCGCCGGGCCTCGGCGTCGGTGGCGGCCAGGCTCGTACCGGGCGCCGTCTTCTGCCGGAGGGTGAGGACCTCCTGGTCGCCCTGGTCGAAGAAGTTCGTCCTGAGCAGGCCGGACATGCCGAACGTGACGACGAGGACGGCCACGGCGATGAGCACGCTGGTGAGGCGGCGGCGGGTCGCGAAGCGCAGGACGGGGACGTACACGCGCTGGAGGCGGCTGTTCGCCTCCTTCTCCTCGGCGGCGCGGCGGGCCTCGGCGGCGTCCTCGGGGATGCCCTTGGGGGCGCGCAGGAACCAGTACGACAGGACGGGCACGACCGTCAGCGACACCAGCAGGGACGCCAGCAGCGCGGCCGTGACCGTGATGCTGAACGAGCCGAACAGGGCGCCCACCATGCCGCCGACCAGGCCGATCGGCAGGAACACGGCGACCGTGGTGAGGGTGGAGGACGTGACCGCGCCGGCCACCTCGCGCACCGCGGTGAGGATGGCCTCCTTGCGCTCCTCGCCGTAGCCGAGGTGCCGCCTGATGTTCTCCAGGACGACGATCGAGTCGTCGACGACCCGGCCGATGGCGATGGTCAGCGCGCCGAGCGTGAGCATGTTCAGCGACAGGCCGCGCGTCCACAGCACGATCAGGGCGAGGACGACGGACAGCGGGATGGACACCGCGGTGACCAGCGTGGAACGCACCGACGCCAGGAAGACCAGGATGATCACCACGGCGAAGAGCAGGCCGAGCGCGCCCTCGGTGGTCAGACCCTCGATGGACTTGGAGACCGCCGGGCCCTGGTCGCTGACGACCGTGAGCCGGGCGCCCGAGCCGAGGTCCGCGCGCAGGCGGGGCAGCTTGTCCGCGACCGCTTCGGAGATGGCGACCGCGCTGCCGTCGTGGTCCATCGTGACGTTGACGGCGAGGCTGGGCCGGCCGTCGGTGCGGGTCAGCGAGTCGGCCGGGGCGGGCTGCTCCCGGACGGTGGCCACGGCTCCGAGGCGTACGGGCCTGCGCGCGCCCTCGCCGGTGACCGTGAGGTCCCTGATCTGCTTCAGCGAGGTGAGGCCGCCGCCGACCTGGACGGTGCGGTTGGCGCCGTCCTCGTCGAAGGAGCCGGCCGGAACGGTGGCGCCGCCCGCCCTGAGGGCCTGGCCGAGGGCCGCCGCGTCCACACCGGCCCGTGCGAGCTTCCCGTCGTCGGGGGTGACGGTGACCTGGAGGTCGCGGACGCCGGTGACCTGGACGCGGCCGACGCCGTCGATGTCCTTCAGCGCCGGGACGACCGTCGTGTCGAGCTGGTCGGCGAGGGCCTGCTGGTCCTTGCCGGAGGTGACGGCGAGGACCACGGTCGGCATGTCGTCGGTGGAACCGGAGACGACCTGCGGGTCGACGCCGTCGGGGAGCCGGTTGCGGGACCGGTTCACGGCCTGCTGGACGTCGGAGACGATCCGCTTGGTGTCGTTGCCGTAGTCGAACGACGCCATGATCACGGCATTGCCCTCGCTCGCCGTCGAGGTGACACCGGTGACGCCGTCGACGCCCTGGAGGTTGTCCTCGATCGGCTCGACGACCTGCTTCTCCACGACGTCGGGCGAGGCACCCTGGTAGGGGGCGATCACCGACACCATGGGCAGCTCGATGGTGGGCAGCAGCTGCTGTTTGATCTGGGGTATCGCGATCAGCCCGAAGGCGAGCGCGACGAGCGACACGAGCCCGACGAGGGCCCGTTGCGCAAGGCTGAATCTGGACAGCCAGGACATGGGTGAGGGTCTCTCTTCTGTGAGCGGCAGCAGTGCTCCGCCACGCGGCGGGAGCAGCGACGGGACGCACAGGTGAGCGCCCACCCCACCACCTTGGACCATCCCGGGGAGCCGCCCCGTACCCCCCAGGTCCCGTTCCGCGCCCGGCCCCTACTCCGCGCGCAGTACATCCGGGTGGAGATCAGCCGGTCCGCGGACGGACCAGCCCCGACTCGTACGCGATCACGACGAGCTGCGCCCGGTCGCGCGCCCCCAGCTTGGCCATGGCCCGGTTGACGTGCGTCTTCACCGTCAGCGGGCTGACCGCGAGACGCTCGGCGATCTCGTCGTTGGAGTGACCGCCGGCGACCAGGCCGAGGACCTCCCGCTCCCGGCCGGTGAGCGCGCCGAGCCGTTCGGAGCGGGCCGGATCCGGTCCGTCGCCGTCGTCGCCCCGGGCGAGGAACCGGGCGATCAGTCCCTTGGTCGCGGCCGGGGACAGCAGTGCCTCGCCGCCGGCCGCGACCCTGATGGCGTTGAGCAGTTCCTCGGGCTCGCTGCCCTTGCCGAGGAAGCCGGAGGCGCCGGCGCGCAGCGCCCGGACGACGTAGTCGTCCACCTCGAAGGTGGTCAGGATGACCACCCGGACCTGCCCGAGGGACGGGTCGGCGCTGATCATCCGGGTGGCGGCGAGGCCGTCGGTGCCGGGCATCCGGATGTCCATGAGGACGACGTCGGGGCCGAGCTCCTGGGTCAGCCGGACCGCCTCCGCCCCGTCGGCGGCCTCCCCCACCACCTCCATGTCGGGCTCGGAGTCGACCAGCACCCGGAACGCGCTGCGCAGCAGGGCTTGGTCGTCGGCGAGCAGGACACGGATCGTCATACGGGCTCCCCCTGGGCGGTCACGGTCCGGACCGGCAGGATCGCATGGACGCGGAAGCCGCCGCCGGGGCGGGGGCCGGTGGTCAGGGTGCCGCCGAGGGCGGTGACCCGCTCGCGCATGCCGATGAGTCCGTGGCCACCGCCGTCCGCCGGCGCGCCGGGCTGCCCGGGGCCGTCGTCGAGGACGGTGACCTCGACGTCCGGGCCGGCGCGGACGAAGCTCACCTCGGCCCCGGCCCCGGGACCGGCGTGCTTCCGCACGTTGGTCAGCGCCTCCTGCACGATGCGGTAGGCGGCCAGGTCGACGGCGGCGGGCAGGCCGGCGGCCCGGTCGGCGCCGATCGCCCGCACGGGCAGGCCGGCGCTGCGGAAGGTGGCGAGGAGGTCCTCCAGGCGGTCCAGGCCCGGGGCGGGTTCGGTGGGTGCCTCCGGGTCGCCGCTCTGGCGGAGCAGGCCGACGGTGGCGCGCAGTTCGTTCAGCGCGCTGCGGCCGGCCTCGCGGACGTGGGCGAGGGCCTCCTTGGCCTGGTCGGGCCGCCGGTCCATGACGTGCGCGGCGACGCCGGCCTGCACGTTCACCAGGGCGATGTGGTGGGCGACGACGTCGTGCAGGTCGCGGGCGATGCGCAGCCGCTCCTCGGCGACCCGGCGGCGGGCCTCCTCCTCGCGGGTGCGTTCGGCGCGCTCCGCGCGGTCCCGGATGGCCTGCACGACGGCGCGGCGGCTGCGCACGGCGTCCCCGGCGGTGGCGCCGATACCCGTCCAGGCGAGGACGCCGAGGTTCTCCTGGGCGTACCAGGGCAGCGGGCCCGCGAAGACGGCGGCGGCCGTCAGCACGGTCATGGTGAGCAGGCCGAGCCGCCAGGTGGTGGCGCGGTCGGTGGTCGCGGCGACGGTGTAGAGGGCGACGACGGCGGACATCGCGACCGGGGCGCGCGGGTCGCCGGTCACGCACTCGATCACCGAGACGGTGCCGGTGAGGGCGAGGACCGCCTTGGCGTGGCGGCGGCGCGGCACCAGCGCCGCGGCACCGACCAGCATCAGCAGCAGGCTGAGGGGGTCCGGGACGCGAACGCCCCAGGTGACGCCGTTCTCGCTCCGGGGCACCACGAAGGAACCGGCGACCATGCAGGCCAGCACGCCCGCGGCGAGCGCCGCGTCCAGCGCGAGGGGGTGGGCCCTGAGGCTGCACCGGGCGCGTTCGAGAGTGCTCACGGGTGAACAGTACGGCCAGGGTCCGTACCGGTCAGCCACACACCGGAACACCACCCAGCCCCCCGAGAACCCCGCCCCGGACGAGGGAGCGAACCGGGCAGAGGGCAGCGACACGGGCCACGGCACCCTTCCGGCGGCCAGGCGCCAAGACCGGCGCCGTCCCGGGCGGGCGGGCGCGGCTCCCCGTGACGGGCCGGCCCGACGCCAACCGTCCAGGCAGGCGAGTCACGGGGCTGGGCGGGGAGTCCTCCCGCTGCCACACACCGGGTCACCCCGGCTCCACCCAGACCGGCACCGTCCCGGCCGGGCCAGCGCGGCTCCCCGCGGCGGGCCGGCCCGGCGGTCACCGTCCAGGCAGGCGAATCAGGGGGCCGGGGGGGCTCCGGCACGTCAGCGCGGCCACGGCACCCTTCCGGCGGCCCGGCGCCAAGACCAGCGCCGTCCCGGGCGGGCCGGCGGGGCTCCCCGTGACGGGCCGGCCCGACGCCAACCGTTCAGGCAGGCGAATCATGGGGCTGGGCGGGGAGTCCTCCCGCTGCCACACACCGGGTCACCCCGGCTCCACCCAGACCGGCACCGTCCCGGGCGGGCCGGCGCGGCTCCCCGTGACGGGCCGGCCCGACGCCAACCGTCCAGGCAGGCGAGTCAGGGGGCTGGGCGGGGAGTCCTCCCGCTGCCACACACCGGGTCACCCCGGCTCCACCCAGACCGGCACCGTCCCGGCCGGGCGGGCGCGGCTCCCCGCGGCGGGCCGGCCCGGCGGTCACCGTCCAGGCAGGCGAATCAGGGGGCCGGGGGGGCTCCGGCACGTCAGCGCGGCCACGGCACCCTTCCGGCGGCCCGGCGCCAAGACCAGCGCCGTCCCGGGCGGGCGGGCGCGGGTTCCCGCGGCGGGCCGGCCCGGCGGTCACCGTCCAGGGCCGGTGAGTCAGGGGGCCGGCGGAGAGTCCTCCGGCGTCTTCCCGGGCGGGCGGGGGCTCCCCGCGGCGACCCGGGACGGCGGTCACGGTCCAGGCGGGCGAGTCAGGGGGCGGGCGGGGAGTCCTCCCGCTGCCACACACCGGGGCGCCCCCGGCTCCGGCACGACAGCGCGCCGGGACAACCGGCCGCGCGAGCTCCGAGCGGGCGGCCCGACGATCACGCTCGCGCGTGGAAAGCCACCGGCAGCCCCGGAAGGCCACGTACGACCCGGCCTCGGCACCCCGGCCACCACCTGGCGGCGCCGGCGTGAGATCCGGGGGCGGCTGCGGTGGGGTCGGAGCGGATGTCAGCTGGGGATCAGGCCGCCGTCGCCGAGGAGATCGCGGACCTCCTCCAGCGTCGCGTCCGGCGACGGGAGGATCAGCCCGGACGGCTCCAGCGCGTCGTCCGGCAGCGGGGTGCCGAGCCGGCGGACGGCGTCGAGGAGGGCGGTCAGCGTGCGGCGGAAGCCCTCGTCGTCACCGCTCTCCATCTCGTCGAGCAGGTCGTCGTCCAGCCTGTCCAGCTCGGGCAGGTGGGCGTCGTCCAGCTCCACCTGGCCCTCCCCCATGATCCGTACGATCACGTCGGCCTCCTCGGCTCGGTCCCGGCGCCGGGCTACTGCTTGTCGAAGCGCGGGGTGTCCTGCGGCTGCTGCTGGGTCTGCCCCCGGCCGTTGCCACCCTCGATGGCCTGCTGCGGGGAGCCGCCCGCCAGCTCCGCCTTCATGCGCTGGAGTTCCAGCTCTACATCCGTACCACCGGAGATCCGGTCCAGCTCGGCCTGGAGGTCGTCCTTCTGCATGCCGGACGGGTCGTCCAGGGCGCCGGAGGCGAGGAGTTCGTCGATGGCGCCGGCCCGGGCCTGGAGCTGGGCGGTCTTGTCCTCGGCACGCTGGATGGCCAGGCCGACGTCGCCCATCTCCTCGGAGATGCCGGAGAAGGCCTCGCCGATCCGGGTCTGCGCCTGGGCGGCGGTGTACGTGGCCTTGATGGTCTCCTTCTTGGTGCGGAAGGCGTCCACCTTGGCCTGGAGGCGCTGGGCCGCGAGGGTGAGCTTCTCCTCCTCGCCCTGGAGGGTGGTGTGCTGGGTCTCCAGGTCCGTCACCTGCTGCTGGAGGGCGGCACGCCGGGACAGCGCCTCGCGGGCCAGGTCCTCCCGGCCGAGCGCGAGCGCCTTGCGGCCCTGGTCCTCCAGCTTGGAGGACTGCTGCTGGAGCTGGTTGAGCTGGAGTTCCAGGCGCTTGCGGCTGGTCGCCACGTCGGCGACACCGCGCCGCACCTTCTGGAGCAGCTCCAGCTGCTTCTGGTAGGAGTAATCGAGGGTCTCGCGCGGGTCCTCGGCCCGGTCAAGGGCCTTGTTCGCCTTCGCGCGGAAGATCATCCCCATACGCTTCATGACACCGCTCATGGGCTTCGCGCGCCCCCTTCTGACGGACTCCAGCTCACCGATCCTGCGACAGGACCCACAGTACGGGCCCTGCCTCCATTACCGCACTGTTCGGGGAGTGATGCGCTCATCCCCGAGGACGACTGCGGTCCGCACCGCTCCGGCGTAAGGAGTAGGTGATCGCACCGGAGCGCCCGCTCCCGTGTCCTCTCTGTCCCTCTGAGGACGTCCGGCGTTGCCGGATCGTTCCCCGCCGGGCGGAGAACCATGCCGGTGCAGCGCTTACCCTTGGGTTTTGTGTTCCGTAGCCGTGCCAAGGAAGAGAAGGCCCCGAGCGCCGACAAGGCGCAGGTGACCCTCTCCAAGCAGCCCCGTGACCCGCAGGCCCCCAAGGGTCGGCCCACGCCCAAGCGCAGTGAGGCCCAGTCCCAGCGCCGCAGCGTGGCCACCACCCCGACGAACCGCAAGGAGGCCGCCAAGCGGCAGCGCGAGGAGCGGCGACAGGCCCTGGAGCGGCAGCGCCGGGCGCTGGCCGGCGGCGACGAGCGGTATCTGCCGGCCCGGGACAAGGGCCCGGTCCGCAAGTTCGCCCGGGACTGGGTGGACTCGCGGTTCAACGTGGCGGAGTTCTTCCTGCCGCTCGCCGTGGTGATCCTCGTGCTGAGCGTGGTGCGGGTGCCCGCGATCCAGAGCGTCGCGCTGCTGCTGTGGCTGATCGTGATCGTGCTGATCGTCCTGGACGCGGCCGTCAGCGGCTTCCGGCTGAAGAAGCGGCTCAAGGAGCGCTTCCCGGACCAGAACACGCGCGGCGCGGTCGCCTACGCCCTGATGCGGTCCCTCCAGATGCGCCGGCTCCGGATGCCGAAGCCGCAGGTCAAGCGCGGAGAGCGGCCCTGAGCGCAGAGGCTTGCACCGGGGACGCGGCGGCCGTCCGGCCGACCGGTCCCGGCGGCCTGCGCGAGGTCGTACGGCAGGAGTTGCTGGCCCGGCAGCTGGACGAGCAGATAGCCGGGCGGTTCCCGGTGGGGCGGCGGCTGCGGGTGCTCGACGTGGGTATGGGCCGCGGCGCGCAGGCGCTGCGGCTGGCCCGGCTCGGCCACCAGGTGACCGGGGTGGAGCGGGACGGTGCGCTGCTCGCGTCCGCCCGTGAGGCGCTCGGCCTGGAACCGGAGGGCATCCGGGAGCGGGTCCGGCTGGTGCAGGGCGACGGCCGGGACACCGGGGTGCACTTCCTGCCGGGCAGTTTCGACGTGGTGCTGTGCCACGGCGTACTGATGCAGGTGACGGAGCCGGACCCGCTGGTGGCGGGCCTGGCCCGGATGCTGGCCCCGGGCGGCCTGCTCTCCCTGCTGGTCCGCAACGGTGACGCACCGGCCATGCGGCCGGGTCTCGGCGGGGACTGGGCGGGCGCGCTGGCCGCGCTCGACACCGCCGCGCAGGTCCCCCGGGCCCGCACCGACCCCGACGACGAGCCCGCCGCACGGCGTGGTCCGGAGGCCCGGGCCGACCGGCTGGCGACCCTCTCGGCCACGCTGGACGGCATCGCGGCCCCGCTGCACGCCTGGTACGGCGTCCAGGTCTTCACGCAGACGGCGGCGGACGACGCGCCGGTCCCGGCCGACCCGGGCCCGATGCTCGCGGCCGAGGAGCGGGCGGGCCGCACGGACCCCTACCGCGGGGTGGCGGCGCTGCTGCACCTGTGCGGCGTACGCGGCTGAGCCCGTACGGGGGAACAGCGGGGGCCCGGTGATCGTCCCCCGGTGAGACTCGGGGCATGAGCGCTTCCCCTGGCCGCGCCCCGCGCAGGGCCGTCCGCGCCGCCGCGCTGGCGTGCTGCGCGGTCCTCGCCGCCGGCTGCTTCGGCCCCGCCGCCCGGACCGGGGCGGACACCGCGGCGGCGACCCCGGCGGCCGCGCCGGCGTCCGCGGTCGACCTGGAGGGCCAGTACCTGAAGGTCATCGGCGCGGTCCTGCCGTCGGTCGTGCAGATCCAGGCGGGCGACGGCCTGGGCTCCGGGGTGGTGTACGACGACGCGGGGCACATCGTCACCAACGCGCACGTGGTCGGCTCGGAGCGGACCTTCCAGGTGACCACCGCCCAGGACCGGCGGCCGCTCACCGCCCGGCTGGTGTCCTCCTATCCCGAGCAGGACCTCGCGGTGATCCGGCTGGACCGGCCGCCGGGCGGGCTCAGGCCGGCGGTGTTCGGGGACTCCGGGAAGGTGCGGGTGGGTCAGATCGTGCTGGCGATGGGTTCGCCGCTCGGGCTGTCGTCCAGCGTCACCCAGGGCATCGTCTCGGCGACCGGACGGACCGTCAGCGAGGGCAGTGGCGGCGGCGGCACGGGCGCCACCATCGCGGACATGGTGCAGACGTCGGCCGCCATCAACCCCGGCAACAGCGGGGGCGCGCTGGTCGGCCTGGACGGGCGGGTCGTCGGCATCCCCACGCTGGCCGCCACCGACCCCGACCTGGGGGGCGGCGCGGCGCCCGGCATCGGTTTCGCGATCCCCGCGTCCATGGTGCGCACGGTCGCCGACCAGATCATCGCGAAGGGCAGGGTGGTCGACTCCGGGCGGGCCGCCCTCGGCATCACCGCGCGGACGGTGGTCGACGACCGCTACCGGCCGGCCGGGGCGGCGGTGGTCACCGTGCTCGGCGGCGGCCCGGCCGCCGGGGCGGGCCTGCGTCCGGGTGACGTCATCACCCGGCTCGGTGACCGGCCCGTCACCTCGGTCACCTCGCTGTCCGAGGCGCTGGCGGCGGGCCGGCCGGGGCAGCGGACCACGGTGACGTACCAGCGGGACGGGGCGGAGGGGACGGCGGAGGTGACGCTGGGCGAGCAGTGAGGAGGGGGTCGGCCCCCCTCCTCACCGCCCGGCCGGATCAGGTGTCGGCGTGCAGGCTCATCGGCCCGTAGATCTCGCTGGTCTCCTCGAACAGCCGCACCTGGTCCGCCCCGCCCTCCTGGAGCGTCTTCCAGTGCTCGCCGATCCAGGACTCGGCATCCCCCTGCGTGGTGAAGTCCTCCGGCTGCACGGCCGGCTGGACCTCCGTCCCGTCGGCCGTCTCGAACCGCCACGTCCATGCCGTCATGTGGTCCTCCTTCGCTCCAACACCTGCTGGCAGCCTAGCCGGAAGCGCAAGACCTGCGGGGACAGGCGAAAATCGGTCCGTGGAAATCACTCTGCTCGGTACCGGTGCCCCCGCGGGTCTGCCTCGCCCCGACTGTTCCTGCGCCGCCTGCGCGACCGCGCTCGGGCCGGACGCGCGGGCCGCGACCGCGGTGCTCGTGGACGGGACGCTGCTGCTCGACCTGACCCCGGGCGTGGCGTTCGCGGCGGCCCGCGCCGGGCGTTCGCTCGGCGGGGTGCGGCAGGCGCTGCTGTCCCATCCGCACGACGGGCCGGCGGTGGAGGTGCCGGCCGGGCTGCCGCAGCCCGGCCGGGTCCCGGACGGGCGGGAGCTGGCGCTGCTGACGGGGCATCGGGTGCGGGCCCTGGCGACGGACGGGGGCGGCACCGGGTACGCGGTGACCGGGCCGGACGGGCAGCGGCTGCTGTACCTGCCGCCGGGCGGGGCGCCGGCCGGGCTGACGGGGACGGCGGCGCACCCCTACGACCTGGTCCTGGCGGACGTCGTGGGCCGGCCCGACGCGCTCGCCCGGCTCCGCGCGGCCGGCGCGGCCGGCCCGGCGACGGACGTGCTCGCCGTCCACCTCGACCACGACGTGCCGCCGGGCGCGGAGCTGCGGCGCCGGCTCGCGGCGGCCGGGGCACGGGCGGTGCCGGACGGTACGACGCTGACGGTGGGGGCGTACCCGGGGATGTCCGACGTGCCGGACGTGCCGCGCCGGACGCTGGTGCTGGGCGGGGCCCGTTCGGGGAAGTCGGTGGAGGCGGAGCGGCGCCTGGAGTCGTTCCCGGGCGTGGTCTACGTGGCGACCGGCGGTACCCGGGGCGGGGACGCCGAGTGGGCGGAGCGGGTGGGCGCGCACCGGGAGCGGCGGCCGGGTTCGTGGTGCACGACGGAGACGACGGACCTGGTGCCGCTGCTGGCCGGGGACGGGCCGCCGCTGCTGATCGACTGTCTGTCGCTGTGGCTGACCGACGTGATGGACACCGTCGGGGCGTGGGACGACGCGGAGTGGACGGGCGGGGCGCGCGAGGCGCTGCGCAAGCGGGTGCGGGAGCTGACGGCGGCGGTGCGCGCCACCCGGCGGACCGTGGTGGCGGTCTCCAACGAGGTGGGGTCGGGGATCGTGCCGGCGACGGCGTCGGGCCGGCGCTACCGGGACGAACTGGGGCGGCTGAACGCGGCGTTCGGGGCGGAGTGCGAGCAGGTGGTGCTGGTCGTGGCCGGACAGGCGCTGGTCCTGCGGGGCTGAGGGGCGCCCGGTCCCCTTCCGCGCCCTACCTCGTGTCCTTGCGCGCCACGACCCGGTAGGCGTTGGCGAACGGCGTGCGGCGCAGCAGGGGCGCCAGTCCCCGGTCCAGCGCCCCGGCGAGCGCCGGCAGGGGCTCGGCCATGCCCCGCAGCAGCGGGTCGACGTGGGCCAGGGCCAGGACGGCGGCCCCTGACAGGTCGTAGGGCTGGTGGGGGGTCGTACGGTCGGTGACGAGCACCGTGCAGCCCCGGGCGCGCAGTTCGGTGCGGAGGTTGGCGAGCGGGACCAGGTGCAGGTGGCGGGGCTGGCCGTACGGGAGCCACCACCGGCCGAGGAGCGTGGCGAAGAGGCAGCGCGGGTCGGGGGCCTCGACGACCAGGTGGCCGCCGGGGCGCAGGACCGTGAGCGCGGCGCTCAGTTCGGCGCGCGGGTCGGGGGTGTGCGGCAGGTGGTGGAACATGCTGACGACGTCGTAGCGGCCGCGCAGCCGGGCCGCCGTGCCGGGGGTGGTCAGATAGCCGCGGTGGGCCTCCTCCACACGTCCCTCCAGCAGGGCCTCCTCGACGCGGGCCGTCGGGTCCAGCCCGTCGAAGCTGGTGTACGGGAAGAACTCCTTGGCCGCCTCGGGGAAGCGGCCGTGGCCGGTGCCGACGTCCAGCCAGCTCTCCGGTTCGCGCAGTGCCGACAGACGCCAGGCGGTGGCGCGGTGCCGGCGCCGGGCCACGTGCGGGGGGACGACGCGTTCGGTGAGCAGTTCCAGCTGCCGCTCGTAGAAGTCCCGGTGGAAGAAGGCGAGCCCCTCCGCGCTGAGCCGGGGGTTCTGGAACCCGTGCCCGCAGTCCCGGCACCGGTCCAGGGCGAACGTGCCCGGCCGGTGCCGCAGCGGGTCGGGGGCGCGCAGCCGGGTGCGCAGGCGCCGGGAGCCGCACCAGGGGCAGTCCTCGCGGCGCGGCTCCTGGAAGGGGTCGATGGGAGTGGCGGTCCGGGGGACGAGGGGCGAGGTCGGCATGGGCGGCTCCCTGTGGGACATTCCGGGCAAACCGGAACGTATGGGATACCGCCGTGAGGTGCAATGACGTCGTGGGTGTGTGGTGGCCCTGTGGCGCCTCGGGGTTCGCGCGCCGGCTGTACTGTTCGGCGAATGAGCAGGCTTAATCTGGACGACTTCACCGATCTGATCGAGCGCCCGGACGGGGGCGTGCGCCGTGACGCCGAGGCCCGGCGGGAGCGTCAGAGCGTGCCGCCCGGGGCCCTGGGCCGCCTGGACGAGCTGGGCGAGTGGCTGGCCGCCGCCCAGGGTGCCGTACCGGTGCGGCAGGTCGAACGGCCGCGGGTGGTGCTCTTCGCCGGCGACCACGGCATCGCCGGGCAGGGCGTCTCGGCGCGGCCCGCGGGCGGGGCGGAGCGGCTGGTGCGGGGCGTGCTGGAGGGCACCAGCCCGGTCGCGGTGCTCGCCCGCCGGCTGGAGGTGTCCGTCCGGGTCGTGGACATGGCCCTCGACTGCGACCCGGGGACCCTGCCGCAGGACGTGGTACGGCACCGGGTGCGGCGGGGCAGCGGCCGTATCGACGTCGAGGACGCGCTGACCGAGGACGAGACCGAGGCGGCCCTGCGCGCGGGGGTCGCGATCGCCGACGAGGAGGCCGACTCGGGCACCGACCTCGTGGTGCTGGGCGACGTCAGCGTGGGCGGGACGACGGCCGCCGCGGTGCTCGTCGCCGCGCTGTGCGGCACCGACGCGTCGGTGGTCACCGGGCGGGGCGGGCTCGCCATCGACGACCTGGCGTGGATGCGCAAGTGCGCGGCGGTCCGGGACGCACTGCGGCGGGCGCGGCCGGTCCTCGGCGACCAGACCCGGCTGCTGGCGGCCGTGGGCGGGGCGGACCTCGCGGCGATGACCGGGTTCCTGCTGGAGTGCGCGGTGCGCAAGCTGCCGGTGATCCTGGACGGTGTGGTGGCCGCGGCGTGCGCGCTGGTCGCGCAACGGGTGGCCTTCCGGGCGCCGGACTGGTGGCTGGCCGGACACGACAGCGGGGAGCCCGGGCAGGCCAAGGCGCTGGACCGGATGGCCCTGGAACCGCTGCTGGAGCAGGGCGTGAAGGTCGGCGAGGGCGTGGGCGCGCTGCTGGCCCTGCCCCTGGTCCGCAGCGCGGCCGCCCTCTCCGCCGAACTCCCGGAGCACCCGGAGCACCCGGAACACCCGGAACAGGCGGAACAGGCGGACCGCCCGGAGAACCCGGAAGTCCCCGAGGAGGCGGCCCCCGCGGCCGCCCCGGAGTGACCTGCCGTACCGGGCGGGACCCGCCGCCTCGTCGGGTGCTCGATGGGGTGGTGTCGCGAGGAAAAGCCGGGTGGATGGTGAGGGCCGGACGGAATGGCTCTGGTTCGCCGGGGTCCCGCCCATATGATCCTGCACCATGGGAGATGCCCGAATTGCCGTGGAGCAGCGTGCCGAGACGGAGCGGACGGACGGACGGCCGCGGTGGTCCGCCGGGGTGTCCCGGAGGTCCGCCGCGTTCGCCGTCTGGTACCTGCGGACGGTCGCGTTCATCAACTTCCTCAGCGGGACGTGGGTCTCGCTCGGCCAGGACGTGCGCCGGCACAACCAGGACGACTTCTTCACGCCGTACCTGCTGACGGCCGGCTTCGCCTCCGGGGTGTTCACCGCCTTCCTGGCGATCACCATGCGGCGCAGGAAGCGGGCGGCGTGGATCCTGAACCTGGTGCTGAGCGGCCTCTTCCTGGCCCTGTTCGCGTTCGCCATGGCGTTCCCGGACATCCGGCGCTACCCGCAGAACTGGGTCTCCCTCGCGCTGACGGCCGCCTTCGTCGGCGCGCTGCTCGCCGGCCGCCGGGAGTTCTACGCCAAGGGCGACCGGTCCAACCCCCGGCTCGCCGCCACGGTGGGCGTGGTCGGGGGACTCGCCGCGAGCCTGCTGGCCGGGCTGCTGGTGACGGTCACCAATCAGGCGCCGGACGCGGCCCGTTCGACGTTCTGGGAGCGCTGGCACTACGGCACCCTGCGCCTGGTGTCGGTCGCCGCCCAGGAATCCCGCTTCCCGGGGATCGACCCGCCCAACTGGACCAACGTCACGATCAACGTCCTCAGCACCGCCCTGGTCCTCGCCGTGTTCTACGCCGCCTTCCGGTCCCGGCGGGCCGTCGACCCGCTCACCGAGGACGACGAGAAGCGGCTGCGGGCCCTGCTGGAGCGGCACGGCGAGCGTGACTCCCTCGGCTACTTCGCGCTGCGCCGGGAGAAGAGCGTGGTGTGGTCGCCGACCGGGAAGGCCGCCGTCGCCTACCGCGTGGTCGGCGGGGTGAGCCTGGCCTCGGGCGACCCGATCGGCGACCCGGAGGCGTGGCCCGGGGCGATCGTGCCGTGGCTGGCGGAGGCCCGGGCGCACGGGTGGATCCCGGCGGTGATGGGGGCGGGCGAGGAGGCCGGCACCGTCTACGCGCGGCACGGCCTGGACGCCCTGGAGCTGGGCGACGAGGCGATCGTGGAGGTCGCCGACTTCACCCTGGAGGGCCGGGCGATGCGCACCGTCCGGCAGGCGTACAACCGGGTGCGGCGGGCCGGGTACCGGGTGCGGGTCCGGCGACACGAGGACATCCCGGCGGACGAGATGGCGTACCTGGTGGAACGCGCCGACGACTGGCGGGACGGGGCGACCGAGCGCGGATTCAGCATGGCGCTGGGCCGGCTCGCGGACCCGGAGGACGGCCGGTGCGTGATGCTGGAGTGCACGGACGCGCAGGGCCGGCTGCGGGCGCTGCTCTCCTTCGTGCCGTGGGGGCCGAACGGGCTCTCCCTGGACCTCATGCGGCGGGACCGCGACTCCGACAACGGGCTGATGGAGTTCATGGTCATCGAGCTGCTGCGGGGGGCCCGCGAGATCGGGATCACGCAGGTCTCACTCAACTTCGCCATGTTCCGGTCGGTCTTCGAACGTGGCGCGCGCCTGGGAGCCGGACCGGTGCTCAGGCTGTGGCGGTCGCTGCTCAGCTTCTTCTCCCGCTGGTGGCAGATCGAGTCGCTGTACCGCGCCAACGCCAAGTACCGGCCCATCTGGGAGCCGCGGTTCCTGCTCTTCGAGAAGAGCGCGGACCTGCCGCGCATCGGCCTCGCCTCGGCCCGCGCGGAGGGTTTCCTGGAGGCGCCGGGACTGCCGAAGTGGCTGCACCGCAGGCACCTGGAGACGCACCGGTGAGGAACGTGTGATGAGGACGCCCGCCCGCTGGGCCCGCGCCGAGTGGGGACCCCTGTACGGCGCCGTGAGCACCCCGCTGCGGCAGCGGGGACCGGTGGCACTGCCGATGACGGTGGGGGCGGTGTTCCTGACGGCGTTCCTCCAGTACGTGCAGAACCAGCCCTGGGGGTACCGGCCGGTACAGGCCCTGGGTGCCGTCCGGGCGGAGGACCCGCTGTGGGCGGCCCTGCTGCGCACGCCCCTGTCGCTGTTCGTGCCCGCGCTCGACCTGCCGGTGTGGGGCGCGCTGGCGCAGCTGCTGCTGGTGTTCGGGGTCGCGGAGCTCTGCCTGGGCTGGTGGCGGACGCTGGTCATCGCGTACGCCGCCACGCTGGCCGGGACCCTGTACGCGCGCGTCGGCATCACGCTGGGCGCGCACGCCCCGTTCGGGCTGCCGTGGACCGACGCGCAGGTGGTGGACACCGGCCCGTCGGCGGCGGTCGTGGGGCTGGCGGTGTTCGTGAGCTGGCGGTACGGCGCCTACGGGACGGCGGGGGCGGTGACCCTGGCGATGGTCGTCGAGGTGCTGGTGAAGGAGAACCTGGCGGGCAAGGAGCACCTGGCCGCGCTGATGGCGGTGGGGGTGCTGTGCCTGCTGGTGGCGGCGCGCCACCGGCAGGTCCGCGTGCCGACCGGGGCCCCCGGTCACCGGCGGCCGGACAGGCGCGCCGGCCGGGGGTCGGGCTTGCCGCCGATCCAGTCCTGAACGGCACGGCGCGGCCGGGCCCAGCGGCGGTCGTGGCGGTAGGCGCGCAGGGCGGCCCGGGCGCGGGCGCGGGGCCGGCCGCCGTAGAAGCGGCGGGCCCACGCGGAGCCGGGGCGGGCCAGCCGGACGGCGCCGACGAGCGCCACCAGCGGCACGACCGTGCCGAAGATCGCGGTGCGGGTCTTGCCCTTGCCCAGGGCGACGAGCGAGAAGAGGAAGTTCCCGGCGAGGGTGGCGATGGCGCTGCCGCGGTCGGTCAGCTCCTGCTGGGTGAGGTCGTTGACGCCGAACGGCGAGAACCCGGCCAGCAGCAGGCCGACGAGGGCGGCGGTGAGCACGACGACCTCGACGCTCTTGCGGCCGTCCTCGGTCCAGTAGACGTCGTCCAGGTGCAGGATCAGCGCGAACTCGTCCAGGACCAGGCCCGCGCCGATGCCGAACAGGACGGCCGCGACGGCCCCGCCGGCGCCGTGCCGGTCGCTGGCCACCGCGCCGAAGCCGCCGACGACGGTGAGGACGACGCCGGGGACGACGTGGTGGATGTGCAGGCCGCCCGCCTTGACGTTGCCGAACGGGCCCCGGCCGGCCCGGATCAGCCGGGTGATGACGCGGGTCACCACGAAGGTCAGCACGAAGGCCGCGAGGGCGAGGAGCAGGGGCAGCTTGCCCGGCTCGACGATGTTCCGCACCCACCAGTGCCCCATAGGCGCAGATTACCCGGATATGGCGGACCGGCCCCGTGCGACCCGGTGCGCCCGGGGGCGGCAGGCGGCCGTGCGGGCGCCCGGTAATCTGCGCCGGTGCTCACGTCCTCCCCTCTCGACGGTCTCCGTTTCGCCTTCGGCACCCTCACCGTGCTGCCCGTCCGGGTACGCCGGTGGGACCGGGGGGCCGCCCGCGCGGGCATGCTGTGCGCCCCGGTGGCCGGTCTCGTCGTCGGCGGCTGCGCGGCCGGGCTCGGCCTGCTGCTGCTCCTGCTCGGCGCGGGACCGCTGCTCGCCGCCGTCGCCTCGGTCGCCGTACCGGCCGCGCTGACCCGCGGGCTGCACCTCGACGGGCTCGCCGACACCGCCGACGGGCTGGGCAGCGGCAAGCCCGCCGAGGACGCGCTGAGGATCATGAAGCAGTCGGACATCGGGCCGTTCGGGGTGCTCACCCTGGTCCTGGTGGTGCTGGCCCAGGTGGCCGCGCTGGCCCAGCTGTACGCCGGTTCCTGGGCGCGGGGCGCGCTGGCGGCCGTCGTCTCGGCGACCGCGGCCCGCCTCGCGCTCACCCTGGCCGCGCGCGCCGGGGTGCCGGCCGCCCGCCCGGAGGGGCTGGGCGCGGCGGTGGCGGCGGTGGTGCCGGGGGGCGCGGCGCTGGCCGCGGCGGCCTCGGTGGTGGCGGCGGCCGGCGCGGCGGGGGCCTGCCTCGGCGGGTACGACGGGGTGCGCGCCGCTCTCGCCGTGGCCGTCGCCGTCGCCGCCGCCGAGCCCCTGTCGCGCCACTGCGTCCGCCGGTTCGGCGGGGTGACGGGGGACGTGTTCGGCGCGCTCGCCGAGACGGCGGCGACGGCGGCGCTCGTCGTGTCGTGCCTCGGCCGGTAGCCGCCGCCCACCCGCCCGGCGACGACCGACCGTGCCGGGCCCGTCCTACGGCAGCTTCAACGTGATCGCCGTCTGGAGGGCGCCCGGCGTCCCCCACGCCGAGCGCGCGCCCGCGTACGACGTCCCGAAGGCGCTGGAGGAGAGCACGAACTGCTGCTTGGTGCCCTCGGGTGCCGTCACCGGGACCTTCGTCCCCGACGGGGCGGTGACCGTCACGGTGTTCCCGACGCGGTAGGCGGTGACCTTCCCGGCGTCGAGGGCGGTCTGCCACCTGGCCCGGTTCTGGAGTTCGGCGCCGATCGCGCTCTGGCGGAGGTTCACGACGGGGGTGTTGTCGGCGAAGAGTGCCTGGTAGTCGGCGAGGACGCGGTCCAGCACCGGATAGAGGACGCGGTCCTCGGCCAGGTTGGACTGGTGGGCGTAGTGCGGGCGGGGGTCGTTGCTCAGCACGTGGCCGAGGTCGGTGTGCGCCTCGGCCGGCACGATGTGGTCGGTGAAGCCGGTGGCGGTGTCCAGCGGCTCGGACAGGCAGGTGGAGGTCGGGTTGTCCGTGCAGACGCCGCTGCCGCCGTCGGCCTTGGCGGTGTAGATCCAGTTGTACTCGTCGGCCATCTCGGCCTTGGTGCCGGCGTTGTAGTAGACGTTCATCGGGTAGCGGGGCACGGTGAGCGCGCTGCTGCCCACGGCCCTTTGGGCGGACTCGCGGGAGTTGTCGGAGGCGGTCCACTTCACCCCGGTGGCGGCCAGCGCGGGCCCCAGGCCGGGGTTGTCCTGGGGCTGCTGCGGCAGGGTCTTCAGGCCGGAGTGCTCACCGGTGATCAGCTCGCTCCGGTCGAGGGAGAGGCCGTGCAGGAGGGCCCAGTCGGCGTTGTCGGAGATCTCGCCGGAGATGTCGGAGCGGCTCACCCATCTGGTCGTGCCGTCGGCGTTCTTCGCGCAGCTCCAGGGCACGGCCGAGGTGTCCTGGACGCAGCCGAGGAAGAGGTGGGTGTAGGTGTGGTTGATCCAGCGGTAGGCGGCCCGGTCCTTCAGCAGCTGGTCGGCCAGCGGGTCGGTGCCGCCGTTCGCGGTCCTCCACTCCTCGCCGGCGCCCGCGTTGAACGCCAGGTCCAGGGTGAAGCCGTGGCTGCGCTCCCACTGGGCCGCGTACTGCGCGTCGGCCGCGGTCATCCGGATCGGTGTCCCGTCGTCCTCGCCGCCGCCCGCGCAGTCGATGTCGCCGGGCGTGCAGTTGCGCGCGGTGTCCCAGCGGGCGTCGGGCGCGAGGACGTCGTCGACGTGGACGGCGAAGTAGTTGCGGGCCTGGCCGAGGTGGACGCCCTGGGTGAGCCACTCGACCATGCCGCGGGCCAGCACCCGGAACTGCTGCTGGTACTGGTTGTAGGCGAAGGTGACGACCAGTTCCCGGCGGCCGTCGTGCGCGTACTCGCCGAGCAGGGTGCCGGTGCCGGAGCCGCCGGGCACGGGGGCGTCGACATAAGAGGTGAAGCCGGTGCGGGGCTGAGCGACGAAGCCGTAGCTCTCGTCCGCCGAGGGGGAGTTGTCCTCGAAGGAGAACGCGCCCTTCAGGTAGCCGAAGGGGCCCGTCCGGCCGGCCGCGGTGACGGTGGCGGTGCGGCCGTCCAGGGGGCCGACGTACCCGTTCTGGTCGGCGTAGTCGAGCCCGACCTCGGGGTGGGCCCAGGTGTAGGCGTCGACCTGCGGGATGCCGTACGTCTTCTCGTACGCCTCCAGGGCCGTCCGTTCGGCGGAGTCCGCGCCGAACGGGGCCTCGTTCGGCAGGACCACGCCCTGGAACCTGGCGCGGGGCCGGCCGCCGACGGTGTCGCTCAGGAAGGCGCCGGTGATCGTGGGGCGCCCGGAGTCGGCCAGGTCGAGCACGGTGTACGGGACGCCTTCGCTCCGTAGCTGGGCGGTGATCGCGCCGGCCGGACCGGCGCCGTCGTCGACGACCAGGACCCGGAGGTCGACGCGTGGCTCGACCGCGGCCGAGGCGCCCGGTGCGGCGAGCCCGAGTGTGAGCAGACCCGCGGCCGTGACGGTGACGCCGGCCGCTCTGCGGCGGTGCGCGCGGTGGGACATGACAGGTTCCTCCCCCCAGAGGATCCGCCGCGGTGAGCCCGGGGCGGATCAGTGGCAATCGTGCGGACCGGGGGTCGTCACCCGCCGGGGCCTGTCGAGTGTGGCTCAGATCACGTGTGCGTGAGGCCGGAAGTGGCCATGTCGCCACGCGTGGGTGAAGATTCGAAGGAATGAGCGGGCACGGGTACGCGCGTAGTCTCGTCCCGGGTGTTCGCCGACAGGCTGAAGGCCCCGGTGCCACCTGTCCCCAGGCCTGGACCTAGGGTCGGCTCTCGGGCCCGGTCGACCCACCCCACTTCGGCCACCGCAACTTCACATCGGAAGCGAGATCTCACCACCGTGACTGCTCTGACTCTCAGCACCGCCGCGGCGCCCGGCCTGCGGGCCGACGCGATCGTGATCGGTGTCGCCAAGGGCGCCCAGGGGCCCGTCGTCGCGCCGGGCGCCGAGGCCGTGAACGAGGCGTACGACGGAAAGCTGGCCGGCCTCCTGGAGACCCTCGGCGCCTCGGGTGCCGAGGGCGAGCTGACGAAGCTGCCCTCCCCGGCCGGTTTCCGGGCCCCGCTCGTGGTGGCGGTGGGCCTGGGCGCCGAGCCCGCCGGGGACGCCGACGCCGAGGACGCCGGCTACGACGCCGAGGCGCTGCGCAGGGCCGCCGGCGTGGCCGCCCGGGCACTCACCGGGGTGCGCAAGGCCGCGTTCGCGCTGCCCGTCGACGGCCCCGGCGCCGTCGAGGCCATCGGCGAGGGCGTGCTGCTCGGCGCCTACTCCTTCGACGTCTACAAGGGCGGCACCGAGGACCCGAAGGCCAAGAACGGCAAGGCGCCGCTGGCCGAGGCCACGCTGCTCGGCGGCAAGCCGCGCGACGCCGCCCACAAGGGCGCGCTCGCCCGCGCGGTCGCGATCTGCGAGGAGCTGAACCGGGCCCGCGACCTCGTCAACACCCCGCCCAACGACCTCACCCCCGCCGACTTCGCCGGTATCGCGCAGGCCGCGGCCAAGGAGCACGGCGTCAAGATCCAGGTGCTCGACGAGAAGGCCCTGGTCAAGGGCGGTTACGGCGGCATCCTCGGCGTCGGCGGCGGCTCGGCCGCGACCCCGCGCCTGGTGAAGCTGTCGTACACCCACCCGGAGGCGGAGAAGCACCTGGCCTTCGTCGGCAAGGGCATCACCTACGACTCGGGCGGCATCTCGCTGAAGCCGGCCGGGCACAACGAGACGATGAAGTGCGACATGGCGGGCGCCGCCGCCGTGTTCGCCGCGGTCGTCGCCGCCGCCCGCCTGGGCCTGGCGGTCAACGTCACGGGCTGGCTGGCGCTGGCCGAGAACATGCCCTCGGGTTCCGCCGTCCGCCCGGGCGACGTGCTGCGCATGTTCAGCGGCAAGACCGTCGAGGTCCTCAACACCGACGCCGAGGGCCGTCTCGTCCTCGCCGACGCGCTGTGGGCGGCCTCGCAGGAGAACCCGGACGCGATCGTGGACGTCGCCACGCTGACCGGCGCCATGATGCTGGCGCTCGGCAGCCGGACGTTCGGTGTCATGGCCAACGACGAGGCGTTCCGCTCCGCCGTGCACGAGGCGGCCGAGGAGGTCGGCGAGCCGGCCTGGCCGATGCCGCTGCCGGAGCACCTGCGCAAGGGCATGGACTCGCCCGTGGCCGACATCGCGAACATGGGCGAGCGCTGGGGCGGCGGGCTGGTGGCCGGCCTGTTCCTGCGCGAGTTCGTGGGCGAGGGCATCGCCTGGGCGCACCTGGACATCGCCGGTCCCGCGTTCAACGAGGGCGGGCCGTTCGGCTACACGCCCAAGGGCGGTACGGGTACGGCCGTGCGGACGCTGGTGCGGCTGGCCGAGCTGACGGCCGCGGGCGAGCTGGGCTGATCCCCGCCCGGCCGCCCGGCGTGATCCGCCGGGCACCCGGGGCGCGGGGAGCCGTCCGTACTGTTCCCCGCGCCCCTTCGGCGTGCCCGCGCCTCCGCCGGGGCGTGCGGTGCGTCACACCGCGGCCCGGCGTCTCGTCCGCCTCGAACAAGTGCAAAGATGGAGCCCGGCAGGACAGGGCCCCCACCGAAGGGCCGAAGCATCAAGCGGCCGGACACCAGCCGACCGGCCGGTCACCTCACCGATGGACAGGGTGCCCGGCGCGCGGCACACATGCATGGAGGACGTGACGTGGCGAACGACGCCAGCACCGTTTTCGACCTAGTGATCCTCGGCGGTGGCAGCGGTGGTTACGCCGCGGCCCTGCGCGGGGCGCAGCTGGGCCTGGACGTCGCTCTGATCGAGAAGGACAAGGTCGGCGGCACCTGCCTGCACCGGGGCTGCATCCCCACCAAGGCCCTGCTGCACGCGGGCGAGATCGCCGACCAGGCCCGCGAGAGCGAGCAGTTCGGTGTCAAGGCCACCTTCGAGGGCATCGACGTCCCGGCCGTCCACAAGTACAAGGACGGTGTCGTCGCCGGTCTGTACAAGGGCCTCCAGGGTCTGATCGCGTCCCGCAAGGTGACGTACATCGAGGGCGAGGGCCGACTGTCCTCCCCCACCTCCGTCGACGTCGACGGCCGGCGGGTCCAGGGCCGCCACGTCCTGCTGGCGACCGGCTCCGTGCCGAAGTCGCTGCCGGGCCTGGAGATCGACGGCGACCGGGTCATCTCCTCCGACCACGCCCTCGTCCTGGACCGCGTGCCCAAGTCCGCGATCATCCTGGGCGGCGGCGTCATCGGCGTCGAGTTCGCCTCGGCGTGGAAGTCCTTCGGCGCGGACGTCACCGTCATCGAGGGCCTGAAGCACCTCGTGCCGGTCGAGGACGAGAACTCCTCGAAGCTGCTGGAGCGCGCCTTCCGCAAGCGCGGCATCAAGTTCAACCTGGGCACCTTCTTCGAGAAGTCCGAGTACACCCAGGACGGCGTGAAGGTCACCCTGGCGGACGGCAAGGAGTTCGAGGCCGAGGTCCTCCTCGTCGCCGTCGGCCGCGGCCCGGTCTCCCAGAACCTGGGCTACGAGGAGGCCGGGGTCGCCATGGACCGCGGTTACGTCCTCGTCGACGAGTACATGCGGACCAACGTCCCGACCATCTCCGCCGTCGGTGACCTGGTCCCGACGCTCCAGCTCGCGCACGTCGGCTTCGCCGAGGGCATCCTGGTGGCGGAGCGTCTGGCCGGTCTCAAGACCGTCCCGATCGACTACGACGGCGTGCCGCGGGTGACGTACTGCCACCCGGAGGTCGCCTCCGTGGGTATCACCGAGGCCAAGGCCAAGGAGATCTACGGCGCGGACAAGGTCGTCGCTCTGAAGTACAACCTGGCGGGCAACGGCAAGAGCAAGATCCTGAACACCTCGGGCGAGATCAAGCTCGTCCAGGTGAAGGACGGTGCCGTGGTCGGCGTCCACATGGTCGGCGACCGCATGGGTGAGCAGGTGGGCGAGGCCCAGCTGATCTACAACTGGGAGGCGCTGCCGGCCGAGGTCGCCCAGCTCATCCACGCCCACCCGACGCAGAACGAGGCGATGGGCGAGGCGCACCTGGCGCTGGCCGGCAAGCCGCTGCACTCCCACGACTGAGCCTTCGGTCACGGGCGCGACGACACAGACTTCCGCAATTCGTTAGGAGCAACCGAAACCATGGCGGTTTCCGTAACCCTTCCGGCGCTCGGTGAGAGCGTCACCGAGGGCACTGTCACCCGCTGGCTGAAGGCCGAGGGAGAGCGCGTCGAGGCCGACGAGCCGCTGCTCGAGGTGTCGACCGACAAGGTCGACACCGAGATCCCCTCGCCCGCCGCCGGCGTGCTGGCCTCCATCAAGGTCGCCGAGGACGAGACCGTCGAGGTCGGCGCCGAGCTGGCCGTGATCGACGACGGCTCGGGCGCGCCCGCCGCCGCCCCGGCCCCCGCCGCCGAGCCCGAGCCGGCCGCCGAGCCCGAGCCGGCGCAGGCCGAGGCCGCCGTCCCCGCGGCCCAGGCCGCTCCCTCCACGGAGCAGGACGCCCCCGCCCCGGCCCCGACGGCCGAGGCCGCCACCGGTGGTTCCTCCGCCGAGGGCACCGACGTGGTCCTGCCCGCCCTCGGTGAGTCCGTCACCGAGGGCACCGTCACCCGCTGGCTGAAGTCGGTCGGTGACTCCGTCGAGGCCGACGAGCCGCTGCTCGAGGTCTCCACGGACAAGGTCGACACCGAGATCCCGGCGCCCGCCTCCGGCGTGCTGCTCGAGATCGTGGTGAACGAGGACGAGACCGCCGAGGTCGGCGCCAAGCTCGCCGTCATCGGCGCGCCGGGCGCGGCTCCGGCCGCCGCCCCGGCCCCGGCCGCCCCGGCCGCGGAGCCCGCCGCCGCCCCTGCCCCGGCGCCCGCCCCGGCCCCGGCTCCCGCGCCGGCTCCTGCCCCTGCTCCGGCCCCGGCTCCCGCCCCGCAGGCGCCGACGGCCCCGGCTCCGCAGCAGACGACGACCCCGGCGCCCGACCCGGTCCCGTCCGCCCCGGCGCCCGCTCCGGCTCCGGCCCCCGCGCCGGCCCCGGCCACCGCTCCGGCCGCCCCGGCGCCCGCCGCCCAGGCGAGCGACGAGGGCGCGTACGTGACCCCGCTGGTGCGCAAGCTCGCCGCGGAGAACAACGTCGACCTGTCCGGCGTCAAGGGCACCGGCGTCGGCGGTCGTATCCGCAAGCAGGACGTCATCGCCGCCGCCGAGGCCGCGAAGGCCGCCCCGGCCCCGGCCCCGGCCGCCGCCGCGCCCGCCGCGAAGAAGGCCCCCTCCCTGGAGGCCTCCCCGCTGCGCGGCCAGACCGTCAAGATGCCCCGCATCCGCAAGGTCATCGGCGACAACATGGTCAAGGCGCTGCACGAGCAGGCCCAGCTGTCGTCGGTCGTCGAGGTCGACGTCACGCGCCTGATGCGCCTGCGCGCCCTGGCCAAGGACTCCTTCGCCGCGCGCGAGGGCGTCAAGCTCTCCCCGATGCCGTTCTTCGTCAAGGCGGCGGCCCAGGCGCTGAAGGCCCACCCGGTCATCAACGCCCGGATCAACGAGGCCGAGGGCACGATCACCTACTTCGACACCGAGAGCGTCGGTATCGCGGTGGACTCCGAGAAGGGCCTGATGACCCCGGTCATCAAGCACGCGGGCGACCTCAACATCGCCGGCATCGCGAAGGCCACGGCGGAGCTGGCGGGCAAGGTCCGCGCCAACAAGATCACCCCGGACGAGCTGTCCGGCGCGACCTTCACCATCTCCAACACCGGTTCGCGCGGCGCGCTGTTCGACACGATCATCGTGCCGCCGAACCAGGTCGCGATCCTCGGCATCGGTGCCACGGTCAAGCGTCCGGCCGTCATCGAGACCGAGGAGGGCACGGTCATCGGCGTCCGCGACATGACCTACCTGACCCTCTCCTACGACCACCGTCTGGTCGACGGCGCCGACGCGGCCCGTTACCTGACGGCGGTCAAGGCGATCCTGGAGGCGGGCGAGTTCGAGGTCGAGCTGGGCCTGTAGCCGCCGACCGGCCGCCACACGCTGGTGCCCCCGCCCGGGACGATCCGGGCGGGGGCACCGGCGTTCCCGGGGCGCGGCGTCACCCACACCGTGTGCGCCTCGTCTCACCTGCACCAAAGCACCCCCGAGCGCCCTGCCCACGGAGCGAACCCGCCGTATTGTCTACACGTCAGCCCTCCCGAAGGAGCCCTCATGACCGCGCCCGTCGTCCACTCGCTGCGCGAACAGATCCGCGAGCACATCGTGGAGGGGATCGTCAGCGGGCGCTGGCAGCCGGGCGAGCGCATCGTGGAGCGCCGGATCGCCACCGAGCTGGAGGTCAGCCAGACCCCGGTCCGGGAGGCCCTGCGCGAGCTGGAGTCGCTGCGCCTGATCGAGTCGGCGCCGAACAAGGGCGTCCGGGTCCGGAACCTGACCGCGGCCGACCTGGAGGAGAGCTACCCGGTCCGGGCGGGCCTGGAGGCCATCGCGGCGGAGCTGGCCGTGGAACGGCTGGCGGAGGACTGCTCGGCGCTGGAGCCGCACGTGCTGGCCCTGTACGAGGCCGACCGGGAGGCCGACGGCACGGCACAGGTGCGTCACACGGTCGGCTTCCACCGCGAACTGGTGCGGGCGGCGCGGAACTCGGTGCTGCTGCACACGTGGGAGGGGCTGGGCATCGAGGTCTTCACGGCGCTGTCCATCCGCTGGCTGGGCACCGTCCAGCAGTCGTACGCGGAGGAGCACGAGGAGCTGGTGCAGGCGTTCAAGCGCCGGGACCCGCGGATCGCGGAGCTGGTGAAGGCGCACGTCCTGGGCTGCGCCCCGCGCCCCTGACGCACCCGAGCATTCCGCCGCTCACCTGCGAAAACACCCGTCGAACGCGTCACCGGGTGCCAGTACCGAAGGCACCGCGTGCCGACTTTCTTCAAATCAAGAGGTTTTCGCGCTCAACCCTTTGATCGATCATCGATCAGGGAGTTACAGTCGCCGACGGACTCCTACCGGAGCCCGCTGCCCTGTCCTGCCAAAGACCAAGGGCAACCCCGAACCCTTACCGATGAGGGAACCCCCTTCGACCGAGGAAGGCGGCGACATGACCGACCCCCAGGCCATCCAGCCGAGCGCGCTCGACCAGCTCCCGGACCGCGACCCGGAGGAGACCGCCGAATGGCAGGCCTCCCTGGACGCCGTCGCCCGGGAGGCGGGACCGCACCGCGCCGCGTACCTGATGCGCCGCACGCTGGAGCGCGCCGAGGCGGGTGGCGTCGCGCTGCCGAAGCTCCTCGAGACCGACTACGTCAACACCATCCCGACCGCCGCCGAGCCGTCCGTGCCCGGTGACCCGGAGATGGAGGCGCGGATCACCGCCTGGAACCGCTGGAACGCGGCCGCCATGGTGACCCGCGGCGCGAAGCACGGCGTCGGCGGCCACATCGCCACCTTCGCCTCCGCGGCCTGGCTGTACGAGACCGGCTTCAACCACTTCTTCAAGGGCAAGGAGGGCGACGGCTCCGGCGACCAGCTGTACATCCAGGGCCACGCCTCCCCCGGCATCTACGCCCGGGCCTTCCTCGACGGCCGGCTGGACGAGCATCACCTGGACAACTTCCGCCAGGAGGCCGGCGGCGCCGGTCTGCCGTCGTACCCGCACCCGCGCCGGCTGCCCTGGCTGTGGGAGTTCCCCACGGTGTCCATGGGCCTCGGCCCGCTCTCCGCGATCTACCAGGCGCGGTTCAACCGCTACCTGACCAACCGCGGCATCAAGGACGTCTCCGCCTCGCACGTGTGGGCGTTCCTCGGCGACGGCGAGATGGACGAGCCGGAGTCGACGGCGGCCCTCGCGCTCGCCGCCCGCGAGGAGCTGGACAACCTCACCTTCGTCATCAACTGCAACCTCCAGCGCCTCGACGGCCCGGTCCGCGCCAACTTCAAGATCGTGCAGGAGCTGGAGGCCCAGTTCCGCGGCGCCGGCTGGAACGTCGTCAAGACGCTGTGGGGCTCCGCCTGGGACGAGCTGTTCCAGCTGGACACCACCGGCGCGCTGGTACGCCGGCTGCGCCAGGTGCCGGACGCGCAGGTCCAGACGTACCAGACCCGCGACGCCGCCTACATCCGCCAGGACTTCTTCGGCGCCGACCCGGCGCTGGCGGAGATGGCGAAGCTGCTGAGCGACGACAAGATCCTCGAGTGTTTCCACCTCTCGCGTGGTGGTCACGAGTCCCGCAAGGTGTACGCCGCGTACAAGGCGGCCGTCGAGCACAAGGGCGCGCCGACCGTGATCCTGGCCCAGACGGTCAAGGGCCACACCCTCGGCGAGGGCTTCGCGTCGAAGAACGCCAACCACCAGATGAAGAAGCTCTCGGTGGACGAGTTCAAGGCGATGCGCGACCTGCTGGAGCTGCCGATCAAGGACAGCGACTTCGTCGACGGCGTGGTCCCCTACGGCCACCCGGGCGCCGACTCCCCCGAGGTCCGCTACCTCCAGGAGCGCCGGGCGGCCCTCGGCGGTCCCGCCCCGGCCCGCCGCACGCACGCGCTCGCCCCGCTGCCCGCCCCCGCCGAGAAGGCCTTCGCCTCCTTCGACAAGGGCTCCGGCACCCAGAACGTGGCCACCACCATGGCCTTCGTCCGCCTGGTCAAGGACCTGGTCCGCGACAAGGAGACGGGCCGGCGCTGGGTGCCGATCGTCCCCGACGAGGCGCGCACGTTCGGCATGGAGTCGCTGTTCCCGTCCCTGGGCATCTACTCCCCCAAGGGCCAGACGTACGAGCCGGTCGACCGCGACCAGCTGATGTACTACAAGGAGGCCCAGAACGGCCAGATCCTCAACGAGGGGATCACCGAGGCCGGTTCGATGGCCGACTTCATCGCCGCGTCGACCGCGTACGCGACGCACGGCGAGGCGATGATCCCGTTCTACATCTTCTACTCGATGTTCGGCTGGCAGCGCACCGCCGACCAGATGTGGCAGCTCGGCGACCAGCTCGGCCGCGGCTTCCTCGTCGGCGCGACGGCCGGCCGCACCACCCTGACGGGCGAGGGCCTCCAGCACGCCGACGGGCACTCCCCCGTCATCGCGGCCACCAACCCGGCCGCCCTGAGCTACGACCCCGCGTTCGCCTACGAGATCGCGGTGATCGTCCGTGAGGGTCTGCGCCGGATGTACGGCGAGGCACGGCCGGAGGAGGACCAGAACGTCTTCTACTACCTGACGGTCTACAACGAGCCGCTGCCGCAGCCCGCCAAGCCGCAGGGCCTCGGCATCGACGAGGGCATCGTCAAGGGCCTGTACCGCTTCAACACCGCCGAGTCCGCGGGCGTGGCCGTGCCCGCCGACGCCCCGCGCCTCCAGCTGCTCGGCTCCGGTACGGCGATCCACTGGGCCCTGCGGGCGCAGCGGATGCTCGCCGAGGACTGGGGCGTCGCCGCCGACGTGTGGTCGGCGACCTCCTGGACCGAGCTGCGCCGGGACGCGCTGGAGGCCGACGCGGCGCTGCTGCGCGGCGAGGAGCGGGTGCCGTTCGTCCGCCAGGCGCTCCAGGGCGCCGAGGGCCCGGTGCTGGCCGTGTCCGACTACATGCGCCAGGTCCCCGACCAGATCGCGCAGTGGGTCGAGCAGGACTACTCGTCGCTGGGCGCCGACGGCTTCGGCCTGTCGGACACCCGTGAGGCCGCCCGTCGCCACTTCGGCGTCGACGCCCCCTCGATCGTCGTCGCGGCCCTGGCCCAGCTGGCCCGGCGCGGCGAGGTGAAGGCCACGGCGGTCAAGGAGGCCCGGGAGAAGTACGGGCTGTAGGACACCGGGCACCGCCGACGCGGCGGACCGGGGGCGCCCACCGCGCCCCCCGGTCCGCCGCGTCCGTGTGCCGGCAGGCTCCGGCACCATAGGCCCCCGCGGTGGCCGACTGGCGAGCACCGGACGGGACCGCCGGGCCTACGCGTGGCGAAGCCGAGGCGAGCGGTGGGCTCCGCCACCACGCGACGGCGGACCGCGGCACGGGACACCTAGGGCCCCGCCGGAGGCCGCCTGGCGAACACCGGACGGGACCGGAGGGCCGACGCGTGGCGAGGCCGAGGCGCTGGGCCCGAGCGGGGTGCCGGGGGTGCCGCGGCGAACGTGCCGGCCCACTTAGCCTGCACGGCCCGGCCGAGGGTGGCGGCGGCGCTGCGGGAATCGGGGCCGGCGCACACGGCCTCCACGGCTCGGCTGAAGGTGGCGGCGGCGCCGTTGCCCGGCCGGGTTCCGGGAGCCGGTGGCGCCGTCACTGGCCCCGCTGCGGTACAGCCCGGACGGTGCCGCCCTGCGGATCGACGTGGTCCACCTGCGCGGGGCGGGCGCCGGGAAGCGGCGGCCGGAGTCGTACGGCCCGTGCTGGAGGCGGGTGTCCGGTACCCGTGCGCGCGGGTGGCCCACGGCGGCGACGTCGCGCGTACGTACCGGGCTTCGACCGGCCCGCCCACTGGTCGGAGCAGACCGGGCGGTCGCCCGGTCGATCCCGCGCGCCGAGGTCGTCGTACGGATGGCTGTCCCCCCGGGGCATGCGCGGGCTGCCGTACGCCGTGGGCACCGGCGCGGCCGGAGGCGGAGGTGTATACCGGTCCCGGCAGCCCGGCGGACGCGGTGCGACGAAGGCGGAGGTGCCGGTCGGCTCCGGTGGCCTCGCGGAGCGGTGCGTGGGGGCGTGGGACGGATCGGCGGGCCGTACGGTGCCGTAACGATCCGCGGTACTCCACGTGCGGCCCACCGGCCGAGGCCCGATGCTGGTGGCGTGATGGACGAGACGGAGTTCTGGGAGCTGATCGACGCCACCCGCGAGGCGGCCGGGGGCGACCCCGAGGAGCAGGCCGACCTGCTCCTGGACCGGTTGCTCCGGCTCGAGCCCGATCTGGTCCTGGACTTCGCCCGGCACTTCGAGGCCCGCTACAACCGCGCCTACCGCTGGGACCTGTGGGGCGCCGCCTGGGTGCTGCTGGACGGGTGCAGCGACGACGCGTTCGACTTCTTCCGGTGCTGGCTGATCGGGCAGGGCCGGGAGGTCTTCGAGGGCGCCCTGCACGATCCGGACGCGCTGGCCGGACTGCTGGGCGAGTTCGACGAGCGGATCGACGGCGACGGCGAGGAGCTGGGCTACGCGGCGGACGAGGCGTACGAGCAGCTGACCGGGACGGTCGCGCCCGACCTGGGCATCGCCCCGGCGCCCGCCGAGCCGGAGGGCACGCCGGTGGACCTGGAGGACGAGCGGGTGCTCGCGCAGCGGTACCCGCGCCTGTGGGACCGGTTCAAGGACTGACACCACCGCCCGGGGCCCGGATGCGGTGTCCGGGGGAACCTTCGCCCGGGTCCGGGGCGTTTCAGGGGTACTCACGTACGTGAGCCGGTTTCGCCGCCGGGTGCGCTGACGTACGGGTGGCCGGCCGGCGGGCCCGTCCCGGCCGTACGGAGGGGTCCGAGAGAAAGGCGGCTCCGTGGACCTGCTCGACCTGCTGCTCGCGCTGGTGATCGTCGTGTACGCGGTGTCCGGCTACCGGCGTGGGCTGGTGGCCGGCTGTGTCTCGCTGGCGGGGTTCGTGGGCGGTGCCGCCGCCGGGGTGTGGGTGCTGCCGTGGGTGACGGGCCAGGTGGAGCGGGGCACGACGACGGCGACGGTGGCCGCGGTGCTGACGGTGCTGGTGCCGGCGGTGGTGGGCCACGAGCTGGCGGGCCGGCTGGCGCTGCGGCTGCGCGGGGAGCTGGACCGGGGGCCGCTGCGGGTGGCGGACGGGATCGGGGGCGCGGCGGCGAACGCGGTGGCGGTGCTGATCGTGGCCTGGGTGGCGGCGAGCGTGCTGGGCGCGGCCCCGGCGCGGACGCTGACGACGCAGATCCGCGACTCGGCGCTGCTGGACGCCGTACAGCGGACGATGCCCGACACGACGCCGGCGTGGTTCTCGCGGGCGACGTCCGCGCTGACCGAGGCGGGTTTCCCGCAGGTGTTCAACCCGTTCGAGAACGAGTCGACGGCCCGGGTGGCCCGTCCCTCCGGTGACAGTGTGACGCCCGCGGCGACGGAGGCGGCCCGGCGCAGCTCGGTGAAGATCGAGGGCTCGGCGGGCAACGAGGGCCGGGAGGGCAGCGGGTTCGTGTACGCGCCGGAGCGGGTGATGACCAACGCGCACGTGGTGGCGGGCATCGGCCGTCCGGGCGTGCGGGTCGGCGGGGTCGGGCCGTCGTACGGGGCGCGGGTGGTGCTGTTCGACCCGGACCGGGACGTGGCGGTGCTGTACGTGCCGGGGCTGCGCGCGCCGGCGCTGCGGTTCGGCGGCGGTGCCGTGCGCGGCGACTCGGCGGTGGTGGCCGGCTATCCGCAGGACGGGGGGCTGGACCTCCAGGCGGCGACGGTCGCGAACCGGGTGCGGGCGACCGGGCAGGACATCCACAACGACCGCACGGTGACCCGGGAGGTCTACTCGATCCGGTCCACGGTCCGGCCGGGCAACTCCGGCGGCCCGCTGCTGACGACGGGCGGCCGGGTGTTCGGGGTGGTCTTCGCCCGCTCCACCTCCGACGCCGAGACGGGCTACGCGCTGACGGCGACCGAGGTGGCGGCCGACGCCCGGCGCGCGGCCACGGCGACGGCGCCGGTCGGCACGGGCGGGCTGGTCGGCTCCTGAGGGCGGCGGCTCACAGCCGGCGGCCCATGAGGACGTCGTCGACGTACGCGCCGTCCAGGTGGAACTCCCCGGGCAGCACGCCTTCGACGGCGAACCCCTCGGACTCGTAGAGCCGGCGGGCCGGGGTGTTGTGCCCGAGCACGCGCAGGGTGAGGCGGCGGGCGCCGCGGGCGCGGGCCTCGGTGACGGCGGCCCGGATCAGGGCGCGCCCGACGCCCCGTCCCCGCGCCTCCTCGGCGACGACGAAGCCCTGGACCGCCAGGACGTGGGCGTTGGAGGCGAGCGGGGTGGGGCGGACGAGGCGGATGTAGCCGAGGAGGTGTCCGCCGGCCTCGGCGACCAGGTGGTCCCGCGGGTCGTGGCGCTCGAAGAACGGCGGGTGGGGCGGCTGGGGTGCGGGCACCACCTCGTGCAGCGGGGACCAGGCGGCCCGGTCGAGGCGGCCGAGTTCCGCGTCGTCTTCGGGGCGGGCGGCGCGCAGGGACAGCTCAGGCATGACGATCACCCTACGGCGGGCCGGCCGGGGCGCCCACCGGGTTTCCCGGCGGCTGTGCGGTCATGCTGGTGGCCATGGAACGTTCACGCATCGCGGTGGCCGGCGCGTCCGGCCTCATCGGCAGCGCCCTGGTGCGGTCCCTGACCGCGGACGGGCACGAGGTGGTACGACTGGTGCGCCGGGCGCCCCGGGGCGCGGACGAGGTCCGCTGGGACCCCGGGCGGCGGCAGGTCGACCCGGCCGGGCTGGCCGGCTGTGACGTGGTGGTCAACCTGGCGGGGGCCGGGGTGGGCGATCGGCGCTGGACGCCGGAGTACAAGCGGCTGCTGCGGGACAGCCGGGTCGGGGGCACGGCCGCGCTCGCGGAGGCGGTGGCCGCGCTGCCCGAGCCGCCGCGGGTGTTCGTGAACGGCAGCGCGATCGGCTTCTACGGCGATACCGGCGACCGGGTGGTGGACGAGGACGGCGCGCCGGGCGACGGGTTCCTGTCCCGGCTGTGCGTGGAGTGGGAGGAGGCGGCGGCCCCGGCCCGGGCGGCGGGGGTGCGGACGGTGTTCCCCCGCACGGGGCTGGTGGTGGCCCGGGACGGTGGGGCGTGGGGGCGGTTGTTCCCGCTGTTCCGGGCGGGGCTCGGGGGGCGGCTCGGTGACGGGCGGCAGTACTGGTCGTACATCGCGCTGCACGACGAGGTGGCCGCGATCCGGCACCTCATCGACACCGAGGGCCTGTCCGGGCCGTTCAACCTGACGGCGCCGGAGCCGCTGACGAACCGGGAGATCACGGCGGCGATGTCCCGGGTGCTGCGCCGGCCGGCGGTGTTCGCGGTGCCCGCGCCGGCGCTCAGGGCGGCGCTCGGGGAGATGGCGGGGGATGTGCTGGGCAGTCAGCGGGTGGTGCCGCGACGGCTGCTGGAATCGGGGTTCCGGTTCGCGTTCCCGGGCATCGATGAGGCGATCCGTGCGGCGGGGTGAGCCGGTTGGTGACACCGGCGAACGAAAGTGACCGTATGCGACCTCTATGCGACCGTGCTCTGTTGATGCGCGACTGCTCCTGACCGAACCCGGCCCCTACCCTCGACGCGAACTCCGGTATCCCTGGCGCCAGTTGGGGGCATGACGTCTCCACCGGCCGCGCAACCACAGGAGGGCCTCGTGTTTGAGCCCGCGTACCAGGTGGACGTCGTCGTCGTGGGGGCCGGGGTCGCCGGCCTCTCGGCGGCTCACCGGCTGACCAGCGCAGGACTGACGACCGCGGTCCTGGAGGCCGCCCCGCACGTCGGCGGCCGCATGTCGACCGAGAAGGTCGACGGCTTCCGCCTCGACCGCATCGGGCAGTTGCTGTCCACGTCCTACCCCGAACTGCGGCTGACCCCGGGCCCCGGCGCCCTCGCCGTGCGCCGCTTCGCGCCGGGTGTCCTGCTGCACCGCGACGGCCGGGCCCAGCGCGCGGGCGCGCCGGCGGCCGGAGGGAGCGCGCGGGGCGCACGGGGCGCACTCCACGTGGTGCGCGCCCTCGCCGCCACTCCTCGGGGCACACAGCCCCCGCCCGGCCGGGCCGGCGCGCCGGTCGGCGGCGCGGTGGACCAGGCCCGGCTGGGCGCCGCCCTCGGCCGGATCGCGGCCACGCCCGTCGAGCGCATCCTGGCCCGCCCCGAGCTGCCGGCCGCGCTGGCCCTCGCCCGGCGCGGGGTACCGGCGCGCACCATCGAGGGCTTCCTGCGCCCGCTGCTGGCCGCGCTGCTGTGCGACCCGGAGCTGACCACGTCCAGCCGGTGCGCCGACCTGGCGCTGCGCGCCTTCGCCGGCGGGCGGCTGTGCGTGCCCGAGGGCGGCGCGGAGGCGCTGCCCGAGTCGCTGGCCCGGGCGCTCCCGCCGGGCACCGTGCACACCGGGGTACGGGTCACCTCGGTGTCCACCACCGCGGTGACCACCGCGGACCACGGCGAGCTGCGCTGCCGGGCGGTGCTGCTCGCCACCGACGCGCGCGCCGCGGCCGAGCTGCTGCCGGGGCTGAGGGTGCCGGACTTCCACCCGGTGACCGTGGTCCACCACACCACCGACGACCCCGGGACGGCGTTCGCGACCGGGACCTCGCTGCTGCTGGACGCCGACCGGGGCGGGCCGGTGGCGCACACGGCGGTGCTCAGCAACGTGGACCCGAGCCGGGCGCCGGCCGGCCGGACGCTGATCTCCTCGACCGTGCTGGGCACTCCGCCGGAGGGTGTGGACACGGCGGTCCGCATCCACCTCGCCCGGCTGTACGGCACCTCGACGCGGCGCTGGGAGACGCTGGCCGTGCACCACACGCCGGAGGCGGTCCCGGTGATGCGCCCGCCGCACGACCTGCGCCGGCCGGTACGGCTGCTGGCCGGGCTGTACGTCTGCGGCGACCACCGGGACTCCAGCACCGTCCAGGGCGCCCTGCACTCCGCCCACCGGGCGGCGGCGGCGATCCTCTCCGACCTGTGCGCGGCCGCCTCCCCGCACCGGGCCGACCCGGCGCCGACGCTGCCGCGGGCGGCGTGAGACCCGGGCGGGGTGCCGCTCAGCCGAGGGCGGCCACCTTCTCCCGGTAGCTGCGCACCGGGGGCGCGTCCCGGTAGGGCTCCAGGCGGCGCTCGAAGTCCCGCACGTACTCCACCGCGCGGGCGGAGCGCATCTCGGCCGCCTGGCCCGCGGCCTCCGCGGCGAGCGCGCAGGCCTGGTCGAGTTCGCCGAGGGCGAGGCGGGCGGTGGCGAGGACGACGCGGCAGAACAGGCGGCTGCGGGCGTACGCGGGGGCGCGGAGCTGGAGCGAGCGCTCGGCGTGCTGGGCGGCGGCCCGGAACTGCTGGAGGTCGCGGTGGCAGTGGCCGAACTCGTCGGCGAGCTGGGCCTCGTCGAAGAACGCGGCCCAGTACGGCACCTCGTCCCCGGGCCGGGCCGCGTCCAGGGCGCGTTCGGCCCGCACCAGCGCGGCCGTGCACGCCCGTACCTCGCCCAGCACGCCGTGCGCCCGCGCCTCGGCGGCGTGCAGCAGCGCCTGCACGACCGGAGGGGCGCCCGTGCCGACGCCCTGCTGGGCGACGCGCGCCAGCTGCACGGCCTCCCTGCCGTGGCTGAGGTAGACGGCCTGACGGCTCATGGTGACCAGCACGAACGAGCCGTACGCCCGGTCGCCGGCGGCCTGCGCGAGCCGCAGGGCCTGCACGAAGTACCGCTGGGCGAGCCCGTGCGCGGCGATGTCGTACGACGTCCAGCCCGCGAGCCGGGTGAGGTCGGCGGCGGCGCCGAACAGCCGGCGGCCGGTCTGCTCGTCGTAGCTGCCGCGCAGCATCGGCTCGCACTCGTGCTCCAGGTAGCGCACCAGGGCCTGCCGGGCGTGGCCGCCGCCGAACCGGTCGTCGAGGGTGCGGAACAGCTCGCCGACCGAGCGGAGCGCGCCGATGTCGCCGCCGGTGACCCGTTGCCCGGGGCCGCGCTCACCGGCCCCGCGCACCCGCGGCGGCACCGGCACCCCGGGCCGCGGCGGCTGGGGGTGCGTCCGGCTCGCGCCGGGGCGGCCCTGGGCGGGCACCCGGGGTGCCGGTTCGCGGGCCACCCGGTCGTCGGGCTTGCCGATGAGCCAGTCCCGGCTGGGCACGACCAGCCCGGCCGGGGTGAAGGCGATCTTGCGCAGTTCGGCGTGGCTGCCGGAGTCCTTGCGCCACAGCCCGCTGACGATGTCGACGGCCTCCTCCGGGCCGGCGGCGAACTCCAGCCCGGCGTAGACCGGCGCGCACGCGTCCAGGCCGAGGTCCTGGGCGGTGAGCCGGCGCCCGAGCCGGCGGGTGAACACCTCGGCGATGAGGGCGGGCGTGGTCCCGCGCGGCTGCTGTCCGCGCAGCCAGCGGGTGACCGAGGTCTTGTCGTATCTCAGGTCCAGCCCGTGCTCCAGGCCGAGCTGGTCGACGCGACGAGCCAGACCCGCGTTGGAGAACCCCGCCTCTGCGATGAGCGCGGCGAGCTGGCGGTTGGGGGTGCGCTGCGCGGGTCGGTCCGTCATCTGCGGTGCGGTCTCCTGCCTTCCGGGCCCTGATATGCCCGGAGCGCCTTTGAGCAGCCCTTATGGCCTCACGAACGGCGCGAATGTAGCGGAGAGTGAGCGGACCGTCGCACATTTCGCTGGGCATTCATCCGATCGTGTGAGGAACGCCCGCAGGGCTGACGTACTCCGGTCGGACGTACAGTGGCGTGGGCGCTTCACGCGCCTGACACACCGGTCACCGAGGGAGGCGCTTGCCGTGAGTGAGTTGCGGTTCGTCCGTATGGGGTTCGGCGCGGATGCCGTCGAGTACCAGCAGGCCTGGGACGAGCAGCGCCGGGTGCACGCGGCCCGGTTCGCCGACGAGGTCCCGGACACCGTCCTCCTCCTGGAACACCCCCCGGTGTACACGGCGGGCCGCCGCACCGCGGACAGCGAGCGCCCGCTGGACGGCACCCCGGTCGTCGACGTGGACCGCGGCGGCAAGATCACCTGGCACGGCCCGGGCCAGCTGGTGGGGTACCCGATCCAGAAGCTGCCCCGCCCGGTGGACGTCGTCGCGCACGTGCGGCGCCTGGAGGAGGCCCTCATCCGCGCCTGCGCCGACTTCGGCCTGGAGACCACCCGGGTGGAGGGCCGCAGCGGCGTGTGGGTGCTCGGCGACCCGGTCGAGCGGCGCCCCGCGCCCGGCGGCCTCACCCTGGACCTCGACCCCCGGCTGGCCGACGAGGAGTTCGACCCCCGGCTCGACGGCCCGGAGTACGCCCCCTCCAACGCCGGCCAGCGGCGCGAGGACCGCAAGATCGCCGCGATCGGCATCCGCGTCGCCAAGGGCGTCACGATGCACGGCTTCGCGTTCAACGTGAACCCGGACAACGTCTGGTTCGACCGGATCATCCCGTGCGGCATCCGCGACGCGGGCGTCACCTCGCTCGCCGCCGAGCTGGGCCGGGAGGTCACGGTGGAGGAGGTCCTGCCGGTGGTCGAGGGCCACCTCAGGGACGTCCTGGAGAACGCGGACCTCAAGCCACGGGTGATCGAGAGGGCGTCCGCGTAAGCGCGGCCCGCCCCCGAGGACGGCGTCCGCGCCGGCCATGAAATCAACGGGCGTACCCTGGGGAACGCCGAAGAATCAATCGCTAGGGAGCCGGTCGTGTCCGCAGTCGCACCCGACGGACGCAAGATGCTGCGCCTGGAGGTCCGCAACAGCCAGACCCCCATCGAGCGCAAGCCCGAGTGGATCAAGACCCGGGCGAAAATGGGCCCCGAGTACACCAAGATGCAGAGCCTCGTGAAGAGCGAGGGCCTGCACACGGTCTGCCAGGAAGCCGGCTGCCCGAACATCTACGAGTGCTGGGAGGACCGCGAGGCGACCTTCCTCATCGGCGGCGACCAGTGCACGCGGCGCTGCGACTTCTGCCAGATCGACACCGGCAAGCCCGAGGCGCTGGACCGGGACGAGCCGCGCCGGGTCGGCGAGTCCGTGGTCACCATGGACCTGAACTACGCCACCATCACCGGCGTCGCCCGCGACGACCTGGAGGACGGCGGCGCCTGGCTGTACGCCGAGACCGTGCGCGAGATCCACCGGCAGACGGCGGACCGGGAGGCCGGCCGGACCAAGGTCGAGCTGCTGGCGCCCGACTTCAACGCGGTCCCCGAGCAGCTGGCGGAGGTCTTCTCCGCCCGGCCCGAGGTCTTCGCGCACAACGTCGAGACGGTCCCCCGGATCTTCAAGCGGATCCGCCCCGGCTTCCGGTACGAGCGGTCCCTGAAGGTCATCACCGAGGCGCGCGACTTCGGCCTGGTCACCAAGTCCAACCTGATCCTCGGCATGGGCGAGACCCGCGAGGAGGTGAGCGAGGCGCTGCGGCAGCTGCACGAGGCGGGCTGCGAGCTGATCACCATCACCCAGTACCTGCGCCCGTCCGTGCGCCACCACCCGGTCGAGCGCTGGGTGAAGCCGCACGAGTTCGTGGAGCTCAAGGAGGAGGCCGAGCAGATCGGCTTCTCCGGTGTGATGTCCGGTCCGCTGGTGCGCTCCTCCTACCGTGCCGGCCGCCTCTACCAGATGGCGGTGGAGAAGCGCGGCGCGTACACCGCGGCCCAGGCCGTGTGAGACCCGCTGCGTGACGTCCCGAGACAGACTGTGTGAATTCACGCACAAGCACTTACCGGCCGGTAGTGGCCGAGTCGCCGCGGCCCTGACCGTCCTCGCTGATGAGGACACCCGTCAGGGCCGCGTCGGCGTTCACGGGGCGACGCATTCGGGTTCATGGGCGTTTGACCCGTCGGACACGCCCTGGTAACACCGAACAGTGACTCTGGTATCACGCCCCGTACACCATCCACTTCCAGGGGGGACCCCGACCATGCAGGACGCTCCGGTACACGCCACCGCGATCCCGTCCTTCACCGACGCCCTGCGGGCCGTCGAGTCGCTGCTGATGAGCGGTGGTCAGCGCACCGCCCGCCGCAACGCCTGGACCTCCGTCCTGGAGGACCGCCGCCGCGCCAAGGACCGGGTCGAGGCCCAGCGGTTCCTGGAGCAGGCCACCACCCGTCACTGACCGCCGCTCCCCCGGCGGCCCCGCCGGGCACTGCCGTCGTCCGCGCTCCCGGGGGCACGTAGACTTCGTGGCATGGCGAGGAAGGAACCCGCGGCGGACGCCGCGAATGCCGGGCGACTGAAGCAGATCGCCCTCACGTACAAGATGACCCGCAAGGCCGACAAGACGATCGGCCTGGTGCTCGCGGCCGTCGGCATCGGCACGCTCGGTGTCTTCCTCGCGATCGGCTTCCTGATCGGCCACCCGGTCTACCTGGGTGTCTTCGGTCTGCTGATCGCCCTGCTGGCGTCGGCCGTCGTGTTCGGCCGCCGGGCCGAGCGGGCGGCGTTCGGCCAGATGGAGGGGCAGCCGGGTGCCGCGGCGGCCGTGCTGGACAACGTCGGCCGCGGCTGGACGACGACTCCGGCGGTGGCGATGAACCGCAGCCAGGACGTGGTGCACCGGGCGGTCGGCAAGGCCGGCATCGTGCTGGTCGCCGAGGGCAACCCCAACCGGGTGAAGGTTTTGCTGGCCGCCGAGAAGAAGAAGATGAACCGCATCGTCGCGGACGCCCCGGTGCACGACCTGATCGTCGGCACCGGCGAGGGCCAGGTCGAGCTGAAGAAGCTCCGCACGACCATGCTGAAGCTCCCCCGCGTGCTCACCGGCCCGCAGGTCACGGCCACCAACGACCGGCTGCGTGCCCTGGGTGACCCGATGAGCAAACTGCCCCTGCCCAAGGGCCCGATGCCGAAGGGCATGAAGCTCCCCAAGGGCGGGCCGCGCGGCCGCTGAGCACCCCGTCCGCCACCCGCACGACAGCCCGGCCCCGCGCCGCCCCTGACAGGGGCCGCCGGGGCCGGCGTCGTTCCGGGCCGGGCCCGCGCGGTTCAGGGGCGGCGGAACTGGGGGCCGTAGTTGCCCGGGGCGTCCGGGATGGTGATCTCCATCAGCTCCACGGCGGGCTCCTCCATCGCGCGCATGGCGTGGACGGCCGCGCCCATGGCGCTCTGACCGCCGCCCGACCAGGCCGCCTCCAGCTTGTCCAGCACGGTGGCGTACGTGTCGTCGAACCGGTCCAGGAGCTGCCGGACCCGCTGCGCCGGGTGGGGCCAGCCGCCGGCCGGGACGCGCGCCATGGGGCGGGCGTCGGGGAAGGGCACGGACGCGCCGGTGAAGGACCAGCCCCGGGCGTCCGGGCGCAGCTGCCGGCCGTGGTAGATCTCGGCGAAGGCGTAGTAGTGCGCCGGGTGGTCGTCCTGGAAGGAGTCGGCGGGGGAACTCTCGGTCCCCTCCCCCTGCTCCTTGACGATCTCGAGGCAGCGCTCGACGTCGTCGAGGGTCTTCACCGGAGTCAGCTCGTCGGAGCCGATGCGGCTGGACAGCTGGCCGCGCGCCGACAGCTCCGGCGCCGCCTCACGGAACGCCTTCCCCAGGTCGCCGTAGAAGTCCCCGATGCTGGGCGAGCGGTCAGTGCGGGCGAGCGGTGTGTCGGGGGCCTCGATCGCCATCATCACGTCGTGCACGAAGGTCCGGGTGAGCCCGGACAGGTACACCTTCAGCCCGCCGCGCACACCGCCGGGCAGCGGTCCGGGGTAGGTGGGCGCCGCCTCCCTGATTCGGGGCCGGCCGCCCACGGCCACGAGCAGGTTGCAGACCACGCCCAGGTGGTACATCTCGTCGCCGATGACGCGCCGGATCAACCGGGCGGTCTCGCTCCGGCGGTCGCGGACGGACCACCAGGCGCACAGGTACGGCGGGAGCGTGGCGAGTTCGAGTGCCACGGCCGCCTCCAGGGCCTGCCGCAGCCAGGCGACGCCGCGGTCCGCCCGGGGCACGGCGAGCAGTCCCGCCACGGACCGGCAGCCGGGCCGGGCGGGCGGCCCGCACTCCGGGAGCCCGCCGGTCTGTCCGGGGCCTCCGGCCGGGTCCGGGTCGGCGGCCCGCGCCGGGTCCGCGGCCGGGACCTGGGCGGCGGCGGCCAGGGCCGCCGACGCCAGGAATGTCCGGCGTCCGAGGGGCTCGGCCGCCGCGCCGTGCGGGTCTTCCGTGGTACCGGTCACCGTTGCCTCCGCTCGCAGCCATGGCCCCGCACCGCCCCGGGACGGCCCGGGGCCCTCGGACCGCTGGCGAAGCTAGCAGTCCGCACGGCAGTTCCCCGGACGCCCGGGCGGGTCGCTCCCCCGTCTCCGGCCAACACGCCGCCGAACGGAGCATCCACCAGGTAATCGGGTCATGCGCTCCTAGCCTTCGTGGTGTGAAAAAACGCCATATCTCGTACCTCGCGTGCGCCGCAGCCCTCCTCGGCACGTTCGCCGGCACCAGCCCGGCGTCGGCCGCCCACCGGACCCTCGTCGTGCATCCGGGTGAGTCGATCCAGAAGGCGGTGGACGCCGCCCGGTCCGGCGACACCGTGCTCGTCCGCGCCGGCACCTACCGCGAGAGCGTCACCGTCCGGACGCCGGGCCTGACCCTGCGCGGCGCGGGCGACCGGACGGTGCTCCGGCCGGCCGCGAAGCCCGCCGCCGCCCCGGCGAAGGCCGCCGTCACCTGCCTCGGCAGCGGCAACGGCGTCTGCGTCGTCGGGTGGAAGGACAAGGCCCTGCGGGACGTCACGGTCGCCCAGCTGAAGGTGACCGGCTTCGCCCACAACGGCCTGTGGTCCATGGGCACCGACCACCTCACCGTGCGCCGGGTGACCGCCGACGACAACGGGCAGTGGGGCATCGCCCAGGAGCACTCCACCCGCGGTGTCTTCGAGGACAACACCGCCCGGGGCAACGGCGACGCCGGCCTGTTCCTCGCCAACAACGTGAAGGCCGAGCAGGGCGCCACCGACACCAAGGGCGCGCTGGTCGCCGGCAACCACCTCGAGGACAACCGCATCGGCATCACCGTCCGCCGGCTGCGCAACCTCACCGTCGCCGGCAACTACCTCACCGCCAACTGCGCCGGCGTCTTCGTCGTCGGCGACGAGAACAAGCCGCGGGCGGGCGCGCTGACCGTGCGCGACAACCGGCTGGAGCGGAACAACAAGTACTGCCCCAAGACCGCCCGGCTGCCCTACCTGAAGGGCACCGGCATCGTGCTGACCGGCACCGAGAAGGCGCTGGTGACGGGGAACACGGTCGTCGGTCACTCGGGGAAGTCCCCGCTGTCGGGCGGCATCGTCCTGTTCAAGAGCTTCGTGGGCGCCGGCAGCGAACAGAACCGGATCACCGGCAACCACCTGTCGGACAACACCCCGGCCGACCTGGTGAACCAGGAGCCCGCCAAGCGGAAGAACACCTTCAGCGGTAACTCCTGCCGGGCCTCCAAGCCCGCGGGACTGTGCTGACCGGACAGCCGTAGTACCCACCCACACAAGGAAGGAAGGCGGCACATGACCGCACCATCCCCCGAGCTGTCGGCACCGGCCGGGCAGGGGGCGACCCCCGCCCCGCCGCCGTCGATGCGCCTGCGAGAGCTCGTGTTCGGGGCGGCCTGTGCCGCCGCCGTCCGCGCCGCCGCCCGGCTGGGCGTCGCCGACGTACTCGGCGACGTCCCCCAGTCGGTGGAGCACCTGGCGACCGCGGTGCGGGCCGAGCCCAAGCCACTGCGCCGGCTGCTGCGCGCCCTGTCCTGCTACGGCGTCTTCGCCGAGCGGCCGGACGGGACGTTCGCCCACACCGAGATGTCCCGGCTGCTGCGCGAGGACGACCCCAACAGCCTGCGCTACATCTCCCTGTGGTGCACCGAGCCGTGGACCTGGGACGCCTGGCCGCGGTTGGACGAGGCGGTCCGCTCCGGCCGCAACGTCGTCGAGGACCTCTACGGCAAGGAGTTCTTCGTCTACCTGAACGAGGACGCCCCCGAGTCGGCGGACGTCTTCAACCGCGCGATGACCACCTCCAGCGAACAGTCGGCGCGCGACGTCGCCGCGCTGCTGGACCTGTCCGGCGCCACCTCCGTCGCGGACCTCGGCGGCGGGCAGGGCCACGTGGTGGCGAGCCTGCTGGACAAGTACCCGGCGATGCGCGGTTACCTGCTGGACCTGCCCCGGGTGGTGGAGAACGCCGTGCCGCGGCTGCGCGAGGGCGGCGACCTGGCCGATCGGGCGCGGATCGTGCCCGGCGACGTCCGCGTGTCCGTCCCGGTCGAGGCGGACGTCTACATCATCAAGAACATCCTGGAGTGGGACGACGAGTCCACCACCCGGCTGCTGCGCAACGTGGTGGAGGCGGGCGGCCCCGGCACCCGGGTCGTGGTCATCGAGAACCTCGTCGACGACACCCCGTCGATGCGGTTCAGCACCGCCATGGACCTGCTGCTGCTGCTCAACGTGGGCGGGGCCAAGCACACCACCACCAGCATGGTCGCGCGGCTGGAGCGCGCGGGCCTGGCCGTCGGTGACATCCGGCCCGTCAACCCCTACCTGCACGCGTTCGACTGCACGGTCTCCGCGTGAGCGGACGCCCCGCGCGCGACACCGGTGCCGGGCCCGCGTCGGACGCGGGCCCGGCACCGGTGGCCGGACGGGGTGGCTCACGCTCCGGCGTCGCGCTCCCAGAGGTAGAAGCGCCGCGCCATCGCGTCCTTCGGGGACCGCCAGGTCTGCGGGTCGTACGCGCTGACGTACGCCGACAGGCGCTCGCTGACCTCGACGAACTCGGGGTGCGAGGTGACCTTGGCGATGGCCGGTCCCGGTTCCCGCTCGGACTCGACGAGATGCATGTACACGTCACCGAACTGGAAGAGGCTGCGCCGGACGACACCGACGAGGTGCGGCAGCTCCCCCCGGTCGGACTCCCCGAACACCTTGGCGATGTCGGAGGCGGAACCGGGGGCCATGCGGGCGACGATCAGGGCCTGGTGCACGGTCTTCTCCTGTCGTCCGGCTCAGTCGGCCAGGGCCGGGGCGGGCCGGTGGCCGGCGGCCGCCTTCTCGATCCGGTCCCGGATCAGCTCCAGCTGGACCTTGGAGTTCTTGTTGATGTTGTCGGTCATCCAGGCGTCGTCCACGGGCGCGTCGGGCTTCATGGCGAAGTCCTGCGTCCAGACCATCCGCGTGCCCTCGGGCACCTCCTCGTACTCCCAGCGGATGTCCATGTGGGCGAAGGGGCCGGTCTCGATGCGGCGGGCGGTGACGCTCAGCCCATCGCGGTCGGTCTCTCGCTCCGAGACCCAGCTCCACACCGTGCCGTTCTCGTCGGGGTGCATGGTGAGGCGGAAGGTGACCTTGTTCCCCTCCTGGGAGAGGATGTCGGCCCGGGCGTACTCGCTGAACAGCCGCGGCCAGTTCGCGACGTCGTTGGTCATGTCCCAGACCAGGTCGACGGGGGCGGCGATGGTGATCTCGTTCTGGGTGTGTCCGGTCATGTCAGGCTCCCGCGGGCAGTGCGCTGTTGACGAGGTCGAGGAACTGGCGGGGCGTCCTGGAACGCTCCGCGTCGGTCGGCATGGGCGCTCCGTGCCGGTTCTCCAGCTCGCCGACGATGCCGAGCAGGCCGAGCGAGTCGACGCCGAGGGCGTCGAAGCCGGAGTCGTACCGCTGCTGGAGCTCTTCCGCGGAGACGGTGACTCCGGCGGCCTTCTTCATGAGTTCGGACAGCTCTTCCACGGTGATGCGGTCACTCATGGCGATTCCTTTCTCCTGTGCTGCTGGGCAGCTGGTGTGTGCGGCTCACCCGGCGGCGTGGCGCAGGACGAGCGCCGAGTTCGACCCCATCAGGCCCCGGCTGAGGACCAGCGCCGTACGCAGCCCGGCGGGGCGGGCGCGGCCGGTCACGAGGTCGAGGTCGTGGCAGACGGCCACGACACCCGGGGTGGGCGGGATCAGGCCGTGCTCCAGTGCGAGCACGGCCGCCGCGGTGTCCAGCACCGGTGCCGCGCAGTAGCCGCGGCCGGTCCCGGTCTTGGGCGCCGTGACGGGTACGCGCCGGCCGTGCGCGCCGAGGACGTCGGCGATGGCCAGCGCCTCGGCGCGGTCGGCCTCCGGTACCCCGAGGGCGTCGGCGAAGACCACGTCGACCTCCTCGGGGGCGCAGTGCGCCTCGGCGAGCGCGCCCCTGATCGCCTGGGCGAGCCCCTCCCGGGACTCCGCCCAGCGGGAGGCGCCGGTGAAGGTCGCCGCGTGTCCCGCGAGGTAGGCGCGGACGTCCGCGCCGCGTTCCCGGGCGGCCGTCTCCGCCTCCACCACGAGCATGGCGCCGCCCTCGGCCGGCACGAACCCGCAGGCGTCCTCGGTGAAGGGGCGGTAGGCGCGGGACGGGTCGGCCACGGTGCTCAGCTCCTGGTATCCGAGCTGGCAGACCACCGAGTACGGCGCGAGCGGCGCCTCGGTGGAGCCGGCCACGATCACGTCGGTGCCGCGCCGCACCGCCCGTGCCGCGTGCGCCAGGGCGTCCAGGCCGCCGGCCTCGTCGGAGGCGACGACCGAGCAGGGGCCCTTCAACTTGCGGCGGATGGAGATCTGGCCGGTGCTGGCGGCGTAGAACCAGGCGATGGACTGGTAGGGGCCGACGAACCGGCTGCCCTTGCTCCACAGCCGCTGGAGTTCGCGCTGGCCGAACGCGCCGCCGCCGGAGCCGGCCGCCGTCACCACGCCGATGGAGTACGGCGCCCCGGCGGCGTCGGCCTCACCGAGCCGCGCGTCGTCCAGGGCGAAGTCCGCCGCGGCCATGGCGAAGTGCGTGAACCGGTCGGTCTGGACGAGGAAGCGCTCCTCGATCGTCGCCGCCGGGTCGAAGCCGCGGACCTCGCCGGCCACCTTCAGCGGAAGGTGTTCACAGCCCTCGCGGGTGACCCGGTCCAGGACGCTGATGCCTTCCTGGGTGGCCTTCCAGAAGGTGTCGGTGCTGGTGCCGTTCGGCGCGACCACCCCGATGCCGGTGACGGCCGCGCGCCGGCCGTGCGGTTCGCTCATGGTGTCCTCTCCCTCGTCCGGGTCAGGACCACGGCGGACTGGAAACCCCCGAACCCGCTGCCCACGGACAGGACGCTGGAGAGCTTCCGTTCGCGGGCGACGCGCGGGACGTAGTCCAGGTCGCACTCGGGGTCGGGGGTGTCGTAGTTGGCGGTCGGCGGTACGGCCTGCTCGGCCAGGGCCAGCACACAGGCGACCACCTCGATGGCCCCGATCGCCCCGAGGGAGTGGCCCACCATCGACTTGATGGAGCTCATCGGGGTGTCGTAGGCGTGCGGGCCGAGCGCCCGCTTCACGGCCGCCGTCTCATGGCGGTCGTTCTGCCGGGTGCCGGAGCCGTGGGCGTTGACGTAGTCGATCGCCGTCGGGTCCAGCCGGGCGTGGTCGAGGGCCAGTTCGATGGCCCGCGCCATCTCCAGGCCCTCGCTGGTCAGCCCGGTCATGTGGTAGGCGTTGCCGAAGGTGGCGTAGCCACCCAGTTCGCAGTACACGTGGGCGCCGCGGGCCCGGGCGTGTTCCAGCTCCTCCAGGACGAGCACCGCGCCGCCCTCGCCCATGACGAACCCGTCACGGTTGTTGTCGAAGGGCCGGGAGGCGTGGGCGGGGTCGTCGTTGTTGGGGGACGTGGCCTTGATCGCGTCGAAGCAGGCCATGGTGATCGGGGAGATCGGGGAGTCCGAGGCACCCGCTATGCAGATGTCCGCCCGGCCCTCCTCGACGGTGTGGAAGGCGTACCCGACCGCGTCGAGGCCGGAGGTGCAGCCGGTGGAGACGGTCTGCACCGGGCCCTGAGCGCCGAACCGTTCCGCCACCGCGGAGGCGACCGTGCTGGGCGAGAACGCCCGGTGCAGGTACGGCTCCGCCTGCCGGTGGTCGACGTCCCAGCGCTCCCCGCGGCTGCTGACCAGGACGTAGTCGTGCTCCAGCCGGGTGGTGCCGCCGACCGCGGTGCCCAAGGACACCCCGACCCGCCACGGGTCCTCCCGGGCCAGGTCGAGGCCCGAGTCACGGACCGCCTCCGCCCCGGCGACCAGCGCGAACTGGATGTACCGGTCCGCGCGGGCGGCCTGCTCCTCGTCCAGGCCGTGTGCCGCCGGGTCGAAGTCGCACTCCGCCGCTATCCGCGAGCGCAGTCCCGAGGGGTCGAAGAAGGTGATGCCCCGCGTCGCGGTCCGGCCGTTGGCGAGCAGGTCCCAGAAGGCCGGTACGCCGATGCCGCCCGGGGCGACGATGCCTATGCCAGTGACCGCCACGCGCCGGGTCATGACCGGACCTGGTCCCGGCCGCGGGCGGCACCGGCGGCAGCGGACTCCGTGACCACCGCGGCGGCCCCGATGACCTCCGTCTCCTCCGTGTCGACGTGTCCCAGGCTGGGGCGCGGGGCCAGCGGACCGAGGTGGAAGACCATCCGCGCCTCCACGTCGCCCACGTTGCGGAACCGGTGGCGCATGTTGACGGGGATCATCAGCCCCTGCTCCGGCCGGAGCGGGTGCGGCTCGCCGTCCAGGTCCACCTCCAGCTCCCCGCAGACGACGTACACGAACTCCTCGGAGTACGGGTGGTAGTGCTCGCCGATGCGGTCGCCGGGCCGGATCAGGGCCACGCCCATGAAGCCGCTGGTGGAGCCCACCGTGGCCGGGGTGAGCATGGCGCGCAGGTCACCGCCGCGCCGGGTGTTGTGCTCGACCTCGCTGAGGTCCACGATCTTCGGAAGGGGTTTGATCACGACGTTCCTCCGTGGTGTGCTGCGCCTGACAGTCAGGCGACCGGCGAGCGGCGGTCGGTGATGAGTTCCATGCGGACGGCGTCGCCGTCCAGCAGGGCGTCCAGCGGGGCCTGCGCCGCGCGTCGCGGCAGGGCTGCGTCGGCGCCCGGGCCGGGGCGCACGTCGATCAGCCGGACGACGACGTCGTCACGCTGGAAGATCGTGCTGCGCAGGACCGGGCTGCCCGGGTCCTCCGCCGCGTCCTCGTCCTGCCGGGCGAGCAGCTCGGCCAGCTGCATCCCGAGACCCGGCCGGGCGGGGTAGTACAGCGCGTACCGCTCGCCCTCGGGCAGCTCGTCCGCGCTGACGTGGTGGACGGCCGGCAGCGCCGCCCGGGTGAAGAACACCCGCGCGGACTCCTGGTCGTCGAGGTCCCGCTCCTGCTCCAGGTACGGGTTGATGGCCTCCTCGACGGCCCGGACCTCGGGCTGGCGGGCGACGTGGCGCAGTGCGGCGAGCAGGTCGCCGCGGACCTCGATGGCCCGCACGACCCGGTTGCCGTGCATGAACAGGGAGGTGCGCATCAGGCGGGTGGTCTCGTCGACGCGGGCCTCGGGCGAGGCGTAGTCCGCGAGGATCTTCGCGACCCGCGACTCGCTGCCCGGCTTCACCGTGAAGGTGAGCGCGTGCCGGATGATGCCGTCACCGATCCGCGGGGACGTCTGGAGCCGGCGCTGGGCCGCGCTGGCCGCGGCGGTGTCGGTGCCGGTCTCGCGGACGACGTGGAAGCGCAGCGAGCGGGTGTCGCGCACGCAGCTGTGCAGCGGCTCCACCATCCGCACGTGCTCCTCGCTGTTGACCCAGGCGAGGAACGGCGGGGCGCTCTCCCACTCGCTGGTGATGAGCCACTGGGAGGGGTTCTCGATCGACTGGCACAGCTGGTCGCTGACGTGCCCGGGCACGGACGCCACCTGGTTGCACAGCTGTTCGTAGGCCTCCAGGAACTGCTGCTGGGCGCCGTCGTGTACGTCCACCAGCAGGACGACCCGGAGGCGGGAGCCGTCGAACACGGACTGGGAGACCCGCTTCGACACGTGTCGCGTCAGCTGTTCCGAAACCTTTTCCGACGTGGTGGTCATACTGCGCACATCTCCTTCACGGGGGGCAGAGCCGAACGCCGGCCGCCGATGACGCGACGTCAGCGCTTTCTGATCCTGTGCCGGTCCCCCGATGCGCGCGACTCGCGTGAACCACGCGGGTGATTGCGCACGCGGAACCCCCCGCACCGGGCATGGACACTCCGACACGCCCCACACCCCACCCCTGCCTCAGGAGCCTTGATGCAGCAGAAAGCCGATCACCAGGTTCCCGTCCTCGTCGTGGGCGGCTCCCTGGTGGGCCTGTCCATGTCCCTGTTCCTGGGCCGTCTCGGCGTACGGCACATGCTCGTCGAGCGGCACTCCGGGACCTCGGTCCACCCACGCGGACGCGGCAACAACGTGCGGACGATGGAGCTGTTCCGGGGGGCCGGCGTCGAGCCCGGCATCAAGGAGGCGGCCTCGCTCCTCGCGGAGAACCACGGCATCCTCCAGACCCCGTCCCTGGCCGGCGACGCCGGGGAGTGGCTGTTCAAGGAGATCGACCCGGGCGGCGGGCTCGCGCGGTTCAGCCCCACGGGATGGTGCCTGTGCAGCCAGAACGACCTGGAACCGGTCCTCGTGAAGGGGGCCCGCGCGCTCGGCGGCGACCTGCGCTACTTCCACGAGCTGGAGTCGTTCTCGCAGGACCCCGAAGGAGTGACGGCGTACGTCCGGGACCGTGACAGCGACCGGATGTACACCGTCCGCGCGGACTACCTGGTCGCGGCCGACGGCCCGCGCAGCCCCGTCCGGGGCCGGCTCGGCATCGGGCAGCAGGGCCCCGGCGACCTCTTCGCCAACGTGAGCGTCACCTTCCGGTCGAAGCTGCTCGCCGACGTCGTCGGCGACCGGCGCTTCATCTGCTGCTACCTCACCGACCCGGGGGGCGACGGGGCGCTGCTGCCCGTCGACAACAAGGAGAACTGGGTCTTCCACGCCCCCTGGCACCCCGAGCACGGCGAGACGCTGGAGGAGTTCACCGAGGAGCGGCTCCAGCGGCACATCCGGCACGCGGTCGGCGCGCCGGACCTCGACGTCGAGATCACCGGGAAGGCGTCCTGGCGGGCCGCCGAACGGGTGGCCGAACGGTATGCGGCCGACCGGGTGTTCCTCGCCGGCGACTCCGCCCACGAGATGTCCCCGACCGGCGCGTTCGGCTCCAACACCGGCATCCAGGACGCCCACAACCTGGCCTGGAAGCTGGCCGCCGTGCTCGGCGGCTGGGCCGGGCCCGGGCTGCTGGGGACGTACGACACCGAGCGCCGGCCGGTGGCCCTGGCGACCAGCGCCCGCGCCTCGGCCCGCTCGGTCGAGCACAGCCACCCCGGTTTCGCGCCGGCGCCCGGCATCGGCGGCGGCAAGCGCGGCGGCATCCTCAACGTGGTCCTCGGCTACCGCTACCCCAAGGGCGCCGTCGTCGGCGCCGACCCGGACCGGCCGGTCGTGCCCGATGGGCTGCGGCTGACCGGGGAGCCGGGCAGCCGGGCCCCCCACCTGTGGCTGCGCCGCGCGGGTGAGCGGATCTCCACGCTCGACCTCTACGAGCGGTCACCGGTGCTGCTGTGCGACGCCGGGTCGGCGGCCGGCGCCGCCTGGCACGCCGCCGCCCTGCGCGCCGCCGCGGACGGCGTGCCGCTCGTGGCGTACCGGGTCGGCGCCGGCGCGGACGCCGCGCTCACGTACGACATGGAGGACGGCGACTGGGCTACGGCCCACGGCGTCACGGTCGACGGGGCGGTGCTGGTACGCCCGGACGGATTCGTGGCCTGGCGCACCCCGGGCACGGCCCCGGACCCGGACACGAAGCTGCGCAGCGCACTGACCGAGGTCCTGCACCGGCCCTGACCCCCAACTGCGGCTGCCGCGGGGGGGGCGGGCGGGGGGCGCCGGGTGCGTCGGCGGACGGGCGGGGGGCGCCAGGGAGCGGGGTGTTCGGCGGCGGGCGGTGAGCACCGAGGACCGGGCGCCGCCGGGCGGGGTGTCCAGCCGCGGGCGGTGAGCACCGAGGACCGGGCGCCGCCGGGCGGGGTGTCCGGCGGCGGGCGGTGAGCACCGGGGACCGGGCGCCGCCGGGCGGGGTGTCCGGCGGACGCCGGGTGCGGGTGCCGGGGGCCGGGGGCCGGGGGCCGCCGGGCGGGGTGTCCGGCGGACGCCGGGTGCGGGTGCCGGGTGCCGGGTGCCGCCGGGAGGCGGGGCTGTCCGACACCGCGCACGGGGTGCCGTCGGGCAGGCGAGTGGCATCGGGCGGTCGGTGTCGGGTGCCGTCGAGCAAATGGGTGGCATCCGGCACTGCGGGTCACGTGCGGCCCGGCAGGCATCCGGCATCCGGTGATGTCCGGGGACGGATGCCGGGGGGCACCGGGCAGGCGGGGGCCGTGGGTGTCCGGGTGTCCGGCGGCGGACGCCGGGATGCCGCCTGGCGGGCGACCTTGCCCGGCAGGCGCATCGTGGCCGGTGAGGGGCTTCGGGGCCGCCCGACAGGCCGGTGGCGCCGGGCGGTCGGCGTCGGATGCCGCCGAGCAGATGGGTGGCGTTCAGCACCACGGGTCGGGTGCGGCCCGGCAGGCAGTCAGCGTCCGGGTGGTGTCCGGGGACGGGTGCCACCGGGCAGGCGGGTGGCCTTGGGCATCCGGGTGCCCGGCGGCGGGAAGCGCGCAGCGGAAGCTGCCGGGCGGGCGGCGAGTGCCGGGGCCGGTGCCCGGGGCCGCCGGGGAGGCGGAGAGTGTCCGGCGGGCGCCGGGTGCCGGACGACGCCGGGCAGGCGGGGGGCGTCGGGCGGCCGGCGTCGGGTGCCAGCGAGCGAACGGGTGGCGTTCGGCACCACGGGTCAGGTGCGGCCCGGCAGACCGTCTGCATCCCGCATCCGGGTGGTGTCCGGGAATGGGGCGCCGGGGGCCGGCGGCTGGCCTTGGGCATCCGGGTGCCCGGCGAGCGGGTGGTGTGCGGTGAGGGGCGTCGGATGTCGCCCGACAGGCCGGTGGCGTCGGGCAGACGGGTGACGTCGGCACCACGCGTCACGTGCGGCCCGGCAGGCAGGAGGCGTGCGGGTGGGGACGGCCGGCGGTCGGGGTCAGAGGCGGACTTCGACCGTACGGGCGAGCCGGTCGTGGAGGCCGCGGCCGTCCCGGTCCCAGACGAGGGCGGGGATCGCGAGGCAGAGCAGGACCGTGCGCAGCAGCGAGCGTCCGGGGCTGACGGTGCCGGTCTCCAAGGCGACGACCCGGATGCCGAACAGGCGCTTGCCCGGGGTGAAGCCGACCGTGCCGACGGTCAGGGCGCTCAGGACGAAGAAGACCCCGAGTGCCCAGTTGCTGGTGGCGGGGCCGTAGCCGTGGGTGATCAGGCCGTATGCGATCAGCACGCACAGGGCCCAGTCCACGGCGAGGGCGCCGAGCCGCCGGCCGGGACGTGCGATCGAGTTCGGCCCGTCCTCCGGGAGACCGAGTTGCTCGCCGCGGTATCCGAGGTCGGCGCCCGCGTCCTCCATGGCCGCGCGGGGGCCGGAGAGCCACGATCCGAGTACCTGCCTGTTGTCCACCCGTCCACGGTACTGTGCCCGGTTCCGGGCACAGCACAGGGGTGTGACCGGCGCTACGGTGGACAGGAGGTTGGTTAACTTCTGCGAAACAAACGAGTCACGCCCGAGAAATCACCCGTCCATAGGGTCGAGACCACCGTGTGCCACCGCACTGGCCGCACGAACGATCTACCACCCCGGCGCCGACGGTCGGGAGTAGGAGGAGCTGGATGTTCCAGAACGCCGACGAGGCCAAGAAGTACATCGCGGACGAGGACGTCAAGTTCGTCGACGTCCGATTCTGCGACCTGCCGGGCGTCATGCAGCACTTCACGTTGCCCGCCGAGGCGTTCGACCCGGACGCCGAGCAGGCGTTCGACGGGTCCTCGATCCGCGGTTTCCAGGCCATCCACGAGTCGGACATGGCCCTGCGGCCCGACCTGTCCACCGCGCGGATCGACCCGTTCCGCCGGGACAAGACCCTCAACATCAACTTCTTCATCCACGACCCGATCACGGGCGAGCAGTACTCCCGTGACCCGCGCAACGTGGCGAAGAAGGCGGAGGCCTACCTCGCCTCGACCGGTATCGCGGACACCGCGTACTTCGGTCCCGAGGCGGAGTTCTACGTCTTCGACTCCGTGCGCTTCCGGACCGCCGAGAACGAGTCCTTCTACCACATCGACTCCGAGGCGGGCGCCTGGAACACCGGTGCGCTGGAGGACAACCGCGGGTACAAGGTTCGCTACAAGGGCGGTTACTTCCCGGTCCCGCCGGTCGACCACTTCGCCGACCTGCGCGCCGAGATCTCCCTGGAGCTCGAGCGGTCCGGCCTGAAGGTCGAGCGCCAGCACCACGAGGTGGGCACCGCCGGCCAGGCGGAGATCAACTACAAGTTCAACACGCTGCTCTCCGCCGCCGACGACCTCCAGCTCTTCAAGTACATCGTGAAGAACATCGCCTGGCGCAACGGCAAGACCGCGACCTTCATGCCGAAGCCGATCTTCGGTGACAACGGCTCGGGCATGCACGTGCACCAGTCCCTGTGGAGCAACGGCGACCCGCTGTTCTACGACGAGGCCGGTTACGCGGGCCTGTCGGACACCGCCCGTTACTACATCGGCGGCATCCTCAAGCACGCCCCGTCGCTGCTGGCCTTCACCAACCCGACGGTGAACTCCTACCACCGCCTGGTGCCGGGCTTCGAGGCGCCGATCAACCTGGTGTACTCGCAGCGCAACCGCTCCGCGGCGATGCGTATCCCGATCACGGGCTCCAACCCGAAGGCCAAGCGCGTCGAGTTCCGCGCCCCGGACTCCTCCGGCAACCCGTACCTGGCCTTCTCCGCGCTGCTGCTCGCGGGCCTGGACGGCATCAAGAACAAGATCGAGCCGGCCGAGCCGATCGACAAGGACCTCTACGAGCTGGCTCCCGAGGAGCACGCGAACGTGGCCCAGGTCCCGACCTCCCTCGGCGCGGTCCTGGACCGCCTGGAGGCCGACCACGAGTTCCTCCTCCAGGGCGACGTGTTCACGCCCGACCTGATCGAGACGTGGATCGACTTCAAGCGCACCAACGAGATCGCCCCCCTCCAGCTCCGCCCGCACCCGCACGAGTTCGAGCTGTACTTCGACGTGTGACGGTCGACCCCGAGCGCCGACAGGGCCCCGCTCCTCTCCGTACGGAGAGCGGCGGGGCCCTGTCGTCGGTGCGGGGGGAGGCCGTCCGCAGCGGTGTGCCCGGCCGGCCGGTCCGTGGCCGAAGGGCAACCTTTCGCGCTTCCCGGACTTCCTATTGTCGGGGGATCATCCCTCCAGGCTCTGCCGGACGAGAGAGGGTGCACGGGGATGTCGGAACGGAACGACTGGGAGCGCGAGTTCGATCACAGGTGGGCGAACGCGGCCGAGCACAAGGAGCCCTCCGCGCGGGCCCGGATGCTGGCCGCCCGCTGGCGGGAGAACCCGCCGGACCCGGCGCCCTTCCGCGCCGACCCCGACCCGGCGCCGCGCCGCTCGTCGTGGGTGTCGACGGTCGTGGTGCTCGGCTGCGTGGCCGTGGTGATCGTGCTGCTGGGCTACGCGCAGGCGCGCTCCTCCTACTGACCCGGGACCGCCCGGGGGGGCCGTTCCCCCGGGCGGAGCCGGCCGGGCGCCCTTTGCCGGTCCTGGGCCCGTTCGCGACCGCTTCATGGGGACCGCGGGTGCACACTGGATGCGGAGCGAGTGCCTCAGTGCGGGGTGATGCAGCATGCAGAGCCGTTTCCGGAGCGACCGGCGCCTGACCGTGCGGATGGGTCTGACGCTGTTCCTGCTCGGGCTGGTGTACGTGGGGTTCGTCGCCGCGCTGATCGTGCTGCTGCGGTCCTGGGTCCTGGTCGTCGTCCTGATCGGGGCGATGTTCGTGGCGCAGTTCTGGTTCTCCGACCGGATCGCCATGTTCGCGATGCGCGGGCGGGTCGTCGACCGCGAGGAGTACCCGGAGCTGCACGCGGTGGTGGACCGGCTGTGCGCGATGGCCGACCTGTCCAAGCCGGCGGTCGCGGTGTCCGCGATGGACATGCCGAACGCGTTCGCGACCGGGCGCAGTCCGGAGCACGCCGTGGTCTGCGTGACCACGGGGCTGCTGCGCCGGCTGGACGCCGCGGAGCTGGAGGGCGTGCTGGCGCACGAGCTGTCGCACGTGCGGCACAAGGACGTCGCCGTGATCACGATCGCGTCGTTCCTCGGGGTGCTCGCCGGTCTGGTCGTGCGCTTCGCCCTCTACTCGCAGATCCTGGGCGGGGGGCGCCGGGACCAGAACACGGCCGCCGTGCTCGCCGCCGTACTGGGTGTCTCGCTGGCCGTGTACGCGATCAGCTTCCTGCTGATCCGGGCGCTGTCCCGGTACCGGGAGCTGGCGGCGGACCGCGCGGCGGCGCTCCTGACCGGGCGGCCCTCGGCGCTGGCGGCGGCGCTCACCAAGGTCTCCGGTGACATCGCCCGCATCCCGGCCGAGGACCTGCGCACGGTCCAGGCGTTCAACGCCTTCTACTTCACCCCGGCGACCGGCGGGAAGGGCGGCCTGGAGCGGTTCTTCTCCACCCACCCGGCCCTGGAGCAGCGGCTGGAGCAGCTCGGCCGGATCTCGGCGGAGCTGGGCGAGCCCGCCCGCCCGGACCGGACGGGCTGAGCGGTGGGGCTGCTGGACATCCTGCTGGGCCGTACGAGACCGGTCGCGCCGGACCTGGACCGGCTGTTCGCGCTGCCGTCCGCCGCCGTCACGCTCGAGGTGGCGGCCGGTTTCACGGCGACCGGCGACGGCGCGGTGTGCTTCGCCAGCGTGGAGGGGGCCGCCTTCGAGCAGACCCACCGCGAGGTACGGGCGCTGCTGGACGCGGACAACGAGCGCACCGGACCGCCGGTGGAGCTGCGCCGGGACGAGTACGGCTACTCCTGGCTGGTGTCGCACCGGTCCCCCGACGGGCTGCCGCAGCTCGTGGGGGACCTGCACGCGGTGAACACGGCCATGGAGGCCAACGGTTTCGGCCCGCAGTTGCTGTGCTCCCTGGCCGGCTTCAGGGACGACTCCGGCCGCGCGCTGGCCCTCGTCTACCTGTACAAGCGCGGCGCGTTCTACCCGTTCGCCCCGCTGCCCGGTGGCGGCGGGCGGCGGGACAGCGCGCTGGAGCTCCAGGTGCGGGCGACGCTCGGCGACGACCTGCGGATCGAGCCGGACCTGGGCCGCTGGTTCCCGGTGTGGGGCGCCCCGGGTCTGTGACCGGGCCACCGGCTCAGGTCCGGCCCTGCCCGCGGTCCTTCTCGCGGTCCTGGCGCCGGGCCTCGGCGGGCCGTTCGCGGCGGTAGCGCCGTTCCCATCCGGCCTGGCGGTCCCGGCGCTCGCGGTAGGCCCGGTAGCTGTCGGGCGGGGTGGCCGGGCCGGCCGGCGGGGCCGTCCCGGGCGAGCCGCGCGCGTGTGTCGCGTACAGGTAGAGCAGGGCCACGGCGGCGAGCCACCACAGGTGGTCGCCGCAGCCGAGGAGCACGAGGACGGCGGTGCCGGTCGCGAGGGTGCCACGCATGACGGACCTCCTTCGGGCGGAGTGCGGGTCGGGGCGGAGGTTCGCCGCTCCGCTGCCGTTCGCCCAGCGTAGGTAAAGCGTAACGGTGGGTGCATCCGGTTTTCGGGGCTCGGGACCGGCGTGAGTGAATGGCCCGCATGGACGAACTCACCGGTTTCAGCTACGCGTACGACGGCGAACGGCTCAGCGGCGTGAGCGCCGGACCGGCGGGCCGGGCCACCGTCATCCTGCTGCACGGTGCCGGCAACGGCAGCAAGGAACGGCTGCTGCCACTGGTCGCCGACTTCGCCGCCCACGGCTTCCGCGCCCTGGCGTTCGACTTCTCCGGGCACGGCGACAGCACGGGCGCGCTCGCGGAGCTGAGCCTGCGCCGGCGCTTCGAGCAGGCCGTCGCGGTGCTCGACGCCCATGTCCCGGCCGGCGATCCGCTGGTCCCGGTCGGTTTCAGCATGAGCGGCCAGACGGTCGCGGACCTGACCCGGCACTACGGACGCCGGGTGGCCGCCGTCGGCCTGTGCGCGCCCGCCGTCTACGCCCCGGAGGCCTGGGAGGTGCCGTTCGGTGACGGCGACGGCCGCTTCTCGGAGATCATCCGCACCCCGGACAGCTGGCGGACCTCCGCCGCCCTGGAGGCCCTCGCCGCGTACGAGGGCCGGGCGGTCCTGGTGGTCCCCGGTACCGACACGGTGATCCCGGCGGAGACGACCCGGGCCGTGCGGGAGGCGCTGTCGGTCCGTGCGCGCCACGTGCGTCTGGTGCTGCCGGACGCGGACCACTGGCTGGGGCGGTGGCTGCACGACCACGCGGCCGACCGCACGGCACTGGTGGAGTCGTTGACGGCGGCCGTGGCGGAGCGGGAGCCGGCCGAGTGACGGTGCCGGGGGGCCCCCCCCCCCCGGGGGCCCCCCCGCCCCGGGGGGGGGGCCCCGGGGGGCCCCCCCCCCCCCCCCCCCCCGCCCCCCGCCGGTGGGGCGGCGGGCGCAGAACCAAACCCCCCCCCCGGGCGGG